>DATJSL010000025.1:0-138894 GCA_035504115.1 Steroidobacteraceae bacterium | reverse complement strand
CGCGGCTGCGCGCGCTCCTGGAAAGAAGCGAGTTCGGCGCCGCGTTGGCGGCCGCTCAGGCGCTGCTCGGCGAAGTGCCCGAGAATCGCGACGTCTGGTACGTCGTGGCGGTCAGTCAGCGCTACTTGCAGCGGATCGCAGATGCGCTTGCCACGCTCGAGCGCCTCGAGCGCCTTCACCCGGACTACAGCCGTTTGTTCCAGGAGCGAGGACACTGCCACGTGGCGCTCAAGCAGGCCGAACCGGCCATCGAGGCGTTCCTGCGGGCGGTGAGTCTCAACCCCGCCCTTCCGGCGAGCTGGAATGCGCTGCGCATTCTGCTCCGGATGACCGGGCGAGAGGCCGATGCCGCACGGGCCGCCGAGCACGTGGCCAAGCTTGCCAGCCTGCCCGCGGAAGTCGTCACCGCCACCAGCATGTTCTCCGACGGAGAGATCTTCGCCGCCGAGCGCATCATCCGCGACTACCTGCTCGAGCATGGCAACCATGTCGAGGCGATGCGCCTGCTCGCCAAGATCGGCATGAAGCTCGAGGTCTACGACGATGCGGAGCTTCTGCTCGAACAAGCGCTCCTGCTGGCACCGGGCTACGACGCCATGCGCTACGATTACGTGCTCACGCTGCTCGCGCGCCACAAGCACGTGCAAGCTCTCGAGCAGATCGAGCGGTTGCTCGGAGTCGACCCGAACAACCGGGCCTATCGGATCACGCACGCCACCTGCTGCGCCGGGGTCGGCAAGCACGAGCAGGCCGTCGAATGCTACCGCGAGGTCTTGCGAGAGACTCCCGCAGCCGCCGATCTGCACCTGTCCATCGCGCACGCGCTCAAGACCCTCGGCAGGCAACAGGAGGCGGTGGCCTCCTATCGCGCGGCCTTCGCCACCAGGCCGAGCTACGGAGATGCCTACTGGAGCCTCGCGAACCTCAAGACCTACCGCTTTCCCGCCGAGGACATCGAGCACATGCGCGCGCAGGAGCGCGCACCTGACCTCAGGACGGAGGACCGCTATCATCTCTGCTTCGCCCTCGGCAAGGCGCTCGAGGATGCGGGCGAGTATGCCGAGTCGTTCCGCTACTACGAGCGCGGCAATGCGCTGAAGAAGGCGGAGCTGCGCTTCAAGATCGAGCCCATGGAGCGCAACGCGCGGCTGCAAGCCGCGGTCTGCACGCAGGAGTTCTTCGCTGCGCGGCGTGGATTCGGCTGCGCCGCCGGCGACCCCATCTTCATCGTCGGGCTGCCGAGAGCGGGCTCGACGCTCCTCGAGCAGATCCTGGCGTCGCATTCCGATGTCGAGGGCACGATGGAGCTGCCGAACATCCTGCGCTTCGTCGGCGAGCTGCAGGGGCGCGATCCGGACACCAGCGAGCCGCGCTATCCCGCGATCCTCGAGCGCCTGAGCGCCAAGGATTTGCGCGAGCTCGGCGAGAAATACATCGCCGACACGCGCATCTACCGCTCCGGCAAGCCGCGCTTCATCGACAAGATGCCGAACAATTTCCGGCACATCGGACTCATTCATTTGATCCTGCCGAACGCTCGCATCATCGATGCGCGCCGCGAGCCGATGGCCTGCTGCTTCAGCAATTTCAAGCAGCTGTTCGCCTCCGGCCAGGAATTCACCTACAGCATCGAGGACATTGCGCGCTACTATCGCAGCTACGTGCAGCTCATGGGCCACTGGGATGCGGCGCTGCCGGGGAAGGTCTTGCGCGTGCAGTACGAGAACGTGGTCGAGGACCTGGAGGGCAACGTGCGCCGCATCCTGGAGTTCTGCGGGCTTCCCTTCGAGCAGGCGTGTGTGGAATTCTACAAGACCGAGCGCAGCGTGCGCACCGCCAGCTCCGAGCAGGTGCGCCAGCCGATCTTCAAGGACGGCGTGGATCAGTGGCGCAAGTTCGAGCCCTGGCTGGGGCCGTTGCAGTCGGCCCTCGGCGGGTCATCCGCTGCCGCGCCGCCCGCGCAGGCACGAACGATGTGAGCCGGCCGGCCGATGTGAACGGGCCGAACGTCAAGGCCGGTCGACCCGGCGGCCCGAGGCGAAGGATTCGGCGTGACTTTGACGCTTTTCGACACGACGATGACGCATTTCAGCAGGCGTTCGCCGGGAATGATCCGTAGGTTGAGGACCACCGCGGACGGTTCACGCCCGGCGGGTCCAGATTGAAGCTGGCCACGTCTCAAAAAGAATTGCCGAAGGGGATGAAGTATGAATGGTAGTCGAAGGCTATCGTGCGCGATCGCCGCAATCCTGAGCGGGTCGGGTGCCGGCCTCGCGCATGCCGCGGACGCCGGCGCAGCGGTCGGCTCCACGGCCGATTCCGGCGCCGACATGATTCAGGAGATCACGGTAACCGCGCAGCGCCGCGTCGAGAACATGCAGGACGTGCCGATCTCGATTCAGGCGCTGACTTCCGAGACGCTCACGCAGCTCAACGTGGAAACCTTCGAGGACTTCGTCAAGTACCTGCCGAACGTCACATCGGCGAGCACCGGACCGGGCCAGGGCGCCGTTTACATGCGCGGCCTCTCGACCACGCTCCCCGGCGTGCAGGGTTCGGGCGGCATCGGCAGCTTTCCGAACGTCGCGATCTATCTCGACGACCAGTCGGGGGCCCTGCCCGGCCGCAATCTCGACGTGTACGCGGCGGACCTCGAGCGCATCGAGGTGCTGGAAGGTCCGCAGGGAACCCTGTTCGGCTCGGGTGCCGAGGCCGGCGTGCTGCGCTACATCACCAACAAGCCCAAGATCGACGTTACCGAGGGCAACGTCGACTCGGCCTACGAGGTCACCGCCCACGGCGATCCCAGCGCCCGCGTCACCGCCGTGCTCAATCTGCCCGTAATCGCCGACACCCTGGCGGTGCGCGGCGTCATCTACAGCGACTCGCAGGGCGGATACATCGACAACGTGCCCGGCACCTTCTCGCGCCAGGACACGGACATCGGCATTCATTACGCCAATTATCCGGTCGGTTGCACGCCGAACAGCATCAGCACCGGCGTGTTCTACGGCAATTGCAAGGTGCCTCCCGGCAGCCAGTCGGTGAACAACTTCAACCTGGCCCAGAATAACTTCAATCCGGTGACCTACACCGGATTCAGGCTCTCCGGTCTCCTCAAGATCAACGAGGACTGGAATGCGCTGCTCACCCAGTCGTACCAGAACATGCGCTCGCAGGGCGTGTTCTACGAAATGCCGCAGGCGTCGGGATCGATCGTCCAGCCGCTGCCGGACCTGTCGGTCCAGACCTACGAGCCGGCCTACGACAACGACCGGTTCGAGAATACCGCGCTCACCATCAACGGCAAGATCGGCGTCCTCAAGGTGGTATACACCGGGGGCTACCTGGTGAGGCACATCCAGCAGCAGAACGACTACACCGCCTACGCCCGCGGCGTGTACGCCGACTACTATCAATGCATCCCGGGCGCCGCGGCCACGACCACGACTCCCGCCACGGTGGGCAAGTGCTACTCGCCGAACGGCTACTGGCAGGACAAGGAGACCAACGACCACGACAGCCAGGAGCTGCGCGTGAGCACGCCGGACGAGTGGCGCCTGCGCGGCATCTTCGGCGCGTTCTGGGAGGAGTACGTCATCCACGAGAACATCGACTGGTTCTACAAGTCGGTACCGCCCTGCACCGCCACCAGCAACGTCGACTGTCTCACCGACGTCGGCCCGGGCGTGGGAGCCCAGGTCAACAACCCGAACATTCGTCCCGACAACGAGTCCTACTTCGACGACATCATCCGCACCTACCGGCAGCAGGCGCTGTTCGGCTCCGCCGACTTCGACATCATCCCCAAGGTGCTCACCGTCACCGCGGGCACTCGCTACTACCGCATCAATGCCACCGAGGTGGGCTTCTCGGCGAGCAGCTTCGGCTGCTTCGAGGACGGGCCGCCGCCGTGCACCGGAAATCAGCCGCCGCCCTACGGCACCGAGCCCGCCGGCGACGATTTCTCCAACAACGAGACGCGCGAGAATCTCAACCGCGTCTACTCGGGCTTCCGCAGCCGCGTGAACCTCAGCTGGCACGTGATGCCGGACGTCCTGGTGTACTACACCTGGTCGCAGGGCTTTCGGCCGGGCGGCTTCAATCGCGGTACCACGACCCGCACGCCGCCGGGCGCCAACTACACCTATGCCGAGCCCGAGCTGTATCAGCCGGACACCTTGACCAACAATGAGTTCGGCTGGAAGACCCAGTGGTTCGATCATCGCCTGGAATGGAATGCCGCGATCTACCAGGAGGATTGGAAGAACACCCAGATCGAGCTGTTCGAGCCCTGCTGCTTCGGCAACTTGAGCTTCGTGACCAACGGACCCAACTATCGCGTGCGCGGCACGGAGCAGCAGGTGGTCGTCCGCGTGACCCATGGCCTGACCGTGACGGGCGGCATGGCGCTCAACTGGAGCTCGCTGGTGAGCGCGCCGCCGCTCTACGGCACCAATGGCCAGCCCATCACCTCGATCGTCAACCCGTTCGGCGCACCGGGCAGTCCGCTCGCGCAGTCACCGCCCTTCGAGGGAAACCTGCGCGCGCGCTACGAGTTCTCGTTCAACGAGTACAACTCCTTCCTGCAGGCGGGGGTGACCAAACAGGCGCATTCGTACTCCTCGACCAGCAGCATTCCGGCGCCGGACGAGCCGGGCTACCGCTACTACGAGCCGGGATTCTGGACTTTCGATGCCTCGGCAGGCATCGCCAGGGACAAATGGAACGCGCAGCTCTACGGCCAGAACTTGACCGATACGCGCGCGGATCTGTACGAGAACGCAAACCAGTTCGTCGATGCGAAGACGGTGAACCGGCCGCGCACGGTGGGGGTCAGATTCGGCTACAAGTTCTGAAACCCTTGGAGCCTTGCGAGCGGCCCGTGCCCGGTGATCCCGCCGGTCACGGACGCGAGCAGGCCGAGCACGATGAACACCAGGATGGTGCACACCACCACGACGGCGGTGTAGCCCGCGGACTTCTCCTGGGGATTGCGCATCATGGAC
The DNA here is from genome assembly GCA_035504115.1 of Steroidobacteraceae bacterium. Lineage (GTDB taxonomy): Bacteria > Pseudomonadota > Gammaproteobacteria > Steroidobacterales > Steroidobacteraceae > Bog-1198. The sequence continues at coordinate 133,885 of DATJSL010000025.1, read as the reverse complement.
GGCAGGCCGAGATACAGCAGATAGATGCCGTACAGGCCCGCCAGCAACTGCAGCAGCGGGCCGACTCTCGGCAGGAGACCGAACACCGAGGCCACGGCCGAGGACGTGAAGGCGTAACCCACGGTCTTCATCGCCTGACGCTGGTTGCGCTGACCGGCGAAGCTCGGCGCGAGTCCATCGACGATCAGGCCGAGCAGGTACACGCCGAGAAGCGCCAGGCCGAAGTCGACCAGCGCGTAGACCACCCGGCTGAGCAGCGGGATGCGCCAGAATGCGTATCCGATGATGGACATCCGGAAGAATGCCATGACGGCGTACAGCGCGGCGAAGGGCATCACGTAGCCTTTGAAGAGCTGCGCGATGCTGGTCGGCTCGGCCTCGATGAGGGGCCACTCGGTCTTGGGTGTGAGCAGGATGTTCCTGGCGCGATCGATGAGCTGCATGGGTTATTCCTTGTAGTTCTCCCCCCTCCATGTTACGCCTCGAATCCGCGGGTCAGAAGTCACTCACGGTCGCCGTGATCCAGCCGAGCAGATGCTCGCTGTACACACGCTCGACCAGCAGCAGCACGGCGCCCTCCTCGGCGCGCAGCGCGAGCACCGTCACGTCGGCCATGCGGCTGACGCGCGCCTCGCCCGGCGCGGGCATCGATGCCGCCGAGCCGACGCGCGCGATGAGGTCTGCGGTGCGCGGGCCTGCGGCTTCCCAGGCCTCGATCCCGCCGGTCTGATCCACCAGACAGCCCCAGGCGGGGGAGCGGGAGGCCTCATGCGCCAGCGACTCGAGCACCGCGGCATCCGGGGTGAGCACGAGGGACTCGGTCGGGCTGCGCCATGCCAGGATGAGCTCGCGACCGCCGGCCCGGCGGCGCGCCGCTTGCAGGGATGGCGGCAGGGCGCCGCCGAGGGAATCGCCGAGGGCCGCAGGGAGCACCGCTCCCGCATCGAAATAGCGCAGCGCGGCCACCCTCAGATCGCGCCTCGCTCTCACCGACACACCGGGCGCCTCGATGCCGGACGGAATCGAGATCTCGCTAGCCACGCAGCCGCTCACCGGTGGGGTCGACGAACGGACCCTGCACCACCAGCGCCTCGAGAGTCGAGCCCAGGTGATGGACGAGCAGGCGCTCCCCCAGCCGCTGGGTGCCGCGCGCGAGCATGGCAAGCGCGACGGGCGCGCCCAGCTCCGGACTGAAATAGCTCGAGGTCACGTGCCCTTGCGTGAGGGTGGGGGGCGGTTGCGGCGCAATCTGCGCGCCGACGGGCAGGCGCGTGCGCCCGTCCGCCGACGCGAGTGCGACCAGCTGGAAGCGGTTTGCATCGCGCGCGGCTGGCCGCAGCAGCGAGCGGCGGCCCACGAAGTTCGCCTGCTTGCGCTCGATCCCGCGGGCGAGGCCGACGTCGCCCGGGAGAGTGGTGCCGTCGGTATCCGTGCCGATGTGGATGAAGCACTTTTCCGTGCGCAGGATCTCGAGCGCCTCGATGCCGTAGGGAGTGCCTTGCACCGCCGGCGCGAGCGCCCAGAGGCGCTCGAGCATGCCGCTCATCCGCTCCACCGGCAGGTTCACCTCGTAGCCGAGCTCGCCGCTGAAGCTCGCGCGCAGCACGCGCAGCGGGAACCCGTCGAGCACCGCGGTGCGCATCGTCATGTGCCGCATGGCGCCGGGCGCGAACTGCGCGCCGAACCCCGCCAAGGAGAGCCAGGTCCAGGCCTTCGGTCCGGCGATGGTGATGTTCCCCCAGCGCGAGGTGACCTGCGTCACCAGCACCTTGAGATGCGGGTACTCGCATTGCAGCCATTCCTCGAACGAGGCGGCGGTGCGCTCCACGCCGGCGCTCGTGGTGTTCACCCAGAAGTGCTCCGCGCCCAAGCGCGCGACGATCCCATCATCGACCAGGATGCCGTTCTCGTTGAGCAGTACGCCGTAGCGCGCCTGCCCGACCGCGAGCGTGGACATGGTGCCCACGTACATCAGGTCGAGAAATTGCGCGGCATCCGGCCCGTACACCTCGATCTTGCCGAGCGGCGAGCCATCGAGGAGCCCGGCGTGGCGCCGCACGGTCGCAGCCTCGCGCAGCGCCGCGCGCCCGAGGTCCTCTCCCGGCCGAGGATAGGCGGCCGGCCGATGCCAGGCGCCGAATTGCTCGAACAGCGCGCCGCGCTCGCGATGCCATGCCTCATCCGGCACGCGCTTCAGCGGACGATAAAGATCCCCGCGGCGCCGGCCTGCGAGCAGCCCCAGGGTCACCGGCGCGAACGGCGGCCGGAACTTGGTGGTGCCGACGGCCTGCGGCTCGCGGCCGGTGAGCTCGCCCATCACGATCAGCGCATTCACGTTGCTCGTCTTGCCCTGATCGGTGCCCATGCCGGTCGTGGTGTAGCGCTTGAGGTGCTCCACGGCCCGGTAGTTCTCCTGGGCGGCAAGCGCCACATCGTCGGTGGTCACGTCGTTTTGCAGATCGACGAAGCGCTTGGCCGCGCCCCGCTTGGCCGCGCCCGGCTGTCCCGGGCGATCGCCGGACTCGCCGCGCGCGGTGGTGGAGCGGCGCGACCGGCCGCCCCCGCCGACCGGCGGCGGCGGCGGCGCCGCGCCGCTGGCGAGCGCCTCCCCGACCTCGCTGGCGTGCGCAACGGCGCTCTCGCGTCCGAACACGCCCGCGCAGGCGCCGACGCTCACCAGCCCCGGCGCCGTTCCGTCCGGCACGAACATTGCCGAATCCTCGAGCCATCGAAGCCGCCCACCTGCCTGCGAATGCAAGTGCACGGCCGGTGCGTATCCGCCCGCGCTCAGGATCGCGTCGCACTCCAGATCGACGGGTGCAGCGCCCCCGGCGCTCGACACCGTGCAGCGCGTGATCGCGCGCGCTCCCTCGACCGCGACGATGCTCGCCTGCTCGAAGCGGCGCACATTCGAGGCGCCATGCTCGTGCGCGGCGCCATGCTGGTGCGCGGCGCCATGCTGGTGCGCGGCGTCGATCTCGGCCGGCGCGCGCGAATCGACCAGCGCGACCACCTCGACTCCGCTGGCGCGCAGCGCCTGGGCGAGGCGATGAGCCGAATCGCTGCTCGCCGCGATCACCACGCGCCGGCCGCAGGCGACGCCGAACGCTCGCGCATACTTCTCGGCGGCGCCCGCGAGCATCACGCCCGGGCGGTCGTTGTCGGGGAACAGCACCGGCCGCTCGAACGCGCCGGCGGCCGCGATGACCCCGCGGGCGCGGATCTTCCACAGCCGCTCGCGCAGGTATCCGCCGCGCAGCGGCCAAGCGCCGCCGCGCAGCTGCTCGCGCGCGCACAGCAGGTTGTGGTCATAGATGCCGAAGCCGAGCGTGCGCTCGAGCAGGTGCACGCCCGCCTGCGCCGCGGCCGCGATCAGCTCTTCAATCTGCGCATCGTCGCGCCACCCGAGCACGCCGCCGAACCGCGCTCCGCTCGTCATGAGCAGCGTCTTCGCTCCGCGCCGGGCGGCCGCAACGGCGGCGGCGAGTCCGGCGGCACCGCCGCCGACCACGGCCACGTCGGCCTCGACCGACAGCTCCTCGTAATGATCGGGATCGGGACCGCGCGAGGCGCGCCCGAGACCGGCCATGCGCCGGATCGCGGGCTCGAACCAATGCCAGTTCGGCCACTTGAAGGTCTTGTAATAAAAGCCCGCGGGCAAAAAGGCCGAGAAGGCACCATTCAACGCCCCCAGATCGAAGCTCACGCTCGGCCAGCAATTGACGCTGCTCGCCTCGAGCCGCTCGGCGAGCTCGACCAGCGTCGCACGCACGTTCGCGACCCGATGCGCTCCGCTGCCGAGATCCACCAGGCCCGTCGGCTCCTCGATGCCGCAGGAGAAAATCCCGCGCGGCCGATGCAGCTTGAAGCTGCGACCGATGAGCTGCACGCCGTTCGCCAGGAGCGCCGACGCGAGCGTGTCGCCCGCGAAGCCCTCGAGGCGCTCTCCGTTGAAGCGAAACGCGATGCGCGCGGATCGATCGATGCGCGTGCCGCTCGGCGCGGGCAGCCGGTAGGAGCTCATGGCGCGACGCTCATCGCGCGCCTCATGGCCCGGGCGCGCTGGTCATCGCATACACGCGCACGATCCGATGCGTGACGGTGTCGCGGGCGACGTTGAACCAGCGGCCGCAGCCGTGTACGTGACGCCAGCGCTCCAGGTGCAGCCCCTTGGGGTTCTCCCGGAAGAACAGATATTCGCCCCACGCCCGATCGTCCGCCGCCAGCGGCGGTCGGGCGATATGCGATGTGCCGCCGCAGATGAATTCGTTCTCATCGCGCGGTCCGCAGAAAATGCACGGTATCTGCATCATGTCAGTGCGCGATGCCGGAAGCGGCCGCCTCGTCGATCAGGCGCCCGGAGATGAAGCGATCGAGCTGGAAGGGCTCGGCGAGTGGATGATTGGCGCCCGTTGCGAGCACGTGCGCGAAGGTCCAACCGCCGACGGGGATGGCCTTGAAGCCGCCCGTACCCCAGCCGCAATTGATATAGAGTCCCGGTACGGGGGTCGCGCCGATGATCGGGCTCGAGTCGTGCACCACGTCCACGATGCCCGCCCACTGGCGCATCAGCGCCAGGCGGCTGAACGAGGGAAACAGCGCGAGCGTTGCGGCGATGATGGACTGCGTGACCGCGAAGCTGCCGCGCTGCGCGTAGGAGGGAAACAGATCGAGCATGGCGCCGATGACGATCTCGCCCTTGTCCGACTGGCTCACGTAGGCGCCGGTGCCGGGCGAGAGAATCACCGTATCGAGGACCGGCTTGATGGGCTCGCTCACCATCGCCTGCAGGGCGTAGCTCGTCACCGGCAGGCGGAATCCGGCGAGCTTCGCGAGCACCGAGCTGTGGCCGGCCGCGGCGATACCCAGGCGCTCGGCGCGGATCGTTCCGCGCGAAGTCCTCACCGCCGCCGCGTGCCCGCCTTCCCGGATGATTTCCTGCACCTCGCAGTTCTGGATGATGTCGACGCCGAGCGCGGCGGCCGCGCGCGCGTAGCCCCACGCCACCGCATCGTGGCGCGCGGTTCCCGCCCGGCGCTGGCAGAAGCCGCCGAGCACGGGCAAGCGGCCGTGCGCCGAGACCGCCAGCGCCGGGGCGAGCTCGGCGATCTGGGCCGCATCGAGCAGCTCGGCGTGGATGCCGTTCATGCGCATGGCATTCGCCCAGCGTGCCATCGCATCGAGATCGTGGCGGCTGTGCGCGAGCAGGATCAAGCCGCGCTGACTCAGCATGATGTTGAAGTTGAGCTCGCGCGAAAGGCCCTCATAGAGCTTCAGGGAGAAGTCGTAGAGCCGCGCGCTCTCCGGATACAGGTAGTTCGAGCGCACGATCGTGGTGTTGCGCCCGGTGTTGCCCCCGCCGATCCAGCCGCGCTCGAGCACGGCGACGCGCCTCACGCCGTGATTCTTGGCGAGGTAATAGGCCGTCGCGAGGCCGTGGCCGCCGCCGCCGATGACCAGCACATCGTAGCTTGGCTTGGGCTGCGGATCGCGCCACGCGGGCGGCCAGAACTCGCGCCCCGCGAGAGCGCCGCGCAGCAAGCCGAAAGCGGAGTAATTCCTGGGAGCTGGCAGTTGCGAGGCCTTTATGGTCCGGCGCGCGCCGGGCGCTTATTTTGCATCTTGCGCCAGTCTGCCCTCAAGCTCGGTGCAATACCAGTCCACGAACTGGATGACGCCGCCCTCGTGCACCGGGGAATATGGCGCCGGATCATAGGCGGGCGAGCTCACGCCGATCTGGTTCTCCTGGCAGACGCGCCGGTCGGCCTCGTTGGTGGCGAGCCAGACCTCGGTCATGCGCTTGAGGTCGTAGTCGACGCCTTCCACCGCATCCTTGTGGACCAGCCACTTGGTGGTGAGCAGCGTCTCGGTGGGACTCACGGGCAGCAGCCGAAAGGAGATCGCGTGGTCGGCGAGCACGTGATTCCAGGTGCTCGGATAGTGAAACAGCAGCAGCGTGCCGAGGTCGGGCTCGGCGATGCTGTCGATCAGGGGCCGGCGCACCGCGGCCCTGCCGTCCATGGTGAAGCTCACGGCACCCTCCACCAGCGGCATGCGCGAAGTGCGGTACTGGCCGTTCTCCGACAGGTAGAAGCGGCTCGGCAGCCCGATCGATTCCCAGTGGGCCCACTTCTGCGTGATCAGAGGATTCTTCTCGGCGCCCTCCACGCCCGTGACGGTCGGCGTCTCGGGGAAAGTCCGAATGAGCTCGGGGTGGTTGGCCGAGCAGTGGTAGCACTCGCGGTTATTCTCCCAGACCAGCTTCCAGTTCGCGCGCTCGACGATGGTCGTCTCGAAGGCGACCTTGGTCTGATGCAGCCTGTGCGGCAGAAAATACGGCTCGATGTGCCGGCGGATCGGCTCGAAATCCGGCGCGGCCTTGGCGAGGCACACCCAGATATAGCCGCCCGCGCTCGCGCAATGCACCGGATGCAGTGCGTACTGCGAGCGATCGAATCCCGGGCCCATGTCGCGCGCCGCGAACAGCCGGCCATCCAGATGGTAGGTCCATTGATGGTAGGGACAGACCAGGCGCGTCACCGATCCGCGCTCCGCCGAGCAAATGCGCGAGCCGCGGTGGCGGCACGCGTTGTGAAAGGCATGCAGCTCGCCGTTGCGGTCGCGCACCACCACCACCGGATACTCGCCGATCTGCACGGTGAGGTAATCGCCGGCATCCGGCATCTCACAGTCATGCCCGACGAACAGCCAGTCCCGGTACCAGATCATCTCGAGATCGACGCGGTACTCTTCCTGACCGCAGTAGAACTCGCGCTCGAGCGCGGTCTCGTGCTTGCGGCGGCGTAATCGATCGAGCATGACCTCGCGCGCGCTCATGGTGCTCCTCAGCCGGCCGCGAGGATCTCGCGGGCGTGCAGTGCCGATCATAGCAACCGCCGGTCCTTGCGGCATGGCTTGCAGGCGACGTCTTTCGCCGCGGAAGCGACGCCGCCCAGCGCGCTGCGCACATGCCGTGCGTTGCTGTGCGGTCGCGTGCGTTGCTATGCTAAAAATCGATGGCAGCATCCTTCCAGCCCGGCCGCAGCATGAAACTCGCCCGCAGCGCGAATCCTGTCCGCACGAATCGCGCGCGCGGCGCAAGCCCTCGGTACGCCGGCGCTCGGTGCGCGTGGCTCTGCATGGCGCTGGGCGCCGCGGCGGCGCCCTCGATGGCGGCGGCCGCGGCGCGCGCCGCGCCGGATCACGTTGCGCCTCGCGGCACGGCGCGCAGCGAGCCGCTTACCCGGCGGGTCGGCCGGATGAGGCTCGAGCGCTGCGCCGAGGTGCACGCCTACTGCGGCCGGATCGACCGCCCGCTCGACCCGAGCGGCGCCATTGCGGGGCGGATCTCGATCTACTTCGAATTCTTTCCGCACAGCGCACCGGGCCGGTCGGCGGGCACGCTGGTGGCCACCGAGGGCGGCCCCGGCTACCCGGCCACGGAGTCGCGCGCTGACTATCTGGCGCTCTTTCAACCGCTGCGCCGATCGCGCGATGTGCTGATCATGGACAATCGCGGCACCGGCAAGTCCGGAGCCATCGACTGCCGCGCGCTGCAGACCGCCGAGCGCTGGACGGTCGAGCTCGTGGGCGCTTGCGGCAGATCCCTCGGCGAGCGGGCCGCGCTCTACAGCACCGCCTACGCGGCGGACGATCTCGCCGCGATCCTCGAGGCGCTCGGCTCAGGCCCGATCGATCTGTACGGCGACTCGTACGGCACGTACTTCGAGCAGGTGTTTGCCGTGCGGCACCCCGGGGCGCTGCGCACCATCGTGCTCGACGGCGCCTATCCGCTGCAGGGTCCGGACTACGCCTGGTATCCGAATTATGCTCCGGCGATGCGCGCCAAGTTCGACATTGCCTGCCGCCGATCGCCGCCTTGCGCACGATGGCCGGGCAACTCGATCGAGCACATCCGGCCGGTCATCGAGCAGCTGCGCCGCGACCCTTTCCCCGCGCGCGCGCTCGACAGCGACGGCCGCGAGCGCGCCTTCACCGCCGACGCCGCGGCGCTCGCCATCGTCATGTTCGGCAGCGCCCCGGCGCTCGCCACGGTGAAGGAGGTCGATGCGGCGGCGCGCGCGTTTCGGGACGGGGACCGCGCGCCGCTCGAGAGGCTCATGGCGGAGACGGTGAGCGGGGTCGACTCCCGCGATCCGTCGGAGAATCCCCGCAAGTGGAGCGCCGGGCTCGCCGCGGCGGTGATGTGTCAGGATCCACCGCAAATATATGACATGCGTCTGCCGCCCGCGCAGCGCGAGGCCGAGCGCGACCGCGTGCTGGCCGACCGCAGGCGCTCGCATCCGGACACCTACATGCCGTTCACCATCGATGAGTATCGCGCCATGCCGCTCGACTACAGCTTCATCGACCAATGCGTCGAGTGGCCGGTCGCTCCGCCAACTCATCCCGCATCCCAGGTCGTGCCGGCGGACGCGGTCTATCCCGACGTGCCGGCGCTGGTGATCTCCGGGGAGCTCGACAACATGACCACCGTCGCCGACGGCGCCGCCGTGGCTCGCGCATTCAAGCGCGGACGACAGGTGGTCATCGCCAACAGCTTTCACGTCAACGCCCTGCCCCGCGCCCGCAGCGGCTGCGCAGCGCAGCTCGTACGAGGCTTCATCGAAACGCGCGAGGTCGGGTCGGCCGCTTGCACCTCCGCGGTGCCCCCCGTGCGCCTGGTGCCGCGCTTCGCGCGCCATCTGACGGAGCTCGAGCCGGCGCAGGCCCTGCCCGGCAACCGCGCATCGACCCTGTCCTTGCAGCTCGCGAGCGCCGCGGTTCTCACCGCGGGCGACATCGTCACGCGCCTGCGCAGCAACTCGAGCGGGCACGGCGCCGGGCTTCGCGGCGGCAGCTTCGAGGTGCTCGAGCGCCGCGCATCGCGCCGCGTGCGCCTCGACGCCGTACGCTGGACCGAGGACCTCGCCGTCTCCGGCGTGCTCGAGCAGATACCGGGTCCGGCGGGCGCCGTGCGGGCGCACCTCGAGCTCACCGGGCCGAACGGCCTCGGGGGTGCAGTGCAGATAGGCTGGAATGACGGCGCCGCTGGTGCCCGCGCCCGCATTCACGGAGCGATCGGTGGCGCTGCGCTGTCTGCCGAGATGCCCGCGCCTTGAGGGATCTCCCCGATCTTGCGCTCGGCGCTCGGCGGGTAGCCGTACTGGTTGCGATAGCACTTGGAGAAATGCGGCGGGGACTGAAAGCCGCAGGCCGCGGTGATGTCCATGATGGGCATGGCCGTCTGCAGCAAGAGCTCGCGCGCGCGCCGCAGGCGCATCTCCAGGTAGTAGCGCTTGGGCACGCAATTGAGGTCGCGCTTGAAGAGGCGCTCGATTTGCCGGCGCGACAGGCCCGTGGTCTTGGCGATCTTCTCCAGCGACAGCGGTTTCTCGATGTTCTCTTCCATGAGCTGTGCGACGCGGATGAGGCCGCGATGCGCGGCGCCCACCCGCGCGCGCAGCGGCACGTACTGGCGGTCCTTGTCCTTGCGCACCCGGTCGACGATGAATTGCTCCGAGACGCGCTGCGAGACGCGCGAGCCGAGCTTGGCCTCGATGAGGTTCAACATCAAATCGAGCGGTGCCGTACCGCCCGAGCAGGTGAAGCGGTTGCGGTCGATGGTGAACAGCTGGTCGCTGATGAGCACGCGCGGGAACTCCTCGCGCAGCGCGGAGATGTTCTCCCAGTGGATGGTCGCGCGGTAATTATCGAGCAGCCCGGCGCGCGCGAGCGCGTAGCCCCCCGTGCACAGTGCCCCGAGCGCGACGCGCCGCTCGGCGAGACGGCGCAATGCCAGCAGCAGCGCGGGCGAGACGGCCTCCCGGATGTTGATGCCGCCGCACACGAATAGAATCTCCACCGCGCCGAGCTTGTCCAGCTGGGCGGTGGGCGAGAGCTTCAGGCCGCTGCTCGACTCGGTCGCGGTTCCCTCCAGGCTGATCACCGACCATTCGTAGACATCCTTGCCGACAAGGCGGTTCGCCATGCGCAGCGGCTCGATGGCATTCGCCACCGCGATCAAGGAATAGTTCGCGAGCGTGAGGAACGCATACTTGCATTTGCGCAGCGCTGCCGACGAATCCAAGCGGGTATCCCGAGGCCTGGCATGAGCCAGGGCGTCATTATGCCATCCTTGTCCGAATAATTGTCTATTTCCGACATTCCGATGTCGATTTTCGGATAGTCGGGCCCGAGCACGGCGCGTGGCGCGTTTGAGTAAGCGCTTGTCGCAATTGGCGTCTTCTTTGCGGCACCGCTAGCTACACTGCGATGCGCATTCGCACTCCGGGGATCCTCAATGAAAACTCATGCCCGCGTCGTGGTGATCGGTGGCGGGGTGGTGGGCGTGAGCACGCTCTATCATCTGGCGCACAAGGGCTGGTCGGACGTGGTCCTGCTGGAGCGCTCCGAGCTCACCGCGGGCTCGACCTGGCATGCGGCCGGACTCCTGCCCCTTTTCAACATGAGCTACACCGTCGGGCAGCTGCACAAATACTCGGTGGATCTGTACAAGCGGCTGCCTGCCGAGACCGGTCAGGAGGTGAGCTTTCACGTCACCGGGAATCTGCGCCTCGCGACCTGCCGCGAGCGCATGGACGAGTATCAGAAGTACTGCGGCACCGCCAACACCATCGGCGTGCCCTTCCAGATCATCACCCCGCAGGAGGTGAAGAGGCTCTGGCCGCTGATCGATCTCGGCAACGGCGCCGAGACGGCGAGCATCATCGGCGCGCTCTACCATCCCGACGACGGACACATTGCGCCCGCCGACCTGACGATGGCGCTGCGCAAGGGGGCGCGCGCGCTCGGCGCGGAGATCCACGAGCAGACCGAGGTGACCGCGGTCAAGCGCAGCGGCTCGGGCGAGTGGCAGCTCACCACCACCCGCGGCGACATCGTGGCCGAGCATGTGGTCTGCGCCACCGGCAACTATGCGAGGCAGACCGGGCGGCTGTTCGGACTCAACATACCCTCGATTCCGGTCGAGCATCAGTACATCGTCTACGACGAATCGCCCGAGCTCAGGGCGTATCGCAAGGGCGGGGGCCGCGAGCTCGCGGTGCTGCGCGAGTCGGATCAGTCCTATTACCTGCGCGAGGAGCGCATGGGCTGGATCCTCGGACCGTACGAGGCGGGGGCCCCCGCGCGCTTCGCCGACGGCGTTCCGGACTGGTTCGGGAAGAGCTTGTTCGAGGGCGATCTCGAGCGGCTGCTGCCGCACGTGGAGGCGGCGCAGCGGCGCGTGCCCTCGCTCGCCGCCTGCGGCATCAAGGACATCGTCAACGGTCCGATACCTTATACGCCCGACGGCAGCCCGCTCATCGGTCCTGCCTGGGGCGCGCGCAACGTGTGGATCAACGAGGGACACAGCTTCGGCATCACCGCCGCGGGCGGCGCGGGCTGGCAGCTCGCGGAGTGGATCGTCGAGGGAGAGCCGGGCATCGACCTGATGGCCGTCGATCCGCGCCGCTACGGCCCGTATACCAGCAAGCGCTACGTGGTGCAGAAGAACGAGGAGACCTATCGCAACGTCTTCGTGATTCACTTTCCCGACGAGGAGCGTCCCGACGCGCGGCCCGCCAAGACCAGTCCGGTCTATGACAAGCTCAAGCGCATGGGTGCGGTGTTCGGACAGCGCTACGGCTGGGAACGCGCCAACTGGTTCGCTCCCCCCGGTGTCGAGCCCAAGGACAAGTGGAGCTTCCGGCGCTCGAACTACTTCGAGCACGTCGGCCGCGAGGTGTTGAGCCTGCGCGAGCGCGTGGGGGTGATCGATCTCACGCCGTTCACCAAGCACGAGGTGAGCGGTCCCGCGGCCGAGGCCTGGCTCGACAGCCTGGTGGCCAACAAGGTGCCGACCAAGGTCGGCCGCATGGCGCTCTCTCATGCGCTCACCCGGCGCGGCGGCATTCGCTCCGAGTTCACCATCACCAAGATCGCGGACCAGCGTTTCTACGTGGTGAGCGCGGGGGCCGCGGAGCGCTATGACAGCGACTATCTGCTGCAGATGCTGCCCGCAGAAGGCGTCGCTCTGCGCAACATCACGGCGAGCCGCGGCTGCTTCGTCGTGGCGGGACCGCGTGCGCGCGACGTGCTCGCCAAGCTCACCGACTCGCCTCTGGACAACGCGGCCTTTCCCTGGCTCAGCGGCCAGGTGGCGGAGGTGGGGCTCGCCACCGACGTGTATCTGCTGCGCGTGAACTTCGTCGGCGCCCTCGGCTGGGAGCTGCACTTTCCCATCGAATACGCGCATCATCTCTTCGATGCCCTGTTCGAGGCGGGGGCCGAGTTCGGCATCGGCATGGCGGGAATGCGTGCGATGGAGTCGCTGCGCCTGGAGAAGTCCTACCGCATGTGGGGCAGCGACCTGACGCCCGATTACACGCCCTACGAGGCCGGACTGGATCGCTTCGTGCGACTCAACAAGGGCGCCTTCATCGGCAAGGAGGCTCTGCAGAGCCAGCTCGAGCGCGGCGTGCCGAACAGGTTCGTCACCTTCGAGGTGCACGGCGTCACCGACGCCGATGCGCTCGGCAACGAGCCCTTGTTCGACGCCGGCGGGCGCCTCGTGGGGCGCGCCACCGCGGGCTGCTACGGGCATGCCCTGCGCAAGAGCCTCGGGCTGGGCTACGTGCAGCCCGATTGCGCCGGCATCGGCACCGAGCTTGCGATCGAGATCCTGGGCGAGCGCAAGCCGGCCAGCGTGCTGATCGACTCGCCCTACGATCCCGAGAACAGGGAGCTGCGAGCCTGAGGGGCCGGGTATGAGCCGGCAAGCCTTCTCCGCTCTCGCGCTCATGCGGCGCGGCCTCGGCGGTCATCGCAGCTGGCAGCCGCAATGGCGCAAGGCGGCACCGAAGCCGAGCTACGATGCGCTCATCGTGGGCGGCGGCGGCCACGGCCTCGGCGCCGCTTATTATCTCGCCAGGGAGCACGGCCTCGGCAACATCGCCGTGCTCGAGAAGGGCTGGATCGGCGGCGGCAACACCGGGCGCAACACCACCATTATCCGCTCCAATTATCTGTTCGATGAAAGCGCCGCCCTGTACGACCACTCGGTCAAGCTGTGGGAGGATCTCTCGCAGGTCCTCAACTACAACGTCATGTTCTCGCCCCGCGGCGTGATGATGCTCGCGCACACCGTGCACGACATCCAGGTGTTCAAGCGCCACGTGCATGCCAACCGCTGCAACGGCGTCGACAACGAGTGGCTCGAGCCCGAGCAGGCGAAGGCCTTCTGTCCGCCGCTCAACATCGAGGACAACATCCGCTACCCGGTGCTCGGGGCGGCGCTGCAGCGCCGCGGCGGCACGGCCCGGCACGACGCCGTGGCCTGGGGCTATGCGCGGGCCGCCGACGCCCTCGGCGTCGACATCATCGAGAACTGCGAGGTCACCGGATTTCGCAAGGATGCCGCGGGCGCGGTCGAGGGGCTCGAGACCACCCGCGGCCTGATCCGCGCACGCAAGATCGGCGTCTCGGCCGCCGGCTCGACCAGCGTCGTCATGAAGCTCGCGGGCGTACGCTTGCCGCTCGAGAGCTACCCGCTGCAGGCGCTCGTCTCGGAGCCCATCAAGCCCATTTTCCCTTGCGTGGTGATGTCCAACACCATTCACGCCTACATCAGTCAATCGGACAAGGGCGAGCTCGTCATCGGCGCCGGCACCGACGCCTATACCTCGTACACGCAGCGCGGCGCGCTGCACGTCAATACGCACACCCTGGATGCCATCTGCGAGCTCTTCCCGCAGTTCCGGCGGCTGCGGATGCTGCGCAACTGGGGCGGCATCGTCGATGTGACGCCCGACCGCTCGCCCATCATCGCCAAGACACCCGTGCCCGGCCTTTACGTCAATTGCGGCTGGGGCACCGGAGGCTTCAAGGCGACGCCCGGATCGGCGCATGTGTTTGCCTGGACCATCGCGCGCGACGAGCCGCATCCGATCAATGCCCCCTTCACCATCGAGCGCTTTCGCGATGGGTTGCTGATCGACGAGGCTGCCGCGGCAGCCGTGGCGCACTAGCCTTCGGCGGGCCCCCCATGCTGCTCATCCCCTGCCCCTATTGCGGCGAGCGCCCCGAGATCGAATTCACCTACGGCGGGCAGGCACATCTAGCGAGGCCGGCCCGTCCCTCCGAGCTCGACGATGAGGCGTGGGGCGAGTTTCTGTACATGCGCGACAACACCAAGGGTGTGTATGCCGAGCGCTGGCGGCACGCTCGCGGCTGCGGCCGATTCTTCAATGCGCTGCGCGACACCACCACCGACCGCATTCTGGCGAGCTACCAGACAGGCACTGCGCGGCCCGCCCTGGACGCGGCTCCCGGGGGCTCGGCTCCCGGCAGCGCGGCTGCTCCCGGCAGCGCGACTGCTCCCCGCGGCTCAGCGCCGGGCAGCGTACCGTGAGCTTGCGCACCGCCTCGGGCGGGCGCATCGATCGCGGGCGCCCGCTGCGCTTCGTGTTCGACGGGCGCTCCTACTCGGGGTACGGCGGCGACACGCTCGCCTCGGCGTTGCTCGCGAACGGCGTGCATCTGGTCGGCCGATCGTTCAAATATCATCGCCCCCGGGGAATCCTCGCGGCAGGCTCGGAGGAGCCCAACGCCCTGGTGACGGTGGTGCGCGACGAGGCACGGCGCACGCCGAACCTGCGTGCGACACAGGTCGAGCTCTACGACGGGCTCATCGCCGAGAGCCAGAATCGCTGGCCGAGCCTGCAATGGGATGTGGGCCGGGTCAACGACTGGCTGTCGCCGTTCTTTCCGGCCGGCTTCTACTACAAGACCTTCATGTGGCCGCGCAAGGCCTGGAAATCCCTGTACGAGCCGCTGATCCGGCGCGCGGCCGGACTCGGCGTGGCGCCCACACGTCCGGATCCGGACCGCTATGCGCAGCGCTACGCGCACTGCGACGTCCTGGTGGTGGGCGCAGGACCCGCGGGCCTCGCCGCCGCCCTCGCCGCCGCACAGGCGGGGGCGCGCGTGATGCTCTGCGATGAGTCCTCGGAATTCGGCGGCAGCCTGCTCGGCGATACCGCCGCCAGCATCGATGGGCTCGAGGTCGATGCCTGGATCCTGCGCGCGCTTGCTTCGTTGCGCTCGAACGCCCGCGTAAGGCTCCTTGCACGCACCACCGCCTTCGGCTACTTCCCTCACAATCTCATCGGCCTGGCCGAGCGCCTCACCGACCACCTGCCCTTGCCGCCGCCGCAGCTGCCGCGCGAGCGGCTGTGGCAGGTGCGAGCGCGCCGCGTCGTGCTGGCGACCGGCGCCATCGAGCGCCCGCTGGTATTTCCCGGCAATGACCGGCCCGGGATCCTGCTCGCGGGTGCCGCGCAGACCTACTTGAATCGCTACGCGGTGCGCGTCGGCAGGCGCGTCGTCCTCGCCACCGCCGATGATGCGGCCTATCAGGCCGCTCTCGACCTCAAGGCCGCCGGCGTGCTCATTGCCGCCATCGCCGACCTGCGCCCGGAGCCCGCGGGCGAGCTTCCGGAGGCGGCGCGCCGCGCCGGCATTGCCGTGGTGCCCCATTCGAGCATTCTCGGCACCGAGGGGAGCTCGAGAGTGCGCGCCATCACCCTGGGTGTCGCCGAGCGCGGCAGTGCGCGCGCCCCGCGGCGTATCGACTGCGACACCGTGCTCATGTCGGGCGGCTTCACGCCGAGCGTGCATTTGTTCTCCCAGTCGCGAGGCAAGCTTGCCTGGAACGAGCCGCTGCAGGCCTTCGTGCCCGGCGAGTCGGCCGAGCGGGAGCGCTCGGCAGGAGCGTGCCGCGGCATCATGGATCTCGCCCAGGCCCTCGCCGATGGGGCGGGCGCGGGAGCCGACGCTGCCGCCTCGGCCGCGGGAGGCGCAGCCGCGGCTGCGGCCGTGCCCGAGTTCGAGGTCGAGGCCGCGCTGCGTCAGCCGGGTGCGTGCCTCGGCGCGCTGCGGTCGGCCCAGGCGCCGGGCCGCCTCAAGGCGTTCGTCGACTGGCAGCATGATGTCACGGTGCGAGACGTGAGTCTGGCGGCTCGCGAAGGGTTCGAGTCCATCGAGCACGTCAAGCGCTACACCACCACCGGCATGGCCACCGATCAGGGCAAGACCTCGAACATGAATGCGCTGGCGATCGTGGCCGAGGATCTCGGCAGCAGCATCCCGCGCGTCGGGCTCACCACCTTCCGTGCGCCCTACACGCCGACCACCTTCGGCGGCTTCGCGGGCATCTCGCGCGGCGAGCTGTTCGATCCGGTACGCACCACCCCGACGCACGCATGGGCGCGCGCGCAGGGCGCAGTGTTCGAGAATGTCGGGCTGTGGAAGCGCGCGCGCTATTTCCCGCGCGCGGGTGAGGACATGCACGCCGCCGTGGCGCGCGAGTGTCTCGCGGTGCGCGCCGCCTGCGGCATTTTCGATGCCTCGACTCTGGGCAAGATCGAGGCGGTCGGCGCGGATGCGGCGCAGTTCATGAATCGGCTGTATGTGAACAGCTGGACCAGCCTCGCGCCGGGGCGTGCGCGCTATGGGATCCTCTGCCGCGAGGACGGGTTCATCTACGACGACGGCGTGGTCGCGCGCCTCGCGGCGGACCGCTTCCACGTGACCACCACCACCGGAGGAGCCGCGCGCGTGCTCGCACTCATGGAGGATTATCGCCAGACCGAATGGCCGGATCTCGAGGTGTGGCTCACCTCGACCACCGAGCAGTGGGCGGTGATCGCGGTGCAAGGACCGAACGCACGACGCGTGCTCGAGCCGCTGGTGGCGGACGTGGACCTGAGCGCGGCCGCTTTGCCGCACATGGCCGTCGTCCGCGGCAGGATCTGCGGTGTCCCCATGCTGCTCTTTCGAGTGAGCTTCACGGGCGAGCTCGGCTTCGAGGTCAACGTGCCCGCCGACTACGGCGCCGCGGTCTGGGAGCACATCTGGACAGCGGGGCAAGCGCACGGCATGACCGCCTACGGCACCGAGACCATGCATGTGCTGCGCGCCGAGAAGGGCTACATCATCGTCGGTCAGGACACCGACGGCACGGTCACCCCGGACGATGCGGGCTTGAGCTGGGCCATCGGCAAGAGCAAGGCGGATTTCGTGGGCAAGCGCTCGCTCGAGCGCGCATCGATGCGAGCGGCCCACCGCAAGCAGCTCGTGGGCCTGCGGGCGCGCGGCGCGGCGCGGCTCGAGGAAGGGGCGCAGGTCGCGGCCCGGCCGAATCAGAAGCCGCCCATGGAATTGATCGGCCACGTCACATCGTCCTACGCGAGCAGCGTCCTGGGTTACCCCATCGCGCTGGCACTCGTGGCCGCCGGACGGGCGCGCATCGGCCAGACGCTGTACGTGCCCATGCCCGGCGGGGATGTCGAGGTCGAGGTAACCTCGCCGATCTTTTACGATCCCAAGGGAGAGCGCCTCCATGGCTGATCTCGCGGCGCGACGCATGCCCGTGATCGCGGCCCGGGAGTGGCTCAAGATCTTGCCGCCCGCCGACCGCTGGGTGCTGCACGGCGATACCCGGGCACGATCCCGCGCGGCCGCGGCTTGGGGCGTCGGATTCTCCGACGCCGCTTGCCGCGCCCTGATCACGGGATCGCGGGCAACGCTGTGGCTCGGGCCGGACGAGTATCTGCTGCTCGATCTGGCACCGGACGGCGGCGCCGCGCTCGGTTCCACGCTCGAGCAGGCCTTGATGGGCACGCCGCACGCGCTCGTCGACATCGGCCACCGGCAATTCGCTCTCGAGGTGAGCGGCGAGCACGCCGCGGCCATCTTGAACGGCGCTTGTCCCCTCGATCTCGACCCGAGCGCCTTCCCGGTTCACATGTGCACGCGCACCGTGCTGGCCAAGGCGGACATCGTCCTGTGGCGCACGCGGCCCGACGCATTTCATCTCGAGGTATGGCGCTCGTTCGCAGGCTACGTGGGGGGGTTGCTCGAGGAGATCGCACGCGAGTTCTATCCCCCCTGAGCCGCGCCCTTCCCGCCCCGGGGACTCGCTTTATCGGTCCCCGGCTTCTAAGCTGCACGTCTGCATCATGAGCA
Organism: Steroidobacteraceae bacterium; assembly: GCA_035504115.1. Taxonomy (GTDB): domain Bacteria; phylum Pseudomonadota; class Gammaproteobacteria; order Steroidobacterales; family Steroidobacteraceae; genus Bog-1198. The sequence goes on along the minus strand of DATJSL010000025.1, from coordinate 115,855 downwards.
AGGCGCCGCCACAAGCCCGACACCGCGCGGCCTACGCGCAGGCGCTGACGTTTCTGCGCATGGGGCAGGCGGCGAGCGCCGAGCGGGCCCTGCGCGAGATTCAGGCCGCGGCCCCGGGGGACATCGACGGCCTGCGGCTCCTCGGCGTCGCGCTGCTCGATCAGGACAAAGTGGCGGAGGCGCTGCAGACCCTCGAGCAGACCGCGGCCGCGGCGCCGGGCTTCTGGGCGGCGCGCGCCGACCTCGCGCGCGCCTACCGCCGCGCCGGCCGTCTGGAGGCGGCGCGCGAGGAGCTCAAGCGCGTGGTCGCAGCTGCGCCCGAGCTCCCATCCGCATGGCTCGCCTATGGCGACGTGCTGGTCGAGCTCCAAAAATACCCGGATGCGAGATTCGCCTACGAGCGGGCGCGCCAGGTGGATCCGCACCGCTCGCTCATCGATGAAGCGACCGCGGCCCTCCTCGCCAAGGACCGCAAGAAGGCCGAGGTGATGTTTCGCGACCTGCTGAAGATCGATGCGAGCCACGTGGCCGCGCTCTGCGGCCTGGCGGCCGTGTCGCTCACCGCGAGCCGCGGCAACGATGCGCTGCGGCTGCTGCGTCACGCACTCAAGCAATCGGCGCACCTGCCCCTCGCCTGGCGCGGCCTGTGCCAGACCTTCGTCGATCTCGGGCGCCTCTCGGAAGCGGAGGCGGCGGCGCTGCATCTGCTCAAGATCGAGAGCGAGAACCCGAATAACTGGGTATTGCTGGGAACGGTACGCTCGCGCCTCATGCGCCAGGCCGATGCGCTCGCCGCCTTCGAGGAGGCAGCGCGCTTGAATCCCGGTGAGCTGCGCCTGCGGCTCTCGATGGGTCACCTGCACAAGACGCTCGGGCAGCGCCGCGAGGCCGAGGATGCCTACAAGGCGTGCCTCGACATCGACCCCTGTTTCGGGGAGGCGTACTGGAGCCTCGCGGACCTCAAGAACTACGTGTTCAGCGATACCGAGATTGCCACGATGCAGGTGCTGCTCAAGGGCGCGCAGGGCGACGATGTGGATCAGGCGCAGCTGCGCTTCGCTCTGGGGCGTGCCTTCGAGCACAAGAGGAACTACGCCGCGGCCTTCGAGCACTATGCCGCCGGCAACGAGCGGCGCCGCAAGACCGTGCCGTTCAGCATCGAGGAGTTCGAGGACAAGACCCGGCGGGTGCGGGGGTTTTTCGATGCTTCTTTCTTCGCCGCCCGGAGCGGTGCCGGTTGCAGCGACGGCGCGCCGATCTTCATCGTCGGCCTGCCGCGCTCCGGGTCGACGCTCATCGAGCAGATTCTCGCCAGCCACTCGCAGGTCGAGGGCACCTTCGAGCTGCCGAATATCCTGACCCTGGTGCGCGAGTTCGATCATGCCTCGCCGGAGCGCAATGCCTATCCCGAGAGTCTGCGGCCGCTCCCGCCCGAGCATTTCGCCGGCCTGGGGCGGCGCTACATCGAGGAGACCGCGCCCATCCGCACCGGACGGCCGCGCTTCATCGACAAGATGCCGAACAATTTCAGCCACGTCGGCTTGATCCACGCCATGCTGCCGCGCGCAATCGTCATCGATGCGCGCCGCCATCCCATGGACGCCTGCTTCAGCACCTTCAAGCAGTATTTCGCGGAAGGCCAGTCCTTCAGCTATGGCCTCGAGGATCTCGGGCGATACTACCGCTGCTATCTGAGCCTCATGGATCACTGGGATGAGGTCCTGCCCGGAAAAGTGTTGCATCTACAATACGAGGAGCTGGTACGCGATCCGCGAGGCCAGATCGACAGGCTCCTGGCGCATTGCGGGCTCGAGTTCGAGCCCGCCTGCCTCGCGTTCCACGAGACCAAGCGGCCGGTGCGCACGGCGAGCGCCGAACAGGTGCGCCAGCCTCTGTACGCCTCGGGCGTGGGCTACTGGCGGCATTTCGAGCGGCAACTCGAGCCGCTGCGGCGGGCCTTGGGCGATTGCCTCGAGCGCTTCGAGGCGCAGGGCCGGGCGGCGCCCGCCTGAGCATCCGCCGCGGGCCCGCGCGGCCCGTGTCCTCGGCGCGGCCCGTGTCCTCAGTGCCGCCGACTGTTGAACGATCGATCAATTCTCGCGCTGCAAATCATTGACATGGCACGTCCTCGCAAGACATGATCCGAGGCAGGGAACAGGCACCATCGTGCGCCCGACGAACGGGGATGAGGGGATGATCTGATGCGCAAGAAAGCAGCGCCCGCCGCGGGCCACTCGTCACGCTGCGCGGCCGCGCCGCACGCTTCGCGCTCCAAGCTTGCGATCGCCATCGCCGCGAGCTTGTCGGGCTCCGCGGCACTGCATGTCCCGCCGGCGCGCGCCGCGGACGCCGCCGCCCCGGCCGAGGGGACCGCGCTCGAGGAGGTGGTCGTCACCGCCCGCAAGCGCACCGAGAACCTGCAGGACGTGCCCATCAGCATGTCGGTGTTCTCGAGCAAGGATTTGCAGGATCGCGACATCTCGCAGTTCGAGGACTACGCCACCATCACGCCCTCCATCTCGTTCGTGAGCGCGGGGCCCGGCACCCAGACCCTCGTCATGCGCGGCGTGTCGGACGGCAGCAACTCGAATTACTCCAACGAGTCGCTGGTGCTGTTCATGGTCGACGACATGTCCATGAGCTTCTATTCCACGACGCCGGATCTGCATCTGTATGACATCGAGCGCATCGAGGTGCTGAACGGCCCGCAGGGCACGACGTTCGGCGCGGGCTCGATGGGCGGCGCGCTGCGCTTCATCACCAACAAGCCCGATCCGACGGCCTTCAGCGCCGGAGTCGACACGGACGTGGGCAAGATCGACGGCGGCACCAAGAATTCCGTGGTGGAGGCCTACGCCAACCTGCCCGTCATCCCCGATTGGACCGCGGTGCGCCTCTCGGTCTACGACGATTACCACGGCGGGTACATCACCAACGTGCTCGATACCCGCAACTGGGTGAACGGCACCGTATCCAACAACGCGCAATGGGCCGGCAGGGACTACAACACCGAGAAGGTCGAGGGCGGGCGCATCGCGATCGGGCAGAAGATCGCGGATGGATGGAAGGCCACGTTGACCGGGAGCTACCAGAGCCAGCTCACCCACGGCGCCTGGGACGAGGATCCCAGCATCGGCGGCGCGGTCAACAGCGTGACGGGTGCGCTCGTCAACGGCCCGGTGCGTGCCGAGCCGCCCGACACGGTGGTGCGCTTCGGTCCGGAATTCAAGCAGTACTACACCAAGACCATGGACTTTCACCTCGACGGGGACGTGGGCATCGGCGATCTCGTGTATGCCAACACCTGGTGGGCGCAGGACGATCGCTGGGTCAACGAGTACTCGGAGTACATGCAGTACGTGAACGTCAGCCCCTCGTTCAATGCCACCACCCAGCAGGCCTTTGACTGCCTCACCGATCCCATCAACGGCTCGGGCTTCAGCGGCTGCAAGACACCGATCCAGTACTACGACTACATCACCCACACCGACCGCTGGTCGAACGAGCTGCGCCTGCAGTCCAAGGGCGGCGGCTGGTTCCACTGGCTCATCGGCGGCTACTGGGAAAAGACGCGAGAGTTCATCGACGACTACTACCACATGCCCGGATTGCAGGTGAATGGCCAGCAGTACCAGGCGTTCGCGAGCTATTACGGCCAGACCATGCCGCCGCCCGAGCCGGACGACTGGTTCAGCTACGTGGAGCGCTTCGATTATCTGCAGGTCACGGAGTTCACCAACGAGGTGTTCGACATCCTGCCGACCTTGCACCTCGAGCTGGGCACCGAGCATTTCCACTCGACGCAGAATACCTCGATGTATGGCGGTTACTGGTACTCGCCGCAAAGCCCGGCAGATCAGGGCGCTTCGTCCAACAAATGGAACAGCAAGGTGGACCTGAGCTACAACGTGTCGAAGAGCGCGCTGCTCTACGTCGACGTGGCGCAAGGATTCCGGGACGGCGGCGTCAACGTGGGGCTGCCCTCGACCTGCATCACGGGCAGCAAGCTGCAGGGCACGACCGGCGGTGCCAGTCTCGAGTTCAAGCCGGATTCGCTCACCAACTACGAGTTCGGCTACAAGACCGCCTGGCTCGATGGACATCTGGTGTGGAACGGCGCCTTCTATTACATGCCCTGGCACAATCTGCAGAGCCTGGTATTCGATCCCGACGTCTGCGCGGCGGCGAGCTTCACCGCCAACATCGGCGATGCGCAGGTGTACGGCACGGAGTCGGAGGTCAAGTATCAGACGAACGTCGGCTGGTCCTTCGATGCGATGGCGAGCTACAACGACTCGCGCGACCGCACCGATACCTATTACAACAGCGGCTTCCAGGTCACCCCGGGCGAGCGCCTGCCGTATGTGCCTTACTTCAACTGGAGCGGCAACGCGCGCTACGAGACCGCGCTCAAGCAGACCCTGCACTGGTACGGGCAGTACGATGCCGAGCACAAGGGGGACATGTGGAACGACCTGCAGGCGAACGGCTACAACGGCCTGCCGCGCGTGCTGCAGCCCGGCTATACCATCATGAACCTGCGCTTCGGCCTCACCGAGACCGAGCAGCACTGGCTGGCCGAGCTGTACTGCACGAACCTGACGGACAAGAACGCCGTCATCTACACCAACGAGGGCAACTACGACCTGCGCTACACGCGCAACGAGCCGCGCGTGGTGGGCCTGCGGTTCTCCTACCGCTGGGGCAAGCCGACCGCTCCCGCAGAGTGACCGAAGCCCGTGCCCCGCGAGCCGCGGCGCGCCCGGCCGAGGCTCCACCGTGCCCGCTCGGGCGCCGCCGTCCGCGCCGTGAACGCCCCCGCGTGACCCACGCGGCACTCCAGCGCGCTCCCTGACGACTTATGTGAACTTCACTACAGCGCCATGGCGTCCTGTATTAAGGTGGTCCCTGCATGTTGATCGAGCCAGGGACCGATTCGAAACAGCCTTCGCCCAAGCTGCCGGCGCAACCTGCGCCCAAGCGGGCTGCCCGCTCTGCGCGCCACCGCTGGCACGCCGTGACCATCGTGGCTCGGGGAAGCGCCTGCGGCGCGGCGCAAGCCTGCAGGGGACGGCGCTTCCTGTCCCATGAGGCACCCCGCCTGCCGCTGCCCGAGTGCGACGCCGCCGCGTGCGATTGCCGGTACCGCCATTTCGATGACCGCCGCGGACCGCCGCGGCGCGCCGAAGAGGGCCCTCCCGCGCGCGTGAAGGTCGATCGCCGCGAGAAGCGCGGCCGGCGCAGCACCGACTGACTTCGCGCGGCACCGGCTGACCTCACTGCGCCCCGGCGCTCATACCGCCAACCGCGCCGCGTGCACCGAAGCGGCGCAGCGGGCGTTGATAGAGCGCCCGCGAAACGCCCACTGCGGGCGCGCCGCCCGCCGCCGCCGCTCCCTGTAGCGCGTCATCCGCGTCCTGCGGCATGAAATTCGGTAGCGCGAGGAATGCCGGCGTGACCGCGCCCGTTGCGGGACACACCCCGTCCACCAGCACACAGGCCTGCCCGGTGATCTCGCCGCGATCGTTGATGCCCTCGGCGTAGATCAGATAGAGCGCCGATCCCGGGGGCAGGAGCGTGTTGAGGTCGTACGCCTTGCCGTGGTGCCAGATGAACGCCCGCGAGCCTTCCGGACCTCCGAAGGATTGCCCGACCACGATCCCCTCGTCGTTCAGCGCATAGGCAATCGCGTACTGATCGCCCGGCAATGGATCGATCTGAATGGTGCCCGTCGAGGCGCTCCAGAAAAATCCGAGCGGCAGCGGATACGGGGTGAGCACCCCGTTGGTCACATCATTCTTGACGTCCGCGAACCCGACCACCTCGGCGCGGGAATTGATGTCCGCGGGGGTGTTCCAGCCCTGCCCGCCGAAGGTCGGAATCAGGGCCGGCACTCCGTGACGCCAGATGAGGGCGTGCTTGGCCGTGCCGGCGCCGACAGCGTAGTCGCAAGTCCCCGAGATCCCGACCGCATCGCCTTGCGCGTTGATCGCGGTGGCGGCGCCGTCTTGATCGCCGGGATAGGGCGGCAGCTCCTCGATCGCACCGTCCGCGCCCCAGCGCACCGCCTCGAACTGCAGTACCTGAGTCGACTGCGGATTGCAGGTCGGATCGTGCACCTTGTTCTCCGCCCACCCCACGATGTCTCCCTGCTCGTTCACCCCTGCCGCATAGCCGTTCGGGCCGCCGAGCGTGGGCAGCGCCGTCATCGTCCCCTCGAAGTAACGAAAGCCCAGACAGACGTGATGAGTGACCGTCGGAAAGAAGGCCGAGCAGCTCCACGCCTCGCCCAGCGTGTCGATCTGCGCCGTCTCGGCGATGCCCGATATCACGCCGCGGCCGTTGTGCACGGGCCAATCGATCACGCTGTTTGCCCCGCCGAGCGTGCCGAGATCGGATTTCATCCCGTCGATCCATACCGCCGCGTGCGTGATCTGATCGCCCGCGAGATTGGCGTTGCCCATCGCCCAGCCCGGATCGTTGATGACGTTTCCCGAGCTCACCGTGCCGCCGAGGGTGCCCAGATCGTAGACGGTGTACGCCGCATCCTCGCTCGAGCTCGCTTGCGGCTGCGCGCCGAGCCGGGCCGCGCCCATCACGAGCGCACAGGCGGCCACGGCGCCGACATATCGAGATGGCTTGATGTGCATGTCATTGCCCCCGCGTGATTCTGCGTTCTGCGGCGAAGTGTAGGAGCGGACCTGCGCGCGTGTTGGACGTTATCGGACGCGATATTCGCTGCTGACTTTGCATCGCGCGGACACTTAGAATCGGGCCATGACGCTCGATCCGCAGCTCTGCTCACGGGCGCGCCTCGCGCGCGACGCGCGCTTCGACGGCAAGTTCTACATCGGCGTGCTCACCACGCGCATCTACTGTCGACCGATCTGCCGCGCGCGCACCTCGCAAGAGAGGAACGTGCGCTATTTCCCGACTGCGGCAGCCGCGGCGGAGGCAGGATTTCGACCGTGCCTGCGCTGCCGCCCCGAATGCTCCCCCGGAACCGCGGTCTGGGCGGGAACCAAGAACACCGTATCGCGCGCGCTGCGCTTGATCAACGAGAGCGGGCTCGAGGAAGGCGGGATCGAGGCGCTGGCGGCGCACCTGGGGCTGGGCTCGCGGCATCTGCGCCGGCTGTTCATGCGCCACCTCGGCGCAAGTCCCCGCGCCGTGGCCCAGACCCGCCGTCTGCATTTCGCCAAGAAGCTCATCGACGAGACGGCGCTGCAGATGACGCAGGTTGCGATCGCTTCGGGATTCGGGTCGGTGCGCCGCTTCAACGCCGCCATCTACAAGGTCTATCAGCGCACGCCGACGCAGCTGCGCGAGCGGGCGCGCGGCGCCGCGCAGCCGGAAAACCAGTACCTCTTGCACCTCCACTATCGGCCGCCCTATGCCTGGCGGGAGATGCTGGGAATGCTCGCGCGGCAGGCAACGCCGGGAGTGGAGAGCGTCGAGGGCGGCTGCTACCGGCGCACCATCTCCCTGCAGGGCGTGCACGGCTACCTCGAGGTCGCGGTGGACGAAGCCCATCACGCGCTCGAGGTGCGTGCCAGCATCGAGGAGCCGCGCTCGCTGTTTCAGATCATCGAGCGCGTGCGCGCGATGTTCGACCTGAGTGCCGACTGGCCGATCATCGAGCGCACGCTCGAGGCCGACCGCGCGCTGGCCCCGCGCCTGCGCGCCCGGCCCGGCTTGCGGGTTGCAGGCTGCTGGAGCGGATTCGAGCTCGCCGTCCGCGCGCTCCTCGGAAAAGAGGGCGGCCGGCGCGCCACCGTCCTTGCGGGTGCGCTGGCCGCCGCACTCGGCACGCCGATGAATCTCGCCCCTGGGCTCACACACCTCTTCCCGGGGCCGCAGGCGCTGGCACGCGCCGACCTTCGGCGGCTGGGTCTCGGCAAAGCGCAGTCCGAGGCGGTCCGCGCACTCGCCCTCGCCGTCGAGGAGGGGCGGATCGGCTTCGAGAGGATTGCCGATCCCGACGCGCTGCTCGCACAGCTCGCGGCGCTGCCGGGCTTCACGCCGCAGCTGATCCAATACGTCGCGATGCGCGCACTGCGCGAGCCGGATGCCTTTCCTCTGAGCGCGAGCGCAGTGGCGGGCGTGCTCGATATCGACCCCGCGGACGTCGCGCGGCGCTCGGGCGGCTGGCGGCCCTGGCGCGCCTACGCGTCGGTCTACCTCTCCATGCCGGGCATGCTCGAATGATCCATGTTGTCGTGCCCGCTATCGTCGTCCACGGTCGACCACACCTTGTTCGGATCGGCCTCGTAGGGGTACACGTGCACCATCCAGCCGAGCACATGCGGATAGAAGCTGCCGCCCGCCGCCTCGCACGCATCCTTCGTGCTGATCGACCCCATGAGCCCGAACTTGGCGTTCGCTCCGAAGTATTCGGCCAGGTGGCCCGGCGGGGCCCTGCAGAAATTGATGTGCTGGTGCCAGCGGGCGATGCTCAATGGTATGCGCTCGTCGATCTCTTGCTCGCTCGCATCGACGCGATCGGTGTACATGACGCCTACCAGCTCATAGCCTGCGCCCGCCGTTTTCTTGTATAGGAGCGAGGTGGGCTGCGCGGGATCGAATCGGCGCCGGGCGGCCAGGCCGTTGGCCGCCTTGGTGAAGTGGTACTGAGGTTGCGGCACGTTCGGCAGGAAGATCTTGTAGCCGTCCGCAATCGCCCGCCGATAGTCCTGATAGGGCGCCATGGCGAGCTTGGCCTGGGCCACGATGGCGTCGGCCTTCTCCCGATCCCCCGGCCTCATCGGGCGCAGTGTCGTCAGGTACATGTGGGCCGCCATGCGCGCCATGGAGGACTGCGCGCCCTGCGCCGTGCCGGCGGGCGCCGCCTGCGGGCCGGCGGCCGCCACCACCGCCCCGGCGGCAGCCCACAGCAAAGCCGCGAGCGCCGCGCGCCCCGGCGCTCGACCATCCGGCATCAGCATGTCGGCACCTCCAATCCTCGGGGGAGGACTTCCGGGCGGATTATCGCCGCAGCACAGCCCTCGGACAACGGCGCGCGGATTGGGTATGCTGCGCCGGTCGTTCCCCAGCCGCGCGTACCGTGTCAGCCAAGAGCCTGGTCAGCAAGGAATGGTTTCTGGGCGTGAGCCTGGCCAGCGCCGCGGCATTTCTCTTCCTGGGCGAGTGGCTGTACGGCGTGGCGGCGGGCGCGGCGGGTCGGGGCGTCATATTCGTCTGGCTGTTCGCGGCGATTCTGGGCTCGGCCATGTGCGTGGTGCGCCATGCCGAGCATCTCGCCGTACGCCTCGGGGAGCCGCTTGGGACGCTCATCCTGACGCTTGCGGTCACGGCCATCGAGGCGGCCAGCATCTCGGCGGTGATGATTCATTCGCCGCACAACCTCTCGGTCATGCGCGACACGCTGTTCGCGGTCATCATGATCATCCTCAACGGCATGGTCGGCGCTTCGCTCCTGCTCGGCGCGTGGCGCCATCACGAGCAGTACTACAACCTGCAGGGCGCGAATACCTATCTGAGCGTCATCATCCCCCTCGCGGTGATGAGCCTCATCATGCCCAACTATACCCAAACGACGCCCGGTCCCACCTTGTCCTTCGCGCAGCAGGTGTTCCTCGCGGTGATGTGCATCGGGCTTTACGCCGCTTTTCTCGCAGTGCAAACCGGCCGGCATCGCGGCTACTTCACGCTCGAATCGGAGGGCGAGGAAGCCCATGACCCCGCCGCCGGCTCGGCGCCGCTCCATGCAATCTTGCTGATCGCCTACATGGTCCCGGTGGTGTACCTGGCCGAGCAATTCGGCCGGCCCATCGATGAGCTGATCGCGACCCTCAATGCGCCGGTCGCGCTCGGCGGCATCATCATCGCCGCGCTGGTCGCGACGCCCGAGGCCATCGGCGCAGTACGCTCGGCGCTCGCGAACCGCCTGCAGCGGTCCATCAACATCTGCCTCGGCTCGATCCTCGCCACCATCGGGCTCACGGTACCCATCATGCTGGTGGTGAGTCACCTGCTGGGCGCCTCGATGTACCTGGGCCTGCAGAACACCAGCTTCATGCTGCTGCTGATGACGCTGCTGCTGAGCGTCGTGACCTTCGGCAGCGGCCGCACGAATGTGCTGCAGGGCGTGGTGCACTTGCTGCTGTTCGTGGCCTACGTTCTGCTGATATTCCAGGGATGAGGGAAGCCGGCTCAGGCGAGCCTGCGCGCCTCGCGCAGAAAGTCGTCGATGTCCGCCTCGCTGCTCGCGTAGGAGGTGACCAGCCGGATCACGGCGCCCGCGGCGACCGCGCACAGCGGCCATCGATAAAAATGAAAGCCCGCCTCCTCCAGCCGGCCGATGAGAACTTCCGGCAGCGCCACGAAGATCTCGTTCGACTCGACGTTCTGCACGAGCTGCGCACCCGGTATGCCGGCGAGTCCCCGCCCCAATCGTGCCGCCATCGAGTTCGCCTGCCTCGCGTTGCGCAGCCACAGGCCCTGCTCGAGATAGGCGAGCAGCTGACAGCTCAAGTAGCGCAGTTTCGACCACAGGTGGCCCGCCTGCTTGCGGCGCCGTTCGAAATCCGCGGCGAGCGCGGGCTGGAAGAACATCACGGCCTCGGCGCACAATGCGCCGTTTTTCGAGGCGCCGAGGCACAGGACGTCGACGCCGCATTTCCAGGTCGCCTCGGCCGGCGTGCACTCGAGATGCACCAGCGCATTCGCGAAGCGCGCGCCGTCCATGTGTACGCGAAGGCCGTGCCGGTGCGCCACCGCCGTCAGCGCGCGAATCTCATCGAGTCCGTAGACCGTGCCGAGCTCGGTGGCCTGGGTGAGGCTGAGTGCCGCGGGCTTGGCGTGGTGCACGCCCATCTCGTGAGCGAACGCGATGGCCGAGGACAGCGCCTGCGGATCGATCTTGCCGGTGGGCGACGGCAGGCCGAGCAGCTTGGCGCCGCCGGTGAAGAATTCGGGCGCAGCGCATTCGTCGGTCACGATGTGGGCGCCGGCGTGGCAATAAATGGCGCCGAAGGGTGGCGCGATCTGCGACAGAGCCAGGGCGTTGGCGGCCGTGCCGGTGGCGACGGGATAGATCAGCACGTCGTGCTCGAATACCTCGCTGGCCGCCGCGGTCAGCCGCTCGGTGAAAGGATCCGCCCCGTAGGAGGCCATGGGGCCGGCGCTTGCGCCTTGGATCGCCGCGAGTATCGGCTCGCACGCGGGCGAGACGTTGTCGCTGCCGAAATTGCGGGTCAACGTCATCGCGGCTCAGCGCTCCCCCGCGCGCAGCACCCGCAGCTTGCTCTCGACGTCTTCCTTGTTCAGATAGGCGCCGCACAGCCGCCGATAGCCCTGGTAGGCGCGCCGCCCATGGAGGGTGCGCCAGTTATCGAACAGCAGGGCCGTACCCGGCGCCAGCCGCAGGCTGATCTCGTTCATGGGATCGTTGATCATCCGATTGAACACCTTCAGCGCCCGATAGAACTCGCTCATCCGCTCGCCCGCCAGGCTGAAGGGCGCGCGGTCGTAATTATTGTAGGCGATCTGAGCGAGCTCGCCATCGGCATCGACACCGATCACGGGATGCTGCGCCCGCAGATGCACACCGTCGCCCAGATAGTGCGCCGGCACCCTGACCGTCGAGAGCACCTCGAATCCCGCAGGATCCGTGCGGCGGATGTCCTGCGCCACCTTGAAGCCGTCGACCAGCGTGCTCTCCCCGCCGCTGCCGTCGAACTGCAGGCAGTGAAACAGCTGATACCCCGGCGGATCGAAGCTGTAAGTGCCGTCGGTGTGCGGTCCGATCGCCGCCGACGTATAGGCCGTGTCCTTGAATGCGAGATTGGCGGTGAAGTCCCACATCCCTCCGAAGATCGTCTCGCGCACGTAGCCGATACGCTCGACCAGCGTGCGGGTGGCCTCGAGCGTCGGCGGCACGTCCGCGGCGAGCGCGAAGCCGTACTCCTCGACCAGTGCCAGCCAGCGCAGCAGCCCCGCATCCCCGGACATGATCTGCGCATGGCTCACGGTCGGCAGGTCGGCCGATAGCGATTGCCGGCTCCACAGCTGCCGCGCCGGCGCCTTCGGCCGCCCCCCGTGCTCGCCGATGTCCCAGAGAAATGACGCGGGCAGCGTGCTCGTGCCGCCTTCCTGCCGCCACACGATGCGCAGCGTGCTGCCCGCGTCGGCGATCTCGAGCCGCTCGACCGCGATGTCCGTGGGGATGGCGAACGTATCCACCTGACGCTGCAGCGTCTGGGGATGCAGGCTGTGCGCGCCGTGACAATGATCGCGCAACCAGAAAGGCGCGAACCGGCCGATCCTTTCCAGCCCGTGCCAGGACACCTCCACCTCGCCCCCGATGAGCCTTGCCGAGCGCAGCAAGGGCCGGCGCGGCGCCTCGCGGCATTGAACGGTATCCAGCATGTCGATCTCCTTGCAGCGCATGAGTCCTGTTGTTGAACGAATGTACAACAAGGATCGCCGCCGGTCAAACCGCCCTCACCCGGGGCGCCGGGTTAACATCCGCGCATGCTGAGCCATCGACGGACTCGATCCCGCGCCATGCGCACCGGCCTCCTCGCGCTCGCGCTGTTGTGCGCGGCGGCCGGATGCGGTCGCGGCGCAGGGAGCGGCGCAGGCGGCGGCGCGGCGGGCGATGCGCGCGTCCTCAACCTCTACATCTGGTCCGATTATCTGGGACCGCGCACCATCGCCGACTTCGAGCGCTCCACCGGCATCAAGGTGCGCATCTCGTATTACGACACCAACGAGACGCTCGAATCGCGCATGCTGACCGGCCACAGCGGATACGACGTGGTCGTACCGACCGCACCTTATCTCGAGCGCCAGATCGCGGGCGGGGCATACCTCGCGCTCGACAAGAGCCGTCTTGCGAACCTCGCCAACATGGATCCCGCCCTGATGGCGCGCGCCGCGCGCAACGATCCGGGCAATGCCCACTCGGTGATCTACACGTGGGGAACCTACGGCATCGGCTACAACGTCGCGCGGGTGCGCGCGGCGCTGCCGGGCGTGCCGCTCGACAGCTGGCGGCTGATCTTCGATCCCGAATTCGCCTCGCGCCTGGCCGGATGCGGCATCAGCACCATCGACGCCCCGCCGGGCGTCGAGCGGCTGGTGCTGCAGTACCTCGGGAAGAACGCGAATGCGCCGAGCATGCAGGACCTGGCGCAGGCCGAGGCGGTGCTCATGCGGATCCGCCCCTACATCCGCACCATCGATTCGGCGAGCATGATCGACGCCATGGCGAACGGCGACATCTGCATCGCGCTCGGCTACAACGGCGATTTCGTCCAGGCGCGCAATCGTGCGCGGGAGAGCGACAACGGCAACGACATCGCCTACATCGTGCCGAAGGAGGGATCGCTCCTGTGGTTCGACATGCTGGCGATTCCGATCGATGCGCCGCACCCGCAGAACGCCCACCGCTTCATCAATTACCTCATGGATCCGAAGGTGATCGCAAAGATATCGAATTCCATCGGCTACGCCAACGCGAACCGCGCCGCGCGGCCGCTCCTGGATGCGGCCGTCGCCTCGGATCCGGCGATCTTCCCGCCGCCCGAGACCCAGCGGCGGCTGTTCGTGCAGACCATGGACTCACCCGAGCAGTTGCGCGCCATCACGCGCATCTGGGAGCGCTTCAAGACGGGCGAGTGAGCGCACCCGCCGGCTCGCCCGCGCCGCGTCCGGCAGGTTGCTATCGCTGCGCGCCTTGCCAGTTCGGCGCGCGATGAAAGCGCGCGTCCTCCGGCGCCAGCAGGGGGCCGCCCAGGATGTGGTCGGCCGCCTTCTCGGCGAGCATGATGGTGGGCGCATTGAGGTTGCCGGTGGTGATCGAGGGCATGATGGAGGAATCGACGACGCGCAATCCCTCGAGCCCGTGAACGCGGGTCTGCGCGTCCACCACCGCCATCGGATCGGCGGCGGCTCCCATCTTGCAGGAGCAGGATGGATGGTAGGCGCTCTCGACCTTGGCGCGTATGAAGGCATCGATCTGCGCGTCGGACTGCACGTCGGCCCCCGGCTGCAGCTCGCGCCCGCGGTAGCGGTCGAAAGCCGACTGCGCGAACAGCTCGCGCGTCAAGCGTACGCAGGCGCGCATCTCGATCCAGTCGTCGGGCTCGCTCAAGTAGTTGAAGCGGATCTTCGGTGCATCGAGCGCATCGGCCGAGGCGAGGCGCACCGAGCCGCGGCTCTTCGAGCGCATCGGGCCGACGTGGGCCTGAAAGCCGTGCTCCTGGGCCAGGGTCGAGCCGTCGTAGGCGACCGCCATGGGCAGGAAATGATACTGGATGTCCGGGTACTCGATCCCGGCGCGGCTGCGAATGAAGCCGCAGGTCTCGAAGTGGTTGGTGGCGCCGAGGCCGTCCTTGCGCAGGATCCAGCGTGCGCCGATGAGCGCTCGATTCCACCAATGGATCGAGGAGTACAGCGTGATCGGCTCCCTGCAGGCGACTTGAAAGTAGAACTCCAGATGATCCTGCAGATTCTCCCCGACGCCAGGCAGGTCGCGCACGACCTCGATGCCGTGCGACTTGAGCTCAGCGGCCGGACCGACGCCCGACAGCTTGAGCAGCTGCGGTGAGTTGATCGGACCCGCGCAGAGGATGATCTCCTTCTCGGCCCTCACCCGATGGCCCCGCCCCGCCCGGCTGTAGAGCAGGCTGCGGGCGCGCCGGCCCTCGAACAGCACGCGCGTCGCGAGGGCATGCGTCAGCACCTCGAGATTGGCCCTGCGCCGGGCGGGATACAGGTATGCGCGCGCCGCGCTGCAACGCCGGCCCTGCCCGACGGTCATGTCCATCCGGCCGAAGCCCTCCTGCTGATAGCCGTTCACGTCGGCGGTGCGTGGATAACCCGCCTGCTCGCCCGCCGCGAGCCAGGCGGCGTGCAGCGGGTTGCGGGTCGACCCGTAGCGCGTCTGCAGCTTGCCCGCGTTGCCGCGATACGCATCGCCCCCCTCCTCGCGCCGCTCGGCTCGCTTGAAATACGGAAGCACGTCGCGGTACGCCCAGCCTGCGGCCCCCTCCCGCGCCCAGCGCTCGAAATCCAGGGGGTTGCCGCGGATGTAGACCAGCCCATTGATCGAGGAGGACCCGCCCAGCACCTTGCCGCGCGGAGTGTGCAGGCGCCGGCCGTCCAGGTTGGGCTCGGGCTCGCTGTGATAGAACCAGTTGTACCTCTTCATATTCATCGGGATGGACAGCGCCGAGGGCATCTGAATGTAGATCGAGCGGTCATCGCCGCCGTACTCGATCAGCAGCACCCGCTGCCGCCCGTCGGCGCTCAACCGATCTCCGAGCACGCATCCGGCCGAGCCCGCACCCACGATCACGTAATCGAAACTCTCTTCCGTCAAAGCTCGTGTCCCCCAGCCCTGTCTTCGCGCCCGCGCAGCGAGCGGCTAGTAAGGCGCCTCCACGTCTCCCATCGCGACGTAGACGCTCTTCAGCTGCGTGTAATGCTCGAGCGCGGCGCGCCCGTTCTCGCGGCCGAGACCCGACATCTTCACGCCGCCGAACGGCAGCTCGATCGGCGTGATGTTGTAGTGGTTGATCCAGCAAGTGCCGGCCTGCAGCTGAGCGATCACCCGGTGCGCCCGCGTCAGATCGCTGGTGAACACGCCCGCCGCGAGGCCGAATTCGCTGGCGTTCGCGCGCTCGATGACCTCGCGCTCATCCTCGAATGCGAGCACCGACATCACCGGTCCGAAGATCTCCTCGCGCACGATGCTCATCTCGTCCCGGCATTGGTCGAACACGGTCGGCGCCACGAAAAAGCCCAGGCCGAGAGCGCCCTCGGTGATCCGGTGTCCGCCGATCAGCACGCGCGCGCCCTCGGCGCGGCCGCGCGCGATGTAGCCGAGAACCTTGTGCAGGTGCTGCTCGGAGGCGAGCGGCCCGATCTGCGTCTGCGGGTCCATGGGATCGCCGATGCGCAGGGTGCTGGCGCGCTTCACCAGCCGCTCGAGGAACGCCGCCTTGATCGAGGCATGCACGAACACGCGCGTGGCGTTCGAGCACACCTGCCCCGAGGAATAGAAATTGCCGAGCAATGCGCCGCTCACGGCATTGTCGAGCTTCGCGTCCTCGAAGACGATGAGCGGGGACTTTCCCCCGAGCTCGAGCGTCACGCTCTTCAAGGTGGGCGCCGCATCGCTCATGACCGCCTTGCCGGTGCCCACCTCGCCGGTGAGCGAGACCTTGCGGATATCCGGATGGCGCGTGAGCAGTCGACCCGTCTCGGCAAGACCCTGCACGACCTGGAACGTGCCGGCGGGCAGACCGGCCTCGAGCAGTATCTCCTCGAGCTTCACGGCGCTGAACGGCGTGAGCTCCGCCGGCTTGAAGATCATGGCGTTGCCGCAGGCGAGTGCCGGCGCGGCCTTCCAGCAGGCGATCTGCAGCGGATAGTTCCAGGCGCCGATGCCGGCGACGACGCCGAGCGGCTCGCGCCGCGTATAGCCGAACGCCTGCTGGCCGAGATCGATGTGCTCGCCGCTCATCGATTGCGCCAGGCTCGCAAAATACTCGAAGCATTCGGCGCCCGAGATCACGTCGACGACCAGAGTCTCCTGGATCGGCTTGCCGGTGTCGCGCGACTCGAGCTCGGCCAGCTCGCGGTTGCGCGACCTCAGAATCTGCGCCGCGCGGCGCAGCACGCGCGCCCGCTCCGCGCCCGGCATCGCGGCCCAATGCGCCTGGCCGCGCTGCGCCGCGCGCACCGCCGCGTTCACCTCGACCGGGCCGGCGACGCTCACATGGCCGAGCACCGCCCCGGTCGCCGGATTGATCGAGACGATGCGCTCGGGCGCCGCCGTGCGCACCCCCGCGGCTCGAGCGTCCGGCACCGCCTTGGCCTCTGCGCCGCGCCCGCTGCCCGCCCCGCCTCCCGCTCCGTCCCCCACGTGGAGCCGCCGATCGACGAACTCGGTCAGCAGCGCGCGCGCGCTGGCGCTGTCCGCCTCGCGCCATCCGGACAGTGCGGCGCGCAGCCACACCCCGTCGATCATGGCGGCGATCATGGCCGCAAGGCTGCGGGCTTCCTCGCCCGCAACGAGCTTTTTGAGCGCGCTGTTGAGATTGCTGAGGGTACGGCGCTGATAGACCGACTGCACCCTGCGCAAGCTCTTCACCTGCAGCACCTGACCCCAGAAGGCGAGCCAGGCGGTGCCGGTACGCTGGTCGAACTCCTCCGGCGCGAGATTGGCGTCGATGATCGCCTGGATGCGGCCCCGCGGCGTGCCGAGCTCGCGCAAGCGCGCTCGAACCTGATCGCTCACACGGCGCGCGAGCGATCGAAAAGCGGCATCGAGCAAGCCGTCCTTGTCGCCGAAGTAATGCGCCACCAATCCGGGAGACACTCCCGCCCGCCCCGCGATCTGAGCGAGCGTCGTGCCCACGTACCCAACTTCGGCTAGGCTATCGATGGTCACTTCGATGAGCTGTGCTCGTCGCGACTCCTCGATGGGATCGCTGGGCAACTCGTTCGAGCTCGTTGATTGGCTATTCAATTTGGGCACCCCTTGGGTGTCAGCGTTGTCGCTATGGACCTGTGCACCGGCTTCCGATTAAGATGATTTTCCTCAGAATTATACTTCTATATCAATATTTTAGGGACGCATGGTGAACCTCGGCAAGAGCTCATTGAACAGCCATTCAAAACCATCGTCTCCCAACTCATCATGCCGTTCGCGCGCGCACGGGGTCAAGCCTGGCCGGTGGCTGGGCAGGGTCGTTGCGCAGGGCATCGGCCTGATCCTTGCCGTGCTCGGTTGCGCGAGCCTGCTCAGCCCGGGCCTGGCCGCGGCCGCGGCGGTCGAGCCGCCGGCCTGCCGCACGGTACGCTTCTCCGACGTGGGCTGGACCGACGTGACGTCCACCACCGCGCTCGCCGCGCAGCTGCTTCGCGACATCGGCTACTCACCGACGATCACCGTGCTGTCGGTTCCGGTCACCTTCGCGTCCCTGAAGAACAAGGACATCGACGTCTTTCTCGGCAACTGGATGCCGGCCGAGGCGGCCGACCGCGCACCCTACGACGCCGACGGTTCGGTGGTGGTCGTCGGACCGAACCTGTTCGGCGCCAAGTACACGCTGGCGGTGCCCGCCTATACCTATGCCCAGGGCCTGAAGGACTTCAGCGACATCCACCGCTTCGCGGACGCTCTCAACCATTCGATCTACGGCATCGAGCCCGGCAACGACGGCAATCGCCTGGTGCTCAAGATGCTCAAGGAGAATCAGTTCGGGCTGGGTGATTTCAAGCTGATCGAGTCGAGCGAGCAAGGCATGCTCGCCCAGGTGGAGCGCGCCTACCGCGACAAGGAGCCGATCGTGTTCCTGGCGTGGGAGCCTCATCCCATGAACATGCGCTTCGACCTCAAGTACCTGACCGGCGGCGACGCGGTGTTCGGCCCGAACTTTGGCGGCGCCACCGTGTACACCGACACGCGCAAGGGCTTCAGCGCCGAGTGCCCGAACGTCGGCCGCTTGCTCGCCAATCTAAAGTTCACGCTGCGCGGCGAGAGCGAGATGATGGCGGCCATCCTCGACCGCCACGAGCAGCCGGCCGCCGCGGCGCAAGCCTGGCTGACGGCCCACCCCGACGTGGTCAAGGGCTGGCTCGAGGGGGTACGCACGTTCGATGGCCGTCCCGCGTTCGAGTCCTTGCGGCACGCCTCGCACCCGGGCCCGCGCGGCTTCGAGCAGTGGGTGGTGAGCCACAAGATACCCGTCGGTGATGCCATGACGGCCGCGATCGACATCATCAAGGCGCATGGGACCCTGTTCTTCGACGGGGTCTCGATCGTCATTCGCGGCACCGTCGATGGGGTCACCGGCGCGCTGCGGGCGCCGCCCGCGCCCATCCTGATCCTGCTGATCGCTGCGCTCGCCTGGCTCCTGCGCCGCTCGTGGCCCCTCGCGGTGTTCGTCGTGCTCGCGCTGCTGTTCATCTTGAACCAAGGCTACTGGGACGCGACGCTCGAGACGCTCTCCCTGGTGGTGGTGGCGACCTTCGCCTCGGCGCTCATCGGCGTGCCGCTCGGTATTGCCGCGGCACATCGGCCGCGCCTGTATGCCGCGATGCGTCCGGTGCTCGACCTGATGCAGACCTTGCCCACTTTCGTGTACCTGATTCCCACCCTGGTGCTGTTCGGGTTGGGGGTGGTTCCCGGCCTGATCTCGACCGTGATCTTCGCCTTGCCCGCCCCGATCCGCCTCACTCATCTCGGCATCTCCTCGGTCCCGAAGCCGCTCCTCGAAGCGGGCGAGGCCTTCGGCGCGACGCCGCTGCAGCTGCTGTGGAAGGTCGAGCTGCCGAGCGCGGCGGGCACCATCGTCGCCGGCATCACCCAGTGCATCATGCTGAGCCTGTCGATGGTGGTGATCGCCGCGCTGGTGGGCGCCGGAGGCCTCGGGGTGCCGGTGGTACGCGCCCTCAATTCCGTACAGGTGGGGATGGGATTCGAAGCGGGCTTCACCATCGTGCTGCTCGCCATCATCCTGGACCGCAT
Organism: Steroidobacteraceae bacterium; assembly: GCA_035504115.1. Taxonomy (GTDB): domain Bacteria; phylum Pseudomonadota; class Gammaproteobacteria; order Steroidobacterales; family Steroidobacteraceae; genus Bog-1198. The sequence continues at coordinate 96,348 of DATJSL010000025.1, read as the reverse complement.
GAGCCGGCCCAAGGAGCACTAGCACATGACTGCAGCCGTGGAGTTTCAGCAGGTCGACATATTGTTCGCGCGCCAGTCGGGCCGCGCCGGGCGCAGCGCGATGCGCGAGGCGCTCGCCGCGCTCGATGCCGGCGCCACCCGCGCCGACATCCAGGGCAAGTACGGCGTCGTGGTCGGTGTGGCGCGAGCCAGCTTGAGCGTCGAGCGCGGCGAGATCTCCGTGCTCATGGGCCTGTCGGGATCGGGCAAGTCGACCCTGCTGCGCGCCGCGAACGGGCTGAACCGGGTCACCCGGGGCCACGTGCGCATCAGGGACGGGGAATCGGACGTGGACGTGGCGACCTGCGACACCGCGCAGCTGCGCCGGGTACGGCGCGAGCGCGTCGCCATGGTGTTCCAGCAGTTCGGATTGCTGCCGTGGCGCACGGTGCGCGACAACGTCGGCCTCGGGCTCGAGTTGCGCGGCGAGGCGGCCGCCGCGCGCCGCGCGATCGTCGCCGAGAAGCTCGAGCTGGTCGGCCTGTCGCAATGGGCCGATCGCTATGTGAGCGAGCTGTCGGGCGGCATGCAGCAGCGCGTCGGGCTGGCGCGCGCGTTCGCCACCGACGCCGACATCCTGCTGATGGATGAGCCCTTCTCCGCGCTCGATCCGCTGATCCGCGGGAAGCTGCAGGACGAGCTGCTCGCGCTGCAGGCGCGTGTCAAGAAGACCATCTTGTTCGTGAGCCACGATCTGGACGAGGCGCTGCGGCTGGGCGATCGCATCTCCATCCTGCAGAACGGCTGCATCGTTCAGACCGGCACGGCCGAGGACATCGTGCTCGCCCCGGCGGACGACTACGTGGCGGAGTTCGTGCGTCACATGAACCCCCTCGATGTGCTGACCGGGGCCATGATCATGTGCGAGCGCGCCGATCTGCCCTCGGAGGGCGGTATCGTGTGGCTCGACGAGCGGCGCCGCTATCGCCTGCAGATCGATGCGTCGGGGGCGCCGCTGAGCGTGCATGTCGACGGCGACGAGCACGCATTGCGGCGCATCGAGGACGAGGCCGGACTGGCCGCGGCAGCGGGAATCGCCGCGGCACCGGGAATCGCCGCAGCACCCGGGCTCGCCATCGCGCCCGCCGCGTTCTCCCTGCAATCCATCATCCGGCTGCGGCAGGCCACGGGTCATCCGGTGGTTCTCGCCGAGGATGGCAAGATCGTCGGGGTGTGCGGCGAGGCCGAGATCATCCGCGCGCTCGCCGGCAGCCGGCACTGACCCGGGATCCTGCGGCGGCCCGGGGCGGAGCGGCGAGCGTCTTGCCCGGCGCCTCCGTAAATATTATCATGGAGATAATATAAACCCGAGCGACCGGCCCCGAGCACCGCCCACTCCCCCACGAGGCAACCATGAACCACGACGTCATCATCTCCTGCGCCGTCACCGGCGACGACACCAAGGTGACCAAGAGCCCGTATTGTGCCATCACCCCCGAGCAGATCGCCGCCACGGCCATCGAAGCCGCACAGGCCGGCGCCGCCATCGTCCACATCCACGTGCGCAACCCCGAGACCGGCGCTTTCAGCATGGAGACCAAGTACTACCGCGAGGTGGTGAAGCGCATCCGCGAGAGCAACGTCGATGTGCTCGTGAACCTCACCTGCGGCATGGGCGGCTACATCGTCATCGGCGAGCAGGGACTGAAGGATACGCCGGCGCCTGGCAGCGACTTCGTCACCCAGGAGGACCGCATGCGCCACATCATCGATCTGTGCCACGAGGGCAAGTACCGGCCGGACATCGCCACGCTCGATTGCGGCAGCTTGAACTTCGGCGACGGCAACCGGGCGTACATCTCCACCCCCAATTACCTGCGCCAGGGCGCGGCGATCGCCCGTGATCTCAAGGTCAAGCCCGAGCTCGAGGTCTTCGACACCGGCAATCTGTGGTTCGTCAAGCAGATGATCAAGGAAGGGCTGCTGGATTCCCCGCCGCTCATCCAGCTCTGCATGGGCATTCCCTACGGCGTGCCGGCCGATGTCGGCCATCTCATGGCCATGGTCAATGAGCTGCCGGAGAACTGCAACTGGGGAAGCTTCGCCATCAGCCGCATGCAGATGCCCTGGGTGGCCCAGTCGATCCTGCTGGGCGGCAACGTGCGCGTTGGGCTCGAGGACAATCTGTATTTGAGCAAGGGCGTCTACGCCAGCAACGCCCAGCTGGTGCAGAAGGCGCGCACCATCATCGAGGCCATGGGCGCACGCATCCTCACACCCGCCCAGGCCCGCGAGCGCCTGAAGCTGCATTGAGAGAGGAAGCGTGACCGAGCTGCCCTCCTATCGGGCCAGGATCGAGCCCGACTGGATCGACTACAACGGCCATCTGCGCGATGCCTACTACTGCGTCGTCATGAGCTACGCGGTCGACGAGGTGATGGACCACCTGGGGCTCGACGCCGCCTATCGCTCGCAATCGGGCTGCACCCTGTACACGGTCGAGCTGCACATGCGCTATTGGCACGAGATCAAGCGCACCGACGAGCTCAGTGTCGCCACCTCGATCCTGGACGCCGATCGCAAGCGCATCCACGCGGCCTGCGAGTTTCTCTGCCCGCGCATCGAGGGATCGGCCGCCTCCGCCGAGCTCATGCTCCTGCACGTCCATCAGGGCGATGCGCCGCAGGTCGTGCCATTCCCGCAGGAGGTGGCGCTGCGCCTCGAAAGCCTGAAGCTCTCGCCGCAGGCGCTCGCCCAGCGCGGTCCGGGCTCGCGCCAGATCGAGCTCAAGCGCCGCTGATCATGCCGCCATTCGACATACGACGTTTGATCGCCCCGCGCAGCATCGCGCTCATCGGAGCGAGCGCGTGGACCGACGCGGTGGCGGCCGGCAACGCCGCCATCGGCTATCGCGGGAAGATATGGCGGGTGCATCCCACGCGTCCCTCGACCGAGGATGCGACTTTCTACCGATCGGTGGCCGAGCTGCCCGATGCGCCCGATGCCGCGTTCCTCGCCGTGCCGAACCAGGAGGTGCCGGCGCTGGCCGGGGCGCTCGCCGCGCGCGGGGCCGGCGGATTCGTATGCTTCGCCTCGGGCTTCTCGGAGCTCGGCAGCGAGCTCGGCAAGCGCCTCACGGCCGACTTGCTGCAGCAGGCCGGCCCCCTGCCCTTCCTCGGCCCCAACTGCTACGGCTTCGTGAACTTCTTCGACCGGGCGGCCATGCTGCCGGACCAGATCGTGGGCGCAGCGCTCGAGCGCGGGGTCGCCTTGATCTGCCAGAGCGGCACGATCGCGCTCACGCTCACCTTCAATGAGCGCTCGGTGCCGATCGGCTACCTGTTCTCCGTCGGCAACCAGAGCCGCCTGGCGGTGGAGGATCTGATCGAGATTCTGTGCGAGGACGCGCGCGTCACGGCCTTCGGCCTGTACCTCGAAGGGATCAAAGACGCCGGGCGATTCGCGCAGGCCGCCGACAAGGCGCGGCGCGCCGGCAAGCCGATCGCGGTGGTCAAATCCGGACGTACCGCAGCGGCGGCGCGCACCGCGCACAGCCACACCGGCGCGCTTGCGGGCGCGGACACGGTGTTCGAGGCCTTTTGCCGTCAAGCCGGGCTCGCGCGCTGCGATACGCTGGGGGGTCTGTGCGAGACTCTCAAGCTGTTGCACTCGGGCGGCGCCCTCGGCGGCCGCAAGGTGCTGATCATGGGCGCTTCGGGCGGCGATATGGCGATGACGGCCGACGTGGCGCGGAACCTCGATCTCGATTTCGCGCCGATCCCGCAGCAGCAAGCCGCGACCCTGGGCAAGCTGCTGAGCGAGCGCGTCACCGTCGCCAATCCCTTCGACATCCACACCTATCTGTGGTTCGATCCGCCGGCGCTCAAGCGGGTGTTCTTCACCGCGATGCGCGCGGGCTACGATGCCGTGGGCTTCATGCTGGATTTCCCCCCGGAGGGCAAGGCCGACGCGTCCTCCTTCGATGCGGCGATCGGGGCCTACATCGAGGCATCGCACGGCGCGCCCTCGCGGGTCGCGCTCGTCTCCTCCTTGCCCGAGACCCTGAGCGCACGGGTGCGCACCTATTGCCTCGCGGGTGGGGTGATTCCCCTGCAGGGCCAGCGCGAGGCGCTCGAAGCGCTCGCCGCGGCGGGCGCCGTGGGCAGCGCCTGGAGGGCGGGACCCGGCGTCGAGCTGCGCATCCCGCCTGGCGCATCCTGCGCCGACACCCGCTCCTTGAGCGAATCGGAGGGCAAGGCGGCGCTCGCGGCCTGCGGCGTCGCGATCCCGCGCAGCGCGCTCGTCGCGCCGGACGAGGCCGCGCGCTGCGCCGAATCCCTGGGCTTCCCCGTGGTCATCAAGGCGGTAGGCGCGCACCTCGAGCACAAGACCGAGGTGGGCGGCGTGGTGCTCAACGTGCGCACGGCCGCCGAGGCGGCGGCGGCGGCCCGGCGCTTGAGCGCCCTCTCGTGCAATCTGCTGGTCGAGCAGATGATCGCGGACGGCGTTGCCGAGGTGCTGGTGGGGCTCATCGTCGATCCGCAGTTCGGGCAGGTCCTGGTGCTCGGCGCAGGCGGCGTGCTCACCGAGCTGCTCGCCGACAGCGCCACCTTGCTCCCTCCGTTCACGCGCGCAGCGGTGCGCGCGGCGCTGCAGGGTCTGAAGATCGCGAAGCTCCTCGCGGGCTATCGAGGCAAGCCCGCGGGCGACGTCGAGGCGCTGATCGACACCGTGCTCGCCATCACCCGCTATGCGTCGGCGAATGCATCGGCGCTCCAGGAGATCGACGTCAATCCGGTGATCGTGCGGCCCGCCGGCAGCGGAGCGGTGGCCGTCGATGCCCTGATCCGGCTCAACAAGCAAGCCTCAACTTAGAAGGTGGTTCACATGTCAGACGGAGTCAAGACGGTCAAAGACGGCGCGATACTCGAAGTGACGATCGATCGCCCAAAGGCGAACGCGATCGATCTCGCCACCAGCCGCCGATTGAACGACGTGTTCGTCTCGTTCCGGGACGACAAGTCGCTGCGCATCGCCATCATCACGGGCGCGGGGGAGAAGTTCTTCTCGCCCGGATGGGATCTAAAGGCCGCCGCCGGAGGCGAGCGCTCCGATGAGGACTGGGGTGTGAGCGGCTTCGGCGGGCTCAACTACCCGCGCAATCTCAACAAGCCCATCATCGCGGCCGTCAACGGCATCGCGTGCGGCGGGGGCTTCGAGGTGGTTCTCGGCACGGACATCATCGTCATGGAGGAGCATGCGAGATTTGCGCTCCCCGAGATCAATGTCGGGGTGCTCGCCGATGCCGGAACCATCAAGCTGCGGCGGCGCATCCCCTATCACGTTGCGGTCGAGTTCCTCTTGACGGGACGCTGGATGGATGCGGCGGAGGCCAAGCACTGGGGACTCGCCAATCATGTCGTACCGAAAGGCCAGAGCCTCGCCAAGGCGCGCGAGATCGCCCGGCAGCTATGCGAGGGCCCGCCCCTGCTGTTTCCGGCCATCAAGCAGCTTCTGCGCCACACCGAGATGATCCCGGAGCATCAGGCGTTCGAGCTGCACGATTCCCTGGACGTCGTCCAGCAAGTCATCCGCTCCGACGACCTCAAGGAGGGAACCGAGGCCTTCACCGAAAAGCGCAAGCCACGCTGGACGGGAAAATAATCGCGCCGCGCGGAACTTCTTGCCCTCTAGCCAGGCGCTCGGTTTGCGTCCATGCTTTGCCGCCATGGAAGTGCTGCTCGTTGAAGACAACTCTGAGGTTAGCCTCATAACCGTTGAATATTTAACGGAATTGGGGCACTCAGCGGTGGCTGTCCCCGCCGCCGAGTCGGCGCTGCAGCGGCTCGCCGAGCGCAGCTTCGATGCGGTGATGACGGACGTCGGCCTGCCCGGAATGTCCGGGATCGACCTCGCCAAGGAGCTCTCCAGGCACTACCCCAAGCTTCCCGTCGTCATCTCCTCGGGCTACGGATCGCTCAACGTGGAATTCGGGCTCGGCACGCGCCAGCCCAACGTATTCCTGCTGCCCAAACCCTACGACCTGCCCATGCTCGAGAAGACCCTCACGGAAGCGGCCGCTTTCGCGAGCACTTAGCGCGGCTTCTCGGGTCGGTACAACGCCGCACCTCAGGGCGGCACGCGCCGGAAGGTCTGATTGCTGTCGAACTTGGCGATGCGCCATTCCCCGTCGCCGTCTCGCCGGCAGTCCATGCGAACATCGGCCACCGCTGCAGGATCCGCATGATTGAGCCCCGAGGCCATCCCCGCGGTCGTGAAGTACACGAGGCTGAAGGTGATCGACACCTCGCCGGGGCTGCGAAAGCTCGTGCGCAGATTCGACAGCGTGTGCCGCTGTGTCGGCACGCCTTCCGGACGCGCCGACAGGCGCTCGAGGCGCTCCTGATAGAACTTCTCCACGGCTGCCCGGCCCTCGCGCAAGGCGCCGCCCACCGTGTAGAGGCAATCCTGCGTAACGAGACCTGAGATGTGCAAGCCGTTGTTCACGTCCAGCTCATGCGCCCAATCATTGATCAGCTGCTGCACCTCGGCGCTGGCTACTGCTTGTTCCAAGGTGAACTTGGCCACTCTCAAACCCCTTTCCTTCGAGCCAATCGTGAGGTGAGTATCGTCCGGCCCTCGTCGGGCCGTCAATGACGCCGTGCGCCGGGGCTCGCTGGCCTGCGAGGATGGGGTGTATCACAATACGACCATGAATCATCGCAAGCCCGTCACCTTGCACCGCCTGCGCGAGATGTACGCGAGCGGCGAGAAGATCGCCATGCTCACCTGCTACGACGCGGCGTTCGCGAGATTGCTCGACGCGGCGGGCGTCGATGCGTTGCTGGTCGGCGACTCGCTCGGCATGGTCCTCCAGGGCCAGCCGAGCACGACCTCGGTTTCGATGGAGGAGATGGCCTATCACACGGCCAGCGTCGTTCGCGGAAATCGCACCGCGTGGGTGATCGCCGACATGCCCTTCGGAAGCTACCACGAGTCCGCAGAGCTCGCTCTGCGCAACGCCGTGCGCCTGGTGCAAGCCGGCGCTCACATGGTCAAGCTGGAGGGCGGCGGCTGGACGGCGCCGATCGTGCGTTACCTGGTCGATCGGGGAATCCCGGTTTGCGCACACCTCGGATTCACGCCGCAGTCGGTGAACGCCCTGGGCTACCGCGTGCAGGCGCGCGATGAGGCAGCCGCCGGCATGCTTCGAAGGCACGCCGAGGAGCTTGCCGAGGCCGGCGCCGCGCTCCTGGTCCTCGAGATGATTCCGGCCGCTGTCGCGCGCGATCTGAGCCGGCGGCTGGCGCTCCCCACCATCGGCATCGGTGCCGGCGCGGGCTGCAGCGGGCAGGTTCTGGTCCTGCACGACATGCTGGGATTGACGCCCGGGGAGCCCTTTCGATTCGTGCGCAATTTCATGGAAGAGGATGCCGGCGCGCGCGCCGGTATCGCAGGCGCGATACGCCGGTATGTGGCCGACGTGAAGGCGGGGTCGTTCCCGGACGACAAGATTCACGGCTTCTAGTTCTAGGCCCGCGGTCCCGCCGTATCGTGCGATTAGCAAGAACCCTCATCGATCTGCGCCGTGAGCTTGCCGGCCGGCGCGACGTCACGCTGGTGCCGACGATGGGCAATCTGCACGAGGGCCATCTCTCGCTCGTGCGCATTGCCCGTGCGCGCGGCGGTCTGGTGATCGCCAGCGTGTTCGTCAACCGCCTGCAGTTCGCGCCGCACGAGGATTTCGCCAAGTACCCGCGCACGCTCGAGCGCGACGCCGAGCTTCTCTCGGCGAGCGGCTGTGACGTCGTGTTCGCGCCCCATGAGCAGGAGATCTATCCCGAGCGCCAGGAGTACCAGGTCGTTCCGCCGCCCCGCCTGGCCGACATACTGGAGGGACGGGTGCGGCCCGGATTCTTCACCGGTGTCTGCACGGTGGTGCTGAAGCTCTTCAACCTGGTGCAGCCCTCGGCCGCGGTCTTCGGCAAGAAGGACTACCAGCAGCTGCTGGTGATTCGAGGCATGGTGAGGCAGCTCGCGCTGCCGATCGAGATCGTCTCCGCCGAGACCGTTCGCGATCATGCGGGGCTCGCTCTCTCATCGCGCAACGGATACCTGAGCGCCGCGCAGCGCATCGAGGCGGCGCAGCTGCACGACATGCTCGACAACGTCGCCGCCGCCTTGAGAGCGCGCCGGACCGACTGGGCGGCGATCGAGCATGAGGCGACGACTGCGCTGGCCCGCCGCGGCTGGCGTCCCGACTACGTGGCGATACGCAACCGCAAGGATCTGGGCGATCCTTCCCCCGGCTCTGCGCTGGTCGTTCTCGGCGCGGCGCGGCTGGGCGAGACGCGGCTCATCGACAACCTGGAAGTCGATCCCGGCTAGGCCAGGAGCCTGTCGCACGGGATGAGCCCGACCTGCTCCCGGTCCTAGTCCTAGTGCCCCGCATCGCCCTTCGGCACATCGCCCTTCGGCACATCGATTCGAGGCACATCGATTCGAGGCACCCCGAACCGGCCCTGAAGCTGTTCGAGCTTGGCCAGGTCGATCGAGCCGACGATGTTCACGATGGTGAACTCGCGCGGCGTGGAGGTGATGATCGCCATGCCACCCTCGGAGTGCGCGCTCTTGCGGTTCACGAAGATGTCGACGTTGCTGTGCTGCTTGCGGTCATGGGTCGACACCAGAGCCGCCCACTGCGGCGCCACGAGTTGCGCGCGCACGGCGTCCACATCGGCCTTCGAGTACGCCCCATCCACGTCGAACTTGAAGCTGCGCACATACACGCCCTGCACTCCGGCCATCAGATCCTTGAGGGCGGGACCGCCGGACTCGGAGCCGAGAGCTCCGCTGGCGAACCCCAGCAACGAGGGGTCGAGAGAGATGTTGACGGACTCGGTCGCTTTCTTCGCCAGGGCGGAGAAGTCCGGCAGCACCAGCCTGGCCGACTGAGCCGCTGCGAGCGCCGGCGCGAGCGGCAGAAGCAGCGAGATCATGAGGATGGATCGCAATCGCATGATGTGGTCCCTCGATCGCCCCGTCTCTCACTCGGCCGCAGTGACCGGCTGCGGTGCGCCCGCTTCGGGCGGCGCGGCGGACGGATCATCGGCCTCGAGCCCGACCGTGGCGATCACCCCATCGGCCTTCTGCAATACCTGACGCGCATAGTCCCAGTAGATCGCGACCGTCGTGTCCCCCACGGCCACGCGCAGCAGGCTGGAAAACCGGTCGACATCGGGTTCGAAGCTCTCGCCCTGCGCATCGACCGGGGGATGCGCCTCGAGCAGCAGCTCGCCGTCCACCCAGGCGACCTTGACCGGAACGTTGATGAGGCGCACGGGGGTGCCCACGGGCAGCCGTGGAAACAGCTGTGCCACGTCCTCGGGGTACATGCGAATGCACCCATGGGTGACGGCCAGACCCACCGCCGTGGGATTGTTGGTACCGTGGATCTCGTAGGTACCGTCGCCGAAGCCGAGGCGTATCTTGAACTCGCCCAACGGATTGTCCGGTCCCGGACCCACGACGGCCGGCAGCGGATCGCCGGCCTGCGCATGCTCTGCGCGGATCGACGCCGGCGGGTACCAGGAAGGGTGCTCGACCTTGGCGATGACCCGCGTTTCTCCCAGCGGCGTCGTGCGCCCCAACTTGCCGATGCTCACGACACCCGGATTGGCCCGGATGATCTCATCGTATCCGAGGCTGTACTTGCGGGCGATGTCCAGCAGGGTGTCCTGGTAGTGGGTGACGAGGGTCGTGTCCTCGCCGATCACGGCCGAGCCGTCGGCCGGCAGCTCGAATACGGCGGCATGGCCCTCGATGCTCCAGACTGCGAGCATCAGAGCGAGCGCTGCGGCTGGAGCGAGACCGCGCGAGCGACCGGCGCCGCCGCTCGGGGCTGCCCCTTGCGCTACGATGCGGGCTGCGCCCGCCGCGATGTGGTATCGGCCCATGACGCTCCCGATCGGGCTGCGGCAACCTTCGCCAGCGTATATGCCTCCCGGCGGTGGATTTCAACATCCCCGACAGGAAGTGCGAACGGGTCGATGATCGCGCGGGTCGGCAACCGCGCCATCGCGGTCGGCTCAAAGACAGAGCGCGGACGCTGCATCCACGAGCTGCTTGCGCTCCGCGCTCGCGCACAGCGGACAGCGGCTCGGAGCGGCGCCGATCGTCTCGCTCAGCAGATCCGTGAGCGCGTGCGCGTCGTCGTGAAACTCATCCACGTAAGGGGTGTGCTGACGTACCAGCTCGACCGCGAGCGCGAATGCGCCGGACGGATCGACGTCATCGTCACAGAATATCTGGTGGTGGACCGGGCAGGTTTGCAGCACGTGCGTCTGCAGCGCAATCTCGACCGCGATGGTCTGTTTGTGTTCCATGGCAATCTCGGGCTTACCTCAATGCCGGGGGCATGCCCTTGGGAACCGCGCGTCCCCGCTTGTTCGCCCGCCAGACGCTGCCCTTGGGCGCATCCTCGCCGGCCGAGCGCTGTCTGCTCTCCATGAAAATCACTCGCAATGCCCGATCCCAGGCCGCTGCTTGCGGAGCCGGCGCAGGCGGGTCGTGGGGTGCGAGCGGGGGACGCTCCGGGCTGGGCGGCGGCGGCACGCCTTCCTCCGTTCTCGGCACCCGGCGGCTCACCAGATCGATCGTGCTACGCATGGCACCCTCCTGTGATGATGCACGGCAACTTTCGTGGCGGCCATTATGGAAGGAGCGATTCGACCCGGTGGATCGGTCCACCGCGCCGGCCCCTGTAGGATTAATCAGACGCTGTGCCCGATCAGCCGGCGCCGCCTCCGATCAGCTGGGCTCGGATGCGCATGCGGGCGCCGGCTCGCGCGGCAACCCTCCGAGCGGCAGCCCGGGCGCATGACGCTCGCGCACCGCGCTCAGGATGTGATCCTCGATGAGCGCGTCGAGCGCCTCTCGCGCGTGGGACTCGAGCAGTGCGAGCAGCTGCTCGTGCTCGGCGATGCACAGACGGAAATCGAGCCAGCTGTCCGGCTCGTGCATCATGAAGACCAGCACCCCGCGCGACAGCAGCTGCCAGGTCGGCGCGAGCACAGGACTGCCCGACAGATCGACGATGCGGTGGTGAAATGACAGATCGGCCTGGCAGAAAGCCAGTCGGTCCCCGCTGAGCGCGGCCCGGCGCATGGCCTCGATCGCAGGGGAAAGCTCACTCGTGATCAGGCTGGTGGGAACGGCGCGCTCGATGATTCGGCGCAGCGCGAGCCGCTCGACCGCGAAGCGCAGCTCGAGCATCTCGAGCATCTCGTCCGGGGTGAACTCGGTGACGTAGGTACCGCGGTTCGGCTCGGTGCGCACCACGCCCTGTGCCTGCAGGAGCCGCAGCGCTTCGCGCACCGGTATGCGGCTCACCCCCTGGATTTCACAGATTTCCTTCTCGAAGATCCGCTGCCTCGGCTTGAGCTGGCCGCGCGCGATCATGATGATCAACTGGTCGGCGAGCCTGTCCGGCAGATTGCGCAATTCCAGCGTCGACTGCACGTCCATGGCTTGGGCGCCACTCCCTGGTATCGTGTCTCTCCGGCGGCCATGATACGCCGGTTCCGGCCGGGGCCGGGGCTGGAATTGCAGAGCGCCGGATTCACAGCGCCAGGTAGGGCCAATCCCCTTCGATCCCCTGCGCGAGCTCCCCCACGAGGCCGTTCGCGCCCGCGGCGCGCACCGGCAGCCGTGCCGGAGCCGGCGCGCTCTGGGTTTCCGTCGCGATCAGCTGAAGGAGCGACTTGATCTCGGCCTGGGAGCGGCCCAGGCTGTCGCTGAACTCGGTCGACCAGGTCAACGCTCGCGCATCATCGAGCTGGCGCGCGAGGCCGTGCAGCCGGGACTCGTAGAGCTTCAGCCCCTGCACCCGCTCCTTGCAAAGGAGCGCGAGATAGGTGGCGAGCAGGCGGTTGCCGACCAGGGTACCCACCCCCGCACTCTTCTGATAGCGCAGATAGGGGTGAGCCACGAGCTTCCCCGACGCCAGCCGCGCGATGCGCCAGCTCGCGCAGGCACCGCGCGCGAGCAGCTGATCGTTTTTTGCCCATGGAGCTGCCTCGAGAGCGCGCGCAATCTCTCGAATCCGCAACGCCTCATCGCGCAGCCGTCGCAGGCGCGCAACTTCCGGATCAATCATGCTCTGCCCCTTTGTACTTATACGCAATACCGATATCGGTACTGCGTCACTATTCTCAAGGATTTCCAGGCTAATTGCTGTAGGAAGAACGCCGAACTGCGTGCGGGCAACGGACTGCGGCATTATGTTGTATCAACGACACCAAACGGCGCTTTTGGGCCCGCCCCCGGGCATTTGGCCGTCGCGCAGACGCCTCAAAGTGCCGTCGTGCAGGGATCCCAAGCCCCGCCCTCATCCACCTAGCGGCCGCAGCAGCGCCCTGGAGATGATGTGCCGCTGCACCTCGCTCGTCCCTTCCCAGATGCGCTCGATGCGCGCATCGCGCCAGATGCGCTCAAGCGGCAGGTCCGACATGACGCCCATTCCCCCATGGATCTGCAGAGCTTCATCCGCCACCATGGCGAGCATCTCGGTGGCCTTGAGCTTGGCCATGGCCATGTCCATGTCCGTCGCGGTCTTCTGGTCGTGCTTCCAGGCACCCTCCAGAACCAGCAGCTCCGCGGCGCGCAGCTCCACGGCCATGTCGGCGAGCTTGAAGCTCACGCCTTGAAACTTGCCGATCTGCTGTCCGAATTGAACCCGGTCGACGGCCCATTGCTTCGCAAGATCGAGGGCGCGCTCGGCGCGCCCCAGACAGGTGGCCGCCACCTGCAAGCGCGTCGCGCCGAGCCACTCGTTCGCCACATCGAAGCCGCGATGCACCTCTCCCAGCACTGCGCTCTTCGGCACCCGGCAATTGCTGAACTCGAGGATGCTGTTGGTGTAACCCCGGTGCGAGACGTTCTTGTAGCCGGGCCGCACCTCGAAGCCGGGGTGGCCCATGTCGATCAGGAAGGCCGTGATCTTCTTGCGCGTACCGCGCGCGCTCGCCTCCTCGCCGGAGGCTGCGAACAAGATGACATAATCCGAATGATCGGCGTGACTGATGAAATGCTTGGTGCCGTTGATGACGAAATCACCACCCGCTTCCACGGCCGAGGTCTTCATGCCGCGCAGGTCCGAGCCCGCGCCCGGCTCGGTCATGGCGAGACACTCGGCGCGCTCGCCGCGGATGGTGGGCAGCAGGTAGCGCTCGCGCTGCTCGCCGCGGCAGGCCAGCAGGATGTTGGAGGGCCGGCCCACGCAGGACCAGTGCAGTGCGTAATTGGCGCGCCCGAGCTCCTTCTCGTAGAGCACCCAGGACACGGTGTCGAGACCGGCGCCCCCGAGCTCCGCCGGCATGTTGGCCGCGTACAGGCCCGCCTCGATGGCCTTCGCCTTGAGCTCGCGGTGCAGCTCATCGCGCAGCACGCCGCTCTCCTCGACCTCCTTCTCGTGCGGAAAGAGCTCGTTGACGACGAACTCGCGCGTCGTCTTCACGATCATCTGCTGCTCGTCGTTCAGCGAGAAATCCATGACGCTCTCCCTCCTATATCAAGCCTGCGCCTTGTCCGCCGATTGCGCGCTTTCCCGATTGGGCGCCGCCCAGCGTCTGAGGAGCTTGAGCTGCAATTCCAGATGCTCCACTTGGCGCTGCGCGGGCCAGTCGCGGGGGCTGGTCACCGCGCCGGCGGTCAGCCCGTTCATGCACGTCACCACCGAGCGCAGCACCTGGTCGCGCACGGCCGGCGGGCGAGTGCGCCATTCGGGCCAGTACTCGGCGAAACAGCGCGCGAACAGCCGCATGTACTCGCGGTGAACCCAGGCGTTCAACCGCTTGAGCTTCGGGTCCGCGGACACCTGCCCCCAGAACGCCATCCAGAAGGCGCACTCCGTGAAGCGTTGAGCATCGATCGGTAATGCCTCCGACAGCACGCTCAGCAGGTTCGCCTCGCCGGCATCGCGCTCGCGCGTGAGCCGCTCCTCGATGCGCTTCAGAATCAGCCGCAGCGCCGCCAGGATGATGTCCTGCTTGGACTCGTAGTAATGGGCGACCATGCCGGTGGTGTACCCGGCGGCGCGCGCAATGCGCGCGACCGTGGCGCGCTCGAAACCATGGCTGGCGACGACCTCGCACGCCACGAGCGCGATCTCGTCGCGCCGCCTCGCGTGGTCGACGATCTTCGGCACGCTAGGCTCGGCTGCCCACGGCCTTGCCGGCCTCCGCAGGCGAGCCGAGCCTCGCCTGTGCCTGCCGGATCGCCGCGAGCCGCGCCTGCAGCTCCGGCGCCATCGCGCTCGCCTTGGGCTTGGAGGTGTCGACGTGCAGGTGCATCTGCTCGCCGGTGGCGATCAGGGCATCGTCGCGGCGACGGTAGAGACGGTGAAAGACGTGCAGTCGCTTCTCGTCCACCGCCAGCACCTGCGTGGTGACGTACAGCGGCTCGCTCACCTTGGCCTCGCCGAGATGCCGCACCTGGCTCTCCACCGTATAGAACATCCGGCCGCCCCGGCGCGTCTCCTCATCGACACCGACGGTGCGGTACAGCGCGTCCATCGCCTCGCCGAATACGAAGCCGTAAATGAAGTCGCTCATGTGGCCGTTGTAGTCGACCCACTCCGGCCGGACGGTGATGTCGAAGCGCGCCAGCTCGCTCGCGGGGGCCTCGCGCTGCTTGGCACCGCGGCCCTGCGCGTCCTTGTAGAGCCGCTCCTCGAGCTTGCGCAGTGTGGAGCCCGCCCCGATGTCGAACTGGCGCAGCACTTGCTGGATGGCGACGAGGTAATTGTCGCGCAGCCGCTCGAGCTCGCGGATCGAGCGGCCCGCGGCCTGCGCCTGGGTCCCCTCCACCATCCGGTCGATCAGCGTCTCGGTCAGCTCCGGCGCCTCGAGCTTGGTCCAGGGCCACTTCAAGGCGGGTCCGAACTGCGCGAGCATGTGGCGCATGCCGGTCTCCCCGCCCGCCAGGTGATAGATGAGGTTCATGCCCATCGCGGCCCAGCGCAACCCCGGGCCATAGATGATGGACTCGTCCAGCTCCCCGGTGGTCGCCACTCCTTCGTTCACCATGTGCAGGATCTCGCGCCACATGGCCTCCTGCAACCGGTCGGTCAAGTGGCCCGGCACCTCGTGACGCACGCGCAGCGCATGCATGCCGATATAGGTGAAGAAGCGCGCCGACGCCTCGATGGTCTCGGGAGCCGTCCTCGCGCCAGGCACCAGCTCGACCAGGGGAAGCAGATACACCGGATTGAAGGGATGGGCGACGCAGAAGCGCTCGGGCCCGGCCATATCGCGCTGCAGATCGGTGGGCGTCAGCCCGGAGGTGCTCGAAGCGATGATCACGTCCGGGCCGGCATGGCGGCTGATCTCGGCGAGCAGCCGCTGCTTCAGCGGCAGCTGCTCGGGGATGTTCTCCTGGATGAAATCCGCGGCCTTGGCCATCTCGCGGGCGTCGGTGGTGAACGAGAGCTTTCCCTTGGGCGGCAGCGGCGCGAAGGTGAGCTTGGCGAGCGCCGGCTCGGCGTTCGCCACGGCGCCGCGGATCCACTCCTCCATCTCCGGCTTGACGTCGGCCGCGATCACGTCGATGCCGAAATGCAGCGCGCGTGCGGCCCACCCGCCGCCGATCACGCCCGTCCCCAGCAACCCCAGAGTCTTCACATCCCGCATGCACCCGCCCTCACGCTCCAGCGACATCTTTATAATATCCTCACTATAATATAAAAACCAGTCGCCGCGCGAGGACCGGCGGCCGGCGCAGCCGGGCTCCTGCAAGCCGCGCGGCCGCCCCCGCGCTCCCGCTCAGCGCATCACGTCCGCGATGGGCAAGGCGGCTCGCGGCACCGCGGCGTGGTAGTCCTTGCCGAGCAGCGCCGCCACGGTCGCCGCGATCTGCGCCTGGGTCACCGGGCCGATGTGCCGGCGCTCACCCAGGGGCGGGGTGTCCGGGCCGATGACGGCAATCCACACGTTCTCCGATCCTTTCTCCTCGACGCCGTGCTCCTTCCATTCGGTGAGCCCGCTGCCGCGGCCGTGATCGCAGGTGATGATGAACGTGGTGGTGCCGCGATACTGCGGCATCGACTGCATCGTGTCCCACAGTTCCTTGATGAAGCCGTCGACCCGGTGCGCGCTGTCGAGCACCAGATCGTAGCGGCCCTGATGCGCCCAGTTGTCGGTCTCGCCGTAAGCGACGAACAGCACGCGCGGCTGCGCCGATTTCACGTAGTCGAGGAGCGGCACCTGCAGGAGCGAATCCTCCACGTCCTCCTCGTCGAAGCGCGTGGTGGTCGCGTACAGCCGGTCGAGCAGCGCATCGCGCGCGTTCGCGGGCCGCTTCTTCGGCGGGCTCCAGCCGGTCTGCATCACCAGGCCGCTGCGCGCCTTGTTGAAGATGTCGTCGAACACGCTCCATGTGCCGTAGACGGCGACGCGGCCGTGAAACTCCTCGAAGTGGTTGAGCCACTCGAACACGGTGGGCGTGGGATTCGGTCCGAACTCGTTGCTGTCGATCGCCTCGTTCGCGAATCCCGTCGCCATCTCGTTGTAGCCCGGATAGGAGAAGGCCTTGCCGTTGGTCACGTGCGCGACGCTGCCAAGGTCCTGGTTGCCATAGAGCTGCCCGTGCGTCGCCACCGTTCCCCACAGGAACGGAAAGAGCGCCGCGCGCCGCGCGGCCGCGCTCGGGCGCCAGTAGCGCTTGCGCAGCTCCGCCGGCGGCATCCAGCTGCCGCCGGCCTGCTCGTTGAGCAGGTCCTCCTCGGCCCCGCGGAAGATCTCCTGCCAGCGCAGCCCATCGCTCACGATGAGCACCACGGTGCGGGTCCTGGCGGCGAAGGCCGGGCTGGCGAGCGACAGTGCCGCGATCCCGATGAATGCGGCGCATGCGGCGGCGCGTGCGGCGGCGAGCAAGGCGGCGCGTGCCGGCGGGCGGCTCAATGCTGCAGCACCACGGCGCAGTTGGCCGTCCAGCTCAAGTACACCTCATCGCTCCAATCGATCGACCATTCCGAGGTGCGCCGATCGTTCTGCGCGAATACGGTCACCATCTTTCCGGTCTCCGTCTTGATGCGATAGGTGGAGCGATTGCCCAGATAACCGAGCTCCCACACGGTTCCCTTGACCTGGTTGGTCCTGTCGCGAGCGGGTGGCTCCTTGCTCAGCCGGATCTTCTCCGGCCGCAGGGCCACCCACACCCGCTGCCCCTGGCCGAATCGTCCGGCGTCGTCGACGATCAGGTCGCAGCCGGCCTCCGCGCTGCGCACCAGCACGTTACCGGGTGATCCGCCGTCGATCGTGCCCTCGAACAGGTTGGTGGTGCCGATGAAATCGGCGACGAAGCGGGACTGCGGAAACTCGTAGATCTCCGACGGGGTACCCACCTGCACGACCTGGCCGCGATTCATCACCGCGATGCGGGTCGACAGCGCCATGGCCTCGTCCTGGTCGTGCGTGACGAACACGAACGTGATGCCCACTTGATACTGGATGTTCATGAGCTCGAACTGCGTCTGCTCGCGCAGCTTCTTGTCGAGCGCGCTGAGCGGCTCATCGAGCAGCAGCACCTTGGGCCGCCGTATCAGGGCGCGCGCGAGCGCCACGCGCTGGCGCTGCCCTCCGGAGAGCTGGTGGGGCTTGCGCTTCGCCAGCGGCCCGAGCTGCACCATCTCGAGCGCCTCCTCGATGCGCTTCGTGCGTGCGCGCTGCTCGAGCCTCAGGCGGCGCAAGCCGTAGCCCACGTTCTGCGCCACCGTCATGTGCGGGAACAAGGCATAGGACTGAAACATCATGTTGACCGGCCGCTCGTAGGGAGGCACCTGCGTCATCTCGGCATCCTCGATCACGATGCGTCCGCTGCTCGGGCTGGTGAAGCCCGCGAGCATGCGCAGGAGCGTGGTCTTGCCGCACCCCGAACCGCCCACCAGCGCGAACATCTCCCCCTTGTAGATGCGCAGATTGATGCTGTCGACGGCCGTGAACGCTCCGAAGCTCTTGCTGATCCCCTCGATGAGGATCTGCGGCTTGGCGTCCGGATCGAGCCAGGGTCGATCGGCGGAGGAGTTTTGCGGCTGCGCTGCCACGGCCTAGAAGTCGCCGGGCGGCGTCGCGCGGCGCCGCTCAGGGGCGAAAAAGGGCCGCTCCACCACCCGCGCGCGGCACATTCTGCGCTCCCAGACGAGTTCGCGATTCAGATAAATATCCGCCCAGACCGTGCTGCCCGGCGAGAAGTACGGGGCGTCGACCATAGCAAGCGCGATGTTGCGCTTGCAAGTCGGCGACCAGGTGGCCGAGGTGACGCTCCCCACCTCGCGCTTGCCCCTCTCCTGCGCATACAGCAAGGCGTTGTGCGCGGGCTTGTTGCCCGCGATATCCAGGCCCACCAGCTGGCGGCGCGGCCCGCGCGCGCGCTCGGCGAGCAATGCGCGCCGGCCGTTGAAATGCCCCTTGTCGAAATCGACCATCCAGCCGAGACCGAGCTCCAGCGGGGAGCGGTCGCGGCCGGTGCGAATGGTCTGCTGCGCCGACAGAAAATCGACCTTGGGGCTCAGGAAGCCCGCCTCGATGCGCGCCACGTTGAGCGCCTGCGAGCCGATGGCTCGGATCCCGCGCGACCGTCCCGCCTCCATCAGAGCATCCCAGACCGGCAGCCCGGCGCTCGGCGACATCCACAGCTCGTATCCGAGATCGCCCGTGAATCCGGTGCGCGACACCATGAGCGAGCTCCGATCGAGCGCGAAGTGGCCGAGCTCGAAGGGTTTCAAGCGCTCGATGCCGGCGAGGCCCGCATTCTTGAGAATGGCGCAGGAGGTGGGCCCCTGCAGGGCGAGCGCCGCGATCTGATCGGTGATCTCGCTGATCTCGACGTCGAAGCCGATGGCCGAATCGAGCAGCCAATCGATCTGCCGCTCCGCGGTGCACAGCCGGTACTCGGCCTCGGCGATGCGAAACACGGTGCCGTCGTCGAGCACCTGCCCGTTGCCGTCGCACCACACGCAATAAGCCACACGGCCGGGCTTGAGCTTGGCAAGATCGCGCGTCACCAGTCGATTGAGGTACGCGAGCGCGTCGGGCCCGGCGATCCGGTACTTCACCATCGGCGTCAGGTCATAGAGCGTCGCGGCATTGCGGATCGCGAAGTACTCCTGCTCGACCGTGGTGAACACGTCCACCGTGGTGTAGCCGGCCCACGGGATGAAGCTGTCGGTCTGGCTCAGGGCTCGGGCGCGCTCATGAAACGGCGTCTGCAAGAGCGGCTGGCTGAAGTGAGTTGCGGGGCGGCTCATGTCAGGGTGCCTGTAGGACCTGGCGCGCCGCGTTGCGGCCCGCCGTGCCGATCACGCCGCCGCCGGGATGACAGCCGGCGCCGCACAAGTACAGCCCCGACATCGGAGTGCGGTGCTGTGCGGCACCCGGCACCGGGCGCACCATGAGAAACTGATCGAAGGCGAGCTCGCCGTGGTGCCAGTGGCCGCCGCTGATGCGAAATTCCTGCTCGATGTCCGCCGGGGTGAGCAGCTCCGCCCCGAGAATGCTCTTCGAGAGCCCGGGCGCGTGACGCTCGAGCAGCGCGACGCACAGACTGGTGAAGCGCTCGCGCTCCTTGAGCCAGCCGCCTTTGAGCGCATACGGCGCATATTGCACGATGGCCGACAGCACGTGCTTGCCGGCCGGCGCGAGCGAGGGGTCGTTGATGGTCGGCAGGGTGATCTCCAGGGCGGGAGCGGCGGAGTACTCGCCGTACTTCGCATGGTTGAACGCCCGCTCGAGATACTCGAGCGATGGGGCGATGATCAGCCGCCCGCGCACAGCCTCGGCCGGCAACCCCGTGAAGTGCGGTGCGCGGTCGAGCGCAAGATGCAGCTTCGCCGCGAGCCCGCGCGAGCGCAGGTGCGTCACGCGGCGCACGAAGCCGGTATCGAGGTGGCCCGCTCCCAGCAGCTGCAGGAACGTGGTCTTAGGATCAGCGCTCGAGATCACGCTGCTCGCGGCGATACGCTCGCCGGAGTCGAGCTCGACGCCCGCCGCCCGGTCCGCCTCCACCAGGATGCGCTTCACGGGCGCGGCCGGCCGGATGTGCGCGCCGGCGGTGCTCGCCGCCCGGGCGAGCGCATCGCACAGCGCGCCGAGGCCTCCCAGCGGCTGCGACAGCCCGCCAGCCCCCGCGGCTGCCTGGGCGGCGAGCCGGTAGAGCAGGGTGAGCACCGTGCCGGGCGAGCGCGGTCCGAAATTCGTGCCGAGCACCGCATCGAACCCGAGTGCGCCGCGCAGGGCCGGCGAGTCGAAATGCTCCTCCAGCAGGTCGTGCACGTTCATGCCCGCGATGCGCAGCAGCTCACGCATGTCGCGCCGGCCGAGCGCGCGGATCTGCCATCCCAGCCTCGCGAGCGCCGCCAGATCGCGCAGCTCACCGCTCCCGAGGCGCGGCGGGATGCGCGCGAGCACCGGCGCGAGCGCCTTCGCGAAGCGCTGCATCTGCGAGGCGTAGGCGCGATAGGCCTGCGCATCGGCCCCGCTCGTCCCGCTCGGCGCCCCTGCGGGTTGCGGCGGCGGGCCGACGCCGAGCGGCGCACCCTCCTCCGAGAGCGCCGTGGTTGGCATGCCCTGCGCCGCCCACTTCAAGCCGTGCGCGGTCAGGTCCAGATCGCGTACCAGATCGGCGCGCAGCTGATGCACCAGGTGAGCACAGGCCGACACCTGGAAGCCGGGCGCGAACTCGCGCGTCAGCGCGGCGCCGCCCACCTGGGCCTGCGCCTCGAGCACCAGCACCGAGCGCCCGGCGCGCGCCAGCGTGGCGGCGCATATCAGGCCGTTGTGGCCCGCGCCCACCACGATCGCGTCGTAGCTCGCGCTCAATGGAGCCTCCGCAAGTCCTTGAGCACGGCGCGGGCGGCATTCGCCCCGGGCGCGCCCATGACGCCGCCGCCCGGATGCGTGCTCGAGCCGCACATGTAGAGCCCGCGCACCGGCCCGCGGTATTGCGCGAAGCCGGGAACGGGCCGGTTGAACAGCAGCTGGTCCATGGTGAGCTCGCCCTGAAAGATGTTGCCCTCGGTCAGGCCCACCTCGTTCTCGATGTCCCACGGCGTGCGGATCTCGGCATGCAGGATCAGGTCCTTGAAGTTCGGGCTGTGCCGCGCGATGGTCTCGATCACCGTGTCGCCGAAGCCCTGCCGCTTCGCGGCGCTCCACGCCCCGTCGGCGAGCTCATAAGGACAGTACTGCACGAATACCGACATGTAGTGCTTGCCGTCCGGCGCCATGGTCGGATCGATCTGCGAGGGAATGAGCATGTCGATGTAGGGTGCCCGCGACCAGCGCCCCTCCTTCCAGTCGTCGTAGGCGCGCTCCATCATCTCCAGCGTGTCGGTGACGTGCATGTCCCCGCGCGTGCACGGAGCGCCCTGCGGAATCGCGGGCCAGCGCGGCAGACCGTCGAGGGCGATGTTGAGCTTGCCCGACGAGCCGCGGATCTTGAAATTCCTCACCCGCCGCACGAAATCCTCGGGCAGGTCCTCTGGGTCCATGATCTTGAGGAAGGTCCTGCGCACGTCGAGATTGGAGATCACCAGCGGCGCGTGCACCTCCTCCCCGCCGTCGAGCACGACGCCGGCCGTGCGGCCGCCCTTCACCAGGATGCGCGCCACCGCCGCGTCGGCGCGCACGCTGCCGCCGCTCGCCTCGAAGGACTTGCCGAGGGCATTGCTGATCGCGCCCATGCCGCCGCGTGCGAATCCCCAGGCGCCGACCGTGTCGTCGATGTCGCCCATGTAATGATGCAGCAGCACGTACGCCGTTCCCGGCGAGCGCGGCCCGAGCGCCGTGCCGATGATCGAGCTGCCGGCGAAATGCGCCTTGACGATCTCGCTCTCGAAGTACTCGTCCAGGAAATCCGCGGCGCTCATGGTCCAGAAGCGCAGCGTGTCGTACATGCGCTCCTCGCCCAGCCCGTGGAAGCGCTGGCCGAGATACAGAAGCTCCTGAAAATCGCGCAGCCTGAACGAGGTGGGGTCGGGCGGCTCGCGCATCAGCAAGGGCTTGATGAACTTGCACTGGCGCATCACGTCGCGCGCGTAGCGGTCGTAGGCCTCCGCGTCGCGCCTGGAGTGGCGCGAGATCTCGCGCCGCAGCGCATCGTGATTGTCGTAGATCGCGAGATGACCGCCGCCCTGCATCATGGTGCAGCCGCCCTCGTACGGGATCACCTGCAGTCCGTATCTCGGCAGCTCCAGCGCACGCATGATCTCCGGGCGCAGCAGGCTGCACACATAAGAGCAGTTCGAGTAGGTGAAGTCCTTGTACAAGCGCCGGCTCACCGCGGCGCCGCCGATGTACGGGTTGCGCTCGAGCACCTGTACCTTCAGCCCGGCGCGCGCCAGGTAGCAGGCGGCCACCAGGCCGTTGTGTCCGGCGCCGACGATCACCGCATCGAGCCGCTGCCGCGCTCCCACGCCCGCGCTCAAGCGGTGACTTTGTGCGTGGAGCCGCCCGCACGCAGCGTGGTATCGACCGCGATCTCGAAGGCATTCAAGGTGTCGGCCAGGCAGGAGGCGTCGTGGGCCGCCGACACGAACCAGGGCTCGCGCGAATCGGGCTCGCACAGCACTCCCTCGTCGTGCAGCACCTTGGCCATGGCGTCGTAGAACGAATAGTCGCTGCTCTTCCAAGCGCGATAATTGCGCGGCGGGGTCTGCGCGAAATACAGGCCGCTCATGGATGGATGGCCCACGAAGCTGTGCGCGATGCCGCGCGCCAGCAGGATGGCCCGCATGCCCGCGCGCAGCTTCGTTCCGTAGTCGGCGATGCGCTCGAGCGCGTCGGTCTCGTCGAGGATCTCGAGCGTCTTCTCGGCCGCCGCGAGCGCCACCGAGTGCGCGGTGTAGGTTCCGCCGTGCGCGACCCCGCGCCCGATCTTGCGCATGATGTGCTCGCGGCCCGCGAGCACCGAGATCGGATAGCCGTTGCCGAGCGCCTTGGCGAAGGTGCAAAGATCGGCGTTGACGCCGTAGAGCTCCTGCACGCCGCCGCGCGCCACCCGAAAGCCGGTCTTGACCTCATCGATGAGCAGGACCACCCCGTGCTTGTCGCACAGCGCGCGCGCCGCGCGCAGATACTCGGGCTCGGCCGCGATGCCGAGGCAGTTGCCCATGATCGGCTCGATCAGCATGCAGGCGATGCGCCCGGCATGGCGCTTGAACACATCCTCGAGCTGATTGGCATCGTTCGCCTGCACGAAATGCGCAAAGCTCTTGGTGCTCAGGGGCACCCCCTCGCTGTAGGGCTTGATCTCCGGATCGCCCACTTGCGTCCACTTGTCCATGGGCGTGAACCACATGGCCGCATCGAACAGTCCGTGATAGCTCCCCTCGAGAATCACGTAGTCGTCCTTGCCCGTATGAGCGCGCGCCAGCCTCAAGCCCGCCATGACCGCCTCGGTTCCGGAGTTCGAGAAGCGCACCAGCTCGGCCGCCGGCACCATCTTGGAGATGCGCTCCGCGACGCTCAGCTCCCGCTCGGTGGCGAGCGCAAACACACCGCCCACCGTCATGCCCTCGCGCGCCGCCGCGTCCACCCGCTCGTCGGCGTAGCCGAGAATCGCCGGACCGTAGCCGAGGCGGTAGTCGACGTACACGTTGTCGTCGAGATCGACGATGCGCGCGCCCTTGCCGCGCTTCACGTAGATGGTGCGATCGTCGCCCCAGTAGCGAAAGTTCGAGGCCACCCCGAGCGGCAGCCGCTTCACCGCGCGCTGGAAATGGGCATTGTTCTTGGTCAGCTTTCTCGCCATGGCGGTCTCTCCTAAGGTTGCTCGACCCGGCGGCTCGGCGGGCGCCTGCCGCGACTGGCTGGAGGGCGAGTTTATATGACTATATAAATAAATGCATCCGTCCGGTGGGCGCGCGCCGCGGGCCTTCCTTGTCCTTTCTTCAAGGGGTTGTGATGAAATCTCTGCTGCACTGCCGCTTGCCAATGGGGCCTCGAGGGGTGAAAATTAAATGACCATATAAGCGTCACGGAGCATGCCATGACCAGTCTATCCGCCGCGAGGCTCGACAGTGACTCTGCCGCGGGCTCCCCGCATGCGCTCCCCGCCTGGGTGTATGGACACCCGGAGCTGACGCGGCTGGAGATCGAGCGGATTCTGCTGCCGAGCTGGCAGATCGTCTGTCACGTCAACTCCATTGCGCGGCCCGGCGATTACGAGACGTTCGAGCTCGGCGCCGAGAGCGTGTTCGTGCTGCGCGACAAGGATCGCTCCATCAAGGCATTTCACAACGTATGCCGGCACCGCGGTGCGCGGCTGCTCGACGGCGCCGGCAGCTGCCCATCGACCATCACCTGCCCGTATCACGGATGGAGCTATCGCCATGACGGCGGGCTGATCGGGGTGCCCATGCGCGAGACGTTTCCGGGTCTGGATCGCTCCCAGCACGGCTTGCGGCCGGTGCGCGTCGACACCGCGCTCGGGTTCGTATTCGTCTGCCTTGCCGGTGATCCGCCGCCGGTCGCCAAGAGCTGGGGAAAGCTCGCCGAGGAGCTCGCGCCCTATCGCCTCGAGGAGATGGTGCCGCTCGCCCCGATCTCCACCGACACATGGCCCGTCGACTGGAAGATCGCGATGGACAACTATCTGGAGTCCTACCACGTTCCGGTCGGCCACCCGGGCCTGTACCGGATGTTCACGCCGGACTACGAGGATCAGGCGCAGGTTCCCGGCGTGGCGCGCGGCCTGTCCTGGATGCGCGAGCAGCCTTCCTCGCGCTGGTCGGAGCGGCTGTATCAGAGCCTCATCGGACAGGCGGCCGCGCACTTGCCGGAGCCCTTGCGCCGCTGCTGGCGCTTCTACAGCGCGCTGCCGAACCTGGGGATCGACGTCTTCCCCGACCAGATGGACTTCTTCCAGCTGCTGCCCGCGGGAGCGGGCAAGTGCATCGTGCGCGGCACCACCTTCGGCCTGCCCGATGCGGGCCCGGCGCTGCGCGCCGCCCGGTTTCTGTCCGATCGCATCAACACGCAGGTCAACAACGAGGACAAGTCTCTCTGTGCACGCGTGCAGCGAGGACTCGCCTCGAGCAGCTACGAGCCCGGTCCGCTATCGAGAATCGAAGGCTACATGCACGAGTTTCACAACCTGCTGCGCGAGCGGATTCCGGAATTCGGGCTGCCGCACCCGCCCAAGCAATTCGCCTAGCCCAGATTGATCCATGCCGATTTGGTCTGCGTGTAGGAGATCAGGCTCTCCACACACTTGTCGCGCCCCTGACCGGACTGCTTGTAGCCGCCGAACGGCTGCGTCATGTCGCCGTGATCGAAGCAATTCACCCAGATGACGCCCGCCTCGAGGTCGCGCACCGTCTTGTGCGCGACGCTCAGATCGCGCGTCCACACCGAGGCGGCGAGCCCGTAGATCGAGTCGTTCGCCACCTCGAGTCCCTCGGCGACCCCGTTGATCTCGATCGCCGCCGCCACCGGCCCGAATATCTCCTCCCGCGCGATGGTCATGCCGTTATTGACCCCGGTGAACAGCGTCGGATTCACATAGGCGCCCGGCAGATCGGGGGCATTGCCGCCGAACTCCAGGCGCGCGCCCTCGCGCTTGCCCTTGTCGATGTAGCCCATGACGCGCGCCCGATGCGACGCCGTCACCAGCGGACCGAGGTTGGTCGCCGGATCGAGCGGATCGCCGGCGCGGTACGCGCTCTTGCCCTTCTCGATGAAGCGCTCGATGAATTGCCGCGCGATCGGCCTGTCGATGAGCAGCCGCGAGCCGGCGTTGCAGACCTCGCCCATGTTGCCGAAGATGCCGTTGATCGCGTAGCTCACCGCGGCGTCCATGTCGGGCAGGTCGCTGAGGAAAATCTGCGGGGTCTTGCCGCCGCATTCGAGGGCGACGCGCTTCATGTTCGACTGGCCGGCGTAGATGAGCATCTGCTTGCCGATCTCGGTCGAGCCGGTGAAGGCGATCTTCGCCACATCCATGTGCAGCGCCAGCGCGGCCCCGGCGGCCTCGCCCAGGCCGTTCACCACATTGAACACCCCCGCGGGCCCTCCGGCTTCCATGAACAGCTCCGCCATCAGCAGCGCCGACAGCGGCGACTGCTCCGCCGGCTTCAGCACCACGCTGTTGCCTGCGGCGAGCGCGGGCGCGACCTTCCACGCCGCCATGAGCAGCGGATAGTTCCAGGGCACGATGCAGCCCACCACGCCGAGCGGCTCGCGCAGAATGTAATGAAACGCATCCTGCGCCGTCGCCGTCACCTGGCCGTCGATCTTGTCGATGAGCTCGGCGAAGTAGGCGAAGTTGCGCGCCGCCGAGGGCACGTCGATGGTGACCATGTCGGTGATCGGCTTGCCCATGCAGAGCGTATCGAGCAGCGCGAAGCGCTCGGTGTTGTCCTCGAGCAGGCGGGCGAAGGCCGACAGCACGGCCATCCGCTCGCGCGGCGCCTTGCGGCTCCACACCCTCGAGGCGAAGGACTTCTTGGCCGCCGCCACCGCCAGGTCGATATCCTCCTTGGTGCCCGCGCTCACTTCACACAGCGGCGCACCGGTCGCCGGATTGACCACCGTGAAGCGCTCCTTCCTCACCGAGTCGAGGAATCGTCCGTCGATGAAATGCCGGGTCTCGTAGCGCACGCGGCCGGCGCGTGCCTGCCAATCGCCGGTGCTCAGGGATGCCAATGTCATACGCGTTCTCCGAAGAAGTCGCCGGGCAAACGGGGCGGTAAGTATAGTCAATCCGATCGCGAAGCGGTCGGCGGTCGGGCGAGCGCGAGCGCGGGAGCTCGGGAAGCGATGTGAGCGCGAAACCACGCGATCGCCGCGCGCGCCGCATGGCTGCCGGGAGGATAGCCGAAGTTGCCGACTCCCCGTTGCGCGGACTGCGCGACCGCGAGTGTCGATCGTCTCGCCCAGGGCGTGAGCCGTCCGGCCAGATAGCGTACTGCGCCCGCCCGAGCCGGCATGATCGCCTCGCCGCTCATCGCCTCGCCGCCCGCCTGCTCGCCGCTCGTCAAATCGAGCAGGCGCAGCCGGCAGGCGTCGGGCGCCGTCGGGATCGCCTGCAGAATGGACAGTCCATCGGGACGCAGCTGCAGCAGCTGGTTGGGGGCCGCGAATGCCTGCAGCCACGGCTCCTCCTGCGCGCTCGGTGCGAGCGTGCGATAGCGCCGCGCGCTGCAACCCGCCCCGGCGAGCGGCCGCGAGGTCCAGACGATGAGCTCCGACGCCGCGCCCGGCACTGCATCGAGGACGGCCCACTCCAGCCACTGCTCGACGAGCAGCTTCCAGTTCGCGGCCACGGCGATCTCGCGCACATCCGCCAATGCCCGCAGGCCGGCACGCGAGGTGCGCGCGGACGGGCCCGATGCGCCGGCCTCGAGCCAGCCGGCGAAGCGCTCCGGCGGCGGCGGCGCGCCGCGCGGCGCCGCCATGATCAGTCCCCCGGCGCTCTGCAGCGCCAGCGCGGTCAGATCCGCGGTACCGCTCGCCCCGATGCGCCGTCCGCTCAGATCGAACTCGAGGGCGTGGACACGGCACCGCAGGATTCCCTCGGCGTGGCCGCGCCGGTCGGTGGTGAGCTCATGCGGCGCCTCCGGACAGCTGTTGCGCAGCGCGTGCAGGGCGCCGCAGGCGTCGCGCACCACCAGCACGCGCTCGGCCCCCATCTCGGCGGTCAGAAAGTCTCCGGCGCGCGGCAGCTGCGACTCGTGCGCGATGATTTGCCAGCAACGCCCGAACAGGGCTTCGCGCTCGAGAGAGAAGGCGCGCGCATCGCCGTAGGCCCACCCGCCGAGGCGTCCGGCCGCGGCCGGGGTGTCGCCGGAGCGTCCCTCGCGCTCGTCCCCGCTCGCCGAGAAGCAGCCGGGAAAGACCGACCTCAGATACGCCATGGAGCGGCGCCTGGCGGCCGCGCGATCGATATCCCGCTCGGATCGGAACGCGAAATCCTGCCACAGCATCTCCAGCGCGCCGATCAGGCCGAGCGCGATGCCATCGGGATCGAGCTGGGGCTGAGCGCTCTGCTCGATCAGCCGTCCGATGAGCTCGCGCACCAGCGCGGCGAAGCTCTCGTCCTTCTGTCCGCAAATGTCGTAGTATTCCTGCCTCGAGCTCGCCTCGCCCCAGAACGCATACCACACGGACACCTTGCGCGGGCTGGCAATTTCGGGATCGAGATACAGCGCCACCAGCAGCTCGAGCGCCGCGACCGGATTCGACTTGAGTTTCGAGACCGGCACGAGCACCTGCTCCTCGAACTCGGTGGCGAGGAACTGCAGCGAGGCGACCAGCATCGCGGCCTTGGAGTCGAAGTAGAATCGCACGATGCCGGGGGACATCCTGGCGATCGCGACCACCTTCTCCACGGTGGTGTGCGACGGTCCGTGAATGTGCAAGGCCGAGATGCAGGCGTCGATCAGGCGCTGACGCTGCAAGCCGCGGGCGGAGCGCGCCCGCGGGGCGCTCGCGGCGGCGGGTCTTTTCTTGCGCGGGCTCACGCCTGAGGGGAACGGGGGATGATGAACGCGATCGAGGCGATCGAGGCAGTTGACGCGACCCGCGGCGCGCGCCCCCGGGGCGGCTGGCTGATGCGCCATGGCAAGTGGCTCATCATCCTGCCGCCGATGCTGTATCTGATGGTATTTTTTCTCATTCCTTTCGCGTTCGCCTTGAAGATCAGCTTCGCCGACACGGCCGTGCGAGTGCCTCCCTTCACCGATATTCTATCGATCAGCCCCGATTGGCACATCCACCTCACGCTGAGCCTCGGAAATTATCAATACCTGTTCAGCGACGAGGTCTACGGGCTGTCCTACCTGTACTCGCTCAGGACCGCCTTCTTCTCGACGCTCATCTGCCTCGCGCTGGGCTATCCGATGGCCTACGCCATCGCCCGCACCTCGAAGAGCACGCAGAGCATCCTGCTGCTGGTCATCATCCTACCGTTTTGGACCTCGTTCCTGCTGCGCGTTTATGCGCTCGAGGGCATCATCCGCGAGACCGGACTGCTCAACACGGCGCTGCTGTGGCTCGGCGTCATCCATCACCCGCTCAAGATCATGTACAGCACCCTGGCGGTGTATCTGGGGATCATCTACTCCTACCTGCCTTTCATGGTATTGCCGCTGTTCGCGACCCTGGAGAAGCTCGACCATTCGCTGCTCGAGGCCGCGGCCGATCTCGGCAGCCCGCCCTGGCGCACCTTTCTCGACGTCACGCTGCCGCTCTCCATGCCGGGAATCATCGCCGGCTCGATGCTGGTGTTCATTCCCGCGGTCGGCGAATTCGTGATCCCGACCTTGCTGGGCGGCCCGGACAATCTCATGATCGGCCGGGTGCTGTGGGACGAGTTCTTCGGCAATCGGGACTGGCCGGTTGCCTCTGCGGTTGCGGTCGCCTTTCTGGTGCTGCTGGTCGGACCCATCGCAGTGTATCAGCACTACAGCGCGAAGCAGCTGGAGGCTTAAGGTGCAGGATCGGCCCTCGACGCTGCTCGTTTCCATTCTGTGCATCGGCATCGCCATCCTCTACGTCCCGATACTGGTGTTGATCGCGTACTCGTTCAACGCCTCCTCGCTGGTGAGCGTCTGGGGCGGTTTCTCCACCAGCTGGTACCGCGCGCTGCTGCACAACGATCAGCTGCTCGATGCCGCGTGGCTCTCCCTGCAGATCGGCGTGGTCGTGTCGACGGCCGCGGTGGTCCTCGGGACGCTCGCGGCCATCGCGCTGGTGCGATTCTCGCGCTTCCGCGGCCGATTTCTCCTCACTGGCATGGTGAACGCGCCGCTGGTCATGCCCGAGATCATCACCGGCATCACGCAGCTGCTGCTGTTCATCTCGATGCTGCATCTGCTCGGCTGGCCGCACCGCGGGTTCACCACCATCGTCATCGCGCACGTGGCGTTCTGCACCGCTTACGTCACGATCACCGTGCAGTCACGTCTCAAGAGCGCCGACCGGTCCCTGGAGGAGGCGGCGATGGACCTGGGCTCCGGGCCGGTGCGGGCCTTCGTCGACACCACCCTCCCCATCATCGGCCCGGCGCTCGCCTCGAGCTGGCTGCTGAGCTTCACGCTGTCGCTCGATGATCTGGTGATTTCCAGCTTCGTTTCCGGGCCCGGCGCGAGCACCTTGCCCATGGTGATCTTCTCCAAGGTGAAGCTCGGTGTCAGTCCCGACATCAACGCCCTCGCGAGCCTGGTCATTTGTCTGGTGGGCGTGTGCGTCCTGATCGCCGGATATCTCATGCGCCGCGGCGAGCGCCAGCGGCTGCTGGACGCGCAGATGGCCGAGCGCTGAGCGAGCGGCCCCGGGGTCCGCGCAGCATCAATTGACCAGGTGCTGAAAGCGGATGCCGAACGCGTACTCGCGCAGCTGTACGCTGGAGTAGCCTGCGATGGCGTTGTAGCTGGCGAAAGCGGCGATTCCGTAGGGGAACTGCGCGGTGATGCCGGCCGACCAGTCGAAGTAGCCCCGATCCGGCTCATCGGTATAGACCGAGAAATTGCTGACCGGCCCGCTGAGCGCGTGCGCGCTCGGATCATCCTCGAAATGTACCTGCAGCGCGCGCTGATCGTCCTTGAACTCGTGAACGTAGCGTCCGCTGAGCTGCGGCAGGATCACCGCGATCGGTGTGCTGATCGCCCAGGATGCGTGACCGCCCGCCTTGAGCGTGAGCGACTCGCCGAGCTGGTCGCCGAACGCAAGCCCCATGCCGCTGTCCTCTGGGTCGCTCTCGGTGAAGCCGTTCACCGCCAGGTGCACATAATCGAGGGCGGCGTCCGGGCCGAGCTCGAACCTGCCGAAATGAAAGCTGTAGCCAGCGCTCGTCCCGAACGCGAGCTGGCGCGCGTCCGTCGCGCCGCTGGTGTCGATGGTGCAGGTCGCACCCGCGCAATTGGTGGGCAGGGGCGATACGGATGGATCGATGCTGTAGGTCGTGGTGCGCGATGCGTCGTAGGTCAGCAAGGAATAGCTGCCGATCACATCGATGTACCACGCGTCGCTGTAATAGGTTCCATAGAGGGTTGCGGAGTTGCTGCGCGAATCGAGCCGGCCCGAATCGTCGGTGAAACTGGTGATGCCGTTCGCATGGGCCCCGGCCACACCGAACACCAGGTGGTCCGTGAGCCGATAATCGACCCCCGCGGTGACGCCGTTGCTCTGGAAACCGAAGCCTTGCTCGTCGGCGGTGGTGTCCTGAGTACCGCGGCGCAGGTTGCCGTTGATGAAGAAGCCCCAGCGGCTCTGCTGATCATCGTGCGCCCCGCCGGCATCGCCGCTCCCGCCTCCACCGCTTCCCCCTGCACCGCTCCCGCCTTCCCCGCCGCCGGCGCCGCTCGCCGAGGCGCCGCTCGCCGATCCGCCGCGGAGGGTGCCGCCAAGGGCCTGGATGAGCTGCGCCAGACTCCCCTGCATCGGCACGCCCGTATCGAGGCCGGCAAAACTCACACCGCTCACGCCCTGGCGCAGCTGCGCAAGGCGCGCGCCGATGCTGGTGAACTGTGCGCCTGCGAACAGCAATCCGGTCTGCTGGATGGCGGTCGCCTGGCGGCCGGAAATCGCGTTGAGCGCGTTGACGAGTCCGCCCGGATCGTTGCCGCCGCCGTAGGTGGTGAGGATCGCGCGGCAATTGGCGAGCAGGTTCTGCTGCACGGCCGACAGCGCGAGGCCCGGCGCCTGCAGCTCCGCACACAGCCGCTCGAGCGCGCCCGCCACGCTCTGCTGCGCGGGCTGCACGAATCCGGGGGTCGAGGTGAGCGGCGCATTGACGTTGGTGGCCTTGCCCGTCGCTACATGCACGGTGACCGCGCTGCCGGTGGCCACCGCGGTTCCCGCGGCGGGGGTCTGTGCGTAGATGGTGTCGAATACCGAGCCCGCCGGGCCGGCACCGTATTGCACGGCGCCCAGCACCAGACCGGCTGCTTGCAGGGCGGTGGCCGCGCCGTTCTGCGACAGGCCGGTGAGCTTCGGCACGGTCGCGATCGCGTGCACGGTCAGCGTGCCGCTCGCCGTGGCGGCGTTGTTGCCCAAGCTCGTCTGCAGCGCACCGGCGGGAATACTGTCCGTGTAATAGGTGCTGCCGGAGGCGCTCGTGCCCTTGACCGCGACGGAGAACGCGCAGCCACCCGCCGGGATGGCCGACTCGACACCGTAGGTGATGGTGCCTCCGCCGGCGTGCACGGCGCCGGCCGGACAGCTCCCCGTGACGTTGCCGTTCACCAGGGTGAGCCCCGCGGGCAAGGTATCGGTGAGGGTCGCGGTCAGGAACGCAGCGCCCTCGTTCGGGTTGCTGAAGGTGATGGTCAGCTGACTGGTCGCACCGCTCTGGATCGAGGCGGGCGCGAAGGCGATCTTGATGGCGGGAGCCTGCGCCAGAGCGCTGACCGGCAACAGGCCCGCGGCGAGCGCGAGCAGCGCGAACGGCACGAGCGCCCGGCGTACGCGAGGATAAAATCCGTCCCCGCCCGCGCGCCGCGGCCGCCACATCAGCATCGACATCGTTCTCTCCCTAAGATCGCCCTAAACGCCGGCTCAAGGGGGCGCGTATTTCCACAGATCGTTGATCGTGCCGGGGTACATGTCGCCGACGCCGACGAAGGCATCGCCCCCGAAGAGCCAGAAGTTACCCGCGCCATCCACCCAGCCCGCGGAGCTGTCGCGCGCTCCCGGAACGTTTCCAGGCGCCGCCACTCCCAAGGTACCGTAGGTCCCGCCCGAACCCTGCAAGTTGGAGCCCCCCATCCACGTCCACAGACCCGTCGCGGTGCTGAATTCCCACAGATCGTTGAAATCCTCACCACCGAAGAATTCGCCGCCGAACAGCCACAGATTCCCCGTGCTGTCTGCCCAGGACAGGGCCAGCTGCCTCGAGCCCGGGGTGTTGCCGGCAGCCGCGGTACCTTGCGTGCCGTAAACGCCGCTCGCCTCGATCACATCCGAGCCGCTGATCCAGGCCCACAGACCCGTCGTCACGCTGAAGCGCCATAGATCGTTGAGCGGCCCGTCCTGCAGACCGGGCTGGCCCGGAATTGCGTAGCCGTTGCCGCCGAACAGCCACAGATTGCCGCTCGGATCGAGCCACGACACGGCACCGCTGCGCCCTCCGGGTACGTTGCCGGCCGCCGCGGTGCCAAGCGTGCCGTAGCTGCCGTAGTTATTCGCTCCATTCGTGCCGCTGACCCAGGTCCAAAGCCCCGTGCTCGTGCTGTAGCGCCATAGATCATTGAGCAGCCCGCCGCTGTCACTTCCGTTGCCGGATCCCCCGAACAACCACAGATTTCCGCTCTTGTCGGTCCAGGCGATGGCCTGCTCGCGCGCACCGGGCACGTTGCCGGCGGCGGCGGTTCCTTCGGTTCCGTAAACGCCGCCGGCACCGGGGGCGTTCGATCCACTCATCCAGGTCCAAAGCCCGGTGCTCGGTGTATAGCGCCACAGATCGTTGAGCATGCCTTGAGGCGAGCCCACGGCGCCGTAGCCAAGACCCCCGAAGAGCCAGAAGTTACCCGCCGCATCGGTCCACGAGACCGCGTAAAGACGGGCGCCGGGCACGTTGCCCGCGGCCGGTACGCCGATCGTGCCATAACTGCCGGGTGCGGTAGCCGTCGATGAGCCGCTCTGCCAGGTCCACAGGCCCGTCGCCTGGCTGTACTCCCAAAGATCGTTGAGCAGCCCGTCCTCCCCGGAGCCGCCGAACAGCCACAGATCATTGGCCGCGTCGACCCAGGTGATGAGCCCATCGCGCGCGCCCGGCACATTTCCCGGGGCGGCCGTGCCCAGAGTGCCGTACACGCCAGCGGCAAAGGTGGTGTCGGAGCCGCTCTCCCAGGTCCACTCGTTGGTCGCCCCGCCGACCGTGCAGGTCACCGCCACCGCGGTCACGTTCGCCGCGCCGACCGTACCCGAGCCGTTCGACACGGTGCAGGTGGGCACGGGCGCGATCGGCGGACCGGTGGGCTGGGTCGCGATGGTGACATCGTAAGTCGCGCCGCTCGCCACCTGCGCCGGGAACGTGAAGCTGCCGTTCGCCGTGATCGCCAGGCTCGGGCCGCCATTGTCCTTCAGTGTGAGCCCGGTGCCGGTGGAGTAACCGGTCACCGTGCCGCCGATGCTGTAGGTGTTGGTGGTACAGGTCACCGCGACGTTGGTCACGTTCGCCCCGCCGATCGTGCCCGTGCCGTTGGTCACGGTGCAGGTCTGGCTCGGATTGGAGGGTTGCGTGGCCACCGTCACCGTGTACGCCAGGCCACTTTGCAGCGGCGTGGGGAAGGTGAATGCTCCGTTGCCGGCGATCGGATCGAGCACGGAATCGCCGTTGTAGGCAATCACCAGCCCCGTCCCGCTGAGACCGCTCACGGTGCCCCCGATCGTGTACGAGTTGGTCGTGCAGGTGACCGACACCGTGATCGGCACGCCCGCGCTCACCGTGCCGACGCCGCCGCTCACCGTGCAAGTCTGGCTGGGGTCGGCGGGCTGCGTCAGCACCGTGACGTCGTATCCCACGCCGCTCGGCAGGGCCACCGCGAAGCTGTAGCTGCCGCTCTGCGTGACGGACAGGTTGTCGGCCCCATTGTCCTGCAGCACGAGCCCCTTGCCGCTCAGCCCCGACACGATGATGGTGACGGGCGTGAGCGGAGTATTGGACTCGGGTACGCAGGCGATCGACACGTTGGTCACGTTGCCGGTGCCCACCAGGCCATTGGCATTGGTGAATGCACAAGTGACGCTCACGGGACCGGTGAGGCTCGATGAGGTGACGTTGTAGAAGCTGCCGCTCGGAATCGGCAGCGCGAAGGTGAACGTGCCGTCTGCCGACATGGTCAGGGCGTCCCGGCCATTGTTCTGCAACACGGCGGTTGCATGCGCCGAGGTCAACCCGGTGATGCTGCCGCTGATGGTGTGAGTGGGATTGTCATTCGTGACGCAGCTGACCGAGACATCGTTCACGTTGCTCGCGCCGGTCGTGCCGGAGGCGTTTGCCACCGTGCAGTTCTGGTACGGATCGATCGGCGGGCTCAGCACCGTCACGTTGTACGGAATGCCGCCCGGCAGCGCGGTCGGGAACGTGAACGTGCCGTTCGAAGCTGCCGTGTTGTCGCCGCCGTTGTTCTGCAGCACCAGACCCGTGCCGAGATCCCCGGTCACCGTTCCCCCGACGGTATCGAGCGCACCGGTCTTGGCGGCGCAGACCACCGAGATGCTGGCGACATTGGCGCTGCTCACCGTGCCGATACCCTGGCTCACGGCACAGGTCTGGGTCGGGGAGGAGGGCTGACTCGTGACCACGACGTCGTAGGAGTTGCCGGGCAGCAGCAGCGCATTGAAGGTGAAGCTGCCATTGGCGCTCACCGACAGGCTGTCGCCGCCATTGTTCTGCAGCATCAATCCCTGGCCGCTGAGCCCCGTAACCGTTCCGCCCACGGTGTAGCCCGCCGAGACGGGGTTTCCCGTCCCGATGCCCGGGATTCCGCCCGTGCACGCAGCCACGCCGAGCGCGCTCGCGAGCGCAAGCGCAGCGCCTGACCTCCTTGTGGACCGAGCTCCCACTGTATCCCCTTGCGTCTGGTCGCAGGGCGCGCATCCCCAATCGATTGTCTGCTTGTCGCGCCGCCAATCAAATTAGCGCTCGCCGTGAAATCAGTCAAATCCTGAAAGATCGCTGAAGTTATGTCGCAACAAGCGCGGCCAGAGACGCCGCCAGCAGCACTGATGGTCGAAGTGCGGCAGGACGATGACGGTGCCGCCGAGTCGGGCCGCCGCGCCTTGAATGAGGGTCGCCGGCACGTTGCGGTCGGCGG
The DNA here is from genome assembly GCA_035504115.1 of Steroidobacteraceae bacterium. GTDB lineage: Bacteria > Pseudomonadota > Gammaproteobacteria > Steroidobacterales > Steroidobacteraceae > Bog-1198. The sequence continues at coordinate 60,554 of DATJSL010000025.1, read as the reverse complement.
CTCCCGCCAGATGCAGGAGCATGAGGTCCGAGCGGTGAGGTCCGCTGGTCATCGGGTCCAGGGAGCCGCTCAAGGGCGCATAGCCATGCAGGCGAGTCCAGCCGCCCACGTCCAGGTTGCCCGCGACCGTGATCACCCGGTCGACGGCACCGACCCTATCGGCGAGCAGCAGCGCGAGCGCGGCTCCCCCGCTGTGCCCGATGAGCGTGACGCGCCCCGGACCGAAGCGCTCGAGCTCGAGCTCGAGCGCCCGGGCGAGGCTCTGCACCACCTCGGGGCTGAAACGCTCGAGCGTCCAGTAGGAAGGGTTGCAGGGGGGATCGTGCGCCAGCCCCAGGTAGCAGGGACGGCCGAGGTAGAGCGTCGGCGCGGAATCCTCGAGCATCAGCTCGAGCGCGAGGGGCGCGCGCGGCGTCGGATCGCCGGCAACGATCGTGCGGCCGATGTAGGGTGTGCCGTCGCCTTCGAGGTAGACGTGCAGCTCGCTGCCGATCCGCCGCACGCGTGGCCGATAGATCACGTGTCGAAAAGGCCCGCCGGGAACGATTTCCCGCTCGAGCCCCCCCCGGCGCGCGAGCGCATCGATGCGCGCCTGCGGCGAGGTGCAAGCCGCCAGGAAGAGCGCCTCGAGGAGCAGCAGCGCAAGGAGCTGCGTGCCCGCGAGCCGCGCGCCGATGGCCGGCCGGCGCCTCAAGTGGCCGGAATCAGCAGGAATTCGCCGTTCAGATGCCCGGCATCGGCGAGCGCCGAGTAGCGTGGACTCTGCTCTACTTTGAAGCGCGCCGCCGCCTGGCGCACCGGATCGAAGACTTCATCGTAGAGCGCCGACCCTTCGAGGACCCCATGATTGCGCGACAGCGCATCGATGAGCGCGCGGGCGAAGATCGAGTTGGGCCCCGCGCCGCCGTCGAGCACCGGCGCATCCCCGCCCGAGGTCAGCACGGTGCGCGAGGGCAGCAGCGCGAGCTTGGTGAGCCGCTTCACCTCCGCCGAGGCTCCCGCGGTCGCCACCAGCCGTACGCCGGAATCCCGCGTCATCGCGCCCGAATAGCAGGAATCGGCGATGACCATGATATGCCGGGCCGCCATCAAGCCGATCTGATCGGTGACCATCCGATCGGAGATCCACTCCGTGGTGTCATCGCGCTTCGCATTCACCGGCAGCCAGTAGCCGAGCTGACTGCGATCGTTGAGCTCGCCGTGTCCGGCGTAGTAGATGAGAAAGCTGTCGCGCTCGCGCAGCGACAGCCGGTAGTCATTGAGCGCGGTCAATATGTCCGCGCGCGTGGCATTCGTCAGCAACCGCGTCTTGAAGCCGTAGCGGTCCTTGAGGACCTGCTCGATCGCGCGCGCATCGTTCACCGCGCTCGCCAGATTCGGCATGTTCTCGTACTTGTCGTTGCCGATGATGAGCGCATAGTAGCCGCTGAGATTGAGCTGCCCCGGCGACATCTTGGGGGCGCTCGCCGGGGGGGCGTTGCTGACCGGCGCGGCATCCGGAGAGCGCAGCGACACGGTCTGCACTTGCTGAGTCTTCAGCCGGGTGATTTCCTCCGAATAGGCACGGCTCTCGGCCTGCAGGGCGGCGATGCGGGCCTGCTGCTCGATGAGCTTCGCCTCGCGCTCGGCGAGCTCCGTGGTCAGGCGGCCGATCTCCGCCTGCTGGGCGCTCGCTTCCGTCTCGCGGCGCCGCTGCAGCTGAGCGCGCAGCACCTCGACCTGGCTCTGCTCGTCGGCCACGAGGGCATTGGCTTCGCCGAGCTTCTGCTGCGCCTGCAGCAGCCGCTGCTGCATGCTCACGAGCTGCGCCCGCAGCGCCTCGCTGTCGAGCTGCTGCTGTTGCTGCTGCTGCTCGGCGATCGCCTGTTGCGACTTCAGCCGCTCGACGTCCTGCTCGGCCGACTCGCGCTCCCCCTGTACGAGAGCGAGCAGCGCTTGCTGCTGGGTGAGGCGCTGCTCGCGATCCGCGAGTGCCTGGCGAAGGCGCTTCAGCTCCTCGAGGAGCGTCGCATCGTGCGAGGCCGCGCCCTGCTGGATGCGCGCTTCATCATCCGCGACGCGGGCGCGCTCCGCGGCGAGCTGCTGCTGCAGCTGGGCGATCTGAGCGTTCATCGATTCGATACGGGCGCGGGCGGCGGCAAGATCCGCCTGCGTCTGCTCGGCGTCGACCTTGCTGCCGCCGAGCTGGGCGCGCAGCTGCTGATCCTGCTGCGCTGCGGTTTGCAGGCGCTGGTTGAGCTCGACGGCGCGCGCGTCGTTCGCGGCCTGCGCGGCCTGCGCATCCTTCTGCTGCTGGTCGAGCTTGGCCTCGCTCGCGGCCAGCTGGCTCTGCAGTTGCTCGAGCCGGGTCTTGTCGGCGGGGTTCGCGGCGCCGCTGCGCTTGAGCTCCTGCACCTTCGAGCGCAGCGCATCGACCGCGCGCTGTGCGGCGCGCAGCTGCTCCGTCTTCTCGCGCTCCGCGGCGCGCGCCTGATCGAGGCTCTGGCGCAACGTCTCGGCCTGCTGGTTGCTCTGCTCGAGCTGCTGCGTCAAGGCTGCTATCTGCGATGCCGCCTCGGCCTTGGCCGCGGTCACCTCGGAGGCGAAGGTGAGATCGTCGCTGGAGATGCCCGCGGATTTGCGGTACAGATTGAGCGCCTTGACCGCATCCTTGGGCACCCCGAGTCCCTGCTCGTACAGATAAGCCAGATCGGCGAGCCCGCGCGCAAATCCCTGGTCCGCCGCCTTCTGATACCACAGCGCCGCCTGCGCGTAGTCGGGCGTCGTGCCCAGGCCTTTCTCGTAGATCTCCCCCACGTAGACCTGCGCCTGCGGGTCTCCCTGCTCCGCCTGCGGCTTCCAGACCTGGAGCGACGTGGCGAAGTTGGCGCGGTCGTAGGCGACGTATTCGCCGCCGCGGATCTCGCACTCGCTGGCGATGGCCTTGATCGCGCGGCGCGGCGCGAGATAGGTGATCGAGCCGCCCAGCCGGCGCACCTTCGCCGGCAACAGGCAATCGACCACGAGCAGCCGGTCCGGCGAGATCGGCACCCCGGGCAGCGCGGTCGGTATGTCGATGAGTGCGGTGCCCAGCGCACCGGCGGCCAGCAGCAATCGCGCCGTGATCCGGCGGCAGCGGCCGCCGCCCGGACGCAGCGGCATCGGCCGGCGCCTCATTCGAGCCTCATGATGCGGGCTGGTCGGCCATTGCGGCCGCATCCGAGTCGTACAGTCGTTGCTGGATCTGCGTGCGCAGCGATCGAAGATCGACGCTCGCGGGGTAGATCTTGAGACCGATGTCGGTCACCTCCAGCGCCTTGCGATACTGCTTCTCCTGAAAGTAACGCTTGGCTTGAGCGCGATAGATCTTGAATATCTCCGTGATGCCGACGGCGGCCTGTCGATTGGCCGGATCGAAGTGCAGCACGCCGCGGAATGCGCCGACCGCCGTCGATACGCCCTCGCTGAGGATCGCGGGGTCGAACTGCTTCCTGCCCTGGGCCAGGTAATCGTTCCCCTGGTCGAGCAGCGTCTGCACCATGACCGGGTCGAAATCCTCGCGCACCTTGGCGGCCGGCTGGATCAAGGAATCGATGACCTTCTCATCGGAGTCCTGATAGCCGAAGCGCGTGACGCCGAACCAGGTGCCGCTGCCGAGCACCAGCAGGGCGAGTCCGCCGGCCACCATCCAGCCGGTGCGCCGCGCATCCGAGCGCGCCCCTTCCTTCAGCCCCCGCAGTACGGTCTCCACCGAGTCCGCCCGCTTGTAGCGCTCGAACGCGAGAGTGCTCGCGAGCACCCGGTTCTGAGTCTTGCTGAGCGCCGGGATCGGCCGATAGGCGAACTTGCGCTCGCGCGCCTCGACCGCGTTCTTGCGCGCGAACGGATGCTTCCCGGACAGCATCTCGTAGATCACGCAGCCGAGCGCGTAGATGTCGTCGCGGTTGTCCGGCGGCTGATTCTCCAGCATCTCGCAGCTCGCGTACGCCGGCGTCATGGCGCCGAGGTCGCCGGCATCGAAGCGGCTGCCGCGGTTGCCGCGCGCCGCCCGCGCGATGCCGAAATCGAGCACCTTGGCACGGCCGCCCGCGAGCACGAACACGTTCGAGGGCTTGAAATCGCTGTGCACGATGCCGCGGTCATGCGCATAGGCGAGTGCCGAGCCCACGTCCTCGATGATCGCCCAGGCGCGATCGAACGGCATGCCGCGCGCGAACTCCTCGTCCAGCAGCGCATCGAGCGGCTTGCCGTCGAGGAACTCCATGGTCATGAAGACCTGGTGCTTGTCGCGGTTGAAGCTGTAGGCGGAGACGATGTTGGGGTGAGCCAGCACGCGTCCCTTGCGCACCTCCTCGTTCAGGGCGCGCAGCGCATCCGGATGAGTGCGAAAAGCCGATTTCAGCACCTTGACGGCGAGCACCTCGTTGCCGCCGAGCCCCTCGCTCTCGAGGTCCGTCGCCCGAAACACCATGCCCATGCCGCCTTCACCGACGCGCTTGTCCAGGCGGTAGCGCTCCTTGAGCACCATGCCCTCGCGCGCTTCCTGCCAGACCCCGCTCCAGTCGTGCGGCTCCTCCCAATCTTGCTGCGCCTCGGTCGGCGCGTCCCCGAAACCCGCGGTGCCGGCCTCGGGCCGGGTCGACTGCTTGTTCATCGGGGCGGAGGAAGCGCGCAGCAGCGTGGCATCGGCGTCGGCGGAGGCCGACGCCGACCCGGTCCGCGGCTCGCGCTCATGGCTGGTCATGGGTTCTCCCTGAGGAATCTCCCGCATCCCCGAACGCATCATAACGCAAACGCTCACCCGATCGGCGCCAGGGGCGATATCCGCGCGGGGCGCACGCCGGTGCCGGCCGCGAGCACGGCAGCACCGCAAAATGTCAAACGGTTCGAAAAAGGCGCGCCCGGCCGCACCGAGGGTGCACCGGGCGCCCCGCTTATCGGGCTGCGCGTCGGGCGATCAGTTGGCCGCGATCGTGGCGAGATGAGTCTTCCATCGGCTCTGCTTCGACGCATAGTAGGCGCCCGGCGCTCCACTGTACGCCCGCTCGATGGCCCGGGCCTGCGCCCGGGCGGCACAGCTCTGCTCGGCCGGCCGAGCGGCGAGGTTGCGCTCGCCGACATCGAGCCCGCAGATCCGCTGCGCAGCATGGTGGCTGCGCGAGTAGAGAGCTGTGACGCCCTCGGGAGCGCTCGAATTGAGATCTTGGAGCTTCACGGTCACGGATGGGGCAGCCCGTTCGGGCACGGCGGCAAAGAGCTTGGTCACGAGAAACGCGCTCGCAACCAACACAATGCCTGCCAGCCGGGCAAGCAACGTCGCAATATCGGTGCTGTTCATGGTCATTTCTCCTCGAGTGTGGTGTTCGGATCCTCGAATTGCCCGCGAAGAGCCGGTCTTGGCGGCCAGACCGGTCGGAGCGCGAGAACCAAGGTAGTACGCGCCTCTCGCGCAATCCTTATGGAGTCCTGATCAATTCGTGAATCTCGGCGGCGAGCCTGGTCCATCCCGGGCCTTGGTACTTCCGAGCCACTTGGGGTAGCCTTTGGCGATAATAGGTTGCCCACCACGGCCGGCACCCCGATCGCATGGAGCTCGCATTCGCCGATTGCATCCTCAACACCGCTGCCCGCCAGCTCGTGCGCAGCGGGTCCGTCGTGCCGCTCGAACCGAAGATGTACGCGTTGCTCGAAGTGCTGATCCAGCGGCGCCCGGCCGTGGTGCTCAATCAAGAGCTCGACGAGCTCTTGTGGCCCGATGTGTACGTTGCGCGGACCAGTCTCACGCGGCTCGTGTCGGAGCTACGCACCGTGCTCGGCGACTCGCCGCGCGATTCGCGCATCATCCGCACGGTGTACAAGACCGGCTATGCCTTCGCGGCCGACGTGAGCTCGCGGGGCCCCTCGCGCCGGCGCTCGACGATCCTGTTCCTGGAGTGGAAGGACCAGACATTGAACCTCGACGACGGCGAGAACATCGTGGGGCGCGGCGAAGAGTGCTCGCTCGCAATCGATGCCACGACGGTCTCGCGCCGCCATGCACGAATCGTGGTTCAGCAGGAGCACGTGACGATCGAGGATCTGAACAGCACGAACGGCACCTTCGTCAACGATTCGCCCGTCGTCTCGGCGAGGATACTCAAGGACGGCGATCAGGTGTCGTTCGGTACGGCCGCTTTGCGCTTCCGCGCCTGCGATCGTTCCGCGCTCACCGAGCGCAAGCCCCGATGAGCGTGCGGACCCGGGGCAAGAACGAGTGCCCGTGGCCGCGTTCGAGCCCGAGACTCACTTCATGAATCGGTACGCCAGCCACAGCATCGCGAGCGTCAGGGCGAAGGCGAACGCCGCAATGATCCCGTACTTGCGCCACGATGCGCCGCCGCCGGCGCGGTCTGCGGCTCCGGGCGGAGGCAGATAGAATCTGCATTCGACGGGCCCGAAGCGCACGCGGTCGCCATCCGCCAGGTAGCCCTTGAGAACCTTCTTGTCGTTCACGAAAGTACCGTTGACCGACAGATCGTCGATCAGCAGCCAGGTCGACTTGTCGTGACGCAAGGTCGCATGCTTGCCCGAGACGCCGGCATCCTCGAACCGAACGTTGCTGCTCTCGCTGCTGCCGACGCGCCATGTCGTATTGGCGTCGCTGCCGGCCTTCAACTCGATTTTCTTTCCCGCGCGGCTTCCGGTCTCTATCCAGAAATACGGAGCGTCTCCCGGGGTGTGCGCCGGGACGGGTGTGCTCGGTGCCGCCTGGCCTTGTTTCCTGTCCGGCCGCACCCACACCGTGGCGTTGCCCTTGGGATCGGCGAAGGAGCCGGGCAGAGCCTGACTCTGCGCATCACCGCCCTTTTTCGGCGAAGCCGGCGGCTCGGTCTTTGCAGCGGCCGCCGGCTTCTCGGCCTGCGCCGGCTTTTGGGCCGCCGCCGGGGGCGAGTCCGCGGGCGCCGCCCCATCAGCCGCCGCGACCGCCGCCGCTGCGCCGCTCGCGGGGGGCCGAGCCTCGATGATCGTTCGCTGTGCCGCCTCCGCCGTCTTCGGCTCTGGCGGGGGCGGCCGATACATCGTTTTTTCCGGATCCGGCGGTCGGAACAGCGTCTTGTCGCCCTCCCCGGCCGCGGCTGGGCCGGGCGCCACGAACACGAATTCCTCGATGTCGAAGCGCACGCGGTCGCCCGCGCTCAGCTTGACCTTCGACTTGGCATCGAGTCGCCGACCGTTCACGAAGGTACCGTTGGTCGAGCCGAGATCCTCCACGAAGACGCTGCTCTGATCCGCAGTGATCTGCGCGTGATGCCGCGACGGCTGCCCCTCGACCAGGCGCAAGGCGCTGTCGTCGCTGCGTCCGATGCTCATCTCGGGTCTGATCGGGATGTCCTTGCCGGTGGCTACCTTCTTGAGAAAATATTGCGTCTCGGTCATGTCATTGATGATCTCTCATCACCGCTTGCGACGGATCCAAACCATTGCGCTTGCCAGGAGCACTGCAAGCAATACTCCCCCGAGCACGGCAAGCCAGCCGATCTCGGCTTCGCTCAGCCGCGGTTTGAAGTTGCGTTTGCTCGGGCCATCATACTTGACCACCACGGCGCTGACATTGTCGTGGCCGCCATGCTCGAGAGCGGCCGCGATCAACCGCTGGGCGGCCTGCGCGGGGGAGCTCGTCAGGGCCAGAATGCCGGCGATCTCCTCGTCCCTCAACTCCCCGCTCAGCCCGTCGCTGCACAGCAAGATCCAGTCTCCGCGCCGCAACGGCAGCTCGGTCGTGCCCGGTACCGGCTCGCCGGCACCGAGCACATTGGTCACCTCGTTGCGCTGGGGGTGGCCTCGGATCTGGGTCTCGCTCAATCCAGCGAGATCGCGCAATTCCTCCACCACGGAATGATCCCGGGTGAGGCGACTGATTTCCCGATCGCGCCACAGATAAGCGCGGCTATCCCCGACCCATACGATCTGCGCCGTCCTTCGCTCGATGTGCGCGGCGACGACGGTCGACGCCATCCCCTTGAGGTGCTCGTCCTGCTCGGCGGCGTGCAGGATCGCGGCATGGGCGCGCAGTACCGCGGCCGGCAGGTCGAGGCTCGCGGCCGCCTCCAGGAGCGACCGCTTTACGATGCCGCTCGCCACCTGGCCGCCGCTATGTCCGCCGAGACCGTCGGCCACGAAGGCGAGCGAGCGCACCTCCTCCCAGCCGATGCTGTCCTGATTCTCACCGGCGCGATGGCCGGTGTCGGTGAGTCCGGCGATGATGGTCATGGGGTCAAAATTGTGCTTGCGTGCGCTTGACGACCTCGGCGAATTGCGGGGCATTGAAATCCGATCCGGTGCCCAGGGCGTCGAACAGGGATTTGAACGCGTCCTTGCGCCGCTCATAGTCTCCCAGGGCATAACTCAGGGTCTGCACGCCGAGCACCACTTGTTCCGCGGTTCCGTAATCGCAGGCCCGGTCATCACCCCCGTAACGCAGCATCGTCTTGCGCACCTTGATGATGTCGGCGCTCGAGTAGCTGCGCTTCGTCCAGCTCTCGAGCCCGTGCAGCTGATCGAGCAGCTTCTGCGCGGCGGCCCTCGTGCCCGGGGCATCGGTCCCCCCTGCCCGCACCAGCGCATCGGTACCGCCCGCGAGCTGCGACAGCGCATCCGGCGTACCGAGCGCCTCCAGCAGCGCCTGCAGCATGAGGAGCGATTGCCTCTGCAGGCGCAGCGTCCCCGGCTTCACGCCGGCTCCGGCGTGCGCCTGCGACCAGCGCATCTTCTCCTTCGGGTGATGGCAGGCATTGCAATCATAGAACGACAGCTCGGGGACGATGGCCCCGGGGGTCACGAACAGCGGCGTCTGCAGCAAAGTGAGATAGCGCTCGGCACTTTCCAGCTGGCCGGTGACCCAGAGGTTCATGACATCGATCTTGCCCTTGCGCGACACGTAGTAGTCGGTGACCTTGAAGTGGGCGGGTTGATCGACGGTGAACGTGCCCAGCTCGAAGTACAGTCGCGGGTGGCCCGCCCCCATGATCATGTGGGTCGCGAACTTGTCGCGCGTCCCCAGATGACAGGATAGACATAGCTGCGCGCGCTTCAGCGGCTGCTCGCTCGGATACAGCCCGAGGGCGACGTTGCCGGCGTGGGTGGCGCCTTTCTGTGCGTGCGCCTCGATCCACTTCTCCGAGCCGCCATGGCAGACTTCGCACGTGACGCCGTCGCGCACCTGAAATTTCGGGCCCTGCAGTGTCTTCGGGACGTTGTCCGCGTGGCAGTTGAGGCAGATATCTTGCTGGGCATTCGGCAGGCCGAGCTTGGCGGCGATCTGCCGTGATTGCGCCGACTCGAGCGCGTGGTACGCCTGCGCGTGCCGATCCTCGTTGAACCAGGTGCGGTACTCGTTGAGCGGCACGTGCCCCGGCGGCTGCGGGGCGGTCTTGCCGTGGCAGACGCTCGAGGCGCAGGAGGCCACGCCCAGATGCTTGTAGGCGGCCGAAGGAGTCTGAGCGGTGACGGCCCCTGCCGGCGCCAGCGCCGCGACGAGGATCAAGGGGCTCGACCAGCGCAGGGGGCTCATGGAAGTCCGGCCTGCCGCCGGGCCCCGGCAGACGGCGCGGGCCCCGCTGGCGGGGCGGCCGCCGCGGCGGATGGGGCGGTCCCGGCCGTTCGCGTGGCCGCTTGAGCGGCTGCATCCGTCGTGAACCAGGGATTGCCTTTCGCATCCAGATACAGCCGGTGAACCTCATCCTGCGTCAGCGGCTTCGCACCGCGCCGGCCGATGACCGCGATCTGCCCTCCGGTCTCATCGACGGCCCGGTCGCGGTCCAGGCCCTTCGACAGGCTGAGGGCGGGCTTGCCGGTCGCGTAATGCGCGATCAGCTGCGGGCGCGGCTCGGGGCTGAAGCCGTAGAACTTCGGCTGCGACTCGGGCGATATGAGCTGAATGACCTTGAGCCCGCCGCCGCCGTCCGCGACGTAGGCAAAGAGCGACGCATTGGTCGAGCCGACGACCACGTCGCGGCTGTCCTTGAGCTGTCCGCCGGCATTGAAGCGCATGAATTCGCGCATCGCCTCCGGCCGTTCCACGTCCGCGATCACCAGGCCTTCGGCGCCGGCGGCCACGTACGCATAGGTGCGCGCGACATACACGCGGTGCGCGTCCTTGATGGGAACGAGATCGTGCGGCACGAGCTTCGGCGTCTCGACATGCGTCACGTCGATGACTTCGAGCCCGGCGGCGTCGGTGACGAACAGGTAGCGGAACTGCAGCGCCGATGACTGCGCGCCTTGCAGGGGCAGCTGGGCGATGACGCGCGGCTTGAGCGGATCCTCGACGCCCACGATCACGAGACCGCGCGGCGTCACGATGTAGAGATTGGTGCCGCCGATGGTGATGTGGCGGGCGCCGTCGAGCACCCCGTTCGGATTCCAGGTCAGGGCGCGCCTCAGAAAATTGTTGCGCGGCTCCCCGTCCTGCAGCGTATCGACGTTGGTGAGGATGAGGCCCTCGCGCGCATCGGTGATGTAAGCGTAATGATAAAGCGGCAGGAACGAGGACTCCTGATTGGCTTTGCGCATCTTCTCGCCGAGATTGCGCGCCAGGTTGATGGGCTGATTGGTGGGCAGCGCCACGCATGTGGCATCGCGCGAGCCGATGTGCGTGTCCTGGCCGAGGGGACTGAACGGCGCCGTGATGAGGCGCTCGGAGACGCCCTTGTTGCCGATGCTCGCCACGTCATAGACGCGCATGCCGCGCGAGCCTTCGGCCACGTACAGGTACTCGCCGCGCAGCTGCAGGCATTGCGCGATCCCGCTGTCGTGGCTGGCGGCATGCTCGAGCTCCTGCCCCGCGCGTTGATGCTTCGCATAATCGTCCGGATAGGCGTAGCGCTGCAGATAACTGCCGATCACCGCCTGCGGCTCCTCCCATTCGGTGACCGTCACCGCATTGATCTCGCCCTGCCCGCCCACATAGGCGTTGTAGCCGATGAAATTGACGAAGTTGGTTCCGTACATCAGCAGCTGCGCCATGATGGCGTTGTTGTCGTTTTGCTGCGAGAGGTGGCAGTCCGAGCAGGTCTTGGTCTCCACCTTGCGCTCGGTGTGCGGATAGTGCGGATTGAAGGCCTGGGAGCTGAAGCCGCTTGCGGAGACCGGCGGCTGCTGCACGTAGATATGCTCGCGGTTGGCGTTGGTCGAGGACAGCACCAGCGCCGAGCTCGAACGATAGGGTGCGATCTTGCCGCCCGCCGCGGTCTCGCGATGCCCGATCAGGAACATGTCATTGCGCGCCACCTGCGGATTGTAGGTGGCGTAGTTGCGCGTCTCGCCGCCTTCGTACAGATGCCGCGCCGTCTTCCAGTTGGCCTCGATCGGCAGGTGGCAGCCGGCGCAGCCGGTGGTCCAGGAGGTGTGGCAGGTGTAGCACTCCATCTTGTCGTCGCCGTGCGCGAGCTGGCCTGGCGCGCCCGTCTTGCCCCAGGCAAGCGTCCCGGTGTCCAGGCCCATGAGCTTGGCGCGTGCCGCCTTGATGTTGAAGGCGGGATTGCCCGGCGTCACGCTGTCCTTGACCAGACTCATCTTCCATTCGAGCTTCGGATCGACCATCGAGCGCTGATACAGGGCCCCGTCGATCCACTCGAACTGCAGCCGCCCATCCGGGGTGCGCAGGCTCGCGAGATCGGCGCCCCCGCCGAGCGCGGCCGGACCCGAGGTGTACAGATTGGGGTACGCATCGACCGTGCCATGGCAGTCCTTGCAGCCGATCTCGATGGCGGCCGCGACTTCGCCGTAGATATGGCCGTTGCCGTGATTGTCCTGTGAGAAGTGGCAGTCGACGCACTGCATCCCCGCATCGACGTGCGCGGAGGCCATGTGTACCGCCTTCTGGAACTTCTGTGGGTCGTCATCCGCGACGGGATTGCCCTTGGCGTCGAGCAGCGTGCCGTGCCGGTCGCGCTTGAATACCGCGCGGAAATTCCAGCCGTGCCCGTGATAGTCGGCGAACTGCGTGTCCTTGAGAGTGGCGTTGAGCTTGTAGACGTTCCTGAGGAACACCGGATCCGCCCAGTTGCCGCGCGGCGCAGCGCCTTCGGGGTTGCGATCGAGCACCGCGCGGGTCTCGGCGATCGAGGGGTGGCGCTGCTGCTTCGGCCACATGCTCGGCGCATCGGACTCGTAGTCCCACATGGTGTAGCCGTAGAAGGTGTTCATGAACATGTTCGGCTGGTGCATGTGGCACACCATGCACTGACTCGAGGGGATGGCGCGGGTGAAGGCATGCTGCAGCGGGTGCGCGGCGAGGGACTTGTCGATGGTCGGGTCCACGGTCTGCGACAGGCCATCGTGACCGAAGGCGGCGTAGATGCTCGAGTGCTTCGGATCGACGTCGTTCGCGTAGATCACGTGGCACGAGGCACAGCCCGATTGGCGGTAGTCGCCGGGCTGATCGTTCGTGCCCAGAAACCACAGGTGCGGATCGTTGAGGCGCGTCTTGGTGAGGTTGAGCACCGGGATGGCGATGCGCGCGCCGGTGCCGGGACCGCGATTGGACTGGCGGAAGTCCGGGCGCCCCGGCTCCTCGATGCGCTCGAGCTCGCCCTTCGCATCGGGGATCCCGGTCTCGGCGAACAGATTGTTGATGTTGCGCCCGCCGCGCTCGAAGATGCGGAATACGTCGGCGGGCTTGACGGTTTCCCAGGCGGGCAGCGGGTACAGCTCCGGCAGGATGTTCGCATCGAACGCGACCTGCGGATCGGCGATGCGCGGTCCCTTGATCATGGTACCGACCCCGTTGCGGTCGTACGATTCGCCGAGGATGTAATTCTTGAAGTCGAGAATGCCGTTGTTGTAGGCGGCGCCGCCCCAGAACATGGCGTTGGTCGCGTGCAGGCTGCGCACCGAGGCCTCGATGATCTCGAGATGGCAGGCGCCGCACGCCTCTCGCACGATGCGATAGTCCGAAGGGTTCATGAAGCGCACGAACTCGGGACTCTCCTTGTTGAGCAGCGTGTAAGTGCGCTCGGGCTTGGCCGAGGACGGATAGTTCCACGCCTTCGGATAGCGCGGCAGCACGTGCGCGGCGTCCATGGCCTGCCGGTACTGCGGCGAGCTGCGCGCCACACCCGGGGCTATCGACACCGTCGCGTTGCCGCCGTGGCAGTCGGCGCAGCCGAGCTTCACCGCCGGGTTGGCATGCATGGTGGCCTGATCCGACTGCAGGTGGCAGGAGCGGCAGCCGGCGCTCTTGGCATCCGCCGCCTCCTGGCTCTGGCTCGCGGGTGAAGGCGGCGCGGCCGCGAGGCACCGCATCCCGAGCAGGGCCGCGAGCAGCCCCAGCCGGGCGGCTCGGCGCACTCGGCGCGACGGGGCGCTGGCGGTAAGCAGGAGCCGGAGTTGCTGTGGCATGGGGGTCACCGCACGGCTAGTAGGCGAACACCGCATTCAACAGGGCGTAATACGGGTCGGTCTTCGGGAACAGCGCATCGTAGCCGCGCGCGCTGATGAGTCGCGCGTACGAGGCGCGCAGCACGATGTTCTGCGACATCAAGGGCCGGTAGATGAGCGAGGCCGAGGCGTCCTCGCCGATATGTCTGGGGACGCCGCCCTGGCTGCGGGCCACATCGATGACCTCGGTATCGACGAACGACAGATCGTTGAGATTGACGGCGAGCCTGAGCTGCGGCAGCAGGTCGAGGTCCGCGCCGAGTCCGGCGAGCACCGTGCCGGGATTGGCGAAATTCGACTGGCCCTCGTCCTTCGAGGAGCGCAGGTCGTTGAGCACGCCGTTCGGCCCCGAGATGGTCACGCCGCCGCCGCCCACCAGCGGCACCGCCTGGCTGATCCAGTAGCTCGTGTCGCCGCCCGCGAATTGCGGGTTCTCGAGAATGGCATCGAAGCCGGTCTCGCGGCGGCCGAACGGATTGCGATCGCCGCTCGCGTACAAGAGCGAGAGGCGCGCCCGGATCCAATCGAAGTCGCGCGAGAACTCGAGCGCGCCGAAGAAGGCGCTGATGTCCTCGCGGGGGAGAACGAAGGTTCCCGGGGTATCGTGACCGAAGGCATAGTAGAAGGAAGCGGTCAGGTTGTACGGGCCGAAATGCCCATCGCCGTTGTACCCGAGGTAGACCACGTCGTAGTCGCGGCCGATCTCCACTCCGAGGGGCGCGGGACGCACCAGAAAGCCGTTCTTGTCGTAGTACATCTCGTCGCCCTCGCGGTTGCGGTTGTAGACCACCGTCACCTGCGAGGTGAAGCCCGACACCGGCAGGTCCTGCCGGTAGAGGTTCGCGACCACCACGTAATCGTTGCGCAGCGGCTGCCCCAGATCGTTGAGGCCGCTGTTCGTGTCCTTCTCGATGCGGCGAAAGACCGCGAGATTGTACTGATAGACGTTGTTGTCGCGCGTGCCGAACAGGCGCGCGCCGAGCTGATTGTCCTGGAACAGAAAGCCGCGAAAATCGGTCGAGAACGGCTGGATGCCGACCCGCAGGCTGTCGAAATCGTAGCGCTCGGACACATTGCGCAGATGCTTCTCGGCGAACGCCGCCTGGATGCCGACGAAGTCGTCCGAGCGCGTCTCTCCGGCATTGGGATTGACGTTGATCTGCCCGAGCTCGCTCACATCGGTGTAGTTGTAGTTGAACACCGGCGCGAAGCGAAACTGCCAGTCCGGCGGCTTGAAGACGGTGTCGCCCTCGAAGAAGGTGAACTCAGCGCCGATGGTTTGCGAGAAAGCCCGCTGCCTGCCGCTGCCGAAGACATCGAGCTCGCCCGCATTCGCGACCGAGGCGACGCCCACCGGCGAGGCGACGTTGCGCCACTGATAGGAGGAGTCGGAGAACAGTCCCAGATTGAAGAACCAATCCCCGCCGATGGGCTTGTCCGCCTTGAGCACGTTGCGGTCATACGGATCGAACAGGTTCTGCGCATAGCCGAGCCCATCGACGATGCGCCAGCGGTCGGGCACCGGCACGGCATCCACGTAATCGGCGATGCCGGGGCGCGGCACCGCAGAGGCGGCGGGCGGCGGCCCGCGCTCGCGCAGGCTCGGGCCCGAGGGCGCGCCCGCGGCGGATTGCGGCGCCTGGGGTCCTGCCGGCGCGCTCGCGCCGGCCACCGGACAGGGCACTTGCACCGCCCCTGGGAGCTGGCGCTTGACGATGCGGCCGTAGCGGTCCTTGTAGCAGGTCTCGGGCTCTTCGGCGCGCGCGCCGTGCAGTCCACCGGCCATCCAGGTCGCGAACAGCGCCAGGCACGTGGCGCGCTGCGCGCGGCGCGGCTGCTGATCAGAAGCCGGAACAGACATCTTCTGCATCGCTGTTGATGAACGGCGACTGCGGACACTGCACGTACACGAGCCGCGTGCCCTTCGGCGTCAAGGTGTCCGAGCGGCGCCCGGCGGGCGCCTCCTGGATCGAGCCGCTCAGCGCCACGCTGGCGCGCTCCAGGCCGAGGAAGGAAATCATGTCGTCTTGATCCACCCCATCCCCCGAAACCCCGATGGCGCCGACCAAGGTCGAGCCGCGATAGATCGGCTCGCTGCCGGGAAAGATCTGCAGGCCGTTGGCGAGGCGCGGCACTTGCGCAGCGGGCAGGGTCTGCGCCGCCGCCAGGCTCGGCGCAAGAGCCACGCCGGCGCACCCCGGCGACACATCCGGAACGGCCGCGCCCGCGACGAACAGCACGTGCTGCAGGATGGCGTTGATGGACAGATCGAGCTGCAGGCCGTCGGAAAAAATGCTCCATTGACCCGCGGGCTTGCTGAGCGGCCCGTTCGGCGCGCCGTCGATGCCGTCGGGAAAATAGGGCCGCGACAGGTTGCCGATGGACCGATCGGACCAGGCGATCACACCGTCCGCGAGCGCCGTCGGGTCGGGCAGGAACGATTGCAGCGCCGCCGGGTACTGCGCGAGCGGCACCGGCGTCAACGCCGCCCCCGAGCCCGGGGTCGCCAGGTACTGCGCGTCGGGCAAGCTGCCCAGGAACGAAGCGGCGCTCGCCGAGCTGAACAGCACCACGGTGCGCGCCTTCTGCAGCGACACGTCGGCGCCGAAGATCGGCGCATCGCGCGTGCGCACCATGCCGAGGGGCACCCCGCGCGTGTCGACCACCGAAATGGTCACGCTCGCCGTGAGCCCCGCCGGGACGCGGATCTGCGCACGCGTCTCGCTCACCACCCCGAGCGCGGAGCTGAGCAGCTGCAGCACCTCGCGCTGCGTCAACAGCCCGTCGGTGCCGGCGATCGGCGGAAACCGCGGGGTGTTCGTGTCATCGACGAATATGTAGGCATCGAGGCTCGCCGGAAAGGTTTGTCCATTGTCGGCCCGGATGCCGGACTGCGGCTGACCGAAGGCGACTCCCGCATGCACTTGACCGTCGCTATAGCCCGGCACGGCGATGAAGCCCTCACCGCTCGCGGGCGCGCCGGCGGGCTGCAGTGATGCGGGCGATGCGTCGGCGGGATTGCTGAGCAAATCGCTCTCCTCGACGTCGCTGAAGCGCAGCGTCACCCCGTTGACCGTGATCTGATCGGCGCGCCGATCGAGCGGCGCCGCATAGTTGTAGGTGGCGGCGTAGGCGATGGCCTCGTCGGCGCCGACGACGATGTCGTCGATGTTCTTGTCGAGGCTGTAGACACCGTCGGCAAGCACGCCCACCCCGCCGACCACGGTGCCGCCCTTGTACAGGGGAAAGCCGCCGGGATCGGCCGCGAGTCCGAGCGGTGAGGGCTGCGGACCGGCCGCGGCGGCCGCGCCGCTACTGCGCAGCAGGAAGTCCGAGCAGGCGAGCTGGCTGAACTGCACGCCGAACAAAGGTCCCGAGGGCTGGTTCGCGACGCCGGGATTGAAATGATCCTGGATGATTTGACTGGCGGTGCGCGTGGAGAAGGCGTTGCCCTCGGACGAGAGATAGGCCCCGGTAATGGCCTTGGCGATCGCCGCCTCCTGGTCGATATTCAAGCTCGCCAGAGCCGGCGGGCTCGGCAGCCTGATGCCCTCGAGACCGCTCGTGAGCAGCGCCTGCCCGGCGGCGTTGAACTGCGTGCCGATGACGACCGTATGCGCACTCGCCGGCCCCATGCGATACACGGCGAGCACGTTGCCGACGCGATCCACCACCGCGATGGTCGCCTCGGCGTTGCGTGCAGTCGCCTCCGCGACTCCCTGCGCGATGATCTGCTCGACGTCGGCGACCGTGAGAAACGTCGTGGCGTTCGCGCATTGACCGGTGCATTGCGCGCCGGCGGGCGCGACGCTCGTGCCCGCCGAGCTCTGGGCGGGGCCGCCACTCGAGCACGCGGCCGTCATCACGCCCACGGTGATGAGGGTGAAGCATCCCTTGCAGAAATTCATTGTAATTGTGCCCCGCGGCTGGCCTCCATTATGGGCATAGGGTGATAGGTGTGGCAACTGACACATTGCACCGCCACCTTGTCGAGCGCCGGCCGGTCGCTGTGGCATTCGAGGCATTTGCCGATGTCGGGGATCATGACGGTCGAGCTCTGCTTCGATTCCTTGGCCTTGTGGCAGGACAGGCAGGCGGCATCGCCCGTCAGATCCCTCTGCACCAGGTGATCCCTGTGGCGAAAATGTGTGGCCGGGAAATAGTCGTAGGTGAGCCGCACCGGCAGCACCTGGAAGCGGTTGTGGATGTCGCTCGCCCCGGTATCGTTGATCTCGTGGCAGCTCACGCAGCCGCTCCCCTTGGGTGCGAACTGATGCTCGATCTCGGCCGCGGCCCGCTTGCCGGCGCACACGTAGGAGGGGCCGGTGCACGGCGCGGCGACGGGCTCTTGCGGCTGCTCGCGTTCGGGCAAACGCAGCGCGAGCTCGCGGCGCTTCGGCACGAGGGTCGGATCGCCGCTTGCGGCACGCGCAAAAAAGTCCTCGATCACGAACATCGCCTCGCACGGCTTGCCATGCGGCAGCTCCGGTGCGCGGGCATCGAAGCTGAGCTGGTGGCAGCCGCCCGTGGCGCAGCTGCGCGCCATGCTCACCGGCACGAAGTGCTCGCCATCGGGCTCGGCCGTGTGGCAGTCCGCGCAGCCGAGCACGGGAGTGACCTGGGCGGGGTCCAGGTGCTGCGCATGAGAGAACTTCAAGTTCGATTGCTCGCGGGCGCTCTTCACCGGCTCGCGGCTCGGCACCCAGCCCGCCAGCGAGGCGCGCAGCTCGGCATCCGACGCCGCGCACTGGTCCGCCGCGGATGCACCCTCCCCGGCAGCGCCCGCAGGCGGCTTGAGCAGCGTCACCGCAAAGGCCGGATGCGCACCCCCGGCGGCGAAGCGCGCCACCGCCGCGAGCTTGATCGAGCCGAAGCGCGCATGCTGGTCCTGATGGCAGGCGACGCACAGCGAGTCATTGCGCACGGCCATGAGGGAGGCACCCCCGTCGTGGTCCAGATGGCACTGGGCGCAGCGCGGCGGGGCATCGAGATGGGTCAATTTCAGGTCGCGGGCATCCACGTGATCGAGCACGCTCTTGTGGCATTGCTTGCAGGCCGGGTCCTGGATGTGCACGAACAGTTGCTCGTGGCAGGCGTTGCAGGCCCTGCCTGCGATGTCCTTGTGGGCGGGGATCGCTCTGGCGGCGATCACGTGCTGGTGGGCCGGAATCAAGGGACCCGGGGACCACAGGCTGTCATCCGGCACACCGGCCGGGGTCGCCGCACCGTGCCGGTGCAGCGATATCATCGCGAGGGGAATCAGCAGCGCGGCAAGCAGCGTCAGCGTTCCGAGCAGCCACGCGCCGCCCCGCTTCGAGAGCCAGGTCTGTGCGAGATCGGTGCGAAAGGCGCGCTCGAACTCGCTGGCGTCGAGCGCGGCGCTGAGCTGCACCTCGATTGCGACGTCGAAACCCGCGGGAGGCGCGATGAGCCGCAGGCGGTGCCCGCCGAGCTCGATGCGATCGCCCAGGGCGAGCGCCGCGGAGGATACCTCGCGATCGTTCACCCGCACACGCCGTCCGCGCGAGCAGATGATCTTGAAGCCGGAGCGCTGCGCGCCGATCTGCGCATGCCTGCCCGCCACCTCGCGTCCGAGCAGCTGGATGGTGCGGTCGGCGGCGCTGCCGAGCGTGACGACATCGACCTCGGCCTCGGCATCCTGCGCCTCGGGGATGCCGTCCGGTCCTGCTCGAATCTGGCGGATCAGAACGTTCATCGCGCTACCAGTAAAGAAACGTGGCCAGGATGTGCGCGATGAGCGCGGCAATGAGCGCGATCGTGAGAGGGATGTGAAAGTACAGCCACGCCTTGAGCCACGCGTGCAGGCGGATGTCGCGCCGGATACGCCGCAGCACCGCCTGGCGGCGGCACAGGATGAGCACCAGCGCCTCGAGGTTTGCCGTCTCGATGCGCTTGTCGGCGCGCGTCACTCGATTCGACACGTAATCGATCACGGCCTGCTGATCGGCGTTCGACCTGAGCGGGCTGGCGCCGGGGCCCGCATCGGCCTGATCGAGCGACACGCGCGAGCGATCGCGGCCGAGAAGCTGATCGAGCACGCCGCCGCCGAGCGCCGTGCGCTCGATGCTGGTCTTCACGGCGGTATCGATCGAGGCGTTGCAGCGCCGCGCGATGTCCCGCCCTTCTTGATCGAGCGCATAGAGCTCGGCAAACAGCTGCGAACGCGGGCCGCCGGCGCGATTCGCCGATAGCTGCCGCGGGAAGCTCAGGTAGGTGTACAGGCCGAGGATTCCCGTGAGCACCACGGCACAGGTGAGCGCATACGCGAGCGTGTGCACGTTCCAGCCGAACCGGCCCGCGCAATGCAGGGTTGCGATGGCGACCAGCGCGAGCCCCAGATAGACATGCGCCGAGGTCCAGCCGGCGACGCTTCCCGAGGTCGAGGCGTAGCTGCGCTTGCGGATCCCGAGCCACGCGAGCCACAGGATGATGAGCGCGCCGAGCGTGCCGAGCGTGTAGCCCTGCCAGGTGCCGCCGCCGGCCGGACGCAGCCCGCCCTGTGTCGCATAGAGCGCGACGCTCGCGGCAAGCAGGCCGAGCGCCACCCACAGATAGCGGGCATTGCGATAGCGCAGTATCCCCTCATGAATCACCCGCGGCGCTCCTCGATCAGGTCGATGAACTGCTCGGGTCCGATCCGGATCGCCGCGCCCGTGGGGCAGGCCTTGACGCATGCCGGACCGCTCTCGACGCCGATACACGCATCGCACTTCATGGCTTTCTTGCCCTTGTCCTTCGCGGCCGGCGTGGGATGGTACTCGAGCTCCTCGCCGGGACCCGGCCCAATGCCGGCGAGCAGCCAAGACAACAGTGAGGGCTTCTTCGGCGCCTCGTATTCCATGCGAATGACCCCGTAGGGGCAGTTCGACTGGCAGTTGCCGCAGCCGATGCAGGTATCGTCCACGAACACCTCGCCCGTGACCGAGCGGCGCAGCGCATTCGGCGGACAGTCCTTCATGCAGTGGGGCTGCTCGCAGTGCCGGCAGGCCGTCGGGATGTGCACGTTCGCGAAAGTCGCCCCCGCCTTGCGGTCGAGCCGCTTGATGCCGCCATGCGTCTCGGCGCATGCCTTCTCGCAGTTGTCGCAGCCGATGCACAGGGCCTCATCGATGATCAGCACATCGGTCGCCTCGCCGAGTCCCTCCCTCATCATGAAGTTCATGAGCGAGCCCGCCTCCGGCCGCACCTGCATGCGGGCGCTGTCCGTGACGCGGTGGCTGACGGCGGTCTGCAGCGCATTGCGCCGCGCCTCGTCCCGCTGCACGAGCTGCAGAAAGCCGGGACGCTTGATCTCGACCAGCTCCGAGGCGACCGTCGCCGTGGCGGTCTCGCGGCGCACCGGGTCGCCCATCAGCGCCATCTCGCCGGCCAGCTGACCGGAGGGGATCTGCGCCACCAGCAGCGGCGGCGCCGCATCGCGCTTGCGCGTGAGCGTCAATCCGCCCGAGCGCACGATGTACAGGCCATCGCCATTCTCGCCCTCGGAGAACACGATCTCGCCCGCCTTGTAGCGGCGTACCTTCAGATCCGCGGCGATGTCCCTCAGCTCGGCGAGCGTGGCGCGCGGCGCGAAGTGGCGCTGCAGCTCGCGCACGATGAAGATCCAGTCGATCCCCTTGCGCACGTCCTCGTTCGAGTTCATGAGCTTGACCATCGTGCGGCGCGGGGTCTCGACCAGAATGCACGCGGCGCCGGCGATCGCGCGCTCGGTGCGCGGCCGGCCCGAGAGCAGGCTCATCTCACCGAAGAACTCCCCCTGATGCAGCTGCGTCGGCACGCCGAGATCCGGCGCCGGCTCGAGCAGCACCTCGCCGCTCACGATGGTGAAGAACGAGGTGCCGAACTCGCCCGGCGAGTAGATGAGCTCGCCCTCGCGCAGCACGTGCGTGGTGCGCGGGCGCTTGCCGGCGGCGGCGTTGCGGGCAGCGAGCGCATCGACCTTGGCCTGCGCCTCCTTGACCTCCGGCTCGCTCGCATAGGCCACGTGGACCTCGCTCTCGATGACCAGCTCACGGAAGGCGAGCGGGTTGAGCGCGCCGAACATCGGTATCTTCTCTTTGAATCGAGCCAGCAGCGCGTCCGGATCGAGGTCGAAGGGCAGGCCGCGCAGCTGCGACTCGAGCAGCGGGAAATCGGCCGGCTTGATGGTGTTGCCCTGAATGAGCTCGACCACGTCGTAGCCCTGATTCATCGCCTGCTTGATGAGCGGGTAGCCGGCGAGCGAGCCGACCACGAAGACCCCCGGCACGTTGCTTTCGTAGCGCGCGCTCAGCTCCGGTATCGCGTCGGGCCGCGCGTTCGGGAAGCGGATGCCGATCGACTCGACGAAGCGGCGCGGCGGATCGGCGCCCAGCCGGGCGATGATGCGATGGCACTCGAAGGACCGCTCGCCCGCGGGCGTGTCGAGCACCACCAGGAACGGCGCCGATGCGCCGGACGCGGATGCGCCGGGTGCCGCCGCGTCGGGGCGCCGCGTGATCTGCTTGACGCGCGACTCGTACAGAGCGTCGAGCCGGCTCTGCGAATCGTTGACGGCGGCGAGCACGTCGGCGAGGTTCTTGTCCTTGGCGCGGCTGAACTCCTTGCCGCGGTTCACGATCCAGACGTCATTCTGCTCGGCGAGCGCGAGCGCGTTCTCGATGGCCGCATCGCCGGCGCCGACCACCAGGATGGTCTCATCGAGGTACTCCTTCGGGTCGTCGAGCTGATACTGAACCGCGCCCAGCTCCTCGCCGGGGACGCCGATCTTGCGCGGATTGCCTTCGAGGCCGATCGCGAGCACGACGCTCTGCGCGCGCAGCTGCTCGCGGGCGGTCTCGATGAGGAAATCCCCGCGCTGCCCGCTGATCTTGCGCACTTCCGCGCCGTAGCGCACGTTCACCCCGAGCCTGGTGAAGTCCTCCAGCCAATTGGCCAGAATCTCCTCGCGCTTGCCCGCCTTGAAGCGCAGATCGCTGCGCAGGTCCAGAAAGCCGGGCTCGGCCATCACGTGCTTGCCCTTCTGGTAGCGCTGGATCGTCTTCGCGTGCGCCGGGGAGCCTTCCAGGAGGAGGTAGGAAGGCGAGGTGCAGTTTCGAGCTCGATCGAGCTCCGCGGCACGGGCGGCCGCGCTGAGTCCGGCCGGACCCGCACCGACGATCACCAGGCCGTATGACTCGAGCAGATCCCCACCCTCCCTGCGGTGTCAAAGGATGCGCTTAAATTCGAGCCCTTTCAACGCATCTTCAGAGCGCCCCCGCGTGACGGGGATCCCAGGCCTTGCGCAGGAAGATCTCCCGCACCAGCGGCTCGAACGCCGCGAGCGGCTCCCAGGGGTAGCTCGGATCGAAGGAGCTCTGATCCCAGCGGGCGCAGAACTCCTGGCACGCCTGGTACCAAGGGTGGCCGCGGTGCTGGTCGCGCCCGTTGCGGTCACCGCCCAGATGGTGAGCGTAATAATAGCTCTGAAAGAGCCCGTGTTGCTCCACGATCCAGGTGACTTCGGGCCGCACGTAGGGACGCAGCATCCCGGCCGCGATCTCGGAGTGATTGTAGGGAGCGAGATCATCTCCGATGTCGTGGATCAGCGCGGCCACGATCAGCTCGCTGTCCGCGCCGTCCCGCTTGGCGCGCGTTGCGGTCTGCAGCGAATGCTCGAGGCGCGTCACGGCATAACCTCCGAGTCCGCCCTGCAGCGCCGTCAGCGCGGACATGATGCGATCCGGCAGCGCCTGCAGGTAGCCACGCTCGTACTGCTCGAGAAGCTCGTAATCCTCGCGCGTACCGTCCTTCATCTGGGTGAACCCGACGATGCGTTTCGATGTGCTCGTGCCGGTCATGATGCCCTCGTGCCGTTATGTCTCATTTAGCGGTCTTGATTCGCGTCCAGGCGCGGGTCCGCAGGCGCTCGGTCGCGGCGCTCACCTCCGCCGACTTGTACAGCCTCGCCTCTATCTCGGGCGTCGGGTAGAGCGTCGGGTCCTCGAGGATGGCCGGATTCACCAGGGGCCGCGAGGCGAGGTTGTCGTTGCCGTAGAAGATGGCGTTGGTCACGGCGGCGATGACGTCGGGACGCAGGATGAAATTCATGAACCGATACGCCGCCTCCCGGTGCGGCGCGCCCACGGGTATCAGGAGCGAGGAGAACGTCTCGTTCGCCCCCTCCTTCGGCACCGTGAAGGCGAGATTCACGTTGACGCCGGCGGCCTTGGCGCGCGCGTGCGAGAGCGCGTAGTCGCTCGACCAGGACATCGCGACGCACAGCTCCTTGTTCGCGAGGCCGTTCAGATACTCCGCGGAGTCGAACGAGCGGATGTACGGCCGCACCTTGAGCAGCAGCTCCTCCGCGGCCTTGAAGTCCGCCCGCTTGGTCGTGTTCGGATCCAGGCCCAGATAGTTGAGCGCCAGCTGGATGACGTCCTCCGGAGAATCCAGGAAGGTGACGCCGCAATCGGCGAACTTGGAGACGATCTCGGGCTTGAACAGCATGTCGAGGCTGTCGACCGGCGCATTCGGCATGCGCGCCCTGACCATGTCCACGTTGTAGGCGAAGCCGTTGATGGAATGAAGATACGGCACGGCGTGCGCGTTGCCCGGGTCATAGGCCCGCTCGATCGCGAGGATCCGCGGATCGAGATTCTTCCAGTTGGGCAGCTTGGATTTGTCCAGGGTCTCGTACACGCCCGCCTTGATCTCGCGGCTGAAGAAATCGTTGGACGCGCTGACGACGTCGTAGCCCGAACCCCCGGCCAGCAGGCGCGCTTCCATGGTCTCCTCGGAATCGTAGACGTCGTAGGTGACCTCGATGCCGGTGAGCTTCTCGAACTGGGCGACGGTGTCCGGACCGATGAAATCGGTCCAGTTGTAGACGAACAGCCGCTTCTCCTGCGCCGCGGCCGCCGTCCCGCGATGGCCGCACGCCGTGCATGAGCCGACCGCGAGCATGCAGGCGATCCAGGCGCGGAAGCGAAGGCTCGACACCGGCGAGCAGCTCAGAGCGCCGCCACGCCCTGGCCGCTCGGCGCGCGCTGCCGGGCGCCCGCCTCCTCCGCGAGCACCTCGTCGAGCGCCCGCTGCAACAGCTCGACCGCCTCGTCGACGTCGGACTCGGCGATCATCAGCGGGGGCATGAAGCGCACCGTGCTCTGCCCGCATGCCAGCAAGATCAGGCCATTGTGATAGGCGCGCGTGATGAGCGCATCGCACAGCTTCTTCGCCGGCGCCTTGCCGGCGGTGATCAGCTCCATGCCGACCATCAATCCCTTGCCGCGCACCTCGCCGATGACGGGATAGCGCGGCGCCATCGCGCGCAGCTTGTCCATGAAGTAATGACCGACCTTGGCGGCATTGGCACGATAATGGTGCTCGATGAGATCGAGCGTGGCGAGCGCCGCCGCACAGCAAATCGGGTTGCCGCCGAAGGTGTTGCCATGCGCCCCGCGGGTCCATTTCTGCATGATGCTGCGCTTCGCGACCACCATCCCGATCGGCAGCCCCGATCCCAGCCCCTTGGCGAGGGTCATGATGTCGGGCTCCACGCCCCAGTGCTCGGCCGCGAACATCTTGCCGGTTCGCCCGACGCCGGTCTGCACTTCATCGAATATCAGGAATATCCCGTGCCGGTCGCACAACTGGCGCAGTCCGGCGAGAAATCCGTCCGGCGGCACGAGGTAGCCGCCCTCGCCCTGGATCGGCTCGACCAGCACCGCTGCCACCTCGCCGGCGGGCACGCTGTGCACGAACAGCTCCTCCTCGATGTAGCGCAGCACCGCCTGCCCCTGGTCGGACCCCGCGAGGAGCGGGCGGTAATTGTTCGGGTAGGGCACGTGCGTGACGCCCGGCATCGTGGGAAAGAAGCCTTTTTGCTGCGTGTACTTGCTCGAGGTGAAGGACAGGGAGCCCATGGTGCGTCCGTGAAAGCCGCCGAGAAACCCGAGGAATCGGCCCCGGCCGCTCACATAGCGCGCCAGCTTGAGCGCCGCCTCCACGCTCTCCGTGCCGGATTGCGCGAAGAAGCTCATCACCGGCTCCTTGATGGGCGCGAGCTGCGCCATGCGCTCCGCCAGCCGCACCTGGCCCTCGTGCCAGTAGTCGGAGGAGATGTGCAGAAAGCGCTCCGCGGCGTCCTTGATCGCCTGAACCACCGCCGGATGGCTGTGGCCGGTGCTGCAAACCGCGATGCCCGCGGCAAAATCGAGGAAGCGATTCCCGTCGACATCCCAGATCTCGGCGCCCTTGCCGTGCGACATCACGAACGGGTAATCGCGCGGATAGGACGGCGATACCACCTGAGCGTCGCGCGCAAGCAACTGCCGAGCTTTCGGGCCGGGCAGGTCGGTCTTGATGTGTTTCATCGCTCGTTTCCCCGCGGGCTCTCCGTTCCATGCACCCAAGTCATGCTTCGAAGCGATTATATGCCCGGACCGCGCGCGCCGCGACGCGCCGGCGGCTCGAGCGCCGATGTGGGCGCTTGCAATTGAGCGTTCCAGACGGCAGGCTCTGGCGGCAACCCCGGGCGCGACACGTGCCCGGTACGACAACGAGGTGGAACAGGGAATGGGCACGGCTAGAAATCATTCTCGGCTCGAGCGCGGCCGGGCGACCGGCTTGCGCGCGGCTCGCTTCATTCACGCGCTGCTCCTCGCCGCCACGGCTCTGGCCGTTGCGCCCGGCCGAGCGGCCACGGCGGCGCCCTACCAGGTCGTGGTATCGAACGAGCGATCGGACGACGTGAGCGTGATCAGCAGCGCCGATTTCTCCGTCATTGCGACCATCCCCGTGGGCAAGCGCCCGCGCGGTATCCATCCGAGCCCCGACGGCAAGCTCGTCTATGTCGCCTTGAGCGGCACGCCGATCGCCGCCCCGCCCCAGCTCGATGCCCATGGCAATCCCATCTTCAAGCGCGGCAGCGACGACGACGACAGCGATACCGAATCCGACAAGTCCGCCGACGGCATCGGCATCGTCGATCTCGCGGCTCGAAGGCTCAAGGGCAAGATCTTCGCCGGATCCGATCCCGAGGAGTTCGCCCTGAGCAAGGACGGCACGCGGCTGTACGTCTCCAACGAGGATACGAAATCGGCGAGCGTGGTCAACATCGCGGAGGCCAAGGTCGAGCACATCATCCCCGTCAGCCAGGAGCCCGAGGGCGTCGCCGTCTCTCCCGACGGCAAGCAGTTCTACGTCACCTGCGAGAGCGGCGGCGATGTCTACGCCATCGAGACGCACGGCTATTCGATCCTCGGGCACTTCCGGGTGGAGCCGCGGCCGCGCAGCGTCGCGTTCCTGCCGAGCGCGGGCGTCGCCTTCGTGCCCTCCGAATCGGTGGGCCTCGTCAACGTCATCGATACCGGCAAGTTCACCGCGCTCAAGGTGATCACGCTGCCGGCGGGCGCGCGTCCCATGAGCGTGAAACTCGGCCGCCACGGCCGCTATCTGTACGTGAGCAACGGCCGCGCCGGGACGGTGTCGGTGATCGACACCCGCGATTACGGCATCGTCGCCAACATTCGAGTCGGAACGCGTCCCTGGGGCATGGCGATCTCGCCGGACGGCAAGCATCTGTTCACCGCCAACGGCCCCTCGGACGACATCTCGGTCATCGATTTGAAGACCAACCAGGAGACGCGGCGGATCAAGGTCGGCAAGAGCCCCTGGTCGCTCGCCGTGGTGGCCGGCGGCTAGCACGCGGCGCGCGCCCGCCCGCCCCCGCGCTCGCGGCGCGCATGCGCCCGGCCGCGCGCTCAGCGGCCGACGACGAACACCTCCTGGGAG
Source organism: Steroidobacteraceae bacterium (assembly GCA_035504115.1). Classification (GTDB taxonomy): domain Bacteria; phylum Pseudomonadota; class Gammaproteobacteria; order Steroidobacterales; family Steroidobacteraceae; genus Bog-1198. The sequence continues at coordinate 33,383 of DATJSL010000025.1, read as the reverse complement.
GTGATGCTGCGTGTGAATCCTTCCTTGAATGCGCGCGCGCGCAATACCGCGGGCGCAGAGAGCACGACGGGTTTCTGGTAGCGAGGATCGGACGGCCCGGGAACGCTGCCGTCGAGCGTGTAGTGAATGTCCGCCGCCGGCTCCGACTCGCGCAAGGTGATCTCGACCGGACCGTCGAAGGTGCCGCCCGCCGGGCTGATGAGAGGCGGCGCGAGCACCGGACGGCCGGGCATGCTGTCGATCCATTCGCGCAGCAGCGCCACGCCGTTCGGGTCGATGGTCTCGCGGTCGAGCGGCGGCATGCGGATGTCGCCGACGGTGTCGACGCGCATGTAGGCGATCGACCGCCAGATATCGTGCGGCGAGATGATGCGCGGCCGGTCGATGCCCTGATCGAGCAGGACCGGGCCGTTGACGAGCGACTGCTCGGCGAGGGGCGTGTCGTAGCGGGCGTCGAATCCCGCGACGGTGCCGCCCGGTCGATGGCAGGCCGAGCAGTTGGCGTCGAAGTACGAACGGGCGCGATCCTGAAGGCTTCGTGTCGTATCCGCGGAGGCCGCCAGGCGAGGCCACGCCTGTTCGTCGCCGTCATGAAATGCAGGCTCGAACAATCCGAGATCATTCCAGGCGCGAAGCTCGTTCCGTTTGACTCCCGACGGATATACAAAGTCGTGGTTCAATTGCCGTGCCTTGACGCCGAGCACGCCGCTCGAGAGCCGGGTGTGGCAGGTGATGCAGTCCTTCCGGCTCGGGTAGTACCAGGTCTGCTCATGCGTCTCGCCCGCCGCGTTGGTCACCGCCACGCGCTCGGTGAGGCTGCCGGGCAGCAGGTCCGCGTCGCTGAGATCGCTCCTCCATTTGTAGACCACGCCGTACACCGCGCCGCCGCCCTGGACCATCAGCAGCCGCGTCTCCAGGCGCCGCGTGCGCGTCGGATCGCGCGCATCGAGGGGCAGCTCGAAGGTCTTCACGAAGACCGTGCCCGCGGGGAACGTCCACTCGCCGCTCGGCGCGAACTGGATCTTGCCGTCCGGTACGGCGATCCAGCGCAGCTTGTGCGCACCGTCGGACCAGAACGGAACGATGAGATCGTACGGAATGAGCGGCTCGCTCGGCACCAGATTGCGGGTATCGCGGAACGCGCCGGTCTGCGAGAGCAACGCGGGAATCTTGCCCGAGGGCGACGCCGGCATGCGCAGGTACGGGTGAGCGAGGATGCGCGTTCGAAGGGGATCGGCCGAGTCCTGCGCGAGCACCGTGAACGCCGCGCCCGTCACCAGCAACAGCGCCGCCAACCTGCGTCCAGCTTGCATCCCGGGCATCGACCTCCACGACCAATCGATCGAGGATGCCCTTTTTGCATCGTCCCGGCAAACGGCATCGGAGCGATGCGATCTTTCCCGCGAGCGGGTGCTCGCGCGCTTACCCGCCGGGCCGGCTCGCGGCTAGCGGCCGATCCCGCTGGCTCGAGGAGACTCGATGCGGCCCGCCGCTCGCTCGCCCGACTGCGCGCGCCCGCCCAGCTGCCTGAGCAGTCTCGCCCGCGAGGCCAGGGCGCGCACCACCGACATCGAGGTCTTGCGGTCCACTTCGATGACCAGCACGTGCGTGAGGTAGGTCTGCTCGAAGGTCGCGAGCAAATCCCCTGCCCGCGCCGATTCGACGCTTTCCCAGTCGAGCGCGAACAGCTCGTCCCAAGGGGTCATGACGTGCATGACCCGGATGTCCTGATGACGGCTGTAGTTGGAGGACTGCAGGAACTGCATCGGACGCTCGCCCTGGATGTCATACGAGGTCACCAGTCCGATCAGCCGCTGCTCCTTGGCCACCAGCAGCGCACGCACACCGAGGCGTATCATGTCGGTCAACGCATCATCGATCTGTCGCTCGGCATCGACGGTCATCGGATAATCGCGCTTGAAATCGGTGATGGCGTAGATCGCCGGATCGGTGGGCTCGAGGGGTTGGCCGTCCAGAATGGACCTGCGAGGCAAAACCGGGTCGCCGAAGCGGCGCATCGGCAATAACGACATCGAGCCTGCAGGTATGGCCCTCATGCTTCGTTCGAGTCCTTGCTCCACCGAAGGTTCCGCAGGGGAAGCGGCCCTCGATCGGAGTGTGCCCGGCTGTCAGAAAATGTCAATTCTGTGATATATTACTTAGATTACTAAACATTAGAGACCTTGTAATGCCCGAGCTGGATGAGCGCTTCTCCAACGCCTTGCATTCCACGGCGCGCGCCTGGCGCCAGGCCGTCGACCGGCGGCTTCGAGGCCTGGGTATGAGCCAGGCGAGCTGGATGACCATGGCCGTCACGGCCAGCGCCGGCACCCCGCTCTCGCAGTCCGAGCTCGCGGAGCGTCTGGGCGTCGAAGGCGCGACCATGGTCGCCATGGTCGATCGGCTGGTGAAGGCGGGCTTCGTCACTCGCCAGCCCTCGCCGAGCGACCGACGTGTCAACTTCGTGGTCCTCACCGAGGCCGGCGCGCGGCTGGTCGAGGTGGTGAAGAGCGAGGCGGCGGCGATGCGCAAGGAGCTGCTCTTGCACCTCGATCCGAAGAAACTCGCCATCGCCACCGAGCTGCTCGAGTCGCTGCAGGCGCGTATCGAAGGCGCCGCATGAGCGCGACGCCCTGAGTGCGACGCCCTGAGCGCGACGCGACTTTAGCTGCGCGGCTCGACCCCCGCGGCGTGCGCCGGCGCGGCCTGACCGGCCACGGTGCCGGGCGGGGTCGCGAGGAGCTTGCCCGCGCGCGGCGCCAGCCAGCGCTCGAAATCGTCGAGGATGGTGAACACCGCCGGCACGATCACCAGGGTGAGCACGGTCGAGCTCAACAGGCCGCCGATGACCGCGGTCGCCATCGGCGCGCGGAACTCGCTGTCGCCGCCCCAGCCGAGCGCCACGGGCAGCATGCCCGCAATCATCGCCACCGTGGTCATCACGATGGGGCGGGCGCGCTTGTGGCCGGCCTCGAGAAGCGCCTCGAGCCGCGAGCGGCCGGCGCGCATCTCCTCGATCGCGAAATCCACCAGCAGGATCGAGTTCTTGGCGACGATGCCCATGAGCATGAGGACGCCGATGACCACGGCGAGGGAGAACGGCCGCCGCGTGAGGATGAGCGCAATCGCGGCACCGCCCAGAGACAGCGGCAGCGCCGACAGGATGGTGATGGGCTGAAACACGCGCACGAACAGCAGCACCAGCACCGCGAGCACCATCAGAATTCCCGCTGCGATGGCGAGCCCGAAATTCCGCATCATCTCGCCGAAGTACTCGCTGTCGCCGCGCAATACCAGGTGCACGCCCTGCGGCAAATGCGTGAGCGTGGGCAGCGCGTAGATCTTCTTGCTGGCCGTGCCGAATTCCACCCCGGGGCTCAGATCGGCCTCGATGAACACGCGGCGCATCTGATTGTAGCGGCGCACCGCCGAGGGACCCTGCCCGAAGCTCAGGTCGGCCACCGTCTTCAGGGGCACCGCGCCGCCCGCGCCGGTCGGGACCGGCAGATTCTCGAGCGTGGTCAGATCGCGGCGCGCGCTTTCGATCAGGCTCACGCGGATCGGAATCTGCCGGTCGCTGAGGCTGAATTTCGCGCCGTTCTGCGGCAGATCCCCGATGGTGGCGATGCGCATGGTCTGACTGATGCTCGCGACGCTCACACCGAGCTTCGCGGCGACGTCGAAGCGCGGGTGCACGATGATCTCCGGACGCGGCAGATCGCCGCGGATGGCCGGGCCGCGGATCTCGTTCAGGCGCTGCATCTCCGCGATCACCTGGTGCGCGGTTCGCTCCACCAGCGGCGGGTCGTCTCCGGTGAGATAGAACTGCACGTCGCGCCCGCCGCCATTGTCCGAGAAATAAAGATGGCCATCGGGGACCTGATTGAGGAGCGGGGTCATCTGCTGCTCCCACTGCTTCTGGCTCATCGAGCGCTGGCCGCGAGGCACCAGACTCACGTAGATGACCGCATTGTGAATGAGGCCTTCGCTCGACCCGATGAATTCCACCAGATTCGTCACCTGGGGCGACTTTCTGAGAATCGCCGCGGCGGCCGCCGAGACGCGCGCGGTGTCCTCGAGGTTGCCGCCCGGGGGCAGCTCGATCTGCAGCTGCGCGTTGGCGAAGTCCTCGGCCGGCATGAACGTCCACGGCACGAAGAATGCCACGAGAACCGACAGCGCCAGCCAGAGGAGAGCGAGCAGCACGGTCTTCCAGCGGTTCAAGGCACACCAGCGCAGCGCCGACATGTACAGCGTCATCACGGCGCCGTCGCCGCGCTCGCGCGGTATCGAGTCGCTGCGCAGTGAATAGGCCGCGAGCACGGGCGTGATGAGCCGCGCCACCATGAGCGAGATGAACACCGCCACCGCCACGGTGAGTCCGAATTGCCTGAAGAACTGCCCGGTGATGCCGCCCATGAAGCTCACCGGCAGGAACACCGCGATGATGCTGAAGGAGGTGGCCACCACCGCCAGCCCGATCTCGTCGGCCGCATCGAGCGCGGCCTTGAATCCGCTCTTGCCCATGCGCATGTGGCGCACGATGTTCTCGATCTCGACGATGGCATCGTCCACCAGCACGCCGGCCACCAGCGAAAGGGCGAGCAAGGTGATCTGGTTGAGGGTGAAGTCCATCCACTCCATGAAGGCGAACGTCGGGATCGCCGAGAGCGGAATCGCGAGCGCGGAAATGATCGTCGCCCGGCCGCTGCGCAGGAACAGCCACACGACCCCGACCGCGAGAATCGAGCCTTCGATGAAGGCGCTGAGCGAGGAATGGTAGGTCCTGAGCGTGTGATCGACGGTGGTGGAGATGAGGCTGATCTCGAGGAACGGATACTCCGCGCGAATCTTGGCGAGCTCCGCTTGCACCGCCCTCGACACGCTCACGTCCGAAGCGCCCTTGGCCTTGAACACCCCGAACGCCGTGGCCGGCCGGCCGTTCAGCCGGGCGATGGAGCGCACCTCCGCGATGCCGTCGTGCACATCGGCGATGTCGCGCAGGTGGTACGCGCGCCCGCCTCTGGCGATGATCTCGGTCTGCGCCAGATCCTCCGCGCTCTTCGCGCCGCCGAGGACGCGGATCGATTGCTCACCGCCGCCGACATCGGCGCGGCCGCCGGGCGCGTCCAGATTGAGCGCGCGCAGCTGCTCGTTCACCTCCACTGCCGTGAGCCCGAGCGCCTGCAGGCGCGCCGGATCGAGCTCGACCCGGATCTCGCGGCTCACCCCGCCGCTGCGCGACACCTGCGCGACGCCCGGCACCGCCAGCAACCGCTTGGTCACGGTGTTGTCGATGAACCAGCTGAGCTCTTCGGGCGTGCGTGAGGTGGTGGTCACGGCGTAATAGGCGATGGCATCGCCGTCGACGTTGACCCGCTCCACCAGCGGCTCCATGATCCCCTGCGGCAAGTCGTTGCGTACCTTGGTCACGGCATCGCGAACGTCGGTGACGGCCCGATCGATGGGGGTGCCGATCTGGAACTCGAGCTCGAGGTAGACCTGGCCCTCGATGATCCAGGTGGTGATGTTGCGCACGTTGCCGATGCTGGCAATCGAGCCTTCGACCTTTTGCGCGATCTGCGTCTCCATCTCGGTCGGTGCGGCGCCCGGCTCGGAGATGGTCACCTGCACGACCGGGTAGGAGATGTCGGGATTGAGATCGACGGGCAGCCGCACGAAGGCGACCACGCCCAGAAAGAACAGCACCACGAACAGCACGATGGGCGTCACCGGATGGCGGATCGCCCAGGCGGAAAGGTTCTTCACGAGCTGTTCGCCGGCCCGGGCACCGGCTTGACCGTCTCGCCCACCTGCAAAAACGCCCCCGCCGTCGCCACCACGCGATCGGTGTCGCGCACGCCGTCGGCGATCGCGATGCCGTTCTGCACCATGCCGGAGACATGAACCGCACGGCGCTGCACCTTGTCGTCGGCATCGACGATGAGGACGTAGCTGCCCTGATCGTCCGTGAGCACCGCGCTCTGCGGCAGCACGACGCGCTCGGCATTGCTCACGATCACCTCCGCGCGCGCGAAGGCCCCGGGACGCAGGTTCGGATCCGCCGCGAGGGACACCCGGATCATCCCCAGGCGCGTCTGCGGATCGATCACCGCGCCCAGCAGGCGCACACGTCCGGAATACGCCTTGGCATTGCCGATCAGCCGCACACTCACCGCCTGACCCACCTTCAAGAGCGGCAGGTCCTGCTCGGCGACATCGCCGCGCAGCTCCACCTCGTCACCCTCGGCCATGCGAAACAGCGGACCGGCGGTCGGCGCGACGGTCTGGCCGACCTCGACCGTGCGCGTGAGGATCACCCCATCGGCGGGAGCGCGGACCTCGGCGCGGGCCAGACGGGCCTGAGCCTCCTGCAGCTGCGCTGCGGCCACCTTGACCTTCGCCTGCGCGGTCACCGAGTTCGAGCGGCGCCGTTCGGTCTCCTCGGCCGACAACGCCCCTGACTTGCCGACGGCGACGGCGCGGCGATATTCCGCGGCCGCGAGGTCCGCTTCGGCCCGTGCGAGCTCCAGACCGGCCTGCAGGTTGGCGACCTGCGGCTCGAGCACGGCGGTGTCGATGCGGGCGAGAAGCTGCCCGCGCTTGACGCGGTCGCCGGCCTCGACGTAGATGGCCGACACCCGGCCGCCATCCCCGACCACGCCGATCGGCGTGTCGTAGCGTGCCGCGATCGTGCCGGTGATGCTGACCGTGGTTGGCGCGGCGCTGCGACCGGCTTCGGTCACCGTCACCGCGGGCGTCACCCGATTGCTGATGGTCTTCTTGGCGGCGAAGCTCTGGGTCAACCGCACGGCGAGGAGCACGGCCACCACCAGCGCGGCGCCGGCGAGGATGAAGACCACCCGCCGCGGCGTGAGCCAGCCGCCTTGCGCGGGGAGCTCCTCCAGCTGGCGGGAGCCGTCGACGTCGAGCGCCGCTTTGCCCTCGCGAACCCGGTCCCGACGGACCCGCTCGTCCCAGGAAATGCTCATTTGACGATGTCCCACGGATAACGTCCTGTGTCCACGATGAATCCCGCGAGCAGATCCATCTCCTCATCCTCGTTGCGCTCGAAGCGGCGCACGTTGTTGGCCAGGCGCCGCCGCGCCTGACGCGCAAAGGCGTGCGCGATGACCATGGCCTGCCTGGCCTCCTCGCCCGATCCCGCGGCGAGCGCGGTGGCCCGTGACAATACGCAAAGGCCGACGAACAAATCAATGGTCATGTCCGCAATGCGCTTGAGCTCGTGCTGGCGGTCCGCGATGCTCTTGCCGTATTTGCGCAACAGGTAGTCGCAGGCCTTGGCGAGCTCCACGGTGTATTTCTCGAGCGTGCTGGCCGCCTCGCGCAGCCGCGGCGGAATCTTGCCCACCAGCTTGTCGCGGCCGACTCCGGTGGCATGCGTCAGGCGCTTCTCGGCGTAGTCGGCAAGCACGCCGAAGCCCTTGATCGGACGATTGAAGATCTCATCGAGTGCGGCCTTCAACTCGCCGTAGGACTTGCCGAGCTCCTTCAGGCCGGAGAGCGCGATGTACAGCCGCAGCACCTCGTTCGTGCCCTCGAATATGGTGAGGATGCGGCAGTCCCGCACGGCCTGCTCGTAGGGGTAGTCGCGCATGAAGCCGTTCCCCGCCGCAATCTGCAGCGCCTCGTAGGCGGCGCGCTGAATGGCCTCGCTCGCGTACACCTTGCTGATCGCCGCCTCGACCGAATAGTCCTCGAGCCCCGAGTCGATGTAATGGGCGACCATCCACACCACGCTCTCCGCCGCGAAGCACTCGAGGGTCATTTGCGCGAGCTTCTCGCGCACCAGCTGGAAGCTCGCGATCGGCTCCCCGAATTGCTTGCGCCCGAGCGCCTGCTGCGTGGCGAGAGCGATCAGGGTCTTCATCCCGCCCACCGCGCCGCCCCCCAGGCCCGTGCGCCCGTTGTTCAAGATCGCCATCGCCACCTTGAACCCCTTGCCTTCGACATCGAGCACGTTCTCGGGAGGCACCTTCACATCGGTGAAGCTCACCGTCGTGGTCGAGGAGGCGCGTATGCCCATCTTGTCCTCGTGATGACCATGACTGACCCCCGGCCAGGCGGCCTCGACCAGGAAGGCCGTGATCTTGCCGCCCTCCGATGCGGTGCGTGCAAATACGGTGTACAGGTCGGCGATGCCGCCGTTGGTGATCCAGATCTTCTCGCCGTTGAGCGTCCAGGAGCCGTCGGTGGCTTTCTCGGCGCGCGTTCTGATCGAGGCCGCGTCCGACCCGGCGCCCGCTTCGGTGAGACAGAACGCAGCGATCATCTCCCCGCTCGCGAGCTTCGGCAGATAGCGGGCGCGCTGCGGCGGCGTGCCGAACAGCAAGATGCCCTTCATGCCGATGGAGCTGTGCGCGCCGATCGTGAGCGAGACGGAGCTGTCGTGCGTGCTGGTCTGGCTCAGCACCCGGGCGTAACCTGCGTTCGACAGGCCCAGGCCTCCATGCTCCTCGGGGATGATGAGGCCGAACAGTCCGAGATCGCGCAGGCCCTGGATGAATTCCGCGGGTTGCTCGGCCGCCCGATCCCAGCGCTTGAAATCCGCATGCCGCGGAGCGAGGAACCCATCGATCGCCTCGATCATCATGCCGAGGACTTCCCGATCCTTGTCGCGCAAGCGCGGATAAGGAAACAGGCTCTCCTCGACGATTCGTCCCGCGAGAAGACTCTTCGCAACGCTCATGTCGGCCCTTATGCTGGGCCTGGCGCGGCCCTACTGTGCAACTCGATCGATGACGAGATCCCGTACACCGTCGTGCCCTACATCATAAGTAAGTTCGCCGTATAAATCGCCGGCGGCGGGCAACGGCTGCCCGCTGAAGGATATCCTCGCGGTGATCGACACCTTTTGTCCAGCCGCCAGCACGCGGCCCGGAATCATCGAATCGGCCGAGGAGAGACGGATCTGGGTGCCGATCGCCGCACTGGTCAGGCGCTTGGCCGCCAGCGGCGGACCCTGGCCGCCGGGCTCACGCGCGAACACGAACAGCGGCGCGTCCGCCGTGAGGCGCGATTTGAGCGCGGGCGCGATGCTGATGTTGATCGTGGCCTGCGCCGAGCTCGTCCCGGCCGGCACCGGATTCGTCCCTGCCATCGCCGGATTCGTCCCTGCGAGTGCAGGCGCCGCGCCCTCCGGCCCCGCCGCGCCCTCCGGCCCCGCCGCGCCTGCGGCGCCGGGCGCGCTCCCGAGATCGGCCGTGCCGAGCTCGGCGATGCGCTGGTCCAGCATGGCGTCGACCTCGGGCGGTGGATGCATGCCCTTGAGCCTGAGCCAGCGCGCGCGCGCCGTTGCCCGGTCCCCGCGCGTGGCGGCGCCGAAGCCGCTGTAGAGCAAGGCCCGGGGATTGTCGGGCTGCAGGCTCACGGCGCGCTCGAACAGGTCGTTCGCGCTCGAGGTCACGTTCCCGCCGGCGCGCTCGCTCAGGGCTTCGCCGAGACCGAGCAACGCATCGACATTGCCGGCATCGAGGCGGTGCGCTTGACCGTACGCATCGATGGCATCGTCCACGCGCCCGAGCGCGATGTAGGAGCGCCCGAGCAGCAGCCAGCCGTCGAGATCGTCCGGCGTCTGCTTCATGTGGCGCTCGAGCTTCGCCACCATCTCGAGCACCTGCGTGCTCACCGCGGGCTTCTCGGCAGTCGCCTCCCGCCAGTCCCAGTTCGACCAGAGCGGATAGAGTCCCGCCGCCGCGCCCATCACGCACAGGCCGGCCACGGCGCCGGCGATGCGGCTCTGAGGGCTGCGCAGCAGCGGGTACGCCACGGCTGTCGCGGCGATCGCGGCCATGAGTGCTGCGAAGAGGATGAAGGCGGTCATGGCTTACATGGATCCGGGAAGCTCATCGTCCAGCGGCAAGCGTGAACGCTGGCGCACCACCCGATAAACGATGGCGGCGCCCAGCACCATCATGATGAACGGCGCCCCCCAGATGAGCAGCGTCTTCGCCTCGAGCGGCGGATTGAAGCGCACGAACTCGCCGTATCGATCGGTCATGAACTTGAAAATCGCCTGATCGCTCTGGCCCCCGAGCAGCATCTCGCGCACCTGGCGGCGCAGATCCGCGGCGAGCTCGACGTTCGAATCGGCGATCGACTCGTTTTGACAGACCAGACAGCGCAGCTGTCCGGTGATGCGCTCGAAGCGCGCCTGCAGCGCGGGGTCTCGCAGCTGTCCATAGGCATCGAGGGCGGGCGTCGCTCGAGCCGGCGCCTGCGCCTGCGCCTGCGCTTGCGTCGCAGCGCTCGGCGCGAGCAGCACGGCCGCCGTCAGCAACACGCCCACCACCGCTGCCGCGCGCGCAGCGCGCCATGCGGGCGCCGCCCGCGCCGCCACGGCGCGCGCTGCCGCGGGCCGCAGGCACCTCACGCCCCGCCCCGGCGCGCGCTGGCAATTCGCGGCAGGAACTCACGCTCCCATACGTCGGGGGTCATGGCGGAGATGAACTTGTAGATCACCCGGCCCTGGCCGTCGACCAGGAAGGTCTCGGGAGCGCCGTAGACGCCCCAGTTGATCGCCGTGCGGCCATCGGCATCGAACGCGACCGCCGTGTAGGGATCACCGAGCTGCGTGAGCCACTGCTGCGCCTTGTCGCGCTGATCCATGTAGTCGAGCCCGATGATCGGAACGACCCCTTGTCTCGCGATCGCGAGCAGCGCATCTTGCTCCTCGCGACAGGCCCCGCACCAGGTACCCCAAACGTTCAGCACGTACACCTGTCCCTTGAGCGCGGCGTTGCTCACGATGCGGGCCGGATCGCGCACGTCGCTCAGGCTGAACAGCGGCGCCGGCTTGCCGATCAGCGGCGAGGGAATCTCGTGGATGTCGCGATTCGGGTTCAGGCCAAAGGCGAACAGCACGGCAAGCCCGAGGAACGCGGTGATCGGCAACAGGAACTTCCACATCAGGCGGACCCGAAGCTCGGCTCCGGCGGTGCGGGCGGCGCTGCTGCGGGCGCGCCCGCGGCAGCCTTGATGCGCATGCGATAGCGCCGATCGGTGGCGGCGACCACCCCGCCCACGGCCATCACCAGCGCCCCGAGCCATATGTAGCGCACCAGGGGCTTGTACTGGATGCGCATGCTCCAGGCTCCGCCGCCCAGCGGATTGCCCATGGCGACGAACAGGTCCCGCGACCAGTTCACCGAGATCGCCGCCTTGCTGTTGTCGGTCTGCTGCACCCAGAAATGCCGCTTCTGCGGCTCGAGCGTCGTCACGTGCTTCCCGTCGCGGGTCACCTCGACGGTGGCTTGTACGGCATCGTAATTCGGCCCGCGCACGTTGGCCGCTTGGACGAATCGAAAATCGTAGCCTGCGATCGAGAAGCTCATGCCGGGCTTGAGGGCGACATCCTTCTCGATCTTGTAGCTCTGCACGCCGCTCGCGCCGATCGCGAACACGCCCACCCCCGCGTGCGCGATCGCCATGCCGAGCAATCCCGCGGTCAGCGTCTGGCCCTGCCTCAAGCGGCGCACCGGCTCGAGCAGCGCCGAGAAAATGATCCAAAAGCCGAGCGCCATGCCGACGAGCCCCACCCAGTGAAAGGTGCCGTAGCCGATACGCTGCACCAGCACGGCGATGAGGGCGGCGCCGGCGAGCAGCCAGCCCAGCGGACGCGCCGACACCGTCAGCTTGCCGCGCCGCCAGGCCGAGTGCATGCCGATGGCGAGGAACACCATGAGCGGCAGCATGGGCACGAGGAACATGATCGCGAATACCGGCGGACCGACCGAGATCTTGCCGATGTTCAACAGCTCGTACACCAGCGGCGACAAGGTGCCCCACAGGACCAGAGCGGCGACGCTCACCAGGATCACGTTGTTCACGAGCAGGAAGAACTCGCGCGAGAAGAGCTGGAAGCCGCCCGGAACGTAAAGCTTCGGGGCGCGCCAGGCGTACAGCGACAGCGATCCGCCGATGGCGATGATGAGGAAGGCCAGAATGTACAGGCCGCGCTTCGGGTCGCTGGCGAAGGAGTGGACCGACACGAGCACGCCCGAGCGCACGAGGAAGGTCCCCACCAGGCTCAGCGAGAAGGCGAAGATCGCGAGCAGCAGCGTCCAGCTCTTGAAGATGCCGCGCTTCTCCGTGACGGAGAGCGAGTGAATCAGCGCCGTGCCCACCAGCCAGGGCATGAACGAGGCGTTCTCGACCGGATCCCAGAACCACCAGCCGCCCCAGCCGAGCTCGTAGTACGCCCACCAGCTGCCGAGCGCGATACCGATGGTCTGGAATACCCAGGCAAAGATGGTCCACGGCCGCGTCCACTTGGCCCACGCTTGATCGAGCCGTCCCTCCAGCATCGCCGCACAGGCGAAGGCGAAGGCGACCGAGAAGCCCACGTAGCCCGTGTACAGCATCGGCGGGTGGATGGCGAGCGCGAAGTCCTGCAGCACCGGATTCAAATCCGCTCCGTCCTGGGGCGCCGGCATCAGCCGCTCGAAAGGATTCGAGGTCCACAGGGTGAACAGCATGAAGCCGCCGCTGATGAGGCCCATCACGCCGAGCACGCGGCTCGCGAAGCTCGCCGGCAGCTGCCGGCTGAGCGCGGCCACGGCCACGCTCCAGATCGACAGGATCAGGATCCAGAGCAGGAGCGATCCCTCGTGCGCGCCCCACAGCGCAGCGACGCGGTAGAACAGCGGCAGATGCGAGTTGGAGTTGCGTGCCACGTAGAGCACCGAGAAATCGTCGTGCACGAACGCATACACCAGACAGGCGAACGCCGTGACCACGAACACGAACTGTCCGGTCACCGCGGGACGCGCGACGTTCATCCAGTCGGGCTTGCCGCGCCAGGCGCCGGCGAGACCGAAGAAGGCCTGCGCCAGGCTGAGCACGAAGGCGAGAATGAGGGCGAATACGCCGAGCTCTGGTGCCATGCCGATCCCTCGCGTCAACCCGTGGGCCTGGAGGCCGCCGCGCCGGCCGCCGCTTTTTGCTTGAGCGATGCCGCAACTTCCGGCGGCATGTACTTCTCGTCGTGCTTCGCGAGCACCTGATCGGCGACGAAGGTCCCGCCGGGACCCATGGTGCCGTGCGCGATGATGCCCTGCCCCTCGCGGAACAGATCCGGCAGCACGCCGGTGTACTCGACGGGAACCTGATGCGCGAAGTCGGTGAGCACGAACCTCACCTCGAGGTCACCGGGCTTGCGCGCGACGCTGCCCTTCACCACCATGCCGCCGATGCGAAAGCGCTTGGCGAGCGGCGCCTGTCCGGTCGCGACCTGGGTCGGGTCGTAATAAAAGGAGATGTTGTCGCGCGAGGCGACCACGGCCAGCGATACCGATGCGGCCACGCCGCCGAGGATCGCGAGCACCACGAATAGACGTTTTCGACGCGGAGTCACGCCCGATCACTCATCCTGCATCTCCAGCGCGCGCCGCGCCCGTACCAGGGCAGCCGCGTGATGACGATGTGCCGACCACAAATTCCAGGCGAGCACAGTACACGCCAGACCGAAGCAGGGCCATACGTATCTGGCGTAACCACCCATCGCCCAGAAGCCGCTCATTTGACCACCCCTCGCACCCAGGCCGCCTGGCGCTCCCGATTGAGCACCTCGCCGCGCAGCCGCATGCACAGAACCGCGCCGAAAAAACACATGAACCCGAACAGCATGGACAGCAGCGGCCACAGCATGCTGCCGGGCATGGACGGCTTGCCGATTTTGGCGATCGTGGCCCCCTGATGCAGTGAGTTCCACCACACCACGGAAAAGTGAATGATGGGCACGTTCACGACACCGACGATCGCCAGCAGCGCCGCGGCGCGGTCGCCGCGGGCCGGGTCCTCGAACGCCGCCCGCAAGGACATCACACCCACATACAGAAATAGAAGAATCAGCTCCGAGGTCAAGCGCGGATCCCAGGCCCAGTAAGTGCCCCACATGGGGCGGCCCCAGAGCGATCCGGTGACCAGCGCGAGGAGCGTGAACGAGGCGCCGATGGGCGCGGTGGCGGCGGCCACCGCATGGCCTATCTTGATGCGCCAGATGAGCCCGATGGCCCCCGCGACCGCCATCAGACTGTAGGAGAAAAGCGACATCCAGGCGCTCGGCGCGTGCACATAGATGATGCGGAACGCATCGCCTTGCTGATAGTCGGGCGGAGCGAACACCAGACCATCGATGAGTCCGTAGCCGATGGTGAGCGCCGCCGCCGTCATGAGCCAGGGGATCAGGCTCGCGGCGGTGCGGTAAACGTAGGGCGGCGAGGCGAGCCGATAGAACCAGGTCCACATCGCGTGTCCCTTGCCGTCTATTCGAGCGTGATTCGCAGCGCCGCGGCGGCTGCAAACGGTGCCAGAGTCGAGGTCAATATGCATAGCGAACCCAGGAAATAAAGTGCTCCCGCCGAACTGATGCCCGAAATGGCGCGATCCGTCGCTCCCGCCCCGAAAATGAGCAGCGGCATGGCGAGCGGCAGGACGATGAGCGACAACAGCACGTTGCCGCGCTTCAACCCCACCGTGAGCCCTGCGCCGATCGCGCCGAGCCAGCTCAAGGTGAGCGTGCCCAGGGCCAGGCTCAGCAGCATGACCGGAAACACCGGCCCTGGAATACCGAGTGCGATCGCGACCAGCGGCGACACCAGCACCAGCGCGGCGCCGCTCAGCAGCCAGTGGGCAGCCGTCTTGGCAATCACGATGGCCGTCAGACTCTGCCCGGACAGCGCCAGCTGATCCAAAGTTCCATCATCGGCATCGCTCTTGAACAAGCTATCGAGCGACAGGAGCGACGATAGCAGGGCGGCCACCCACAGGACACCGGGGGCCATGTCTCGCAGCAGCGACAGCTGCAGGCTCAACCCCAGGGGAAACAGCGTCGTCACGATCAGAAAGAACACCAGCGGCTGCAGGAGTTGCTCGGGACGGCGGAAACTGAGACGCAGTTCTCGCTGGATGATGAGCCCCATGGCGCCGAGCACCCCGCTGGCGGCCGCGAGCGGCGGCCCCTGCAGATCGCACAGATCCCGCCGCTCGATGGGCGCGGCGCTCATGCCTGCAGGTCCAGGCGCCGGATGCTGCCTGCCACGGGCAGCTCGTGATGCGCGACCACCAGCGCCATCCCGCCGCGCTCCAGGTGCTCGGCGAGAAGCCCCGACACGAGCGCGGAGCCCGCGGCATCGAGGTTGGTGAAAGGCTCGTCCAGCACCCACAGCGCGGCGCGCGTCGCGAGCACTCGTGCCATCACCGCGCGGCGGCGCTGGCCCGCCGACAGCACGCGCACCGGCAGATGCGCACAGCTCCCGACGCCCGTGCGCTCCAGGGCCGCCTCGAGCTCAGCGCGCGTGTGGCGGCGCTTGAGGCCGATCATGTAGCGCAGGTTCTCAAGCGCTGTGAGGTCGCCCTTGAGCGCGGGCTCATGGGCGGCATAGGCAAGAGCGCCCTGGAACTCGGCCCGAATGCTGCCGATGGGCCGGCCGCACCAGCTCACCCGCCCCTGTTCGGGGCGCAGCAGCCCGCAGGCGACGCGCAATAACGTGGTCTTGCCGGCGCCGTTCGGACCCGACACATGCATGAGCTCGCGCGAGTGCAGCTCCAGGCTCACTCCCTTGAGCACGTGGCGGTCGCCGCGCCAGACATGAGCCTTTTCCACCGTGAAAGCTTGAGCCGCACTATCCATGAGCGGCCGATAGTAACTAAATCAAGGAGTTGTCGCTACCAATTGATTTGTGATCCACCTCTTGCGTCTCATCGCGCTTGCATCTCGCCGCGCCCGAGCGCCCACGTGGCCGAAAGACCCGGCAAGGCGCTGCCGCTCAACAGATCGACGATGCGCACCTCGAGGACACCTCGCCCGATCACGATCTCGCCCGCCGCAACCGGCAGCTTGAACCGCCGCGGACCTGCGCTGCCTGGGTTGATGAGCAGCATGCCATCGCGGCGCTCGATGGCGGGTCGATGCGAGTGCCCGACGATCAAAACGCGCGCGCCCGCGGGCGCCGCGCGCAGCTGGTTGCAATCGTGCACGACGTAGAGCCCGACGCCGCCGACCTCGACGCTCTGCGTCTCGGGAATCGCGCCCGCCCAGTCATCGTTGTTGCCGCGCACGGCGCAAAGCGGCGCGAGGCCGCGCAGCGCCTCGAGCACGGCGCGCGAGCCGATGTCGCCCGCGTGCACGATGAGCGAACACCCCTCGAGAAATCTGCTCGCCTCGGGCCGCCACAGGCCATGCGTATCGGAGATCAGTCCGATGCGCATCGCAGCGCCCGCCGGCCTAACGCGCCCAGTGGCCTCGCACGTAGTGCCAGTGATTGCCGTGCGGCTCCCAGCGATCGGGAACCCAGCGCCACCCCGGACGCGCCGCGATCCAGTGGCCGCCGACCCACACGTGTCTGCCGCCGCGCCAGTCCCAGAAGCCCGGGGCCCAGACGAAGCCAACCCGGGGCGCGGGCACCACCTCCACTGGGGGTGCGGGCGGCGCCACGGTGATGTCGATTCCGATACCCGCCGAGGCAATGACCGGCGCCAGCAGCGTACTCCCGGCGATGCTCAGACTCAGGATCAGCGCTCTTCCTTTCTTCATTTCACGGATCTCCTTGCGATCATTGAGAAAACTCGACCATGCCCGGAAGCCTATTATCACCGCTCAAGGTTCACAACGCCTGGCGGGGATGCTCGTTGACCCCCGACCCGGCGGGTGGGCCTACGCCACGGGCTCGATGTCGGGCTCATCACGGGCGCTTTCCGAGGAATAGGGCGTGATCGCCTCGTCCCTGAGCGTCGGCAGCGCCTTCACGCTGCGGATCACCTCGAGGCGTGAAGCGATCGAGGCCAGCGCCAGCGCGGAGCCTCCCGCGAAGCCCAGCGCGACCCGCAGCCCAAAGACCTGCCCGAGCCACCCGCCGAGCAGCGCGCCCGGTCCCGCCGGCAGCAGAATGAGCCAGCGCATGGTGCTCGTCATGCGCCCCAGCATCGGTCCCGGCGTCACCGATTGGCGCAGCGACAGGAAGTTCACGGTGATGAACACCGCTCCGAGCCCATACGAGAGGAGCATGAGGGCATAGGCCGCGATGCCCGCCCGATTCAACGGCGCGAGCGAAAGCAGGATCCACCCCGCCCCGGAGATCGCAAACCCGAGGACCAAGGTGGGACCCGGTCCCAAGCGACGCGCAACACGATGACCGAGAGCGCTTGCGCAGATCGTGCCTGCGCCGAGGCCCACGTAGCTCAACCCGACGCCGCGCGCCGAGAGGCCGAGGCTGCGAGTCGCGAATAGGATCTGCACGACCATGGCGGCTTGATTGCACAGCTGCCACATGCCCACGCAGGCCGCCATGGCGAGGAGCAGACGGTGACCGCGAACGAAGCTCAAGCCCTCGCGCATGGCGGGCCAGAACGCGGCGTTTCTCGGACTCGGCGTCTCCTTCACCGGAACGCCGCGCAAGATGGTCGCGGACACGAGCAGCAGGAAGGCATCGACCAGCAGGGCGAGCGGAGCGCCCGTGATCTTGATCAAGGCGCCGGCAGCTGCCGGTCCGGTCACCTCCGCGGTCGAGGAGGCGAGCGCATTCTTGGCGTGCGCTTCGACCAGCCGCTCGCGCGGCACGATCTGCGTGAGCACGATCTGTGCCGCGCTCCCCGCGGTGGTGTTCACGGAGCCGATCACGAATCCGACCAGATACAGCCAGCTCATCGAGAGCCAGCCGAGCCACCACGCGAGCGGCACCGACGCGACCGTCAGCGAGATCGAGATTTCGCCGACGATGTATACCGGCAGCTTGCGCACCCGATCGAGCCATACGCCGGTGGGCAGGGAGAACAAGGCGAACGGCACGATCTCCGCCGCGGTGAGCTGGCCCATCTGTGTCGGCGAGGCATGCATCAGCACCGCCGCCGACAGCGGCAGCGCGAGCAGCGTCACCTGTCCACCGAACGAGGAGATGAGTATCGAGCTCCACAGGCGCCGGTAGATCGGATCGCGCAACAGATCGGTCGGGCCCGGCATGAGATGCCGCAGCCATCGGGGAGGCGGCGGGGTAGGCAGCGAGCGCAGGAGCAGACGTGCCATCTGTCGGGGCGATTGCAATTTCCCACTCTCGGGCGTTGGCCGGCGGCCGGCGGATGCTAGGTAGAGCGAGGCTGCGTGTCAAACGCAGCGCTGCGTGCCCGCAAACGGCAGCGGCTCGCTGTCAAGAGCCGCATCGCAGATCCAGTGATCCGCCGGCGGCAGCGCCTGGTCGCTGAGCAGCGCGAGCAGCGCGGCGTTGGTCGCGCGTACCGCGTCGAACGGTGTGCCGTGACGCGAGCCTCGCACCACGATGAGATCGGCGCCGATGCGCGCCGCCAGCTCGCGTTTCTCCTCGAGCGGCGTGAAATCGTTCTCGGCCGCGATGATGAGGGCCTTCGCCTGCAGCCGATCCAGCCGCTCCACCGCCGACCAGCGCAGCAGCGCGCGCCCGGTGCCCAGATAGTGGCTCGCCGGCACGGCGCTCACGGTCGCGGCGGCGCGCGCGCGCAACGATGCCTGCCAGGGCATCGGAAAAAGGCGTCTCGCCGCGAGCCGCGACGCGCACCGCATGCCGATGAGCGGCACCAGCACGAGCGTGAGAGCCGCCTCGAACCACTTGCGCCAATGATCGAGCCGATAAGTGGCGAGGCTGTTGATCAGAGCGAGCCGAACGACGCGCTGCGGGCGTTGCAGCGCCATCTCCAGGCCCACCGCGCCGCCCAGGGAGAAACCGACCACGTTGGCCCGCTCGATGCGCAGGTGATCGCACAGCGCCCACAGTGCCTGCGCCATGTCCTCGATGCGGGCCGGGGCGCGCGGCGGCTCGCTGTGGCCGCTGCCCGGCAGATCGGGCACGATCAGCCGGAAGCGCCCCTCCAGGCTGAGCGCCTGCAGAGCCCAGTCGGCTCCGCTCGATCCGAGGCCATGAATCAACAGGAGCGGCTCCCCGCGACCGCGCTCGAGGTAGTGCAGCGCCCGCTCGTTATGTTCAAAGAACGCCATCTCGTCCGCCCATCGCAGCTCACGTCCCGACACCCCCTTGTAACGTCTGCGAGCGCGGACGGTTGATCGAGCGAAGCATGGATCGGGCTGTCGGACTCTTCCGATTTGGCTGTAGGCGCAGCGGGCATGGTTTGATCTGAGCACGGCGTACGACTAGAGTCGGGCACCGCACCACCAGAGGGATCGCTCTTCATGGGTCAGCCCGCCCGCGCCGTCGTTTGCCGCGAGTTGAACATGCCGGTCCAAGTCGAGTCGATCAGCGTCGAGCCGCCGAAGCGCGGCGAGGTGATGATCAGGGTCGCCGCGTGCGGGGTGTGTCATTCGGATCTGTCCGCGACCAACGGCACCATCGCCATGAAGCTGCCGTTGATCCTCGGACACGAGGCGGCCGGCGAGGTGGTGCATGTCGGCGAGGGCGTGGCCGAGCTCGCACCCGGCGACCACGTGGTGTCATCCTTCGTCCACATGTGCGGCAAGTGCCGCTTCTGCGCCCTTGGGCGACCCGTGCTGTGCTTGAACCAGAGCAAGGCGCTCGACACCTTGCCCGACGGCACGCTGCGCACCCGCGACGCCGGCGGCGGGGCGCTGCACATCTTTTCGGGCTGCGGCGTGATGGCGGAATACGCGACGCTCGCGGTCGAGAACGTGGTCAAGATCGATCCAGCGATCCCGCTCGCCTGCGCGGCGCTGGTCGGCTGCGCCGTCACCACCGGTGTCGGCGCGGTCTTCAACACGGCGCGCGTCGCACCGGGCTCGAGCGTCGTGGTATTCGGCTGCGGCGGCGTTGGCCTGAACGTGATTCAAGGCGCGAGCATCGCGGGCGCCGCGCGCATCATCGCGGTCGACGCTCTCGAGGCCAAGCTGCAGATGGCGCGGCAATTCGGCGCGACCGACACGCTGCTCGCCGCCGCCGGCGAGGATCCGGTCAAATCCATAAGACGGCTCGCCGCGGGCGGAGCGGACTTCGCCTTCGAATGCGTCGGCGGCGGCGAGATCGCCGCGCTCGCCTACCGCTCGCTCGGTCGCGCAGGCACCGCCGTGGTGGTCGGCCTCGCAAGACCCGGCGACACGACGACGCTGCGCACGGTGAGCCTGCCCTTCGAGGAGAAGACGCTCACCGGCAGCTTCTACGGCTCGTGCGTGCCGCGCAGCGACTTCCCGCGCTTCCTGGCGCTCTACATGAGCGGCCGGCTGAAGCTGGCGGAGCTCATCACCCATCGATATGGGATCGAGGAGGCCGGGCAGGCATTTGCCGACCTCGCCGCGGCGAAGAACGCGCGTGGAGTCATCGAGTTCCGAGTGTAGCTACGCGAATACCCCGTACTCGACTTGCAGGATCTCGCCCGTGGTCATGTTGACGAGCAGCGCGTCATTGCCGTCGCGGACCCATTCGTATCCGACCGGAGGCACCTCGAGGGCAAACAGCCAGTAATCCCCGATCAAGTAAGGGGCCGCCCAGTAGGCGCGCGGCAGGATCTGGCCGTACACCCATCGACGCGCGACCCAACCGTGCGGCGGGCGCCAAGGACCGATACTGTAGCTGCGCGCGGCACGGAAGTTGTGCTGGTAAGCGCCTCGATCCACGGTCTGCGGGCGCTGATTCCAGCCGTGCGGTGCGGTCACACGCTGATAGCCTTGGGGCCCCTGATGCGGCTCGCCGCGCGGCGCGGCACGCGCGGGGGCCGCATGCTGGCCACCGTGCTCGCGGTCGGGCTGTGCGAGCGCGACGCTGCTCGAGCCCGCGGCGAGGAGTGCCGCGGACAAGGCCAGAGAACAGCCCGAGCTCACCGCTCCGAGCCGAGGTTTCGAGGTTCCGTGCATGGCTGTGCTCCGTTCAAATCGAGTTATTGTGCGCAGATCGTACACGCGAGCCGGGTGAAAAAGAATCCGCGCCGCGCCGGGGGCGTTGTGCCGGCCCGCTCAACCTGCGCCGCGGCTGCCGGCGCTGATCACGCGTCCGTCCATCTGTGCTATAGATATGCCCGGCCACGCGCGGGGCGCTTGAGCCACACGGAGGGCGCGTGTCAGAGCTTCGGGAGAGGGGATGAATCGGGAAAGTGGATCGATGTCGCGGCGTCAGCTGCTCTCCATAATCGGCACGTGCGCGGGCAGCGCGGCCATGTATCAGGCCATGACCAGCCTCGGGTTTGCCGCCGAGTCGAGCTTCAAGGGCGAGATCGAGCTCAGCGCCGCGCCTGCCGGCGCCTCGGTGTTGGTGCTGGGCGCGGGCATTGCCGGCCTGGTGGCCGCTTTCGAGCTGCGCAAGGCCGGCTATCGAGTCCAGGTGCTGGAGTACAACGCACGCGCCGGCGGCCGCAACTGGACGCTGCGCGGCGGGGACCGCTACGTCGAGCTGGGTGGGTTTGCCCAGCAGTGCGCCTTCGATCCCGGCCTTTACATCAATCCCGGTCCCTGGCGGCTGCCGCACCATCATCGCGGCATGCTGCACTACTGCAAGCTCCTCGGCGTGCAGCTCGAGCCCTTCATCCAGGTGAACTACAACGCCTATCTGCATGGCCAGAGCGCGTTCGGCGGCCAGCCGCAGCGCTACCGCACCGTCAAGGCGGACTACGACGGGCATGTGGCGGAGCTCCTCGCGAAGGTGACTCAGGGCGGCCAGCTCGACGCCGAGGTCAGCGCCGAGGACCGGGAACGGCTGCTCGAATCGCTCAAGGACTGGGGAGCGCTCGACAAGAACTATCGATACCTCAAGGGCCCCATGAGCAGCGATCGGCGCGGCTATCAGAGCGATCCCGGCGGCGGTTTGAGCGGTCGGCCGGTGTTCTCCGAGCCCGTGCGGCTGACCGATCTGCTCGCCTCGGGACTGTGGCAGGCGATGCCGCTCTCGGAAATCTACGACATGCAAACCACGATGTTCCAGCCCGTGGGCGGCATGGGGATGGTGGGTCAGGCGTTCGCGCGCGAGCTCGGGCCGTTGATCCGCTACAACGCCAAGGTGATCGACATCGGTCAGGACGCGAGCGGTGTCAGCGTCACCTTCGAGGATAGCGCGCAGTCGATGACCCGGCAGACGCTGCGTGCCGATTGGTGCGTATGTACCATCCCGCTGTCCATTCTCGGTCAGATTCCCATGAAGGTCGGCGCACCGATGGCGCAGGCGATTGCGGCCGTGCCCTATGCGGCGGCAGTCAAGGTGGGACTGCAGTTCAAGCGGCGCTTCTGGGAGGAGGACGAGCAGATCTACGGCGGCATCACCTATACCGATCTGCCGATCACCAACATCTCTTACCCGAGCTGCGGCTATTTCAGCCGCGGCAAGGGGGTGCTGCTCGGCGGGTACCTGTTCGGAGTGCAGGCGGCGGAGTTCACCTCGATGCCGCCGCAAGAGCGCGTTTCCAAGGCGGTGGAGTACGGCAGCCGCATCCATCCGCAGTACCCGCGGGAGTTCGAGAACGGCATCTCGGTGGCGTGGCATCGAGCCCCGTTCACCCTCGGCTGCTTCGGCATGTGGACCGAGGCGGCCCGTGCCAGGCATTACGACGATCTGTGCCGTATCGACGGCCGCATCGTGCTCGCGGGCGAGCACGCCTCCTACATTCCCGCGTGGCAAGAAGGCGCCCTGACCTCCGCTCTGGATGCGATCGGGCGATTGCATCGGCGCGCCCTGGCCGCCGGAGCAGGCGCGTGAGTGCCGCCAAGGAAGCGCGCCGGCGTATCGCCGTCGCCGCGCTCGCCGCAGTGCTCGGCGCGACCCTCGGCCTGCTCGGCTCGCGTGCGCGCCCGCAGTCCGCGGGCCCCTCCATGACGAAAGGCACGAACGACACGGCCACGGCGGGGGCCGATATCTATCGACAGATCTGCCAGGGCTGTCACATGCCGGACGGGCGAGGCGCCGTCGGCGCAGGCAAGTATCCGGCGCTCGCCGGCGATCGCGCCCTGCTGTCCGCGCGGTTCATGGCCCTCACGCTGCTCGAGGGCCGGCGCAACATGCCCGCGTTCGGCGGCACCGGGCAGGAAGGATTCTTCTTCATCACGCCGACGCTCGATGACGAGCAGATCGCGGCGGTGATCAATTACGTGCGCACGCATTTCGGCAACCATTTCAGGGGAACCATCAGCGCCGCCGAGGTGAAGGCGCTGCGTCGGCCGCCCTGAAGACCCGCGCTTCCCGAAGACCATCACGAGGACTTTCCATGATCAAGATCAGCCGTCTGCTCTGTCCGCTGCTGTTGCTCCCCTCGCTCGCGCCGGCGCAGCAGGTGATCCGCCACAAGCTGCCGAACGGCAGCACTTTCCCGATCTCGGCGGCGGTGGAGGTGCCCGCCGGAAAGACGCTCGTGTTCTTGAGCGGCATGGTGCCGCCGGTGATCGACCCGAAGAGCCCGAAGGACAGCATCGCCGCTTATGGCGACACCAAGACGCAGACCATCGGAGCGCTGAACGCGATCAAGGCGCAGCTCGAGCGCCTGCACCTCGGCCTGCGGGACGTGATCAAGATGCACGCCTATCTGGCGGGGGACCCGGCGAAGGGCGGGAAAATGGATTTCGAGGGCTTCATGCAGGGCTACACTCAGTTCTTCGGGACGCCGGCGCAGCCGAACCTGCCGGTGCGCTCCGCGCTGCAGGTCGCGGCGCTCGCGAATCCAGGATTTCTGGTCGAGATCGAGGTGACGGCGGTTCGGCCCTGAGGATGAAGGCCGGCCGGGCCGCATCGCTGCGCATGCGAGCGCGGGCTGCCGCTGATCAAAAAACCGCCAGGTCAATACAACTCGCTGAAACTGCGCGACGATTCGGCGGGGCCGAGCCGGTTGTGCACCGGGTTATCCACCGCCACTGGGGATAGCGAGAATATCGACGACGCCCGGAGCACTCGAGCCGCGCCAGCCGCGCTTGGGGGCGATTCGCTTGCTCTGGTAGGATCGATCTATCCTCTCGCGCCGTGTTGCCAACCCTTGACCACGCCGGCTCCCGTTCGAGATTTCTACGAGCGCATCTGGAACGCGGGCGACCGCTCCGCCATGGGCGAGCTCCTCGCCGAGGGCTTCATCTTCCGCGGCTCGCTCGGGACGGAAATGACGGGCCACGCTGCTTTCTGGCAGTACGTAGGCAACGTGCGCTCTGCCCTCGCCCACTATCGCTGCGATATTCTGGAATGCGTCTCGGAGGGGCGGCTCGCATTCGCGAAGATGCGATTCTCCGGGGTGCACGTCGGTCGCTTCCGCGGCTACCAGCCTTCGGGCTTGCCGGTCCAATGGCTGGGGGCCGCTCTGTTTCGCCTCGCGGACGGGCACATCGCCGAGCTCTGGGTGCTCGGCGACCTGGCCGCACTGGACGCGCTGCTCGCGTCCAATGCGCGCGCAACCGGGCCGTCGTAGGCCCCCAGGGGCGCAGCGCCGCGATCGTCACGCTGGAGCGCAGCGCCGCGGCCCGCGCTGCATCGATCAGCGAGGCTGCCGCTCAAACGCCTCGAGCAACCGGCTTTTTCGGCAGCTGGATCTCCGCGGTCGCCGTGGCCATGGTCGTATCCTTCTGGTTCGCCATCCTGTGCTTGACCTGGACCAGATGGCGGCCGTCCTTGTCGACGAACTTGTCGACCACCTCCCCGGTCTGGATGGTGATGTCGCCCGACAGCGCCGGGCCGCGGTAATGGGCCACCGAGTGCACGACCATGCCATGCTCGCCCGCCCAGCCCGACAGATAGTCCGTCACCCAGGCACCCATCGAGGCGCCGTAGCCGTAGGCGCGCGGCATGCCGATGTTGCGCGCCCAGCGCGGAAACAGATGGCCCCGCGATGGACCGTAATAGGCGCCGTCGGTGATCTCCGGATTGACTCTCTGCACGTCGGGATCGTTCTCGACGCCGGCCATCTCGGGCGTGAAGCCGAGCGCCAAAAGGTCCAGCTTGCGCAGGTTCATCGAGCCCCACACGTTGACCAGATAGGCGCGCCACTCCGTGGCGAAGCTCGCCACCGAATGCGGACCGAACACACGCTCGGGCAGCCGCTCGCCGACGCTGACCTCATCCCACCAGCGCTGCTTGTGACCGAGGTCGTGCAGCATTTGAATCCAGCGGAATTTGCGCTCCTCGAGGGCCTCGATCTCATCGTCGGTCCAGACCGGCTCCTCGGCATCCGCCATGTTGAGGTTCTCGCGGCCGGCCTGCGCCCGATAGCGGATCGAGGTCGAGCGCTGCTTGGCAACCAGCTCGCCGTGCTGGTTGCGGTAGAAGTCATCGCCGCGCTGGAAGCAGGTCGCACCGGCGAACTTGGTCTCCTTGACGACGTAATCGAGGGGTATGCGTTCGTTGCTGAGAATGTCGCCGCCATGGACGCGCGGCCCGTAGAACCACCATTCGTCACCCCCGAACAGCAGGTGAGAATTGGGAATGCAGCCGACGCAAGCCGGTGCCGAGCCGTGGCCGTCGTCGACGACGATGGGGAAGCTCTGCGGCGCGACCAGCTTGCCCCAGCGGCTCGCCGCCGCATACTGCGGATCGTAGTGCAGCAGATTCGGGTAGTGCATCGCATGCACCCAGCGCCGGATATCGTTGTTCGATAGCGGCTCGCGCAGGGTCGAGGATTCGATCGGCTTGCCGAGGTACTGATCGATGTCCGAACAATCGAGTGTGCGTGCATTCATGAGTTGAAAATCCCTTCCCGGGCGGCCTGCCGGACCTGTGTGGCGCTTGATTGAATGCATAGAATACCTTCTTCCAGGCGCCCGGCGGAAGTCGCCGCGAAGCGCGCGCCCGACGCGCAGCGCGCCCGACGCAGGCCGCGCCCGGCGAAAGGCGCCGCCGCGCTTTGCGGCTCGCTAGCCGCCCTGCTTCGGCGCAGGGCCCTTGGCGTCGGCTGCCGCCTCCGGTCCCAACAGATAGGCGTCGAGCACCTTGCGGGCGATGGGCGCCGCGGCCGCGGCTCCGAAGCCGCCGTTCTCGACCAGCACCGAGATCGCGATCTTCGGATCGTCCGCGGGCGCATAGGCGATGAACCAGGCGTGATCGCGCAGCCGCTCCTCGACCTCGCTCGCCTTGTACTTCTGATTTTCCTTGAGCGTGAACACCTGCGCCGTGCCCGTCTTGCCCGCAAACTTGTACTTGGCGCCCTGTCCGGCGGCGTAGTAGGCGGTGCCCGCTCGGCCGGTGCTCGTGCTCACCGCGCCGATCATGCCGTCGTGAACCACCGCCCACTGCTCGTCGGTGCCGAGATCGACGGGCTTCATCAGCTGCGGCGCCTTGCGGATGATCGTGCTCGAGCCGGGCGCCCTGAATCCCGACACCAGCCTCGGCACAGCGATGATCTTGCCGCTCTCGGCGATCTCCGCGGCAAAATGCGCCTGCTGCAGCGGCGTGACGGTGATCGGGCCCTGCCCGATTCCCATGCTGATGGTCTCGCCCGGAAACCACACCTGATCGGCCTTGCGCTTGTAGGCGTGCCGTTTCCACTCCGGCGAGGCATACAGGCCGGGCTTCTCGCCCGGAATGTCGATGCCGGTGAGCCGGCCATAGCCGAACGCCGCCATGAAGGGCGCCATTCTTTCGATGCCGAGGCGCTGTGCGAGCTTGAAGAAATAGACGTCGCAGGACTCGGCGATCGCCTGGCGCATGTTGAGATTTCCGTGTCCTCCCTTCTTGTCGTCGTGATACGGACGCGGGTTGCCCGGTAGAATGAAGATGCCGCTGCAGTACTGAGTCTGCTCGGCCGTGAGAACCCCGTAATGCTGCGCGGCCAGGGCATACAGCGGTTTCACGGTCGAGCCCGGCGGATAGGCACCGCGCAGCGCGCGGTTGAGTAGCGGGATGTCGATGTCATTCGCCAGCGCGTTGTATTGCGCCACCGTCAACCCCTTGACGAACTCGTTCGGATCGAAGCCCGGGGTGCTGGCGAGGGCGATGACGTCGCCGGTCTTCGGATCGAGCGCCACCACCGAGCCGCGCTTGCCGGCGAGCGCCTCCTCGGCCACTTTCTGAACGCGCAGGTCCATGCCGAGCACCAGGTCCTCGCCGGCGACCGGCGCGCGCGATCGCAGCTCCGGCACGTAGTCTCCCGCCTTCTCCACCGGCCTGCCCGCGGCGTTCACCAGGATCTCGCGAAATCCGGGCTTGCCGTGCAGCTGCGCCTCGTAGGCGCGTTCCACGCCGAGTTTTCCGATGAGGCTGGTGCCGGCGTACTCGGCGCTGTCGATGCTCTTCAGATCCTCATCATTGATGGCGCTCACGTAGCCGATGGCGTGCACGCCGATCTCCTTCAAGGGATAGTGACGCGCGAGACGCGGATGAATGTCGACGCCCGAGAACTGGAATCGATGCACCGCGAAGCGGGCCATCTCCTGCTCGTCCATTTGCAGCTTGATGGGCACGCTCTCGTAGACTTTGTGTGACTGGATGGTGCGGCGAATGGCGTTCACCTCCTCCGCCCGCAACACGCCGATGCTCACCAGCTGGGCCAGGGTGGCGTCGACCGCTCTCATGTCGCCCACCTGCTCGCGCACCAACTCCAGATTGAAGGCCGGCTGGTTGTCGGCGAGGATCAGGCCGTTTCGATCGAGAATCAGGCCGCGGCTCGGCGGGATGGGCTCGGTGCGAATCCGGTTGCCCTGCGACAAGGCGGAGTAGTACTCGTATTTCACCACCTGCAGGTAGAACAGCCGGCCGGCGACGCCGAGCAGCAGCAGCGTGGCGACGATGCCGGCGACGATGCTGCGCACGGTGAACAGGCGATTCTCGGCGAACGAGTTCTTGATCTGCGCCCGGCGGCTCTTCAGCATCGCTTTGCACTAACCTCGACAAGGAAACGGGGGATCTTAATGCGAACCGCCTACCTTGCGCCCGTGCTCAAGTCGCAGCGATCGGGGCGGACGATAGCAGACTGCCATGAAGATTTATATGCTAGGTTGTTGTATTTGAACCAATTGCTAGAGTTCGATGCAGACCTTGCCGAAGCGCTCGCGATCCTTGAGGCCATGCATGGCCGCGGGCAATTGCTCGAGCGGATAGGTGCGCTCGATGATCGGGCGGATGGCGCTCGCCTCGATGGCGCGGACCATGTCCAGCTGATCGCGGCGGCTGCCGACGGTCACTCCCTGCAGGCGCAAGCGCTTGGCCTGCACGATGGCGAAAGGAATGACGTCGATGTCGAAACCCCCGACCGCGCCGATGATGGCAAGATGGGCGCCGGTGCGGGCGGCGATGACCGACTGGGGCAGCGTGTGCGGGCCGCCGACTTCGATCACATGATCGACGCCAACCCGGCCGGTGAGCTCGAGCACCGCCTCGCCCCACTTTTCGGTGGCGCGATAGTTGATCACGTGGTCAGCGCCGAGCGCCTCGAGCCGCTCGAGCTTCGCCGCGCTGGATGAGGTGGCGATGACGGTCGCGCCGGCCGCCTTGGCGAATTGCAAAGCAAACAGCGAAACGCCCCCCGTGCCCTGAACCAGCACCCGCTCGCCGGGCCTGAGCGGGCCATCGGTCACGAGCGCGCGCCAGGCCGTGACGCCCGCGCAGGTCAACGTGGCGCTTTCCGTCCAGGTGAGCCCCCGTGGCGCGCGCGTGAAATGCGTCACCGGGCGGGTGACCTGCTCGCACGCGAAACCATCGGCCGGGCCTCCGGGTGTGCCGGTGAGCTGCGAGCGCTCGATGTGGCCATCGAGCCACGCGGGGTGGAAGGTGCTGATCACGGCATCACCCGGCTTGAGCTCCGCCACGCCCTCACCGACGTCGAGCACCTCGCCGGCCGCGTCCGAGAGCGGGATGAGCCCGTCTCGCGCCGCAAAAAAGCCATTCACCACCAGTGCGTCGCGGAAATTGAGCGAGGCCGCGCGGACGCGCACCCGGATCTCACCGCGTGAGGGGGCGGGAGCCTCCGCGGTGTCCATGTGCAGCGCATCGGGGCTTGCCGGATGGCGCAGGCGCATCGCTCGGATGCTCGGCATCATCGCACGGTGACGAGCGCCACGTTCGCGGGTGCCTGGCTGCCGCGTGCCTGGCTCGTGGGGCCGCGGCCGCTCATCGCGGCGCTTCCGGCCGCTTGCCCGCCATCCCCCGCCGCGCCATGTCGAAGCTGCGCTTCAGGTGCTCCACATAGCCGGAAGGAACCGGGGGCAAGATCCAGAGCTTATCGGTATCGCGGATGGCGTCGATATCCTCGGCCACCTGGTCGATGGACCACGAGGGGCGGTACACGCCCTCGGTTTCGGCGATGAATGCGCGGGCAACGCGGCCCGCCATCGATATCAGCATCTCGCCGCTGATCGAGCAGGATTCATGCGCGAGCCAGCCCACCACCGGTGCCACCAGCTCGGGCCCCATCGGGGGATACTGGGAGATGTCGAGGCCCTCGGCCATGCGCGTCACGGCCCCGGGCGCGATGATGTTGCACTTCACGCCCTTGGCCGCGCCCTCCAGAGCGACCACATTGTTGAGCCCGATCATGCCGGCCTTGGACACGCCGTAGTTCACGCATTTGTGGTTGCCGTACAGGCCGCCGATCGATGATGTCAGCACGATGCGGCCGTAGCCGGCTCGGCACATCCGCGGGAAGGCCGGGCGCACCACATGGAAGGCGCCCATCAGGTGCACGCCCACGACGGCCTCGAAATCCTCCTGCGAGAGCTCGTCCATCGACCCGTAACGCACGTTGCCCGCGTTGTGGATGAGGATGTCGATCCGCCCGTAATGATCGAGCGCCGCCTCGACGATTGCCTTGCCGCCTTGCGGCGTCGCGACCGATTCGGTGCAAGCGACGGCTTCGCCGCCGAGCGCCTCGATCTCGCGCACCGCCTCGAGCGCGGGGCCGGCATCGCTCCCATCACCCTTGACGCTGCCGCCCGGATCATTGACCACGACCTTCGCGCCCTTGGCCGCGAGCAGCCGGGCATACTCGCGCCCGAGTCCCCGCCCCGCCCCGGTGATCACGGCAACCCGGCCGTCGAACCGGCGCTGTGCTGTCTTGCCGCCGGCCGCCGATGCCGCCTCGTTCTCGATCACGTCTGACCTCCAGTGATGCTGGGAATGTGGGTCGCCCGCCGGTTGGTGAGGGGGCGCTGGTAGGATGGATCGTCGCGGCTGCGCGCGGGAGCCCCATTGCCGTGGATGTCCGGGACTTCGGCAAAAGGCAGCGGCATGGTCGGTATCACGCCCGACCACTCGATCACATTGGTTCGCAGGGCGATGCGCCACTCCCCGCCGCGGCGCTCCAGCCGGTCGATGTAGCGGCCGCCGGCGATCCAGTTGCTGTCGTCGCGGTTGCGTCCGACGAACAGATAATAGGTCTCGGTGTGGGCGATGTGTCCCGCGAGCTCACAGCTGTGGTTCAGCAGGTTGTGATGCGTTGCCGCCTGCCCCTGATCGTGCAGAGCCCTTGCCCACGCGTACAGCGGAACGGGGCCGCCGACGAAAGAGCCCGCGGCGATGGTGGCATCGGGATGAAAGGCCGACAGGAACAGCTCCCGATCGAACCGGTCCATGCCGCGGCTGAAACGGTTGAGGCAGTCGAGAATGTCCTGGCGGTCCGCGAGACGCTCGAGGCGCTCAGCGTCCACGGGCGCCCCCCTCGATCGGGCGCCAGATGGGCGCGCCGCGCTCGGCGCGCAGCGACGGGATGACCTTGCCGTCGATGTCGGTGATTGCGTACTCCTGCGCCAGCTCGGCGGTGATGAAGGTGCCGCCCGAGCGTCTCATCAGCTGTGGATCGCTCGCCAGAGCGGCAATCACCCGACCCGGAAACTCCGGCGTGCAGCCTATCGCCGGGTTCGTGACGGTGAGCTGCTTCATGGCCGGGTTCCTTTCCAGGTTGCGGCGCGCCCGCTCGGTGAACGTGAGCCCCTGCCACAGGGACAGGGAAGCGACGCCGTGCGGCTGCAGGTCGATCGCCATGTCGCGTGCCATGCGATCGACTGCGGACTTGCAGGTGCCAAACACCACGCCATAGGTGTACGTGACCCCCACGTACCCCGAGATCACCACCATCAGGCCGGATTTCTGCGGCGCCATGATCTTGGCGGCGTGCCACGCCGCGACGAAGGTGGAGCGTACGCCGACGTCGACCATTTGCCAGTGGGACAGCGGCTTTTCCCAGAAGGGACCCGGTTCGGTGAGATCCTCCGGGATCGAGAAGGCATTGTTCACCAGGATGTCGAGCCGGCCCTGATCCCGTCGGACCTGATCGAACAGGGCGGCCACTTGGTCATCCTGGCCATGGTCCACCGGGACCGCGATGCCTTTGCCGCCCCGCTGCGTCACGGCCGCCGCGGTCTCCCCCACGGTGCCCGGCAGAGGGTAGGAGCCCGGCGTCACCGTACGCCCGGTCACGTACACGGTCGCTCCCTCCGCCCCGAGCGCCACCGCGATCCCCTTGCCGATACCGCGGCTCGCTCCGGTCACCACAGCGACCTTGCCTGTCAGAGAACCCATGCTGACTTACCTCCGTCGCGCCTCATGCCTTGCCGAAGAACCGCTCGCTGTAATCACCCACCGCCCGGCCCGAATAATGCCCGGCACGAAATGGCAGACCCATGACGCCCTTCGTCCAGTCTATCGACGCACCCCAATCCTGGAACCAGTCATAGAGCATCAGGCGCTGTGCAATGCGCCACTCACCGCCGCGCTTCTGCAGCCGGTCGAGGTAGCGGCCGCCGATGACGGTGTCGCGCTCCTCCGACCCCATGTTGACCCGATGGTACGAGACCACCTGCGTCTCGGTGCGAGCCGCGTCCCCCTCGAGCTCGATCACGCTCTGTCCCAGCACGTGCTGAGTGACGGGTATGGCGGGTGATCCCGGCACCACCCAGGCGAGATACTCCTCGAAGGTTCCGAAGAATACGCCGTAGTCGCTGGTCGAGTCCGGCCAGTAGCAGGCGCGGATCAGCTCCGCGTCGCGGCGATCCTCCCCGCGAGCGAGGCGCGCAATGCAGTCGCGGATGCTCTCGCGGTCGAGCAGCACGCTCAGATCCTTGATGATGGCGTTCATTGGCCTCCTCGCGTCGGGTATTGCCTCAACTCATCTCATATCGATGCGCGATTTCCCCCGCATCATGTGGCACCGCGGCCGCCGGCCCGCTTGACAATTTCGGACAAACGCACTTACCTGGTGCGCAGGCGAATTCCGGAGGGTGGAGTTGGATCAGACTGCGCTGCGCAACGAGGATTCCCGTGGCCTCGGGAAGTTCGAGGCCGTGCATGCGCGCATCCTGCGCTTCTTTCCCGACGTGGTGCAGGAGCTCGGCGCCGAGCCGGAGCGCCTCATGCGTCAGGTCGGGATATCGCGCGAGAATTTCCCGGAGGACGCCTCGCGTGCCACCTATCGGCAAATGGTGCGTCTGATCGAGCTCGCCGCGGTGCAACTTAACTGCCCGGACTTCGGCATGCGCCTGGCGGCGCGCCAGAGCGGCAGCGGGATGTTCGGCCCGCTGGGCCAGGTCATGAAGCACTCGCGCACTTTCGGCGAGGCGCTCGACTACGTCGCCAAGCACGCCTACGCACACAGCCTGGCGGCCCGGATCTGGCTGAGGCAGTCCAGCTCCCCCAAGGGGATATTGGCCGGCCACGACATCCTGCTCGACCGAGTGCCGAGCAAGAGCCAGGCCATGGAACAGATACTGCTCGCCGGACACCTCGCGGCCGTGGAGATCACCGGCGGCCGGGCGCGGGTGCGTCAGGTGCATTTCCGTCACCAGCCCGTGTCATCGCTCAAGACCTATCGCCGCTATTTCGGCTGCACCGTGCGCTTCGGTCAGCACGAGGACGGAGTGTTTTTTTCCGAGCGCGATCTCGCATGCCCGATCATCGACCCTGACTCGCGCCTGTACCGCGCCGCCATCTCCTTCATCGACGCAAGCTTCACCCAGCGGCGCCCGCCTCTGCAGGCGCAGGCCCGCGGAATGATCATGCAGCGGCTCGGCACCGAAGAGTGCAGCAACGAACGGATCGCCGCAGCGCTCAACCTGCATCCGCGCACCTTGCACCGGCGCCTGCGCGCCGCAGGCACCTCTTTCCAGCAGATCAAGGATGAGGTGCGGCGCGACATCATGCTCTATTATCTGCGCGAGACCCGGCTCGACTTCGCTCTCATCTCGGAAAGGCTGGGCTTCGCCGAGCAGTCGATCATGACGCGCCTTTGCAATCGCTGGTTCTGCGCCTCGCCGACCAAGCTCAGATCGCAAGCGCTGCGCGACGCCCTCGAGCGCTAATTCGCGGCGTGCAGGACACGATCAGCCCGCTGCCTCTTCATTCAATCTGGTCACTTCTTCGCGCGAAAGCATGCCGACGTAGGGTGGAGATTGCCGCAATTGGTTGGAGCGCTCGTGTCGCCCTAGAAGAGCTCGCCGTCGCCGCCTTGCTCGGGCAATTTCTGCCAGGCACCGTAAGCCGAATTCCAGACACCGTTCGCCTTCCAGCGGTGCAAATTTCCAAGACCATGGGCGCGAATGTGCTGCGCCGTAAAGC
>DATJSL010000024.1:0-130000 GCA_035504115.1 Steroidobacteraceae bacterium | reverse complement strand
GCCCCGGCCTCGGGCGTGTCAACCCGGCTGCGCCAGGCTGCCGTGAAGTCGCTCAGCGACAAGATCTCGACGCTGCTCTGAGCCTACCTTTTTGCGGCGGAGAACGGCCAAGCCTGCAAGGCTCGGCCCCGATCTGCGGGCTCGGCCCCGATCTGCGCGGCTCGCTATCGGCCCGATCTCACGGCTCGATATAGGTGTTTCCCCGAGGCATTCAAGGGCACACGCTGCCGCGGCGCAGCGCGCGGCCTCGCGTCCCGAAGCGCGACCCTCGTCGCGAATGGGACGCGGCGGGTTGACCGCCTACCGGGCGGCCGCTAGCCTTCGGCCTTGCCCCCCGAGGAGTCATCGTGCGCCGTCCCAGTCTCGCCGCCCTGAAGCTTTCCCATCGATTTCGCACCGTCACCACCCGCATCGCTCCCTACGCCGCCGCCGCCAGCGCGGCGCTGATCCTCTGGCATGCAGCCCGTGATGCGTCGCCCCCCCCGATGAGCGCCGCGGCGCCGCTCCTGTACCCGGCCGATGCGCTCACCCCCGTGATACCGGCCGCGCGCCCTTCTAAAGATGCAGTCGCGGCCGCACAGCAGGCGAGCGTGGCTTCGACCATCGTGGTGGTCGGACGCAACGACACGCTGGCGGCCATCTTCCGGCGCATGGCGCTCGATCCCGCCGATCTCGCGGCCATCCGGCAGCTGCCCGGTATCCGGCAGAGCCTGGATTTCTTGAAGCCGGGCGACGCCATCAAGCTCACGCACAGCGAGGGCTCGGTGCAGGAGCTGACGCGCCAGGTGAGCGAGACCAAGACGCTGCACGTGGTGCGCGATGAGGCGGGATTCGCCGCCAAGGTCACCGACAATCCGGTCGAGACGCGCGTACGCACCGCCTCGGCGACCATCGATTCCTCCCTGTTCCAGGCGGCGGAATCCGCTCACATGTCCGACACCGTGGCGCTCAAGCTCGCCGGCATATTCGCCTGGGACATCGACTTCGTGCTCGACATTCGCGAGGGCGACCGCTTCAAGGCGGTCTACGAGCAGGTCTACCAGGATGGGAAGTACTTGCGCGACGGGGACATTCTGGCCGCGGAGTTCGTGAACGACGGCAAGGTGTATCGAGCGGTGCGGTACGTCGACGACAGCGGCGCCGTCGGCTACTACACCCCGGACGGCAAGCCGATGCGCAAGGCGTTCTTGCGAGCGCCGGTCGAGTTCACGCGCGTCAGCTCGGTGTTCAATCCGCATCGCTTGCATC
This sequence comes from Steroidobacteraceae bacterium, assembly GCA_035504115.1. Classification (GTDB taxonomy): domain Bacteria; phylum Pseudomonadota; class Gammaproteobacteria; order Steroidobacterales; family Steroidobacteraceae; genus Bog-1198. The sequence goes on along the minus strand of DATJSL010000024.1, from coordinate 128,752 downwards.
CGATTCTCAACATCATCCGCGGCCACATGGGAACCGATTACGCCGCGCCCATCGGCACCCCGGTGCACGCGGCCGGCGACGGACGCGTGAGCTTCGAGGGCGTGCGGGGCGGCTACGGCAACGCCATCGTGCTCTCGCACGCCAATGACGTCTCGACGCTGTACGGCCACATGTCGCGCTTCGCACGCGGCATCCACCTCGGCTCCCGCGTGCAGCAGGGCCAGGTCATCGGCTATGTCGGGATGACGGGATTGGCGACCGGGCCGCACCTGCACTACGAATACCTCAAGAACGGCGTGCACCTCGATCCACAGCGGGTGAAGCTGCCGGGCGCCGAGCCGCTGCGGGCGGACGCGCTGTCCCGGTTCCGCGCACAGACCGCGCCCTGGCTCGCCGATCTTGCGGCGCCCCAGAGCCCCGCGAACGATGCGCAGCAGGCTGCGCTGCAGCCCTCGCCGGCTCCGGCGCTCTACCCACCCGCCGATATCACCGCATTCCTCGACGCCGCAGCCTCCCCGCTGCAGACGCCGTACTCGGCCGCGGGCACGGAAGAGGAGTACCTGGACGAAGCGCGCACGGCTTTCAACTGAGGCGCGGCGGTCGCCGCGACACCCCGCGTAGCGCGCGTCCCGCCCCGCGTAGCGCGCGTCCCGCCCCGCGTAGCGCGTCCCGGCCCTAGCACTCGTCGCGGCGCCTCGCGCGGCCCGGCTCTCGCCCTCCCCGCACGCCCGGCCGGCGCCGCTGCCGCCCGATTGAACTGCCCCTGACGAGGCCTCAAACTCATCGCCATGAACGACACGGACCTGCAGATACCGCAGCTCTACTTCAATCGGGAGTTGTCGTTCCTCGAGTTCAACCAGCGCGTCCTGGAGCAGGCCAAGGACAGCCGTGTCCCGTTGCTCGAGCGCGTGCGCTTTCTCTGCATCTCGAGTGCCAACCTCGACGAATTCTTCGAGATCCGCGTCGCGAGCCTCAAGGAGCTGCAGGAGGCCGGAGCGCTGCAGGTGGGACCCGACGGGCTGTCCACCGCCGAGCAGCTCAGAGCGATCCGCGCGCGCGCCGTGCGGCTGGTGGATGAGCAATACCAGGTACTGAACGATGTGCTGCTGCCCGAGCTCGCCAAGAACGGGGTGGTGTTCGTGTCGCCCGAGAGCTGGACCCGGCCCCAGGCAGAATGGCTGGAGGACTATTTCACGCGTGAGGTCGAGCCGGTGCTCAGCCCCCTCGCCCTCGATCCCGCCCGCCCCTTTCCCAAGGTGCTGAACAAGAGCCTGAACTTCGCCATCGTCGTCGAGGGCGAGGACGGCTTCGGGCGCAACTCCGGCCTGGCGGTCGTGCAGGCGCCCCGCTCCCTGCCGCGGCTCATCCGGCTGCCCGATGAGCTCGGCAGCCGCCATTTCGTGTTTCTCAGCACCATCGTCGATGCGTTCGTGTCGCGGCTGTTCGCCGGCATGCGCGTGCGCGGCTGCTATCAGTTCCGCGTCACGCGCAACAGCGATCTGTTCGTCGAGCAGGAAGAGGTGGACGACCTGCTGCGCGCGGTCGAGGGCGAGCTCGCCTCGCGCCGCTACGGCGATGCGGTCCGGCTGGAGACCGCACACGACTGCCCGGAGGAGATCCTGAGCTACCTGCTGGAGCAGTTCGCGCTCACGGCGCAGGATCTGTACAAGGTGTCGGGCCCGGTCAACATGAACCGGCTCATGGCGCTCTACGACGTGGTCGATCGGGCGGAGCTCAAGTACGCCGCGTTCACCCCGAGCATTCCGGAGCGGCTGCGCGTCGGAAGCGACATCTTCGCGGTGCTGCGCGGCGGGGATGTTCTGCTGCATCACCCGTTTCAGGGCTTCGCGCCGGTCACGGATTTCATCAAGCAGGCGGCCAGCGATCCCCAGGTCCTCGCCATCAAGCAGACGCTCTACCGGGCGGGAAGCGACTCGGCCATCGTGGGTGCGCTGGTGGAGGCCGCGCAGGCCGGCAAGGACGTGACCGTGATCATCGAGCTGCGCGCGCGCTTCGACGAGGAGGCCAACATCGAGCTCGCGAACAAGCTGCAGGAAGCGGGTGCGCACGTCATGTACGGCGTGTTCGGGTTCAAGACCCATGCCAAGCTCGTCATGGTGGTGCGGCGCGAGGAGCGCGGCCTGCGGCGCTACTGTCACCTCGGCACGGGCAACTATCACGCCAAGACGGCGCGTCTGTATACCGACTACGGCCTGATGACGGCCGACGAGGCGATCGGCGAGGATATCCACGAGATCTTCCTGCAGCTCACCGGGCTCACCCGCGTGCCGCGCCTGCGCAAGCTCCTGCATGCGCCGTTCAGCCTGCATCAGGCGCTGCTTTCCAAGATCGACCGCGAGGCCGAGCACGCGCGCGCGGGAAGGCCAGCGCGCATCATCGCCAAGCTCAACGCGCTCACCGAGCCCAAGATCATCCAGGCCCTGTACCGCGCCTCGCGCGCCGGGGTGTCGATCGATCTCATCGTGCGCGGACTGTGCTGCCTCAGGCCGGGCGTGCCCGGGGTGTCGGAGCGGATCCGGGTGCGCTCGATCGTCGGCCGCTTCCTCGAGCACTCGCGCGTCTACGATTTCGAGAACGGCGGTGCGCGCGAGGTGTACTGCGCGAGCGCCGACTGGATGGACCGCAACCTCTTCCGCCGCATCGAGGTCGCCTTTCCGGTGGAGAATCCCGAGTTTCGCGCGCGCGTTGCCGAGGACTTGAATCTGTACCTCGCCGATGACGTTCAGGCCTGGGAGCTCGCCTCGAGCGGCGAGTACACGCGCGCGGTAGGCAGCGGCGAGGTATCCGCGCAGGCCCGGCTCCTGAGCCTGTACGACGAGCGCGTCGCGCTCATGGAATCTTGAGCATCGCCTCCGCCGGCGCGCGGCTCAGGCTCAGCCTGAAGCCCGCATCCTTGAGGTAGCCACGCTCCTGCTCGAGATCCTCGAGCGTGAGCGGATGCTCCTTCATCCATTTCTCCGGCAGCTCCAGGGTCAAGCTGCGTCCCTTCACCGTGAGCCGCACTTCCGGCAGCGGCTGGGGACTGCGCCCGCGGTGCAGCAACACCGCCAGCCGCAGCAGCACGATCAGAAACTCGGCATGCCGGTCCCACGGCGGCACCAGATCCTCGAGCGACCCGAACGAGAGCTGCCGGCGGTGCCCGCCCACCAGGGCGGCGAGCATCAGCTGCTCCTCGCGCGGAAAGCCCGGCATGTCCGCATGCTCGAGAAGATAAGCGCTGTGGCGATGATATTTGGAGTGCGCGATGTCGAGCCCGGTCTCGTGCAGGCGGGCGGCCCAGCGCAGGATCAGCTCCGCGAGCGGATCCTCCAGACCCCATTCGGACTCGACCTGCGCGAGCAGGGCGACGGCGGTGGCCTCGACGCGGTCGGCCTGCAGCGCATCGACGTGATAGCGCATCTCCATGGCGCGCACGCTGCGCACCCGCGCATCCTCGTCGGTGAAGCGGCCCATGAGATCGTAGAGCAAGCCCTCGCGCATCGCGCCCTCGGCCACGCGCACCCGGTCGACGCCGAGGTTCTCCACGATCTCGAGCAGGATCGCGAGCCCGGCCGGAAAGACGGGCGCACGCTCGGCGTCCACGTCCTGAAGGTCGAGGTCATCCACGTGTCCCGCCGCGATCACCCGCTCGGCGAGGCCGCGCAGATTATCGAGCGTGATGCGCGGCGAGTCCGGATTCAGGCGGCGCACCACATCGCCGATCACGCGCACCGTGCCCGAGCTGCCGAAGGCCTGCAGCCAGCCGAGCTTTCGGTACGCCTCGCAGATCGGCTCGAGCTCGAGCCGCACGGCGGTGCGTGCGCGCTCGAAGCGCTTCTCCGAGATGCGGCCGTCGTCGAAGTAGGCGCTGGAGAGGCCGACGCATCCGACCGACAGGCTCTCGAGCAGCAGCGGATTGAACCCCTCGCCGATCACCACCTCGGTCGATCCGCCGCCGATGTCGACCACCAGCCGCTTGTCCGGGCTCATCGGGCTCGTGTGCGCAACGCCCGAGTAGATCAGGCGCGCCTCCTCCAGACCGGAGATGATCTCGATGGGATGCCCGAGGGCCGCACGGGCGCGCTCCAGGAACCAGCGCTTGCGCTTGGCGCGCCGCAGCGCGTTCGTGCCCACCACCCGCACGCTGTCGGCGTGCATCGCGCGCAGGCGCTGCCCGAAGCGCTCCAGACAGCGCAGCGCGCGCTCCGTCGCCGCATCGTCCAGCCGCCCGCTGTCGCCCAGCCCGGCGGCGAGGCGCACCATCTCGCGCAGCCGATCCAAGATGACGAGCTGGCCGTGCGAGTGGCGCGCGACCACCATGTGAAAACTGTTCGATCCCAGGTCCACGGCGGCAAGGACGTCCGGAACGACACCACCCCCGCCGCTCATCTAGGTCGTCTGGCTTATGCCGAGAATGAAGACCCGCAACCGCAGGTTGTCTTGGCGTTGGGGTTGCGAATCACGAACTGCGCGCCCTGCAAATCTTCCTTGTAGTCGATTTCCGCACCCATGAGGTATTGAGCGCTCATCGGATCGATCAGAAGCTGCACACCGCGATTCTCGACGCAGAAATCCCCCTCCTCGATCTTCTCGTCGAAGGTGAATCCGTACTGGAACCCCGAGCAGCCGCCGCCGGACACGAAAACCCGCAGCTTCAGGTTCGGGTTGGCCTCCTCGCGGATCAGCTCCCCCACCTTGCCGGCCGCTGCATCGGTGAACACGAGCACATCCGGCGGCGGCGCCGGATCCAGGTCGGAAGCAGTTTCGGTCGTTGCGCTCATGTGCATAGTGTACTCGGCGGGAGCCGGCCGATCAAAATGCGGCCTTAAGTTTGAGACCCAGGTTCACCACTTGCGGTTCCATCCTCGCGCGGGGGCGTGGCGGCGGCGGCCACCGCGCCTGCATGGATCAACCTGCCCAGTATCTGGGCGCCCACCGCGGTTTCAATGACCGAGTAGCGCACATTGCCGAGAACGTGCGCCTTGGCGCCGAGCTCGACGCGGCCGGCCGCATCGATGTCACCCTTCACGGTACCGTTCAGCAGGACGTTGGGTGCGGTCACGGAGCCCTCGATGCACCCCGTCTCGCTCACCGACAGCAGCGCATCCGGACCCGGTGCGCAGGTGACGTTGCCCTTGATCTCGCCGTCGAGGTGAAAGCCACCCGCGAACTCGACGTCCCCGTGGATGCGCGTCTTGAGCCCGATCAGGGTGTCGATCTTGGCGTCTTTACTCGGTTTCCGCTTGAACATCTGTGTTGTCCTTCTTTGCGCCCGCTTCGGTCTCGACCGACATGCCTTGCGCCTTCCACACGAACGCCTGGCGAAAGCCGGATTTCTGATCCCTGCCGCTGAAGATCTGTACCTCGATGCGCGTCGGCTCGAAGCCCTGCGGCAGTTGCAGCGACTCGTCATAATCCTGGAAGTAGCGAAACGAGTATGCCAGGCCCGGGCGCCGGTCCATCGACATCTCGGCGAAGCTCAAGGTCCGCGGCTTGCCGCCGAGCAGCCCATCGACGGCGAGCGCCAGGGTGCCCGACACGGTGTTGTCGGGCTTCCCCGTCTGCATCAGCACGAACCTGATCCGGAACTGATCCGACGCCTCCGGCACGATCTGCATCTGCTGCACCTTGACGTGCACCGCCGAGTCGGGCTGCACCAGTCCGCGGTAGAAGGACAGATCCTGGTTCAGCCGCGCGATCTGACTCTGCATGTCGCCGAGCGTGCGCTGCACCTGCTTGTAGCTCTCCCGGTCCACGCGCCGCGCCACGTCCGCAGCCGCCAGCTCGCTGTGCAGCCGCGCGTTGTCGGCTTCCAGGGCGCGGATACGCGAGCTTGCCGCCCAGGCGCCGCGCACGCTGTCGATCACCCGATAGCCGGCATCGTAGCGGCCGAGCTCGAACATTCCGTAGAGGATGAGCGCCGTAAGCACGGACGCCGCGCCCAGAAGCCACGCGCGCCGCTGCGGCGAGGCGTAGGAGCGGACCACGAGTTTGCCGAAAAACGCCGCCATGAATTCGCTATGATCCGCCTTTGCGCGGAAGGATCCACTCTTGCTCTGGCTCAAGGCCTTTCACGTCGTGGCGATGGTGACCTGGTTCGCAGGACTTTTCTATCTGCCGCGGCTGTTCGTGTATCACGCCGACGCCCGGGATGCGATCGGTATCGAGCGCTTCCGCGTGATGGAACGGCGGCTGTTCGGCCTCATGAGCATCGGCGCCGTGGCCACCGTCGCTCTCGGCATCGCCATGCTCATCGCCGCGCCGTCCTACCTCGCCATGGGCTGGCTGCATGCGAAGCTCACGCTCGTGGCACTGCTGATCGTCTACCATCTGTTCTGCTACAAGCTGATGCGCGGCTTCGCGCGCGGTGGCAACACGCACACGGCGCGCTGGTATCGCATCTTCAATGAATTACCGTCGTTGCTGCTGATCGGCATCGTCGTGCTGGCCGTGGTCAAGCCCTTCTAGCGCGGCGCGGGCCGCTAGCGCGCGGCGGCCCGCGCCGAGGGGATGTCGAGCTCGGGCCACCACTGCGGATAGGCCGGGAGCTCGTCCGGGAAAATCAACTTGCCGAGCTCGTGCAGCGCGCGCGCATAGACCCGGCGCTTGAAGTACACCACCTCGCGAACCGGCGTCCAGTAATCGACCCAGCGCCAGCGCTCGAACTCCGGTTGGTCGGTCCGATCGAAGCGAAACTTCGTCTCCTCGGCCGCGAGCTTCAGCAGGAACCAGCGCTGCTTCTGACCGATGCACCGATCGCGCACGTACTGGCGCGGCAGCCGATAGCGCAGCCAGCCGCGCGTCGAGCCGAGCACTTCGACGTCCTGCGGCGACAGGCCGATCTCCTCGGCCAGCTCGCGGAACAAGGCGTCCTCGACCCGCTCGCCGCGATTCACGCCGCCCTGCGGAAACTGCCAGCCGCGGCCGCCGATCCGACCGCCGAGGAACAGCTCCCCGCTCTCCCGCATCAGCACGATGCCCACGTTCGCCCGGAAGCCGTGCCGGTCGATGTAGTCATTCAGACGCGATTCGGCCATACCGGGCATTGTTCCATATCGCCGGGTCGTTGGCTCGCCTTCGAAGCACGCCCTGCATTCGCCCGGCATGCCGATTTGCCAGGGCCGCGCTGCCTTCGATCAACCTCTGTTGCGTTCCATGCGCCGGATCAGGCCGTGGCGCTTCTTGCCGACGCTCAAGCGCGCCGTGCCGCTCTCATCCAGATCGGCATCCGTGACGCTCGCCGTGACGCTGCGAACCGGCCGATCATTGAGCCGCACGCCGCCCTGCTCGATGAGTCTGCGCGCCTCGCTGCGCGATGCGGCCATGCCCAGCGCGACCGCCACGTCGACGATCGAGCGGGCGGCGCCGGTCTCGAGCGCGAACGTCGGCAGGCCCTCGGCGGCGGCGCCGGCAAAGGCCTGCGCGGCCGTGGCGAGCGCAGCCGCGGCCGCCTGCTCGCCGTGGCACAGGCGCGTCGCCTCGCTGGCGAGGATCTTCTTCGCCTCGTTGATCTCGGCGCCCTGCAGCCGCTCCAGCCGCTCGATCTCCCCGAGCGGCAGCTCCGTGAACATGCGCAGGAACCGTCCCACGTCGGCATCCTCGGTGTTGCGCCAGAATTGCCAGTAGTCGTATGGCGACAGCCGCTCGGGGCTGAGCCACACGGCGCCGCTCGCGGTCTTGCCCATCTTCGCGCCGGAGGCGGTGGTGATGAGCGGGCAGGTGAGCCCGAACAACTCCGTCTCGCGCACGCGCCGCCCGAGCTCGACGCCCTGAACGATGTTGCCCCACTGGTCGGAGCCGCCCATCTGCAGGGTGCAGCCGTGGCGCTTGTTGAGCTCCACGAAATCATAGGCTTGCAGGATCATGTAGTTGAACTCGAGGAACGTGAGCGGCTGCTCGCGCTCGAGCCGCAGCTTGACGCTGTCCATGGTCAGCATGCGGTTGATGGTGAAATGCCGGCCCACGTCGCGCAGAAACGGGATGTACTCGAGCTGGCCGAGCCACTCGTCGTTGTTCACCACCATGGCGCCCGCGGCGCCGTCGAACGACAGGTAGCGCTCGAAGGTGCGCCGAATGCTGGCGATGTTGGCCTGTATCTGCGCCTCGGAGAGAAGCTGCCGCGTCTCGTCGCGGCCCGAGGGGTCGCCGACCTTGGTGGTCCCCCCGCCCATCAGCACGATCGGGCGATGACCGGTGCGCTGCAGGTGGCGCAACAGCATGATCGACACGAGGCTCCCCACGTGCAGGCTGTCGGCGGTGGCATCGTAGCCGACATAGGCGGTGATCATCCCGCGCCGTGCCGCGCCATCCAGCCGGGCGGCGTCGGTTTGCTGGTGAATGAAGCCGCGCGCTTCGATGGTGTGCAGAAACTCCGACTGGAATGAGCTCATAAATCTCCTGCCCCGGCCTCGCCCGGACGCGCCGGCTCGCATTGTTCCACAGGCGGCGCGCCGGCGTGCCGCCTCAACCCGCGCCCACCTGCACGCGGTTGCGTCCCAGCGCCTTGGCCCGGTACAGCGCCGCGTCGGCTTCCGCGAGCAGCCGGTCCGCGACCGCCTTCAAGTCCGTGTCATGGCGCGCGGGCGAGATGGCGGCCACGCCGACCGAGACCGTCAGCGTGCGCGAGACGCTCTTGGACAGCTCGACGGGCACGGCAGCCACGCATTCTCGGATGCGTTCCGCGAGCCGCGCGGCCTCCGCCGAGCTCGATTCCGGCAGCAAGATGGCCAGCTCGTCGCCGCCGAAGCGTGCCGCCGTATCCATGTTTCGAATCTGCGATTCGATGCGCTGGGCGATCTCCTTGAGCGCGACGTCGCCCGCCAGATGCCCGTAGCCGTCGTTGATGCTCTTGAATCGATCGATGTCGATCATCAGGCAGGCGATGCTGCCCGCCCGGCGCTGCGCGCGCGCCAGCTCCTCCTTCAGGCGCTGCTGCAGATAGCGGCGATTGTGCCAGCCGGTCAGAAAATCGGTGATGCCGGCGCGCAGCAGGCGCGCCCGGTTGACGGCGTTCTCGATGCACACCGCGGCCACCGCGCCGAGGTGCGCCAGGAAATCGGTCCCGTGATGGCGGGTGAAGCGCGTCGGATCGCGGCTGCCGAAGCACAGCGCGCCGGTCGCCAGATCCTTGCGCGGCAGCGGGACCAGCGCGGCGCTCTTCAGCCCCGTAAGGCCGGGGAACAGCAGGTGATGATCGGCGCCGACGAAAGGACCGAGCCATGGCCGGTGCAGCGCCGCGAGCTGCGGTGCGAGGCTGACCAGCGAATCGACGAAGAAGATGTGCTTGAACTCCTCCGGCCGATCGCCGCCGGCCACCAGCAGATGACGGATCTCGTGCTGCGGATCGAGCAGCACCACGCTCACCGCATCGAGCGCATAGGAGTCGCGCAATCCATCGACCATGGCGTGCAGCAGCTGCGCCAGGCTGTCCGCGCGCAGCAGCGTCAGCTCACGCGCCTGGGTGCGCTTCAGGATGCTCTCGTTGTTGAGGGCCTCCGCCGTCATCTCCGCCAGACGCTTCCTGAGGTCCTCGTTCTCCTGAGTGATGTCGTCCATGGCGCTCGCCCCGGCTCAACCCGCCCGCGCCTGCGCGCGCACGTCGAAGTAGGCCCGGCCCCGCTCCATGAGCGCCGTGAATGCGGCGGCATTCTTGTCGCGCACCGCGCCGAGCAGGCGCTCGACCGCCTGCTGGAGTGCGAGCAGGGATTCGCCGCCGTAATCGTTCAGGCTCTGGATCTCGAAGTACAGGTCCGGACTTTCCGCCGCCACGCGGCTCGCCACATCCATCTGCGCGTCGAAAGTGGTGCTCGAGAGCCGCGCGAGGCGCGGCGCCGCCTCCCCGCTCTCGGCGAGCGCCGTGAAGAATGCGATGTTGAGGGCATGCGACAGGCCGAGCACGTAGGCGATCAGCCGGTCGTGCTCGTCGAGCCCCATGACCACGCGTTCGGCCATGGTCGGCGCGAACAGCGCCTGCGCCTCCGCGAGTGCGCCCGCATGCCCGAGGTCGATGAAGATCACGTGCCGGCCGGAGAGCAGCTGCGTGTCCGGTCCGAACATCGGATGGAGCGAGGTGACGCGGCACCCCGCCTGCACCAGCGCATCGAGCCCGGCACGGAGCGGGGTCTTGAGCGATCCCAGATCGAAGATGACTCCGCTCGGAGCGCGGGCGGCGAGCTGCTTCAAGATGCCCGCGGTGGCGCTCAACGGGGTCGCGAGCACGATGAGATCGCTGTCGAGCGGGTCGTCCTGCCAGTCGGCGAGCTGATCGTATCCGGGAAGGCCGCCGCGCGGATCGGCGATGGTGACCTGAAACCCTTGCGAGGCCAGAAACTCCACGAACCAGCCTCCCATTTTGCCCCGCCCGCCGATCACCAGGGCGCGCTTGCCGGAGCCGTGACCCTGCGCCGCAACACGGGCCGCCTCCTGCGTCGCGAGAGAGGACTGGATGAGCTGGCGCAGCAGCGATTCGGCCAGATCGGGCGGCAGATCGAGGCGCTCGGCGGTGGTGCGGCCGCGCAGGATCACCTCGCGCTCGCGCGCGAAATCGCGGGTTGCGCGCCCGGTCGCGCGCTTGACTGCGGCCACCTGCTCGCTGAGCGCCTGGCGGCGCGCGACCAGCGCGAGCAGCTCGCCGTCGAGCTCGCTCAGTGAGGACCGAAGCTCATCCAGATTCATGGGTCGCTCGTTTTCAGGCACTTCCCGCTCTCCCGCAACTCTGGCCCCTTTTAGCACACCGCTATCGCAAGTGCGGCGGCGCGGCTACCATGCCGGCATGAGCCCGAGTAGCCAGCCCCTGTGGACCGAGACGCTGCCCGATCCCTTGCCCGCCAACCCCCTCGAGCTGGCATCGCGCTGGCTGGAGCAGGCGCGGGTCGACGCCGCGCAGCCCAATCCGAACGCCATGGTGCTCGCCACCGTCGATGAGCGCGGACAGCCCTCCGCGCGCGTCGTGCTCTGCAAGGATATCGAGCCGCAGGCGGGGCGCATCGTGTTTTACACGAACTATGAGTCGCGCAAGGGCCGCGAGCTGGCGGCGAACCCGCGGGCCGCGGCAGTCTTTCACTGGGATCACCGCCACCGGCAGGTGCGCGCCGAGGGCGAGGTCGCGCCGCTCGAGGATGCCGAGAATGACGCCTATTTTCGCACCCGTCCGTGGCAGAGCCGCATCGGGGCCTGGGCCAGCCGACAGAGCGAGCCGGTTCGATCGCGGGCGGCCCTGGGCGATAACGTCGCGGCGGCGGCGCGCCGCTTCGGCATCCCCTACGGCGGTCCCGGGGCGCCGGAGCCCGCGCAGGTATCCGTGGACATCCCGCGCCCACCGCATTGGGGCGGCTATCGCCTCACCGCCGAAGCGGTCGAGCTGTGGGTGGAGGGCGAGTTTCGAATCCACGACCGCGCGCGCTGGACCCGCAGCGGCGCGCCGGGGGCGGCCGCCGGCGCCTGGTCCGTCACCCGCCTGCAGCCCTAGGAGCGATTGGCGCCATGGAGCTCATCCAGGGACATGATGCCACCTGCCCCCATTGCGGCGAGCGCATCGATCTCACTCTGGATCTCTCCGTGCCCGAGCAATCCTACGTCGAGGACTGTCCCGTCTGCTGCCGCCCGATGGCGGTCTCGTACATCGCCCTGGACGGGGAGTTGAGCGAGCTCAGCGTCGAATCCGCCGAGTGAGGCCGGCGAGCCGCCCTCTGCAGCGCAAAGCCGCGTTCCGGCAGGCGCGCATCCTGGTGCTGCTCGCAGTGCTGCTGCTCGTCGCCGTCACCACCTGCGAGGACCGCGTGCGCACCACCGGCTGGCGCTCGCCCCTGTATGTGGCGATCTACCCGATTGCCGCGGACGACAGTGCCGTGACCCGCGCCTACCTTGCCGGCCTCGATGCGCAGCGCTTCGAGCCCATCGATGCGTTCTTTCGGCGCGAGGCGCACCGCTACGGCGTCGGCATCGATGACCCGGTGAAGACCAGGCTCCGCCCGGCGCTCGCCGAGCGCCCCCCGCAACGCGCGCCGGACGCCTCCGTTCCCGCGACCATCCTGTGGAGCCTGCGGCTGCGCTACTGGGCCTGGCGCGTGAGCGCGCGCACGGCGGACCCCGAGGACATCCGCATGTTCGTGCTGTATCACGATCCGGCGCTGACGCCCGTCGTGCCGCACTCGCTCGGCTTGCCGCAAGGCCTGATCGGGGTCGTGTACGCGTTCGCCGCGCCCGAGATGAACGGCGCGAACGACGTGGTGATCGCGCACGAGCTGCTGCACACGCTGGGCGCCACGGACAAGTACGATCCGAAAACCGACGCGCCATCGTTTCCGGACGGCTATGCCGACCCCCGCCAGCGGCCGCTCTATCCGCAGCGTGCCGCCGAGCTCATGGCGGGGCGGCGCATGTTGTCGCCCGCTCGATGGGAGCAGCCGCGGGATCTGGACGAGGTGCTCATCGGAACCGCGACGGCGCTCGAGATCCGCTGGCTCAAGCACTAGCGCTACCGCAAACCGGCAGCCCCGCGGCGACTCTTTAGGGGCCGCGCGGCGCAGCGGGCGGCGCGGGCGGCGCGCTCGGATCGAGCGCCTCGAGCAGCGCCGCGTGCAGCCGGCCGTTGCTCGCGAGCACCGAGTTCGAACGCAGGGTGATGGGTGCGCCGCCGAGCTCCGTGAAGCGGCCGCCGGCTTCGCTGACGATGGCGGCGCACGCCGCGATGTCCAGGATGTTGACGTCGGTTTCCACCACCGCGTCGATCTTGCCCGACGCGAGCAGATGATAATGCAGGAAGTCGCCATAGCCGCGGATGCGGTTGAGCCGGGCGACCAGGCGGCCGTAGAGCGGCCACTGCGGCCCCGCGGCGAGCGACTTGAGGTTCCCCGCGGACAGCGCCGCCGCCGCGATCGAGGACACCGCGCTCACGCGGATCGGCTCGCCGTTCAGGTAAGCGCCGGCACCGCGCTCGGCGTAGGCGATCTCCCCGTACACCGGTGCGCTCGAGACCCCGAGCACGATCTCGCCGCGGCGCATGAGCGCGATCTGCGTCGAGAACATGGGGTACCCGCGTACGAACGCCTTGGTGCCGTCGATCGGATCCACCAGCCACAGGCTCTCGGCGGCGGTGTCGCGCGGATCGGTCTCTTCCCCGTAAAAGCCATGGGCGGGAAAGCGCGCCTCGAGGATCTCGCGGATGGCGAGCTCGCAGCGGACGTCTGCCTCGGTCACGGGCGACTCGTCGGCCTTCACGCGCACCTCGATGTGGCGCTGATACAGCGAGCGCGCGATGCCCGCCGCTCGCTCGGCTGCCTCGAGCGCCGCCTCCAGTTCCGCGGAAAGACTCATGCACGGCCCCTTGCGTTTGCCCGGCCCCACCTTAGCAGAGGTTGTGCTACCGTCGCCTCACTGCGAGGGGTGAGGCACATGGGCAACCGCTTGAGCAAGATCTATACCCGCACGGGCGACGATGGCACCACGGGACTCGGCGACGGGGGCCGCGTCGCCAAGGAGAGTGCACGCGTCGAGGCCTACGGAGCGGTCGATGAGACCAACAGCGCGCTCGGCATGGTGCTCGCCGTTTCCGCCCTGCCCGATGCGGTGAGGCGCTGTCTCACCGACGTGCAGCACGACCTGTTCGACCTGGGCGGTGAGCTGTGCATTCCGGGACACCGCATGATCAGCGCCGCGCACGTCGAGCGGCTCGAGAACGAGCTCGACGGCTTCAACGACTCGTTGCCGCCGCTCAAGGAGTTCATTCTGCCCGGAGGCGGCCCGGCGGCGGCGGCCTGCCACCTGGCGCGCGCCATTTGCCGGCGCGCGGAGCGGCGCGCCTGGTCGCTCGCGCGGGTGGAGGAGGTCGCACCCGAGGCGCTCAAGTACCTGAATCGCTTGTCGGACCTGCTGTTCGTGCTGGCCCGGGTGCTGGCGCGCCTCGAATCGGGCAGCGAGGTGCTCTGGCGGCATCGGCGCTAGCTCCCTCGCTACGCCGCGCCGGCGCCGCGCGCGCCTGCGCCGCGCTCTTCCCTCGACAGCAGCCAGTCCGTGTGCCAGCGCTCCAGCTCGCCGATCGGCAGCGGCTTGCAAAACAGATATCCCTGCACCTGGTTGGCGCGGCGCTCCTTGAGGTACTGCCATTGCGCCTCGGTCTCGACGCCTTCGGCGACGGTGGCGAGGCCGAGGCTCTTCGCCATGGCGATGATGGCATCCACCAGCGGCGCGTTGCCCGCGCTCTTGGAAGCGATGTCGCGCACGAACACCCGGTCGATCTTCAAGGTATCGACGGGAAAATGGCGCAGATACGACATCGAGCTGTAGCCCGTTCCGAAATCGTCCAGCGCCGTGGCCACGCCGAGCTCCTTGAGCGATCTCACCGCCTTGCTGACCGCCGTCGAGTATTCGATCAATGCGCCCTCGGTGAACTCCAGCTCGATCATGCCCGGGTCGATTCCGGCGGATGCGACGGCATTCTCGACCCGGCGCACCAGCGTGCCGTCGCGAAACTGCACGCCGGAGACGTTGACCGCGACCTGCCACGGCGTGATGCCGAGATCCTGCCAGCGCTTGACCTGGGCACAGGCCTCGCGCAGCACCCACTCGCCGATCTCGACGATCAGGCCGCTCTGCTCGGCGATCGGGATGAACTCATCCGGCGGCACGAGACCTCGCAGCGGATGCGGCCAGCGCAGCAGCGCCTCGACCGCCTCCACCTGCAAATCCTCGAGCGACAGGCGCGGCTGGTAGTTCAGCATGAATTCCCGGCGCTCCATTGCCTTGCGCAAGTCGGCCTCGAGCGACATGCGCTTGGCGGCGCGCGTCGAGATCGACTGCTTGAAGAACTCCATGCCGCCCTGATGAGCGCGCTTCGCGTGATGCATCGCTGCATCCGCGTTGCTGATGAGCCCTTCGGCCCCGGAGGCATCGAGCGGATAGATGCTGATGCCGATGGCGGCGGACATCGGCGCTTCGTGGTCGGCGATGATGAAGGGCCGGGCGAGCTCGAGCTGCACGCGGCGCGCGACCACCTCGGCCGCATCCGCCGTCGCGACGCCGGGCAGCGCCATGGCGAATTCGTCCCCGCCGGTACGCGCCACGCAATCCTTGACGGCGCTCTCCTGCACGGCGCTATCGCCCGCTGCCGCGGCGCCGCCCTCCGGTGCGGCGGCGCGCGTGCAATCTCGCAGACAATGCGTCAGGCGGCTGACGACCTCGCGCAGCAGCACGTCGCCCGCGGCGGGCCCCTGCGTGTCGTTGATGCGCGAGAAGTTGTCGATGTCCAGGATCAGCACGCCCACGCCGCTCCGGTGCCGCGCGGCCCATTCGACTTGCTCGCCGAGGATCTGCCGCAGGCGCTGTCGGTTGGGCAAGCCGGTCAGCGTGTCGTAGTAGGCGAGGTAGCGGACCCGCGCCTCGCTCGCGCGCAGCTGGTCCTGGGTGCGCTTGGTGCGCACCAGGAATTTCACCCGCTGCGCGAGCAGCATCGGATTGATGCCCTTGGAGGAGAAATCGGTCGCACCCGCCGTGTAGGCCCGATTCACCGATTCCATGTCCTCCAGGCTGGTCTGCATCAAGACGGGTACGTGATCGCAGTTCGGCAGGGCGCGCAGCGCCACGCAGGTGTCGAAGCCGTTCATGCCGGGCATCACGACATCGAGAATGATGCAGTCGACCGGCCGCGCGCGCAGCGCGCTCAACGCCCCAAGCCCGTCCGCGGCCGTGCTCACCCTGAAACCCGCCATCTCGAGCGCCGTGCCGAGTAACAGCCGCGCGCCGGGGTCATCGTCGACGATGAGCACGGTGGGTGCGAGATCCGCGTTGCTCTCGGGATCGTCCATGGGGGCCGCCGTCATGCCGCCGTCGCCGATCGCTCGCGCGCCAGCGCTTCGCAGAATTCGCGGTATGCGGCCGGGATGCGCGCCAGCACCGCGCGCGCATCGCCGCGCTCGCCGGCCAGCGTCTCGCACTCCTTGAGGAGCGCGGCCAGGCGCGCTCCGCCGAGGTTGGCCGTGCTCGACTTGAGCGTGTGCAGCGCATCCCCGAGCGCCGCCGGCCGGCCCTCGCGCGCGGCGGATTCGATGGTCTGGAGAAGCGCGGGCGAATGCTGCAGATACAGATCGATGAGCGAGCCGAGCAGCGCCGGTCGCCCCAGCGCCTTGATGTCGCGCAGCACCCCCGCATCGATGGTGCGCGCGCTCTCGGGCGGCGACGCATCGCGCACGGCCGCGCGTTCCGCGCCTGGCTCCGGCGCGGCTGCCGCCGGCGTCCAGCGCTTGAGCATGGCGGCGAGCTGCGCCTGGGTGAAGGGCTTGGTGAGGAAGTCGTCCATGCCGGCGATGAGGCAGCGGTCGCGGTTTCCCTCCATGGCGTTGGCGGTGAGCGCGATGATGGGAACGCGCTGCCCCCCGGATCTCGCCTCGCGGCGCCTGATCTCGGCGGTGGCGCTGAGTCCGTCCATGATGGGCATCTGGCAATCCATCAGCACGGCTGCGTAGTGGGACTCGGCGAGCGCTTCGATGGCCAGCAGTCCGTTGACCGCCGACTCGGTCCGGTAGCCCAGGTTCTCGAGCATGCCCACCGCGACCTCCCGGTTGACCGCATTGTCCTCGACCAGCAGGATCAGCGGCGCATCGAGCGCCGGCGGCTGCGGCGGTGGCCGCGGCTCGAAGCTGAGCGCACGGCTCGCGGCCGTGAAGGTCGAGGCCGGATCGGCCGCCGGCTCCAGGCGCAGCTCGAACCAGAACGTCGAGCCGCGATGCAGCGCGCTGTCGACGCCGATCGCGCCGCCCATCAAGCTCACCAGCTGGCGGCAGATGGCAAGCCCCAGGCCCGTGCCGCCGTACTTGCGCGTCGTGAACGCGTCGGCCTGGCTGAAGGCGCTGAATATCTGTCCCTGGGCTTCCTCGGAGATGCCGATGCCGGTATCGGTGACCTCGAATCGCAGCAGTCCCTGCCCATCGAGCGCCCTCACCCGCACCACCACCTCCCCGGTCTCGGTGAACTTGATGGCGTTGCCCGCGAGATTGATCAGGACCTGCCGCAGGCGCATCGGATCGCCGCGCACGGCGGCGGGGACCGAGGACTCGATCACGCAGCGCAGCTCCAGGCCCTTGCCGCGCGCCCGCACGCCGAGTATCTCGATGGTCTCCTCGATGATCTCCCGCAAGGCGAACTCGATGTCCTCGAGCTCGAGCTTGCCGGCCTCGATCTTCGAGAAATCGAGGATGTCGTTGATGATCTGCAGCAGCCCTTCGGCCGAGCGCGTGATGGTCTGCGCGAGACGCCGCTGCCGCGGCGTGAGCTCGGTGCCTTGCAGGAGCTCCGACATCCCCATCACCCCGTTCATCGGCGTGCGGATCTCGTGGCTCATGCGCGCCAGAAACTCGCTCTTGGCGCTGCTCGCCCGCTCGGCCGCCTCCTTGGCCGCGGTCGCCTCGCCGATCGCCTGCTTGAGCTCGCGGTTCGCGTTGCCGAGATTCACGGTGCGCTCCGATACCTGCTGCTCGAGGAAATGGCGGTAGCGCTCCAGACGCGAGTCGCGCTGGCGGATCTGGCTGAGCATCTGGTTGAATCCGTCGATCAGCGCGCCGACCTCGTCCTGCGAGCAGCGCTCCACCCGCAGCGTGTAGTCCTCCTCGAGCGACACCCGCTGCATGGTCTGCACGAGATTCACGATCGGCCCCGATATCTGCTGCTGCAGCCGGGCGGCCACCCAGTAGGAGCCGAACAGCGCCGCCGCGAGTCCCGCGGCGGTGGTCAGCACGAAGCCCAGCCAGTCGGGGTAGACGTCATCGAGCGGTACGGTCATGCGCACCACACCCACGACTTTGCCATTCGCCACCGCGGCAGCGGCCATGCGCACGCCGCCGTACTCGAGCCTCAGGGTGGGATGCTGCCGCGGGTCGAACTCGGCGGGCTGCGCCGATTTCAGCGCGCCGAGCGCGCGCGCCAGCGGCGAGAGCTGCGCATCCCAGACCCCGCCCTGTAGCCGGCGATAGGTCGCCAGCGTGCGTCCGTCGGGAAGGCACGTCTCGACGCTGCTGATCGGGTCCTCCTCGCGCAGCGCCTGCAGCGCCCTGATGGCCGCCTTCTCGTCGCCCGCGGTGAGGTCCTCGATCACGTTCACACCGGTGACGCGCGCGATGCGCGTTGCGCGGCGTCGCAAGTCGTCCCGGGCATGCATGACGTTCGTGGCGATGTGCACGAGCAGCGCGATCGCGAAGGCCGCCATCGCCGGACCTGCAATGACGACTCGTAACTTGCGCTCGATCGGGAGGTCTGAGAACCAGCGAATCAACGAGACCTCCACATGACCCGGGCGGGCGGGGCGCACGCCCTCACGGCGCGGCGGCCTGCACCCGCCTCGCCCTCAAGATGTCGGCGCCGGCGCGAAATTCTGCTGGCCGCGGGGGTGACGCAGATCACGTTGTGCCCAAGCCCGACCCGCCCGCCGGGCGCGCGCGTTGCGGGGGCATTGCGGGGGCATTGCGGGATTGGCTCCCGCCGGCCGGCGAATTATGTTTGATCGGGCCCGGCGCAGGCGCAGGCGATCAGCCGCCGTGCACGGACCCAGTCGAATGCGGGTCCCGGATCGGTCTTGCGTCCCGGCGCAACGTCGCTGTGTCCGGCGAGCCGCGTCGGATCGAGCGTCGGATAGGCGCGGCACAGCGCGGCGACGATCTGCGCGAGCGCGCGGTACTGCCGGTCATCGTAGGACAGCGTATCGGTGCCCTCGAGCTCGATCCCGATCGAGAAGTCGTTGCAGGCCTCGCGTCCCTGATAGCTCGATCTACCCGCATGCCAGGCGCGGTCGCCGAAGCGCACGTACTGGGCGACCGCGCCGTCGCGCCGGATGCACAGGTGCGCCGACACCCGCCGGCGTGCCGCGGTGGCGAAGAACGGGTGCGCATCGAGCGGCAGGGAGTTGGTGAACAGCCGATCGATCCACGGGCCGCCGAATTCCCCGGGCGGCAGGCTGATGCCGTGCACGACGATGAGGTCGGGCTCGACGCCGGGAGGGCGCGCATCGTGGTTCGGCGACGGCACCTGGCGCGCATCGCGCAGCAATCCGCTCTTCGGGTCTACCTGCACCTGGCTCATCCTGCCGTGGTCGCGGCCACGCGCAATGCTCAGACGGGCTCCAAGCATATGCGACAATCCCGCGCATATGAATGCCGAGCTCGCGACGTGCGCCTGAGCCGCGTGTACGTGGATGGCGTCTTGCATGCCGGAGAGCTGATCGAGCTGCCCGCCGCTGCCGGCGTCCACGTCGCGAAGGTCCTGCGCGCGCGCAGCGGCGAGGAGCTCGTCGTGTTCGCGGGCGATGGCCGCGAGTTCACCGCGAGCATCGAAGGCGTGCACGGATCGCGCGTGACCGTGGCCCTGGGCGAGGCGCGCGCGGTCGATCGCGAGTCCCCGCTCGCGCTGACGCTGGTGCAGTGCCTGGCGCGTGCCGACCGCATGGACCTCATCGTCCAGAAGGCGACCGAGCTGGGCGTCGCCCGCCTCGTTCCCCTCCAGAGCCGGCGCAGCGTCATGCGCCTCGACGCCGCCCAGGCCGAATCGAAGGCGGCTCACTGGCGCGCCATCGCGGCGAGCGCCTGCGAGCAGTGCGGCCGCAATCGCCTGCCGGCGATCGAGGTCCCGCGCCGGCTGGCCGACTATCTCGCGCAACCGCCGGCCGGCGGCCCGCGCCTGCTGCTCGACCCCGACGTCGGCGCGTCCGGCTCGGCACCGGCGATCCTCGCCGAAGCGGCCCTCGCCGAGGCGACCCTCGCCGTGGGCCCCGAGGGCGGCTTCGAGGCGGAGGAGCTCGAGGCGTTTCGCCTCGCGAAATTCACCGGGCTCAAGCTCGGTCCCCGGGTGCTGCGCACCGAGACGGCCGCCATCGCCGCGCTCGCCTGGCTGCAGAGCAGCTACGGCGATCTGCGCAGCGGCTGACATGGAGGCCGCTATCGGGCTCGAGCTCGAGCTTCGGGCGCCCCGGGCACTGAAGGTGAACGGCCGGACGCCGGCCTGTCGAGCATCCATCGCATATCTTTGCCCTGCTCTCGGGTCCCGGCCGGTTCATCGGCCCTCACCTTGTCGGCCCGATGATGCTGTGCCCAACTTATGGACGCTGAAGACACCCGCATAAACGGTCATGTCGAGACTCAATCACGCCGCTTCGATATCTGCTGCCTACGCTTCAAGTGATGCGTTACCGCACCCGCATGCCCGCATGCAAAGCTCGGTGCTGCCCCCGGGCGAATGCCTTCCGCGCGACCGAGCTGGTGTATACAGCCGAATCAAATCAATTTTATAATCATTGGGGCACTGACCGAATATAAAGCGAAAAAGGGATATCCCATGGCAGCCGGTAACATTGCGTTTGCCCGTCGCCAATTCCCATGGCGGCTCTCCGTGGTGCTCGTTGTAATGACGGGATTGGTGCTCTGGTTCATCGTCCATCGAGCGCTCCGCTTCGCCTCTTTCGATGCAGCCACTTATACCGATTACTATTGGCCGAGGCGCTTCGGTCTCGTGCCGCATATAGCTGGGGGCATCGTCGCGATACTCGTCGGTCTCGCTCAGCTCTGGCTCGGTCTCACGGGCCGCACCGGAATCTTGCATCGGACGCTCGGCCGAATCTATCTCGGCGCGGTCGCCGTTGCCAGCACTGGGGCGTTCTACCTCGCGGTGACGATTGGATCGGAGTACTTCGCCTACGCCTCGGGTCTGTTCGGGCTGGCCAGCGCTTGGGTGATCACGACGTCGATGGCGTACGTGTCGATCCGCCATCGCGCGGTCGAGCAACACCGCGAATGGATGATCCGCAGCTACGTCGTGGCGTTTGCGTTCGTGACGTTCCGCCTGCTCGACAAGCCCCTTATCGCCTGGAACGTGGCCAAGGATACAGAAGTCTGGTCCATGATGGCTTTCGCCTGCTGGGCGGTACCCCTCCTGGTGACCGAGCCCCTCTTGCAATTCCGCAAAATTCTTCGCCGCAACTAATCTCCCGTACTCTCGCCGGCATAGGGTCAAGAATCCGGGCAACTGACGTGCGCTGCAGCGAGACCGAAGGGAAGCTCCGTGCGCGGTGGACCGGTCCCCGAAGATCTTGTGTTTCTGCGCGGTCGGCGAATCGCAGGCTCTAAGTTGATGTCTCTATAGCCTACCGTATGGCGCGAGCGGTCGCTTAGAGACGGTCATTTTGGCGCCTCCGATGCCTGGTCTTGGCCGGTCGGCGACCCGCGCCGCCGACCGGCGTGGCGTCATCACACGTCAGTTTGCTCCGCCATTTCAAGAGCGTCATCGATCCCGAGACACCGCACTGTACACTCTCGAGCTTGGAATGGCCGAGTAGTAACTGCACGGCACGCAGGTTCTTGGTCCGTCTATATATGAGTGTCGCTTTCGTTCGCCGTAGCGTATGCGTGCCGCAACTCGTTGTGTCCAACCCCAATAGTTGAACCCATGAATCGACGATTTGGGCGTGTTGGCCGGTAGACAGGTGTGGTGACTTCTGAATTCGGCTCGGGAACAAGAAATCCTCTGAATTCAACGCCTGAATTCAACGCCGATTTCTCGATCCAGGCCGATACCGCATCCCGAGTGGGTTCGGTGATTTCGAACCGCACCGGCCGCTGCGTCTTTTGCTGCAGGATTAGCGCCCGAGATGCCATGTTCTGACCGTGACAGACGTCGCGCACACGCAGTTGAACCAAATCGCAGGCCCGGAGCTTGCTGTCCGGCGCCAAGTTGAATAGCGCCGGCTCTCGACATCGGCTTGCTATTTGCAATCGCCCGCGGATCTCCCGAATCTCTTTTAGCTTGAATGGTGCTTTCTGGCCGACGAGTTTTCCTTTGTTCCACGGTACGCGAATGGACGTAGCGGAATTGATGATTTCCATGTCGTTTCTCCTGGTGGTTGGCCTACTACTTGTCCCACAGGGTATTACCGGGTATATTACAGGGTATACTTCGGGAGAAATCCATGAGCGATACAGCACAGAAGAGAGCGTTGCGAAATTATCGCTCGCGTCTGACGAAGCGGGGGATCGCTCGATTCGAGGTGCTCGGACTCGATACGGATCGTGACTTGATCCGCTCCGTCGCGCGGCGCCTCGCGGAGGAAGGCCCAGATTCAGCGCGGATTCGAGCCGCCATCGGCCGGACGATCTCGGGCGATCCGCCGAAGAGAGGCGGAATCCTTCAGGCGCTGCTCCGGTCACCGCTTGTAGGCGCCGATCTTGAATTCGAGCGGTCCAGGGAAACCGGCCGCAAGGTTGACCTTTGACTCGCTACCTTCTAGACACCAACGTCATCAGCAATATAACGAAACTGGACCCGTCCGCATCGCTATTGGAATGGATGGGTGCCCAATCCGACGGCGATTTGTTCATCTCCTCTCTGACGATCGCTGAAATCCATCGCGGCATACTGGATAAACCAAAGGGCAAAAAGCGCGAACGATTGGAGGCGTGGTTTGCCGGACCCGAGGGTCCGCAGTCGCTATTCAAAGGCAGGATATTGCCGTTTGACGAGAAGGCCGCACTGGTCTGGGCTCGCCTCATGTCTGAAGGCCGCGCTGCAGGAAAACCCAGAAGCTACCTGGATATGATTGTCGCTGCCGTCGCCGAGACAAACGAGTGCGTGATTGTAACGGACAATGAAAAACACTTTTCGGGCCTCGATGTCCTCAATCCTTTGCGAAAACCACCCTGACTCCGCAAGTCGATTGGGGCCGCCTCCCTCCGTCCGAATCACGGGTTTCGACCCTAAGAGACGGTCACGAGCGGCTGCTTTATGGCTAACAGTTCGTTGAGATGAATTACCGCTTTTGTTAAGGGTTGCCCGATTTCTGCCCGTCAACGCTGCGCATGCCATACCCGGTGAGGTGTGAGGGGGCCGACGTCGGGCAAGCCCCAAGGGAGGAAACCGCGGAGCCGCACTGAGGACACCAGCGGAAGCGATGAGCCATGGGGATTCGAACGGAGGCAGTGGGTTTGGGGAGTTCAATAGCGGAACCCCAAGACAGATCCCTGGCACTGTGGCGTGCTCCGCGGGGCGGCTGGATCCAGACATCGATGGTCGTGGCCTGCGAAAGCGCTCGATATGGGGGGCGATGACAATGAGCGCTCGCGTCAGCTTGGCTTGAGGAAGCGCCGGCGGAGGAGATTGATCGGTGGGCATGGCTGTCCTCTGCCACTCCCCCAACCAGAGATGTCTTCCTACCGTTTAGTCGACGAGCAGCGGCGAGGATCGCCGATCGCGATCACATCGACCCAAAGCAGAGCAAGCTAAAATCGCCAACTTTCCCAAAAACGAGCATTGGCTCGGACTCACGACAGAGGAATCAATCGCCTGTGAAACACACCTTCCGGCGCGGTAACTCGCGCGTTTACGGCAGTCATTATTGGGAATGTTTGTCGCGCCGTTGAATTGACACGACGTTGCCGGTAGCAGTTTCCGCCGCCGCGACAGGCGATATCCGCTCGAGGAACTGCGGCGCCACATTCCAGCGATGGCCATCGTCCGTCACTACGGTCACGGTCTTCTTGTTGTAACGCGTGAGCATCCCGGTCACCGACGCTCGACCGTCCGGATGAAAGGTCACGCGCTCGCCGATTCGAAATTCCAACATGTTGGTGTGTGCGTCGAGCTCGCGCATGAAGCGCAGCCGCGCCACGATACGATGATTGAGCTCGATCAGCTCCGCCTCTGTAAGACGGTCTATGTCAATCGGCGACGATCCGCTACTCATTGCCTGGGCTCCTTGATTGCCCGCTCGAGCGTTTGGCGGATGAACCGCTGATAAGGGACACCTCGTTGCTGCGCCACGCGCTTGACCTCGCTCAAGAGCTCACTCGGCAATCGCATGTTAATCCGCGCCTCCTTGGCGGCAAATTCAAACTGCGTCGCCGTCAATGCTGAGAGATCGAATTTCGTAAGATCGCTACCGGCAACGAACCGCTCGGCCTGCAGATCAGTCTTCAGTCGAGGTAGCTTCGCTAGGGTCTTGGCTTTGCGCTTCATAGGTGCTTGATCTCCTTCGCATGCATATACCGGTCGCTGATAGGGCGGATCAAACGCTGCTTCTCGATCTCCCGGTACGTGAACGCCACCAGGACGCGCCGCCCCGTGTCGATCCGCCCGATGCCCAGATATCGCGTCTCACTCACTGAGTGCGCCGGATCGGGATACAACCGCAACGTTCCTCCCTTGAATACGCTTTCGATCTCCTCACGCGTCACGCCGTGCTTGCAACATTTCTCGCGGTTCCCGTCATCCCAATCGAATCCGGCGACCGCCTCGATCATGGGCTCAGACTAGCCGATGTATGTACAAAAGTCCATACATTGCATAGTAGACACTCCCATAAGCGGCAGCCTTTATGGGAGTGTTCGATTGATCCTCTACGCGGCAACCTCGACATACTCGACCCGGCTAGAGGGCGGAGGAACTGGAGTTCCGTCCTCGCGCATCCCCTTGAGATGGAATTCGATCGCTTCGCGAATAGCCGTCTCGGTCTCCGCAGGTGTACTGCCAGTCGCTACGCAACCCGGCAGATCCGGGACGTACGCCGAATTGTTGTCGCCGGCGGCTTCAATAACGACTGCGTAGCGCATGAGATTGCCCTTACTTCTTCAAGCCTGATTGCTTCAGGATACTGTTGAGCGTGCCAGATGCCAAATCATCGCTTCTTGCCGGCCACCGTTACTCGGCCAGGCTTAACTGGGTGTTTGAATTGACGGTGGCTGCCGCGAGTTGAATGCAGATACCGAAAGACGAGACGAACGACATGCCGGTTATGCAACGCCATTTGGTTGCCCGCGCGCAGGCTGGCGGGGTCGACACCGACGACGATGTTTTCGAAGCCCTGCAGACGAAGTGAGGCTTGCGCTCGATTCTTCGGTGCTGATCGCGGCTCACATCAGCCGCGCTCCATGATCGCGCACATGCGCCCGTCCGGTACCAGCCCGTGTCGTCGCGGGATCCATCCCCGACGTCAACCGCGATCCGGTTCTGCAACTTCCCGGCCCTTGCTGTGTTCTACGAGCAGGAATTGAACGCAACTACACTGGCAAGGAGACACACATGGACACCTTCACGACCAAACTCACCGCGCTCGCCGGCACGCTCTTTATGAGCACGCTCGTGATCGGCGCCGTCGCATACTGTTTTGCTCTTCAGCCGAGCGCGCACATGACAGCAGCCGCGCTCGCCAAGGCCGTCGCCACGCAGCAAGGGCTGGGTTGAAGTCGAGGACTCGCCGCATCTGGCTTCGACGATGCGGACTCCCTCCCGGATCCGGGCTTCTCCGGATCCGGGCTTCAGCGGTTGGCCCTCACGGCCGAAGCCGTCGACGGAAGGGCTTCGCCATAGCCGCGCAGGCCGTCGGTGCGCGAAGTCTTTCCGATATAGCCCAGTTCACGGCGCGCGGTGTATAGCATCGCTATACTGCAGTGCGCGGCGGCGCCGCGCGATCCGCACGCCGCGAAGAAATGGCTCGTGCGTGCTGCGTGTGGCGCTTCGCCCGCCGCCGCCTCTAAGAGTCCAGGATTGGCCTCTGAGCCGGGTCATCCGCGCCGCTCTCGGCGGCCTTCGAGGAGACGCCGATCCGCGACTGCTCGATCAAGGCGTAGCTGCGCGCCCGCGGATCACCGATCTGGTGCCGGTCCGGATAGTCGGTATATCCCTGCGCACCGCGGCCGTAGAAAGTCTTGCGGTCGTACACATTCAGCGGGGTGCCATCGCGCAGGCGATCGGGAAGATCGGGGTTTGCCGGAAACCACCGCCCGAAGGCGATCAGGTCGTAGTTCCCTCGCGCCAGCGCCGCTTCGGCGCTCGCGGGCGTAAATCCACCGGCGCCGATCGGGGTACCGCGATACAGCGTGCGAAACCGCGCATTGCGCATCGGCTGGCCATGCGAGTGGTCCGCGTCCGGGTCGACCGAAAGAGCGCCGATGCGCGGTTCCGTCAGCATCAGATAGGCCAGCGGGAATGCATTCAATCCGGCGACGGCGTGGCCGTACAGCGTCTCGGAGTCGGATGAGATTGCGCCGAAGTAAGTCTGATGGAACCTGCGGGTCGCGGGATCGATCGCGGTCGGCGACAGCCGCACCGCGACGCGGCCGGGCCCCATCTCCTCCACCAGCGCCCCCACGACCTCGAATAGAAAGCGGCATCGGTTTTCAACCGAGCCGCCATACTGATCCGCTCGCCGATTGATGCCATCGCAGAGGAATTGCTCGACCAGGTATCCGTGCGCGGCATGCAATTCGATGTAGTCGAACCCCGCTCGCCGGGCGTTGTGTGCCGCTCCGCGGTAGTCGCGTATGACCCGTGCGATCTCGCGGGTTTCCAGCGCGCGAGGCACGACCGGGTGATCCGCGATCCCCGGCTGCGCCACCCGGCCGGCATGCAGCAGCTGACAGCAGATCAACGCACCCTTGTCATGCACCGCGCGGGTCACTGCCTGCCAGCCGTTGCCCTTAAGTCTCGGTCCAGATCCCGGGCACATGTCCTGCGCCCTCGCGCACCGCTTCATAAATCGTCCACACCGGTGTCGCCTCGGGCGAGATATGCGTCGCCTCGCTGATCAGAAGCCCGCCGCGCGAGGCGCGCTGCGCATAGTAGAGCGCGGTCTGCGCCGTCGGCGCGAGCGTCGCTTCATCAGCCCTCGTGCGTGTCATCGGCGCCAACACGATTCGGTGTGCCACGGGGTGGCACCCGACTTGGCCGGGCGTGAACAAGGAACGCAAGGGCATACACGGTAATCCTCGAGACTGATGTCCAGGGCTGAGAGCTGCCTGATGGCCGCAGGACTTGCATGTGACCGCCATCTTGTTGATCTGCCCCGGCGGCGCTACGCTCGCGCAATGCGACCCCTCCGCTATTCCATCAACATCACATTGGACGGGTGCTGCGATCATCGGGCAATCCTCCCGGACCAAGAATTGCATCGTCATGCGGCCGGGAACATCGCGCGGGCCGATGCGCTCCTCTTTGGCCGGGTTACTTACGAAATGATGGAGGCCGCGTTTCGGCCGCCGGCGGGGACTGGAGCGAGGCCGGATTGGATGGAGCCTTTCGCTCGAACGATCGACGCGGCAAGGAAGTACGTGGTGTCGCGCACCATGGAGCGCGCCGACTGGAACGCGCAGCTCGTGCGCGGGGATCTGGGGAGCGCCGTTCGGCAGCTCAAGCAGGAGTCGGGCAGGGGGCTGTTGGTGGGAGGCGTGAAGCTCCCGCTGGCCTTGGCGGAGCTTTCATTGATCGATGAGTACGAATTCCTGGTGCAGCCCAGGCTGGCCGGCCACGGACCGACGCTGTTCGCCGGGCTGACGAAGCCCCTCGACCTGAAGCTCGTGAGCCGGCTGGAGTTCGGCTCGGGAGTGGTGGCGATGCGCTATGAGCCCAGAAGGTAGTCGCTGCGGCCGGCGTTCAGTCCGCTGCGGGGGCACGTGATGTCGCCGCGGCGCGCGGCTCGAGCCACCAGTTGCGCAGCAGCCCCTCGGCGGAATACAAGGCCAACGCGGCCCAGATGATCGCGAAGCCCCACCTGCGCGCGCCCCCGAACGGCTCGTGGAACATCCAGATGCCAAGCAGCAGCTGCAGCGTCGGGGCGATGAATTGCAGCAGTCCCAGCGTCGACAGCCTTATGCGCCGGGCGCCCGCGGCGAACAGCAGCAGCGGTATCGCGGTTACCGGCCCGGCCGCCATGATCACCAGTCGCAGAGCGAAATCGGCGTGAATGAAAGCGTTGTCTCCGATGAATGCGGTCCAGGCCAGATAGGCTGCCGCCAGCGGACATAAAAGCAGTGTCTCGAGCGACAGGCCTTCGAGCGGGCCGAGCGCCGCAACCTTGCGCATCAAGCCATAGAATCCGAACGTCAGCGCCAGAACGACGGCGATCCAGGGAAAGTGGTGCCCTTGCCACGTCAACCAAAAAACTCCGAGCGCCGCGATGACGACCGCGAACCATTGTGCGGGGCGCAGCCGTTCGTGGAGCAGGACATAGCCCAGCACGATATTCACCAGCGGATTGATGAAGTAGCCCAGGCTCGCATCGATCACATGACCTCTGCTGACCGCCCATATGTAGAGGAACCAGTTGCCCGACAGCAGGGCCGCGCTGACCGCGAAACTGACGATGAGTTGCCGGGTCAGCGGCCGAAGCCACGACCATTGCCGGCGATATGCCAGCACGCAGGACAGGAACACCAGCGACCAGATCATCCGGTGCGCGAGCACCTCGACGGGCGAGACCGATCTCAGCAATAGAAAATAGGCGGGGAACAAACCCCAGGCCACGTACGATGAGGCCGCAAGCACGACGCCCTTACGCATGACGGCGCCGTGCTGCCGAGCTCGATGCGTCCTCGGCCGAGTGGCAACGATGGTCAGGGATGCTGCACCGCTTCGATGCCCGATCCCAGATGAATGTCGACATCCTTGGTGTCGCGCAGCAGCAGCCCGCCGATCACGGTGGTCATGCCGGCGATGCCGATCGGATACCACAGTCCGTCGTAGATATTGCCCGTGGCAGCCACGACGGCAGTGGCCAGCAAAGGCAGCATGCCGCCGAACACGCCGGCGCCGATGTGATAAGGGAGCGACATCGACGTGTATCGAATCCTCGTCGGAAACAGCTCGGCCAGAAACGCCGCGACCGGGGCGTACGCCATCGCGGCGTAGATGACCATCACGACGAGGATCGACTCGGTCATGAGCCAATTGATCCTCTCCATGCCGGCGGGCTTCGCCACGATCTTGCCGTCCTTGTCGCGCCGTAGATTCGGATACCCCGCCTCGAGAAATGCCGCTTTCCATTTGTCGGCATCGAAGCCCTCGACCGAGGTCGAGCCGATCGCAAGTTTCACCGCGTCGCCTGAATTGGGCGCATTTTCGGTCTTGAACGACACGCCGAGTTTGGTGACCAGGTCTTGAGCGCGGTCGCAGCTCGAGAACCTGGTGAAGGGCGTCACGAATACATGCGACTTGCAGGTTGAGCCGTCGGCCGTGACGGTCACCGGATTGCGGCTCGAGAAGGTCTCGAGGTCCGGATTGGCATAGTGCCTCAGCGCCGAGAACAGTGGAAAGTAGGTCAGGGCGGCGATCAGACAGCCGGCGAGGATTATCTTCAGGCGGCCGATGCGGTCGGACAGCCGGCCGAACGCGACGAAGAAGGGAGTGCCGATGATCAGCGAGGCGAGCACCAGCAGATACGCCGGCAAGTAGGGAACTTTCAGCGTAATGATGAGAAAGAACAGCGCATAGAACTGGCCCGTGTACCACACGACGCCCATGCCCGCAGTTACCCCCAGGGTCGCCAGCAGCACGTATTTGTTGTTCGGATAGTGAACGAAGCTCTCCGTCAGTGGCGCTTTCGACCCTTTGCCCTCCTGCTTCATTTTTTGGAAGATCGGCGACTCATTGAGCTTCAACCGGATGTATACGGAGAATAACAGCAAGACAGCCGACACGATGAAGGGAACGCGCCACCCCCATTGCGAGAACGCCTTGGGCTGCATCAGCTCGCGGCACGCGATGATGACGATCAAGGCAAGCGCCAATCCGGCAGTCGCCGTGGTCATGATCCAGCTGGTCGCGTAACCGCGCCTGCCGGGACGCGAATGCTCGGCCACGTAAGTCGCGGCCCCGCCGAATTCACCCCCGACCGCCAATCCCTGCAGCAGCCGCAATGCGACGAGCAACACCGGCGACAGCCAGCCGATGGCCGCGTAGGTCGGCAGCAGGCCGACGAGGAAGGTTGCCATGCCCATGACGATGATCGTGACGAGGAAGGTGTACTTGCGGCCGACCAGGTCGCCCAGGCGGCCAAAGAACAGGGAGCCGAACGGACGCACCAGAAAGCCGGCCGCGTAGGTGGCGAAGGCTGAAAGCAGTGCCGCGGTGTCGTTGCCGGCCGGAAAGAACAGCGAAGCGAAGAACGGCGCCAGAACCGCGTACAGATAGAAGTCGTACCACTCGAACATCGTGCCGATCGACGAAGCGAAGATGACGAACTTCTCCTCGCTCGTCATGCCGCCGTCGCGCGTGATCGCCGTCATGGGCATCCCTCCCTTTTTGGCCGCTGCATTTTATTGACTCGACACCCGCATACGCTTGCGAGCGAGCTTTGATTGGCCACCCTACTCCGATGTCGTTTTCTTGCCTATCTCCGGCAGCGGCGGGCGGGTGGTGCGCGATGATCGCTTGGATTCATCTGCCGGCCACCCCGGAGTTGCCACTGGCAGTTCGGTTTCGCGTAATCTTTGGCTCGACGGAGGAATGAAAGGCCATGCTCCAACTTGACCCGCCGGTCCAGCTTCGACTGCTCTCGCAGGTGACGCCCGGCTCATTGGTGCAGCTTGGCCGCGCGCGCGGATTCTGCGCGGTGAGCTCCCGGGACCCGCGCAAGACCCGCGTCATGGTCATGTACGACGCGGTGCGAGGGTCATTTGAGCACCGCCAGACGCCCTTCGAGGTGCTCGACTTCGGGGCCGACCTGCTCATCGCGCCCAACCTCGAAAGTCTGGTCGAGAACCTGGATGCGGCCTCGGAGGCGACCGTCGAGCTCATGCTGCTGGGCGACTTGCCGAAACTCGTGTTCCGCGTCGAGGCCACCGGCCCGCGCGACAGCGGGATGCGTCTGCTCGACCTGAAAACGGGCGCGATTGAATCGCTGCCGCGGGCCAACAGCCGGATGAGCGCATTTCGCCAATGGACAGTCCGCCTCGACACGGTCAGCGCCGGGATCCTGCCGTTGCTCGAGGTCGGCGCGCAGCGCCCCCCTACCCCGTCGTTTTCCTGACCATCTCCAGCATCGGCGGCTCGAACCCGCGGCTGCGCAGCCAGTCGCGCAGCGCGAGCCCCGTGCCGCCCGGCCAGGCCTTGCATTCACCGGGCGGCACGTGGCGAAAGTCGTCGAGTTCATCATTCAGCGTGACCGCGCCGTCGGCGGGGACGTGGTAGGCGATGATCACCTGATTCATCTGCTCGAACGGATAGACGCCGATGAGGGTCGCCGCCGTACCCACGAGATCGAGCTCCTCCTTCACCTCGCGCAGCGCGCACTGCTGCGGCGATTCCCCGCGCTCCAGGAAGCCCGTGATCAGTCCGTAAAAGGATCTGAAGCTTTGCGGCCAGGCGCGATTGTGTGCGAGCACCACCATGCCGTCGTGCTCCACGACCGCCGCGACCACCGGCGTCGGGTTGTCGTAGTGAACGAAGCCGCAATTGGCGGAGCAGGCGCTGCGCACTTCGCCCTGCA
This sequence comes from Steroidobacteraceae bacterium, assembly GCA_035504115.1. GTDB lineage: Bacteria > Pseudomonadota > Gammaproteobacteria > Steroidobacterales > Steroidobacteraceae > Bog-1198. The sequence continues at coordinate 97,530 of DATJSL010000024.1, read as the reverse complement.
CCGTGCGCTCGGCGAGTGGCGCGGTACAGCGGGGGCAGAACTTGAATTCGGACATCGCAGATTCACCTCCGCCCGGGCGGCGCCCTCAGGTCATCACCGAGGTCTCTTCCGCGATCATCTGCTCGAGGCGCTGCAGGTCGGGAATCAGCGGCGTCTCGTTCACCATGCGCACCTGGCAGATCACCGGCGCACGCTCGGTGAAGCTGCGCGAGGGGTCGGGCCGGATCACATCGGCGTTCACCCGCACGAGCTGCGGAAACCCCTGCGTCAGGATGCCGAAGTAGCCGCCCGGCAGGACGCCGGAGGAGGCGTGAAAGATCACGATGCGGGTGCGCCCGGAAACGGCCGGCAGCGCCTGCCCCATGGCCCCTTCGAAGGACACCACGGGGACGCTGCGCTCGCCCCAGGACACCAGCCCGGCGTACCAGGGCGGCGCATTGGTCATGTCCGCCGGAGCCTGGTAGCCGATGACCTCGGCGACGCAGGCGCGCGGGACGATGAGACGCTCGCCCATCAAGGGCACCAGCAGACTGTAGAGCTCGTCGCGCAGGTCGGACATGCGGTCTCTATCGGGCGATGGCGCTGCGGCGGTTGACCAGCGGCTCGATCGCGTCCAGGAGCTGGCTTTCCTGATACGGCTTGCCGAGATAGTCGTCCACCCCGAGCTCGATCGCGCGCGCGCGGTGCTTCTCGCTCACCCGCGAGGTGATCATGACGATGGGGATGTTCTTCAGGCGCGGGTCGTTGCGCACGTGGGCGGCGACCTCGTAGCCGTCCATGCGCGGCATCTCGATGTCGAGCAGGATGATGTCGGGCAGGTTCTCCTGCAGGAGCGACACCGCGTCCACCCCGTCCTTGGCCGTGAGCACGCGCATGCCGTTGCGCTCGAGCAGCCGCTGCGTGACGCGGCGCACGGTGATCGAATCGTCCACCACCAGCGCGAAGGTGCGCCGGTCGCGCTGCTCGAGCACGGTGGTCTCCGTCGGACGGGCGCGCCACTCCGAGCGCACCAGCGAGCCCATGTCCAGGATCACGACGATGCGGCCGTCGCCCAGGATGGTCGCCCCGGCGATGCCGCGAATCCCCGAGATCTGAGGCCCCAGGGACTTGACCACGATCTCGCGGCTGCCGACCAGCTCGTCGGTCACCAGGGCCGTCGAATGCTCGCCCGCGCGGATGAGCACCACCGACATGGACACGTCCGTTTCCGGCAAGCGGGTCGCCCCGAGACCGACGAAGGTGCCGAGGTGCTGGAAGCGGTACTTCTGCCCGCCGTACTCGAACAGCGGCGAGTCCTTGCCGAGGTGGCGCGCGACGATGTTGCGCGGCAAGCGCACCACGCCCTCCACGGTGGCGAGCGGCAGTGCGTAAACCTCCTCGGCGACGCGCACGATCAGCGCCTGGCTGATCGCCAGGGTGAACGGCAGGCGGATCGTGAAGCGCGAGCCCTTCCCCGGCGTCGACTCGATGAACAGGCCGCCGCCGAGCTTCTTCACCTCGGTGGCGACCACGTCCATGCCCACGCCGCGGCCCGCCGCCTGCGTGACGCGCCCGGCGGTCGAGAACCCCGGCTCGAGGATCAGCTGCATCGCCTCCTCGTCGGTGAGCTTGGAGTGCCGATCGGCGAGACCCAGCGCCACCGCCTTCTCGCGGATCAGTTTCACGTTGATGCCGCCGCCGTCGTCGGTGACCACGATCACCACCTCGGCCCCGTCCCGCGTGAGGCTCACCGAGATGCGCCCGACATCCGGCTTGCCGAGGGCCGTGCGGCGCTCGGGCGGCTCGATTCCATGCACGACGGCGTTGCGCAGCATGTGCTCGAGCGGCGCCACCATGCGCTCGAGCATCTGCCGGTCGAGCTCCGCGGATGCGCCCTGGACGATGAGCTCGGCGCGCTTGCCGGTATCGTTGGCCGCCTGGCGCACCAGGCGGGTGAGGCGCTGTACGTGCCGCTGGAACGGCACCATGCGCGTGCGCATCAAGCTGTTCTGCAGCTCGGTGATGGTGCGTGCCTGCTGCGTCAGCAGGTTCTGCGCCTCCCGCGTCAGGGTCTCGAGCAGCCCTTGGATGCTCGCCACGTCGCTCGAGGTCTCGGCGAGCGCGCGCGAGTATTGCTGAATCGAGGAATAGCGGTCGAGCTCGAGCGGGTCGAAATCGTCGCGGTGCGCGTCGTCCTCGTCGCGATGCCTGTTGAGCACCTGCGCCTCGGTCTCGATCTCCAGGCCGCGCAGCTGCTCCTTGAGGCGCGTCACCGTGCGCGCGAGCTCTGCCAGGTTGAAATCGATGGAGTTGACCTGCTGATCGAGCCGCGAGCGGAAGATGCTCACCTCGCCGGCGTTGTTGAGCATCGCGTCGAGCAGATCCGCATCCACGCGCGCCATCTCGACGCGCTCCGCCGGCACGCTCTCGCGCCCGGGCAGCACGGGGCCGCTGCTCAGCTCGAGCTGCGACAGCGATTCTTCGGCAGCCGAGATCGACGGCAGTGAATCCTCCGCAGGCGCGGCGGCGGGCTCGGCCGCAGGCCGGGGGGCGGCCGTGCCCGGCTCGGCGGATGTCGCGCGGCCGGCCGACGGGGACGCCAAGCTCACCACGCGCGAAGCGGCGCCGGACGCGGCCGACGCAGCGGCGGGCGCGGACGCGGGCGCCGCGGCGGCCGGCGCGGCAGCAGTGGGCGCCGCCGACGGTGCCGGCGAGCTGCCCGCGCTCAGCTCCCGGATCTGTGCGAGCAGCGCCGCCGCCGCGCTCGGCAGCACGCCGCTGCTCACCAGGTCGCGCATGCGCGCGAGCTCATCGAGGCTCGCCTGCATCAGCGTGAGCGCATGATCGTCGGCGCTGAGCGCGCCGCCGTCGATCTGGATGACCAGCGTCTCGAGCTCGTGGCTCAGATCCCCCATGGCGGTGATGCCCGCCATGCGCGCCCCGCCCTTCAGGGTGTGCAGCGTGCGCTGCAGCTCGGCCACGCGCTGCTTGTCCTTGCGGTCGCTGTTCCACCCGGTGAGGGCGGTCTCGGCCGCCTCGATCAGCTCGGTCGCCTCCTCGCTGTAGATGTTGGCGATCTCGTGATCGAACTCGTCCGGTGCGGGTGCCGCGGGCGCAGGTGCCGCGAGTCCGGGTGCCGCGGGCGGGGATGCCGCGGGCGCAGGTGGCGGGGCGGCCGGCGCAGCGGCCGCGGCCGGCGCGGCGGCGGCCATTGCCGGTTCGGCAGGCGCGGGCGCTGCCGCCGCGGCCCGATCGGCCTCGCGCGGGCGCGGCGGCGGCTGCGGGACCTGCGTGAGCTGGGGCAGCAGCGCCGATGCGCTCGTGTCGATCGCCCCGCGCGCGAGCTCGGCGTCGAGCTCGGCCTCGAGCCCGCGCAGGCGCTCGAGGAGCGAGGGCTGCTCGGCGAAGAACGAGGTCGATTCGTTGATGTGGGAGACGACGTTGTCGATCGCGCGCACCGCATCGGCGAGCGCCGCGAGCGCCGCGTCCGACAGGCCGCGGCCGCTGTCGAACACCTTGCGCATGAAATGATTCAGCGGCTCGGTGATGCGGATGCCGTGGCGCGCCTCCGCCATCTTGGAGCTGCCGCTGAGCGTGTGGATCGCCCGGTACACCGATTCGGGCAGCTCGTGCGGCGCGGGCTGGCCGGCGCGCTTGCGGAGGTAGTCGCGAATCTCCGCAAGATGGCTGGAAACCTCCTTGCTGTAGATCTCGTGCAGCTGCGGATCCATGGCGCCCGCCGCCGCCCCCACCGCCTCTGCGCCCGCAGACGCACCCGGGCGCAGCACTGTCGGCCCCGCGGCGCCTCCCGCCGTCCCCGCCCAGGGCGCCGGGGTCTGAGTGGCGATCGAGCCGGTCGCACCGCCGTCGATGCGATCCTCGGGTGCGAGCGCCACCGCCGCGGCGTCGACCTCGCGCCCGTCCGCGTAGGCGAAGGCGCGCGCCATGATCGCATCCACCCCGGCGGCTTGGCCTGCCTCGGATTGCCCGACCAGATCGGGGAGGGTCGCCACGGCGTTGCGCAGCAGGCCCATCATCCCGGGCGTGCGCGACAGCGTCTTGTCGATGATCCGGTTGAGCAGATTCTCGATGGCCCAGGCGAACTCGGCGATGAGGCGCGCGCCCACCATGCGCCCGCTCCCTTTGAGCGTGTGGAAGCTGCGCCGCAGGTGCGCGAGCGACTCGTGATCCATCGGATTCTGGTCCCACAGCGGGAACGTCTGCTGGATCGAGGCGATCTCCTCCTTGGCCTCCTCGATGAACAGCTCCACGAACTGCGGGTCGACCTCCTGCGCCGCGGCGGGCGCGATCACGGGCTGGGTCGCCGCCTGGGCGCGCTGGTTGCGCTCCTCGAGCGTGGAGGTCGCCTCGGTATCGATCTGCAGGGTTCTCGCGACTTCCGCCGCGGAGAGCGCGCCATCCGCCGGCAGCGCCACGTTCGGCACACGGGGCCCGGAGTCCGCATTGAGCGCCTTGATGCATATCTCGGCGTTGTCGAGCATGTACCATGGGTCGGTGCGGCCGTTTTGCAGCGTCTCCATGTAGTACTCGATGCTCACGATGGCATCGGCGATGCGTTCGAGACGCAAGGCATCCGGAACGCCCGCACCCGGCTCGATCAGCTTGCGTACCTCGATGCCGATCGCATCCATCAATTCGACCGCCCGCACCTTGCCGAGCATCAGCAGGCCCGCGGTGATGCCGCGCAGCAGCTGCGGCACGTTGTCGAGGCCCTGGGGCGAGAATTCGTTGGGCTTCTGCACGGCGATCGACACCGCCTCCTTGATGCGCGCCAGATTCACGATGCACTCGCGCAGCACCGCCTCGCTCACCTGGCGGAAGTCGAAATCATGGTCCGCGGCCGGCTCGGAGTCCGCGCTGGCGCCCGGCGCGCCGCCGCCCGCCGCGCTCGGCAGGATGAGGCGCACGAGCTGATCGTCCAGACTGTCCTCGACCGACAGCAGCACGCCGGCCACCTTCACCAGCGCCGCTTCGGACGGGCTCTTGCCGCTGCTCAAGCTCTCGGCGAGCTCAGCGATCTCCTGCTGCACGCGCTGGCGCAGCTCGCCGAGCCCGAGCACGCCCAAGGTGTCGGCGATCTTCTTGAGCAGATCGAGCTGCGGCGCGAGCTCCTCGGGGCGTCCCCCGCCGCGGCGCACGAAGATGTCCAGGACGTCCTTGACCTTGGACAGATCCTCCTTGATGGCCGCCGCCACGGTGCGCATCAGCTTCACGCTCGGGGCCGACAGACTCTCGCGCTCCTGCTCGATCGAGTCGTCCACCGGCAGCAGATCGGAGAGCTTGAACGAGGCGCGCACGGCGGCGATGCGGCCATCCGAGGTGGTGGCGCGCGCCACGTAGTAGAGCAGGTTGTTCAGCAAGTCGACCGGCGGATTCTCGCAGTAGCGCGCCTCGCCCACCTCGTACAGGAGCTTGATCTGGCGGTCCGCCTGTCCGAGCAGACGCTTCAAGGTGGCGCTGCCCTCCAGGCCGTTGGCCCGCACCGCCTCGAGGATCGCCCCGATCACCCACCAGAGCTGGAAGACCGGCTGCGTCGTTGCCACCTGCTCGAGCTTCTCGGCGACCTTGGCGAGGATTTCCAGGTTCTGAACCGTGCGCTCGCCGCGGATGTAGCCGAGCAAGCCGACCTGGAATCGCGGACGGAGCCGGCGCGCCCACTGAGCCACCGTGATCGACTGCTCGTCCTGGCGCTGCGGCTGGGGCTGGGCGGGCTGATCGGACTTCAGATTGAGGAGCAGCAGCGTCCCCTCGGAGAGCAGCGGGCTGCCGCGAACCGAGCGCAGGTCGTTGAGCAGCGGCAGCAGCACCAGGGCGAGGTCGCGGCCGCCGGAGAGCACGCGCTCCAGATAGGTCGGCAGCTGCACCATCGCCCGCATCAGGGCATCGAGGCCGTCGCCTTGCCGCTTCTGGTCGTTTCCTGCGGTGAGCAGATAGCGGGTGACGTGCTCCATCTCTTCGGCGAGCAGGGCGGCGCCGTACACCTCCACCAGGCGCAGCACGCCGTGCGCGAGATGCAGCTGGTCGGCGCACTTCTCCAGCAGGGCGGTCTGGTCGGGACGCTCGGCGTACGCCTCGAGCGCCGCGCGCGCCTCGTTCAGCGTCGTCGCCAGCTCCTTGGAAACGAGATGCAAGGTTTGAGAGCTGATGTCGGTCATCAGAATCGTCGGCACCGCTATGCGCGGGCGCCCGCACCGCTCGCCTTGCGCATCTTCCCGGCGCTGCCCGCGCCGCCCGGACTTGCGCTGCCGGGCGCCGCGCCGCCGCCCGGGGCGGCGAGCGCCGTCCCCGCCTGGCCGTTCACATGAGCGCCGGCCACGGTGGTGGTGCCGGCGCCATAATCGGGCAGCCGGAAGCCGGCGACCGATTTGCGCAGCTGCGCGGACAGGGCCGCCAGCTTGGCGACCGAGGTCGAGGTCGCGGTCGAGCCCTCCGCCGTCTGCGTGGAGATCTCGCGCACCACCTGCATGCTCTTCGAGATGTTGCCGGACACCGCGGCCTGCTGGCGCGCGCTCGCCGAGATGTTCTGCACCAGGCTCGCGATCTGGTTCGAGACCTGCTCGATTTCCTCGAGCGCGGCGCCGGCGTTCTCGGCCAGCAGCGCGCCGCCGACCACATCGGTGGTGCTGCGCTCCATCGATACCACCGCCTCGTTCGTGTCCGTCTGGATGGTGCGCACCAGCACCTCGATCTGCTTGGTCGCGTTGGCGGCGCGCTCCGCGAGGCGCTGCACCTCGTCGGCCACCACCGCGAAGCCGCGGCCCGCTTCCCCGGCCATGGAGGCCTGGATCGATGCGTTCAGGGCGAGGATGTTGGTCTGCTCGGCGATGTCGTTGATGAGCTCGACGATGTTGCCGATCTCCTGCGAGCTCTCGCCGAGGCGCTTGATGCGCTTGCTGGTCTCCTGGATGGTCTCGCGGATGGCGTTCATGCCGTCGATCGTGCGCCGCACGGCATCGCCGCCCTTGTGGGCGATGTCCACCGAATGACGCGCGACGTCCGCGCTGCGCTCGGAGTTGCCGGAGACTTCCTCGATCGAGGCCGCCATGTCCGCCATGGACTCGCTCGCGGCGCTGATCTGGCGGGATTGGGCGCTGCTCGCCTTCGCCATGTGGGCCGCGGCGGCCTGGGTCTGCCGGGCGGCGCCGTCCAGCTGGATGGCGCTGTCGTTGATGGTGGTGACCAGCTCGCGCAGCGCCTCGATGGCGTAATTGATCGAATCGGCGATGGCGCCGGTGATGTCCTCGGTGACGGTCGCCTGCACGGTCAAATCGCCGTCGGCGAGACTCGACAGCTCATCGAGCAGGCGCATGATGGCCTCTTGATTGCGCTCGTTCTCGCGCACCCGCAGCTCGCTCGAGCGGCGCGCCGTCATCGACTTGCGCAGCACCGTGAACAGCACGATGAGCAGCGCCGCCGCCGCCGCCAGCAGAGCCGCGACCCAGTACTTGTACGCCCCGCCCGGCTGCGGTGCCGTCTGCGGCGCCCCGCCGAGCTGCGCGCTCATGGTGCTCGACAGTCCCGGCAGCGAGCGGGCCGCGGCCTGCGCCTTCGACAGCGCCTCGGCCGCGCCGATCGCCTTGCGCACGCTCGCCGCGAACTGCTGATTGCGCTGTACCACGGTCTTCAGGCGCTGCTCGGCGTCGGCTCCGGTGACGCGCGACAGCGCCATTCCGGACTCCTCGCCGGACAGTCCGCGCATCACCTGGTTGAGGAATTCCAGGCTGTCGGCGAGCCGCTGAGCGGCGGGAGCCGCATCGCTCACGCCGGAAGCGAGGCCGTTGAGCTCCTGCTGAATGCGCTGCACGGTGAGCTCGAAGCGCTCGAGATAGCGGCTCATGCCCTCGAGCTTCTGCACGCCCACGGCGCTCGCCAGATCGCCGAGATCGGAGAGCAGCTTCGGCGCCAGCTCGCGCGTCTCCCGGTTGGCGGCGCCGATGGCCTCCACGGCCGGGCGCGCATCGCCGACGGCGGCGACGGCGGCGCCGAGTTTCGTGAGGTCGGGCTCGAGCTTGGCGGCCGTATCGCCCGCGGCCATGGCCTTGAGGCGCGCCATGCTCCGCGCCAGGGAATCGAAGCTGCTCGGCTCGCCGCGCAGCGCATTTTGCGCCTCGAACGGAATGCGCTCGGCCAGCAGGCTCAGCTGCTCGCCGGACGCCATGCTCGGAGCGGCCGTCCGGGTGAGCAGCGTCAGCAGCAGGGCGCCCGCGAGGCAGGCGCCGATCAGCGCGATGAGCAGCGCCGATGGATTCATCTTCGGGGCCGGCTCGCGCGCCGTCATGGGCTTCGGTGGGGCCATTCAGCTCGCCGCCTGCAGAAAGCTCTGGCTCTCCACCAAGCTCTTCAAGCTCAGCACCGGCCATACCTCGCCGCCGCGGCGAAATGCGCCCGCAAGATAGCTCTCGCAGCGAACCACCGTCGGCGGCGCCTCGGCGCCGAATTCCGATTCGGCAAAGCGCCTGAAGCCCAGCACCTCATCGACGATGAGGCCGGCGGGAATCTCGCGGTGGTTCACCACCACCACGCGGGTGTTGCGTCCCGGATGCGTGGCGCCGCTCCCCAGGAACTGGCGCAGATCGAGCATGGGCAGGAGCGAGCCGCGCACGTTGGCGAGCCCCCTCACCCAGCTCTTCGCGCCCGGGATCCGGGTGATGACCGCCGGATAGCCCAGCACCTCGCGAGTCTCCTCACGTGCGATCAGAAAGGTCTCCCCGCCCATCCGGCAAGCCACTCCCACCCACTCCCGGCCCGCGCCCGGCTCGGGCGTGCTGGCCGTGGAGACCGCGCGGCTGCGCTTCTCGAGCTCCTTGAGCAGTTCGAACGGGCGGTCGCGCAAGCTCCGCAAGCTTGTGTCGCCCCCGCTTGCGGTGCTCGTCATACGGCCAGCGCGGCCTGCGCTTTCTCGACCAGGGCCTGGGCGGATACCGGCTTGACCAGATAGTCCACCGCGCCCTGGCGCAATCCCCACACCCGGTCGGTCTCCTGTCCTTTGGTCGTCACCATGATGATCGGTATCAGACTGGTTTCGGGATCGTTGTTCAGCATTCGCGTCGCCTGGTAGCCGTTCACGCCCGGCATCACGATGTCCATGAAGATCAGGTCCGGCTTCATCGCCTTCGCCTTGCGGATGCCCTCCTCGCCGTTCTCGGCCGAGGCGGTCTTGAATCCATGCTTCTCCAGGGCCTTCTGCATGACGAACACCTCGGTGGGTGAGTCGTCGACGATTAAAATGAGGGCCATCCGATTCTCCGTCATTTCCCGACGTGTGCCTCGATCGCACCGAGCAGCTCGTCCTTGGTGAACGGCTTGGTCAAATAGTGCTCGGACCCGACGATGCGCCCGCGGGCGCGATCGAACAGACCGTCCTTGCTCGACAGCATGATCACCGGAATCTGCTTGAACACCTTGTTGTGCTTGATGAGAGAGCAGGTCTGGTAGCCATCGAGACGTGGCATCATGATGTCCACGAACACGATGTCGGGTTGATGATCGGCAATCTTGGACAACGCATCGAAGCCGTCCACCGCGGTGAACACCTCGCAGCCCTCCTTGGTGAGAAGCGTCTCGGCGGTGCGGCGAATGGTCTTGCTGTCGTCGATCACGAGGACCTTGAGCCCCGCCAGTTTCGGCTTGCCATTGCTGATCATGCTCTGCATGGAACTTGAAAGTCCTTGCACGCCGGCGTGCGTAGGTGCTGGAATCTCGTGGCTTTTTAACATATCCGGGGCTGGCAAGCCACGGTACGGAGTCGACATTTCGCGGCAATGTGAGGCAAACGGCGGAGGCGTGGTTCACAGTTTTCGACAACGGCCGCGCGCCGAGCGCTTGCGCTAGACTGCCGCGCCCGTCGTTGGTTTCGTTGCGGGCTCCTGGAGGATCGAGAATGCCGTCTCAAGTGCGTCTGGTCGTGGTCATGGACCCCATCGAGGCCATCAACCCCGCCAAGGACTCGACGCTGGCGATCTTGCTCGCTGCCAAGGCGCGCGGCTGGCAGCTCCATTACGCCGAGCTGCGCGACATCTCGCTGCGCGACGGTGTCGCCTGGGCCCGTCTTGCGCCGCTCGAGGTGTTCGACGATCTGAGCAATTGGTTCGCCCGCGGCCCGCGCGAGGTCGCTAAGCTCGGCACGTTCGACGTCATCCTGATGCGCAAGGATCCGCCGTTCGACACCGAATACATTTACGGCACCTACATACTCGAGAGGGCCCGCCTGCAGGGGGCTCTGGTCGTGAACGATCCCCGGGGCCTCAGAGACATGAACGAGAAGGTCTATACGGCGTGGTTCCCCGAATGCTGCGCGCCGACCCTGATCACGCGCGACATGCATGATATGGCCGAGTTCCTGCGCGAGCAGGGCAAGGCCGTCTGCAAGCCGCTGCACGGCATGGGCGGCCGGTCGATCTTCGTCCTCGAGCAGGGCGACAAGAACCGCAACGTCGTTTTCGAGACGCTCACCGATTACGGGCAGCGCTATGCGATCGTGCAGCGCTACCTGCCCGAGATCGTCACCGGCGGCGACAACCGCATCATCCTCATCGACGGGGAGCCGGTGCCCTTTGCGCTGCAGCGCATGCCGGATGCCGCCGATCATCGCGGTAATCTGGCCGCCGGCGCACACGCAGAGAGCCGCCCGCTGAACGAGCGGGACCGCTGGTTGTGCTCGATCATCGGGCCGAAGATGAAAGAAGCGGGAATGATCTTCGTCGGGCTCGACGTGATCGGCGACTATGTGACCGAGATCAACGTCACCAGCCCGACCGGCATCCGCGAACTAAACAAGAAGCACGATGTCGACATCGGCGGCAGACTGGTCAAGGCGATCGACGCTATCCTGGACGCTCGATGAGTTCCGAATTGCTCAAGGCCGGGCTGCCGCCGGCGAACGACCGCATGCTCACCACCTGCTTTCTGGCGGCGCTGGTTCACGGCATCGTCATCCTCGGCGTGACCTTCAGCTCCTCGGGCAACCAGGCCGCGGAGGGCGACGGACCGGCCCTCGAGGTGGTCCTGGTCAACGAGCAGGCGCCGGCGGTCGCGAAGAATCCGAACGCGCCCTACCTCGCTCAGCGCAGCCAGCTCGGCTCGGGCAATACCTTGAAGCGCGAGCGTGCGCGCATCCCCCGCTCCTCGCTCATGTCGGCCGACCGGCCGGGGATCCCCGACGGGGAGGGCATGGCCGCCCTGGAGGCGGGCAAGGACCTGGGCGACGACGAGGTCATCGCCACGCGTGCGGCATCGACCAAGATCCTGTATTTCGCGGCCGCGACGGCCGATGAGCAGCCCTCGAAGCTCCCCATGCTGCTGGAGAGCCGGCCCGACATCGGGATGGCCTCGAACGACGACGGCATCGAGCTGCGGATGCGCGGCGAGCCCAGGCAGCAGCTCTGGATCTCGGCGGACACGCGCGCCTCCGACGTGGCGGTCTACTTGGACAGCTGGCGGCGCAAGATCGAGCGCGTGGGCACGATGAATTTCCCGAGCGCCGCGCGCCGCGGCAAGCTCTCGGGCACCCCGGTCATCGAGGTGACCATCGGCGCCGACGGCACGCTGCTGCAAAGCATCATCCGCCGCTCGAGCGGCCGGGCCGAGCTCGACGAGGCGGCCATGCGCATCTTGAAGCTGGCGGCGCCCTACGACCCCTTCCCGGGCGAGCTCGCCGCCAAGCACGACCAGATTCGAATTGCCTATGAGTGGCAATTCCTCGATGGTGCAGCGCAAGGCTCGAGCGTATTTTATGCAGACCCGAACCAACCGGCGCACGAGCCGGCCGCCGGCCCGGCGGCCGCGGCAGCCGCGGGGGGCGCGCACCAGGGCGGATCGCCGTAGACTGTGGATTCAAACCGCGGATGGGCTGCCCAATGAGCGATGCGGACTACCTGACCAATCAGCTGCTGATCGCCATGCCGACGATGGAGGACCCGAACTTTGCGCAGACCGTGACGCTGGTATGCGATCACTCGGCGCGCGGCGCGCTCGGTCTCATTCTCAACAAGCCCATGGCGATGCGCATGGGCGAGATCTTCGAGCAGCTCGAGATCGAGCTGCCGGGCGGTCCCTTGAGCGAGCGCCAGGTGCTGCGCGGCGGACCGATGCAGACCGACCGCGGCTTCGTGGTGCACCGCGCGGGCGGCGAATGGGATTCGACGCTCAAGGTGTCGAGCACCATCCACGTCACCACCTCCCGCGACATCCTGGCGGCGATGGCGCGCGGCCAGGGTCCCGCCGAAGCGGTGGTCGCTTTGGGCTATGCCGGCTGGGACGGCGGGCAGCTCGAGGATGAGATTCGCGCCAACGCCTGGCTCAGTGCGCCGGTCGACTGCGGCATCATCTTCGACATGCCTTTCGAATCGCGCTGGCAGGCGGCCGGGCGCTTGCTCGGCGTCGAGCTCTCGCGCATCAGTCCGATCAGCGGCAATGCCTGATGAGGCCGCTGCGGCCTCGAGCAGCCCCGCGCCCGCGCGGATCGTGCTGGCGTTCGATTTCGGTGTGCGCCGTATCGGCGTGGCCTGCGCAGACACGCTGAGCCGCATCGCGAGCCCGCTCGGTGCGCTCGCCGCGGGCGCCCCGGGCCCGCGCTGGAATGCGCTCGACTCGATGATCCGCGAGTGGCAGCCGGCCCTGCTGGTGGTCGGCCTGCCGTATAATGCCGACGGCTCCGAGAGCGCGCTGGCCGCGCGCGCGCGCGGCTTCGCGAGCGAGCTCGGCAAGCGCTACGCGCTGCCCGTCGAGCTGCAGGACGAGCGTTACTCCTCCCTCGAGGCGAGCGCGCGGCTCAAGGAGGCGCGCGCCTCGGGGCTGCGTGCGCGGCGCGTGGCGAAGAGCGATGTCGACGCCGCTGCGGCCTGCGTCATTCTGGAGCGATGGTTCAGCGAAAGAACATGAGGCGTGAATGCGTGCACAAACCGACGGCGCCGGGGGACTGCGCCATCTCATCTCTCTGGACGGGCTGACGCGCGAGACGCTCACCTCGATTCTCGATCGCGCCGAGAGCTACCGCCGATTCCCGGGGCAGCCCGCCTACGAGGGGCGTGAGCTCGCGGGCGTGACGCTCGCCAACCTGTTCTTCGAGCCGAGCACGCGCACCCGCGCCTCGTTCGACCTCGCCAGCCGCCGCCTCGGTGCTCACGTGCTCAATCTCGACACGCACTCGAGCTCGCGCGCCAAGGGCGAGACCCTGCTGGACACGATCTACACGCTCGAGGCGATGAACACCGACATCTTCGTGATCCGTGATTCGGAGGCCGGCATGCCGGAGTTCCTGATCGATCACGTCGCCCCGCACGTCTCGGTCATCAGCGCGGGCGAGGCGCATGTATCGCATCCGACGCAGGGCCTGCTCGACGTGCTGACCATCCGCAGCCACCGGCGCCGCTTCACCGGCCTGAAGGTGGCCATCGTCGGCGACATCAAGCACTCGCGCGTGGCGCGCTCCACCGCGCGCGCGCTCAGGACCCTGGGCACCACCGACATACGCCTGGTCGCGCCCGCGACGCTTTTGCCCGGCGAGGACGAGTTCCAGGGGGCGCTGCGCTTCACGCGCGTCGAGGACGGCATCGCGGAGGCGGACGCCGTCATCATGCTGCGCATCCAGAAGGAGCGGATGGCGCAGGCGGCCGACCTGGACGACGCGGCGTACTTTCGCGAATACGGCCTGGACGCCAGGCGGCTGCGGCTCGCATCGCCCGAGGTGCTGGTCATGCACCCCGGGCCGATGAACCGCGGCGTCGAGATCTCATCGGAAGTGGCGGACGGGGCGAACTCGGTCATCCGCGAGCAGGTGAACAATGGCGTCGCGGTGCGCATGGCGGTGCTCGCCTCGATCGCGGCGACGCTCACGCGGCACCGCCGGCCGCTCTGAGGCTGGCCGGAACTTCCCCGGCCGGCCCGAAAAGCGGCCTAGCCCTGCGCCGCCGGGGCGCCGAGCCGCATGAGGCTCTGGCCCATCCTGACCCGCCCGCCCTCGCGCCATTGCTCGCACAGCGAGAGCCCCGGCGGTGCGAGCACGATGATGGTCGAGCCGTGCTCGAACCACCCCATCTCCTCGCCCTTGCCCAGCGGCGCATCGCAGGCGATGCGGTTCGGCCCGCGGTACTTCAGATGCAGGCGCACGTCGAGAAACTTCAGCCGGATGCTGGCCACCAGGATCGCCGCCACCGGAACCAGGGTGAGCAGCGCGCCCGAAGGCAGCCGGCAGCGGATGACGGCGCGCTCGTTCTTGCAGTACAGCCGCTCGATGCGCTTGAGCGCGACCGGGTTCACGTTCCAGGTATCGCCCGAGATGTAGTTGACCTGCTCCACGCGGCAGTCGTAGGGCGCATGGAAGCGATGGTACATGCTCGAGGTGAGCCGCAGAGTCGCGAACTCGCCGCCGCGATAATGGCGAGCCAGCTCCTCATCGCACACGAGCTCCGCGAGCGGGTAAGGGAATCCCTTTGCCTGCAGCACCGTGCCGTCCTCGATGCGCCCGCAGGCGCCCACCAGCGCATCGCACGGACTGGTGAGGCATGCGGGATCGGGATCGATCGGGCGTGCTCCTTCCTTGAGCTGGCGGGTGAAGCAGTCGTGCAGGCTCTTGAAGCGGGTATCGCGCGCCTCCGACAGATCCAGATCCGTGAACAGGCTCCACAGGCGGATGCAGGCGGCGCACAGCCAGGGCTGCTCGATGCGGCTCAAGCGCCCCACCAGGCGCGTCAGCGAGCGCCGCGGGAGGCGGTTGGTCAACAGGAAGTTGATGTCCTCCTGCTGCACGATGCGATCGATGAGCGAGCGGGCGGTCATCTCAGTGTCATTCGATTGCAATAAAGTGCGCGCCGACCTATTGCGGCGCATAGAGGCGAATCGTGTTCGATCACATCATTCTCTACGGGTTCTGTGCCGGCGTGCTCGCCCTGCTGCTGCGAAAGGCGCGCCTGCGCCTGCAGCTGTCCCGGGCGAAGCACCGCTCGCTCGCCGGGCATGCGCGCATGGCACGGCGCTTCGCCAACCTGGTGCCGTACTACGAGTACCGGGAGGATCGATTCTTTCGAGCCGATTGCGCCCCGGAGCCGATCGCCCGGGCGCGGCGCGCCGGCTTCATGGGCCTCGCCGCTGCGCTCTCGAGCCGCGCGCCGCACAACGCCGCGTTGACCGCCTCGGTGATGGACGCCATATCCGACCTGCAGTTCACCAGCCGCTACCGCGTGCCCTTTCAGTTCGGCCGCTTCGTGCGCGAGCACTTCAAGAGCGGCGTGTTCGTGCAGTCGAGTGCCGGCGTCACCCTCACCGACGTCGACGGCAACCGCTTCTACGACCTCACCGGATCGTACGGCGTCAACGTCTTCGGCTATGATTTCTACAAGGAGTGCATCGCGCGCGGAGCGGAGCGCGTGCGCGATCTGGGCCCGGTCCTCGGATCCTACCACCCGGTGCTCGAGTACAACGTGCGCCGCCTGCTGCAGATCTCCGGGATGGACGAGATCTCCTTTCACATGTCCGGCACCGAGGCGGTGATGCAGGCCGTGAGGCTGGCTCGCTACCACACGCGGCGCACGCACCTGGTGCGCTTCTGCGGCGCCTACCACGGATGGTGGGGCGACGTGCAGCCCGGAGTCGGCAATCCGCTCGCGGCGCGTGAGACCTACACCCTCGAGGACATGAATGAGGCCGCGCTCGCGGTGCTCGCGAGCCGCCGCGACATCGCCTGCGTGCTGGTCAATCCGCTGCAGGCGCTGCATCCCAATGCCAATGCGCCGGGCGACTCCTCGCTCATCGACAGCGGCCGCGGCGCCCACTTCGATCGCGCCGCCTATCGCGCCTGGCTCGAGAAGCTGCGCGCGGTCTGCAGCGCGCGCGGCATCGTCTTGATCTTCGACGAGGTGTTCGTGGGATTCAGGCTGGCCCGCGGCGGCGCGCAGGAATATTTCGGCGTGCGCGCCGACATGGTCACCTACGGCAAGACCGTGGCGGGCGGCTTGCCGGTGGGCGTGCTGTGCGGCCGCGCCGCGTTCATGCGCCGCTTTCGCGAGGATCGTCCCGCGGACATCTGCTTCGCGCGCGGCACCTTCAACTCGCATCCCTACGTGATGGGCGCGATGCGCGAATTCCTCGAGCGCCTCGACGGCGAGCCGCTGCGGGCGCTGTATGCGGATCTCGACGAGGTGTGGAACGAGCGCGCGCGCTCCCTGAACACGCGCCTGGGCGCGGAGCATCTGCCGGTCAGAGTCGCGAACCTGTCGACGATCTGGACCATCTGCTACACGCAGCCGTCGCGCTACAACTGGATGTTTCAATACTACTTACGCGAGGCGGGCATCGCCCTGAGCTGGGTGGGCACGGGACGCCTGATCTTCAGCCTGAACTACACCGCCGCCGATTTCGCCGAGGTGGCGGATCGGATCGTGGCGGCGGCCCGGGCGATGCAGCGTGATCAGTGGTGGTGGGCCGAGCCCACCACCACCAACAAATCCCTGCGCCGCGGCGTGCTCAAGGAAATGCTTCAAGCGCGCTCGCCGTGGGCCGGCTCGATCAGCTCGCCGCGCAGCAAGTAAAGGGGCGCCTTGCAGTAGAGCTTCACGTCGTGGAATGGATCGGTGATGATCTTGGTCAGCCACACGAGTCCCGTCTGCACGTCTCTCAGGAAGAACAGGTGCACCGTGCGGAACAGCAGGGCGCCCAGTCCCAGGAACAGCCAGATCTCGCCCACGCGGCGCAGGAACTCCGCGCCGCCGCTCCAGGGCGCAGCCAGCCCGAAGAAGGTCGGGTTCAGCCACACGATCAAGGGGACCAGCGCCCACACGGCGTGCAGGATCACCTTGCGGCGCAGGTTGTAGCCCACCTTGATGGCTTCCTTGTATTCGTGGCTGACATTGTTGACCTCGTCGTAGCCCTTGGGCTCGAAGAAGAAGTGGCCCGACTGCCGGCTGACCATGGAGACCAGCCAGCCGATGAGCGCGGCCGCCACCGGATCCTTGAACATCATGACGTAGGCGATCAGGAAGCTGATGGCGCTCAGCAGGTGCAGGGATTGATTGATGCGGCTGTGATGATAGAAGCGGTGATCATCGAAGCGCTGGGTGCGCAGTTCCGTCAAAAACTTGTGCATGCGGGCTCCATGAGTAAAAAGGCATTCCAAGTCGCCATGAAGCAAATATAGGAAATTCATTACAAGCCTATTACAAACACGCGGTTGCGTGATACGGGCGTCGCAAAACCGTAAAAAATGTCGGCAACACCGTGAAAAACAACACAAGACTGTAAGAAAAGGTTGTTCCGGCAGTCATCTATTCGTCATGGCGCAGTGCGACCCTTTGCTCCCGCATGAGAGTCATGATCGTCACCGACGCGTGGTTTCCGCAGACCAACGGCGTTGTGCGCACACTGGCTCAGACCGCCGCGTGGCTGGGCCGGTTCGGCCACGAGGTCCGCACGCTCACGCCGCGCGACTTTCGCAGCGTCGCCTGCCCCACCTATCCCGAGATCCGCCTGTCGCTGTTTCCCGCCCGCGGCGTCGAGCGTGCCATCCGGGCTTTCGTGCCCCAGGCGCTGCACATAGCGACCGAGGGTCCGCTGGGGATCGCTGCCCGCGCCCATTGCCTGCGCCAGGGGTTGCGCTTCACCACCTCCTATCACACGCAGTTTCCCCAGTACCTGCGGGCGCGGTTCCCCATCCCGATCGGGGCATCCTACTGGGCGCTGCGCTGGTTTCACGGCGCCGGCGTGCGCTGCATGGTGTCCACCCCGACCTTGCGCCGGGAGCTGGAGTCGCGCGGCTTCAAGAACATCGCCACCTGGCGCCGCGGCGTCGACACCGAGGTCTTCAAGCCCGGAGCGAAGGATTTCCTCGGCCTGCCCCGCCCGGTCGCGGCCTACGTCGGGCGGGTGGCCATCGAGAAGAACATCGATGCGTTCCTGCAGATGCCCTGGCATGGCAGCAAGATCGTCATCGGTGACGGCCCGGAGCGCGGACGCCTGCAGGCGCAGCATCCCGAGGTGGTGTTCGCCGGCTACCGCTTCGCGGAAGACCTGGCGCGCTATCTTGCGGCGGCGGACGTGATGGTCTTCCCGAGCCGCACGGACACCTTCGGGCTGGTCAATCTGGAGGCCATGGCCTGCGGCGTGCCGGTCGCCGCCTACCCGGTCACCGGGCCGATCGATGTCGTCAGCGACGGTGTCACCGGCGCCCTCGACGTCGATCTGCAGCGCGCGGCGCTGCGCGCGCTCGCCATCGATCCGCAGGCTTGCCGCCGGCATGCGCTGCGCTTCGGGTGGGATGTGAGCAGCCGTGAGTTCGAAGGCAACCTGGTGCCGTGCCATTCGAGCGAGGCTGCCGTACCGGCGCGCTTGCACCCGTCCCGCGTCAGCCGAAGTTGATCTTGGCTTCCAGGTTGGTGCGCGAATCCGCGCTCGCCAGCGCCTCCTCGAGCTCGATGCGGCCTTCGCGCACGAGGTTGTAGAGCGATGCATCGAAGCTCAGCATGCCGCGCTCCGTGCCGGTGCTGATCGCCTCCTTCACGCCCACCACGTCGCCCTTCTTGATGAGCTCGGAGATGTGCGGGGTGTTGACCATCACTTCGGAGGCCGCCACCCGCGACCCGTTCTTGGCCGATACCAGGCGCTGCGACAGGATGGCGCGCAGGTACTGCGACAGGTCGAGAAAGATCTGCGAGTGCTGGTCCCGCGGAAACATGTTGATGATGCGGTCGAGCGTCTCCGCGCAGTTGTTGGCGTGCAGGGTCGCGATGCACAGGTGCCCCGTGCCGGCGAGCGCGATGGCCGCCTCCATGGTCTCGCGGTCGCGGATCTCGCCCACCAGGATCACGTCGGGCGCCGCGCGCACCGCGCTGCGCAGCGCGCGCGAGAACGACTTGGTATCCAGGCCCACCTCGCGCTGGTTCACGATCGACTTCTTGTTGGTGTGCAGGAACTCGATCGGGTCCTCGATCGTGAGGATGTGATCGGATGAGATCTCGTTGCGGTGATTGATCATCGCCGCGAGCGTGGTCGACTTGCCGGCGCCCGCCGCGCCCACCATCAGGATCAGTCCGCGCTTCAGCATCACCAGCTCTTTGAAGATCTCGGGCATGCCGAGATCCTCGAGCCGCGGCATCTCCGCGGTGATGTAGCGCAGCACCATCGCCGGGTAGCCGCGCTGATAGAACACGTTCACCCGGAAGCGCCCCAGGCCCGGCTCGGAGATCGCGAAATCGATCTCCAGCTCCTCGTTGAAGTGCTCGATCTGCTCGGCCGTCATGAGCCCGAGCGCCGCCTGGCGCACGGTCTCCGGGCTCAGCACCTGCTTGTTGACCGGAAAGATCTTGCCCTCGATCTTGATCTTCACGGGCGCATTGCAGCTGAAGAACAGGTCCGAGGCCTTCTTCTCCACCATCAGCTTGAAAAGCGGCTTGGTGTTCATCACCTGGGCCGGTGAGCCGGCTGGCATCATGTCGGGGGCTCCTAGAACGCCTGGCCTTCTTCTTCCTCGACGATCTGCAGCGCCGCGCCGCCCTCTTCCGGATTCTTCATCTCTCGCTTGCTCTCGAGCTTCACGCGCAGGCGCAGCTCGTTCTTGGAATCGGCGTTGCGCAGCGAGTCCTCGTAGGAGATCAGGCCCGCCTCGTACAGGTCGAACAGGGCCTGGTCGAAGGTCTTCATCCCCAGCCGATTCGAGCGCGACATGACGTCCTTGATCTTGGCCACCTCGCCCTTGAAGATGAGATCCGAGATGAGCGGGGAGGCGAGCATGATCTCCATGGCCGCGATGCGCCCGCTCCCCGACTCGCGCGGAATGAGCCGCTGCGAGATGAGCGCGCGAATGTTGAGCGACAGGTCCATCAGCAGCTGCTCGCGCCGCTCCTCGGGGAAGAAGTTGATGATGCGGTCGAGCGCCTGGTTGGAGCTGTTGGCGTGCAGGGTGGCGAGCACCAGGTGCCCGGTCTCGGCGAATTGAATGCCGTATTCCATGGTCTCGCGGTCGCGGATCTCGCCGATCAGGATCACGTCGGGCGCCTGGCGGAGCGTATTCTTGAGCGCCAGGTGCCAGCTTTCGCAGTCCACCCCGACTTCGCGGTGCGTGACCACGCAGCCCTTGTGCGCGTGCACGTACTCGACCGGATCCTCGATGGTCACGATGTGTCCGCGCGTCTTCTCGTTGCGGTAGCCGACCATCGCGGCGAGCGAGGTGGACTTGCCGGAGCCGGTTCCGCCGACCATGATCACGAAGCCGCGCTTCGAGAGCACCACTTCCTTGAGGATGGGCGGCAATTCGAGCTCCTCGAGCGTCGGGATCTTGGCGTTGATCGTTCGCAGCACCGCGCCCGTGTAGCCCTGCTGCACGAACGCGCTGACGCGGAAACGGCCGATGCCCGGAGGCGCGATCGCGAAGTTGCATTCCTTGGTCGAGTCGAACTCCTTGGTCTGCCGGTCGTTCATGATGGCGCGCACCAGGCTCGCGCTCTGCTCGGCGCTCAAGGAGCGGTCCGATTGCGGCCGGATCTCGCCGTCGACCTTGATCGCCGGCGGGAATCCCGCCGTGATGAACAGGTCCGACCCCTTCTTCTCGACCATGCGCCGGAGCAGGTCCTGCATCAGCCGTATCGATTGATCGCGATCCATGGGTGGGTCCTTAGATGCTGTCCTTGTTCTGAGCCTTGTACTTGGCCTCTTCGCGGCTGACGATGCCTTTCTGCACCATTTCCTGCAGGCATTGATCGAGGGTCTGCATGCCCTGCCCCTGGCCGGTCTGAATCGCCGAGTACATTTGAGCGATCTTGCCCTCGCGGATCAGGTTGCGGATCGCGGGGGTGCCGATCATGATCTCGTGAGCGGCGATGCGCCCGCCGCCGACGCGCTTCATCAAGGTCTGCGATATCACCGCCCGCAGACTCTCCGACATCATGGCGCGCACCATGTCCTTCTCCGCCGCCGGGAAGACGTCGACGATGCGGTCGATGGTCTTGGCGGCGGAGCTGGTGTGCAGCGTGCCGAACACCAGGTGGCCGGTCTCGGCGGCGGTGAGCGCCAGGCGGATGGTCTCGAGATCGCGCATCTCGCCCACCAGCACCACGTCCGGGTCCTCGCGCAAAGCCGAGCGCAGGGCCTCGCTGAACCCGAGCGTATCGCGATGCACCTCGCGCTGGTTCACCAGGCAGCGCTTGCTCTCGTGCACGAACTCGATCGGATCCTCGATGGTGATGATGTGATCCGGACGATTGTCGTTGCAGTGGTTGACCATGCCCGCGAGCGTGGTGGACTTGCCCGACCCGGTCGGGCCGGTGACCAGCACCAGCCCGCGCGGCAGCATGCATAGGTCCTTGAAAGTCTTGGGCGCGTTCAGCTCATCGAGGGACAGGATGGTGGAGGGGATGTTGCGGAACACGGCGCCGGCGCCGCGGTTCTGGTTGAAGGCGTTGACCCGGAAGCGCGCGAGCTTCGGGATCTCGAATGAAAAGTCCGTCTCGAAGAACTCCTCGAAAGCCTTGCGCTGCTTGTCATTCATGATGTCGTACACCATGCTGTGCACTTCCTTATGCACCAGCGCCGGCATATTGACCCGCTTCATGTCGCCGTCGACGCGGATCATCGGCGGCACACCCGCCGACAGATGCAGGTCGGACGCGTTGTTCTTCACCGCAAAGGCGAGAAGCTGCGCAATATCAACCGCCATTTACGGCTCCCTATCCGGCCCTCTTGAGCCGCCAGCAGTATATAAGAGGGTGTCCACACCCAATATGTTAATTGGTCCGCAGAATTTGACGGCTCGAGTGAGCCGCGTCCGCGCTCGGATCACCAATGCCGCCAGAGCGGCCGGCCGCGACCCGGCCTCCGTCACCTTGATCGCGGTCACCAAGGCGAAGGCTGCCGAATATGTGCGGTCGGCCGCCACGGCGGGCGTCACGGATTTCGGCGAAAACTACCTTCAGGAGGCTCTGGCCAAGATGGACGAGCTGGCGGGCCTCGGGGTGCGCTGGCATTTCATCGGTGCCCTGCAGTCGAACAAGACCCGGCTGGTGGCGGAGCGCTTCGATTGGGTGCATGGCGTCGATCGGTTGAGCATCGCCCGGCGCCTCTCGGACCAGCGGCCGTTTCACGCGCCGCCTCTGCATGCATGCATCCAGGTGGCCCTGGTGCCCGAGCCCGGCAAGGCGGGCGTGGAGCCGGGCGCCCTCGAGGAGCTCGCGCGGCACGTTGCCGGCCTGCCGCGGCTGCGCTTGCGGGGCCTGATGTGCATACCGCCGCCGCTGCCCGACGAGCCGTCCCAGCGGGCCGCGTTCGCGCGCTTGCGCGTCTTGCTCGAGCGGCTGAACTCGCAAGGCCTCGGGCTCGATACACTGTCCATGGGGATGAGCGCCGACTTCGAGTCCGCCATCCTCGAGGGCGCGACGCACGTGCGCATCGGCACCGCGCTGTTCGGCAGCCGTCAACCCGGAGACTGAAGGCATGATCAACATACGCAGACTGGCATTCATCGGCGGCGGCAACATGGCGGCGGCGCTCATCGGCGGCTTGACGCGGCGGGGGTTGCCGAGCGAGCACATCGTGGTCGCCGACCCCGAAAGCGAGCGGCTCGACCAGCTGGTGCGCGCCTACGGCGTCGGGCGTGCCGCCGACAATGCGAGCGCCGCCGCCGGCGCCGAGGTGCTGGTGCTCGCGGTGAAGCCGCAGCAGATGCGCCCCGTGTGCCTCGCGCTGCGGCCGCACCTCGGGCGCGGCGCGCCGCTGGTCATATCGGTGGCCGCCGGCATACCGCATGCCGCGCTCGCCCGATGGTTCGCAGGGCACGTGGCGGTGGTGCGCACCATGCCGAATCGGCCGGCGTTGAACGGCTTCGGCGCCACCGGCCTGTACGCGCCGCCGAGCGTCGGCGCGGCGCACCGCGCCCTGGCCGAATCCATCATGGCGGCCGTCAGCGCCACGGTTTGGGTCGAGCACGAATCGCAGATGGATACGGTCACCGCGCTCTCGGGCTCGGGTCCCGCGTATTTCTTCCTCTTCATGGAGGCGCTCGAGGCCGCGGCCCACGAGCGCGGCCTGCCCAACGACGTCGCCCACAAGCTCACCCTGGAGACCGCGTTCGGCGCCGCGCAGATGGCGCGCGAGTCCGACGAGCCGCTCGCCGTGCTGCGCGAGCAGGTGACCTCCAAGGGCGGCACGACTGCGGCGGCGCTCGCGGTTCTCGATGCCGCCGGGCTGCGCGCGACGGTCGCGCACGCGGTCGCCGCCGCGGACCGGCGCTCCGCCGAGCTTGCCGCCGAATTCGGCTCCCACTAGGGAGCGCCGAGGTCCCCCATGGATGCGATCAGATACATCGTCGACATGCTGCTCTGGCTGCTCACGCTGGCATTCGTGCTGCGCTTGCTGTTCCAGCTGGTGCGGGCCGATTTTCGCGATCCCATGGCCGATGCCATCGTGCGCGTGACCAACTGGCTCATCCTGCCGCTGCGCCGCGTGCTGCCGCCCGTCGGCAAGATCGACACGGCGACGCTCGTGTCCGTGCTGCTGGCGGCCTGCGTGCACACGGAGGCGCTGTTCGCGCTGGCCGGCGCCTGGATCGTCGATCCGCTGACGTTTGCGCGCATTACCCTGATCGAGCTGATCGGGCTGGTCCTCAAGGTGTACCTGTTCGCCCTTCTGCTGTACTGGGTTGCGAGCTTCGTGTCGCCGGGCGGCTACGCTCCGGGCATCCGTCTGCTCGGGCAGCTCTGCGAGCCCATCTTGAGACGCGTGCGCCGCGTGATTCCGCCGATCGGCCAGATCGACTTCTCCTTCCTGTGGGTGTCCATCGCGATCGGCGCGCTGCTGATACTGCTGCGTTGAATATGCCGTTCTACGTGCCTGAAATCGCTGCCCTCGGCGCCGCTCGCGCATTTGCGTTTCGCCGCCGCGCGGCGCGCAAGCCTGAAAAACCAGGCTCTGGCGCGCACCGGTGAGCGGGTTTTTTTCGCGATTGCGCTAAACATCGGCTTTTTTCTATGTTATTTTCGGCGCCGAGTTGAAATTGTGGGGAATCGACTACCCGCGTTCGCAAACAACAGCAGGAGATTTAATATGGCGAAAAAGAATGCAGCACCGACCAAGTCTGAAATTCTCGCTATCATTTCGAAGGAAACGGAGCTCTCCAAGAAGCAGGTCGGAGCCGTATTTGACTCGCTTTCCGGCGCTATCAAGAAGAGCCTGCGCAGCCATGGCTTGTTCACCATGCCGGGGTTGCTCAAGATGAAGGTGGTGAAGAAGCCGGCGACCAAGGCGCGTGAGGGCATCAACCCCTTCAACGGCGAGAAAATGATGTTCAAGGCCAAGCCGGCGAGCAAGAAGGTGCGCATCGCGGCGCTCAAGACGCTCAAGGAAATGGTCAACTAGGAGCCTGCCCTGCTTCGGAGCGGTTGGACCTCGAGCCAGCTCAGCCGCTCCGGAGTGCTTCGATCACCGTGTCGCCGAGTTCCGCCAGGCGTCCGTGGAAGAAGTGGCCCACCCCGGGCAAGACCACCAACTTCGGCGCGGCTGCGAGCCCTCGGGCCCAGGTGATGACGGCGTTGGGGTCCACGACGTCATCCGCATCCCCCTGCACGATGAGCCATGGGCACTGCGGCGCGCCGAGCGCCGAGAAATCGAACCGTCCGACCGGCGGCGCGACGGTGATGAGGTGCGCCGCCTCCACCGCCAGGGACAGGCGCAGCGCCACGAATGCGCCGAACGAGAATCCCGCCAGCACCAGGCGCTTGCCCGGCCAGCGCGCCGCCCCATAGGCCGCCACCGCGGCGGCATCCTGCGTCTCGCCTGCGCCGCCGTCGTACTCGCCGGCGCTGTTGCCCACGCCGCGAAAATTGAAGCGCAGCGTCGCGGCCCCGACCGACTGCAGCGCCTTCGCCAGCGTGTACACCACCTTGTTGTCCATGGTGCCGCCGTACAGGGGATGGGGGTGACACACGATCGCATAGAGCGGCTGCGCGCTGCCGCGGGGCTCGCCCGCGATGGCTTGCAGCGGCCCGACAGGACCCGCTACCGTGACATGCTCGGCGCTGGCGATGCGCGGCGAATCGAATGCTGCCATGCGCGCATCGTAAAGGATTTTCAGCCCGCCCGCCGCCGCGACGGCCGGCGGGCGCACGCGCCTTCAGGCGCGCTTCGCTGCTCGCCTCGGGGCTCGCTTCAGGCGCGCTTCGCTGCGCGCGAGCTGCGGATCATCAGCAGCGCCGCCACGTTCGCGGCGATCGCGGCGGCGGCGAGGATCGAGGGCTGCGCGCCGAGCGCCTGTCCGGCCAGCTCGGCGCCGATGCCGGCCGCGGCCAGGATGAGTGCGCCGATCTCCGCCACGAGGCCCAGCCAGCCGTGCCGGAGCATCCCGAAGGCGTCATCGAGCTCATCGGCGACCTGCAGCATCCACTCCATGCGCAAGCAGCATAAGCTGCGCGCCCGCGGGCCGGCGTGAGTGGGATCACAGACTTGCCACGGTGCAGGCGCCTGCGTAGGCTCTCGCCCAATGCAGCGAATTCTCGTCCTGAACCCCAAAGGGGGTTCGGGTAAAACGACGATAGCCACGAATCTCGCCAGTTATTTCGCGAGTCAGGGCGACCATCCGCTGCTGTCGGACAACGACCCGCAGGCCTCCAGCACACGCTGGCTGAAGAAGCGCAAGCCCGAACAGCCGTTCATTCACGGTGTCGCCGCCTTCGAGCGCAACAGCCGCATGACGCGCGCCTTTCAGATGCGCGTACCGCCCGATGCGGCGCACGTCGTCATCGACACGCCGGCCGCGGTTCCGGCGCAGGAGATGCCCGACATGACCAAGACGGCCGACGCGATCATCGTCCCGGTGCTGCCCTCCGACATCGACATCCACGCCTGCTCGAGGTGCATCGCCGATCTGCTGCTCATCGCGAAGGTGCGGCGCGACGAGAATCGCATCGGCGTCATCGCCAACCGCGTCAAGCGCAATACGCTCATCTACCAATCGCTCATGCGCTTCCTGGAGACCCTGCGCATCCCCGTGATCGCGACGCTGCGCGACTCGCAGAACTACGTGCGCGCCGCGGAACAGGGCGTGGGCATCCACGAGATGAAGCCTCACCTGGTGGCGCAGGACCTGCAGGACTGGGAACCGCTGCTGAAGTGGCTGCAGGCGAAGGAGGGCGGCGTGCGTCCGGGTGCCGGCGTCAATCCGCTGCCCGAGACGGCCTGAGACGCTATTTCTTCTCGTCCCAGTTGCCGCGGACCTTGTCCGCCCAGTTCTTGTAGCTATGCCAGCTGTAGAGGCTGTTGGTTATTGCCGCGTGCCGTCCGCCGGGCTTGTATGCCTCGCGCGGAACTGGTGCGCCGTTCGGCCCCACTTCCACGCGCGGCGCGCGGCGGTCCACTCCGGTATATCGATTCTGGCTTTTGGAATCGCTCATGTGTGCCTCTGTTGTGCACGACAGTAGGTGTCCGGGGCGTGCTACGGCAGTAACTGTGTCACAGGCGAGCGGCGGGCGTCCCGAGGCTTCCCGCGCATTGCGATGCGCATCTCACAGAGCGTCGCGGTAAGTTAAATCGGCGGCAAATCGCCCGCCTCGCTCCGCCAGCCGTCGAACAGCGGCTCGAGCTCGGCGAGCGAGGCGTCGAGCGCGGCGGGCAACAGCGTCGTATACGAATCGAGCAGCGCGATCGCGTTGCGAGCGGGGTCGGTATTCGTGGCGGCGCCGAGACGGCGCGACATGTCGCGGTTGACCTGGTGCAGGTTGCGGTACAGCTCCTTGAGCGGCGCGAAGCCCGCGCCATCCGCTCCCTGCGCCGGGCGCAGCTCGCGCGCGAGCAGATACATCGAGATGCTCCGGTACACCGTCTCGGCCTCGCTGGCGAAGGGCACGTGAAAGCGCGCCATCGGGCGCAGATGATCGGTCCAGGGACAACCGGCCGTCGCCATGATGAGCCCGAGCACCGAGCTCATCGCCTGCTGGGCGCTGGTCTCCGCATACACGGTGCGCTCGGATTGCACCACGGCCACGCCCACCGTATCGAAGGAGACCAGCGCTTTCAGCGGCTCGAGCGCGGAGGCCATCTGCAGCGCCGCCGGACAGTGCGCATGCTCGCGCTCGCTGAGCGGGCAGTTGGCGCAGCGGTTGAACTTCAGCTCGGTCCAGAACGGCGGCTGCGCGGGCGCCGGGTTCAAGAGCCTGAAGCTCGAGGGATGGAAGCTGAAATCGAGGGTCTTTTGCGATCCATCGGGCAGATCGAACCGGTAGCGGATGCGCAGCGGCTCGCTCATGCGCTGCGCCTCGCTCATGCGCTGCGCCGAGCGCTCACGCCACGAGCCGATAGCACGGCGTGTACTCCGTGCCGGTGAATTTCATGCGCCGCTGGGTCACGAAGGAGCGCAGCAATCGATCGAGCGGCTCCATGATCGAGGGCTCTCCGCTGAGCTCGAAGGGTCCGTAACGCTCGATGGCATTGATCCCGGACTCCTTGATGTTGCCGGCCACGATGCCGGAGAAGGCGCGCCGCAGGTTGGCGGCCCGCTCGTGGATGGGCTGATCGCGGGCGAGGCGCAGGGCGCGCATGGATTCGTGCGTCACCTCGAACGGCACCTGGAACTCGAGTGGAATGCCGAGCAGCCAGTTGAATCCGTAGGAGTCGCTCGCGCGGCGCCGGTAATCGCGAACCTGCGCCAGGCCGTGGACCATGGCGCGCGCCACTTCCGCCGGGTCGTCGATGATGATCTGGTAGCGCGATTGCGCGCTCTCCCCGAGCGTCGCGCCGATGAACTCGTGGATCTGGCCGAAGTAGTCCTTCGAGTCCGCAGGGCCGGTGAATACGACGGGGAACGGCATCGCCCGGTTGTCCGGATCGAGAAGTATCCCGAGCAGATACAGGATCTCCTCCGCGGTGCCCGCTCCGCCCGGAAAGATCACGATGCCGTGGCCGAGGCGCACGAACGCCTCCAGCCGCTTCTCGATGTCCGGCATGATCACCAGCTGGCTCACGATGGGGTTGGGCGGCTCCGCCGCGATGATGCCGGGCTCGGTGATCCCGAGATAGCGGCCGTTGGTGATGCGCTGCTTGGAGTGTCCGATGGTGGCTCCCTTCATGGGGCCCTTCATCGCACCGGGTCCGCAGCCCGTGCACACGTCCAGGCCGCGCAGCCCGAGCTCGTATCCGACCTTCTTGGTATAGTCGTACTCCACGCGCCGGATCGAGTGGCCGCCCCAGCAAACCACGAGGTTCGGCCGCGTCTGCAGCTCGAGCACGCGCGCATTGCGCAGGATGTGGAACACTGCGTTGGTGATGCTCGACGAGGAGGCGAGATCGAAGCGGCCGCTCTCCATGATCTCGTTGGAGATGAACACCACGTCGCGCAGCACCGCGAACAGATGATCCTTGAGCCCGCGGATCATCTCCCCATCGACGAACGCCGAGGCGGGGGCGTTCTTGATCTCGAGCTTGATGCCCCAGGCGCGGCGCACGATGCGCAGGTCGAAGTCGCGGTATTTATCGAAGATCGCGCGCGCATCGTCCAGGTCGCTCCCGGAGCTCAGCACGGCGAGGGCGCACTTGCGGAACAGCGGGTACAGCCCGCCCTGCCCCGAGTCGAGCAGCTTCGCGATCTCCTGCTGCGACAGATGCTCCAGGCTCCCCTTCGGCGCGACGCGCGCATCGACCATCTCGGTGGACAGGATCGCGCTGCTCACGCCGCACCGCCACCGCTCGGATTGCTCAGACAGGCTCCTAGGGATAGATGTCGATCGGGATGTTGTCCTGCGTGCGCATCCAGACCTCGACCATGTCCGCGTTGGACAGCGCGATGCAGCCGTCGGTCCAGTCGCTCGAGGCATAGTACTGGGCAGGATGCTTCAGGGTGTTCGGCAGCCCGTGAATCATGATCGAGCCGCCCGGCTGCCAGCGGTGCTGGCGTGCCCGCAGCTGATCCTGCTTGTTGGGGTAGGACACCTGGATCGACAGGAAGTAGTCGCTTCGGGTATTGCGCCGCGCCAGATAGTAATGCCCCTCCGGCGTTCGGAAATCGTGCTCGCGCTCCTTCTGGCCCACGGGGGAGAGGCCGAGCTCCACGTGGTAGGAGCCGAGCAAGTGTGTGCCGTGGTACAAGTACAGCCTGTGCTCGGACTTGCGCACCACCACATGGTCGGCCGCGGCCATTTCCTCGCCGCGGACCGCGCCCGGTGCGCCGGCCGTCAGCAGCAGGAGCGGCAACAAGAGACCGGCGATTCGTGATCTGGATCGTCCCAACTTCATTCACCGCCCAGTATAGCGCGTCGGCCCCGCTGCATAATCGGCCACAGCTCACGGACTGGATATAATCGCCCGCATGATCTCACTGCGCCCGCACACAGCCCTGCTCCTGTGCCTCGCGCTCCTCTGCGGCTGCGAGTCGCAGGGCACGATCAAGCCGGCCGAAGCGCTCGACGAGCGTACCGGCATGACGGTCGGGTCGCTGGAGAAGCCCCTCGAGCTGGTGCAGAGCGCGCAGTTCGCGGTCACGCCCGATCGGCGCCTGAGCTTCGCCTATCTCGGCCCGGTCGAGTGGGACAACATGGGCGCGATCAGCTACGCACTGTGGGTGCACCTCGCGCCGGCCGCGGATTGGCAGTTCGACGACATCCGCGGACCGGGCACGGTGCGCTTGTCGCTCGACCGGGACTCGGTACCGCTCCGGGTCGTCGACGCGCCGCCGCTCGCGCGCGGCCCCTACCAGCCGGTGGCCTCGTGGGGACAGACCGCCTACTTCGAGATCGATCTGGCGACACTCAAGAGCATGGCGTCGAGCGGGCGCATCGAGCTCGATTTCAAGGCCGGGGGCTCCAGGGTGCGCTTCATCGCCGCACCCGACGCACGGGATACCCTGATGCGCTACATCCGTGCCAGGGGTTATTGACGCCCGAGGCTCACGGGTCATCGAGGTCGGGGGCCATTGACCGGGCGCGCGGCTATTCACGGTTGATCTCCTCGACGCGCGGCAAGGTGATCGCGGTGCCGGGGCGCACGTCGTTGAAGCTCACGTCGGGATTGTATTGCGCCACCAGCCACACCGGCATGTCGTGCCGCTCCTGTGCGATGGTCCACAGCGACTCGCCGCGCTTCACCACGTAGCTCTCCGTGCCCGCGATCCGGTGCGTCGCGAAGAAGTCCTCCTGCAGTTGATGGTGATAGGCGCGGCGGGCAGCTTCGAAATCGGCCACGCTCACCTTGGACAGATCCAGCTTGATCCGGCGCCCGACTCGGACGGCGGAATTCTTGTGCAGCCGGTTCAGCCTGCGCAGCTCCCGGCTGTCGACCCGGCTCCAGTCCGCGAAATGCCCGAGCGTCTCTCCCACTTGCACGATGACTGTGCCATCCTGCCTCACGCCATAGTCCGTCGTGTCCGAGGAACCGCTGGGCGGTCCGGCGGGCAGCAGCGCCGCGCTCTCGGTCTGGCGCGCCGAAACGGGCTCTCGCGGCGGGCGCACGGCGCGCACGGCGCTGCCCGCCCGCTCCGGCTCCTCGAGGGCGGGGCTGCCCTGCGGCGCATTGGCGGCTTGCAGACTCGAAGGCGCAGTGAGCGTGGCGCCGGCGGCGGCCGCGGTGCCGGGCGCAGCCGCGGTGCCGGGCGCAGCCGCTGTACCGGGCGCGGCCGGGCTCGCCGCGGCGGGCGCCGTATTCTCGGCGAGCGCGGCGGGCGCTTCGCCCGAGATCTCCGCGCGCGAGAGCGGCATCGGGATGCGCACGATCTCCCCGCGCGCCACGGCGTGTGGGCTGCTCCATCCGTTGGCCGCCAGCAGCCGCGCCAGACTCATGCCGCTCGCCGCCGCGATGCGGGCGAGCGTCTCCCGGCGCCGCACTCGATGGGCACCGTCGTTGCGCTGGGCGATGTAGCGCTGAGCCGCCGGCACGCGGGCCCACGCCGCAGCGATCTCGCTCTCGGGCTCGACGCCGGGCAGGCGCAGCGAATAGCCGCGCGGCACCAGGCGCGCGCCATTCCAGATCGGCGGGCGCAGCGCCGGGTTCAACACCTTGAGCGCACCGAGATCCACCTTGAACGCCCTGGCGAGGACGTTCACGGCGATGTAGTCGGGAACCTTCACGGGCGTGTTCTCGGTGTCCGGCAGGCGTGCGATCGGTCCGAAATATTTCTCCGCGTTCCGATCCACCTCCAGCGCCGCGAGGAAGGCGACGTAGAAGTTGCGCGAGGCAAAGCCGAAGGTCGCGCCCTGGTAGCGCTTCACGATCACCGCGATATCGCTCGTGCCGAGCTCGTCCTGGGCGCGCCGCAGCCCTCCGGGCCCGTGATTGTAGGCGGTGACGGCGAGCGGCCAGGTGCCGAGCAGCCGATAGTTGTAGAGCATGAGGTTGGCGGCCGCCTCGGTCGCGCTGTACGGATCCAGGCGCTCGTCGACCACGCCGTCCACGCGCATGAAGCGCCTGGCGGTCGAGGGCATGAACTGCCAGAGTCCGGCCGCACCGACCTTCGAGTAGGCAAACGGATTGAACGAGGACTCCACGTGCGGCAGGGCGGCGATCTGCTCGGGCACGCCATGCTCCTTGAGCACGCGCGCGATATGCGTCTCCCAGGCGGCGGCGCGGATCAGCCCCTCGTGAAACCGGTCTGCCTGCCCGAGCTGAAAGCGGATGCGATCGATCGCATCCAGATAATCGCGCGGCGTCGCACTGGCGCCGAAGGCATGCAGGATGCGCCGCTCGTGCGGCGTCAGATTGCTCGTGTCGCCGGCGGCGAAGCGGCGCAGCAGCGCCGCGTAGCGCGCCTTGGCCGCTTCCACCCGGCGCTCGCGCTGCGCAGGCGAGGAGTCCGGATCGAACCGCAGCACCTCGTACACGAGCTTGAGGTTCCAGTCGTCGTGGATGAGGCCGCCGTCGGTGGTGACCTCCGTGTACACGCGGATCCAGAACCGCACGTCCGCCTCGAGCTGCGGCGGGCGCGGGAACGGGTCGGCCTCGTCCGCGCGAGCGGCACGAACATGAAGGATCGGCGCCAGTATCACGCAGAACGCCGCCATCTTGAGCATCTGCGCGACCATCAGGCCGCGACTGCTCCTCTGCGAACCACCCATCATCCGAAGTCCCCGTAGGCGCGCTCGAGCGCCGAGCTCAACGGCGCCGCACCATCCGCGGCTCGCTGCCGCGGATCAGACCTCGAGCGCAACGACTTGTTCCTGCGGCTCAGCTCCGCGCACGGGGCGCGCCCGTCAGCCAATGCTCGTCTGCCCGGCCGGAGAGGATCGCTCGATCATTCCGAAAGTGCTCTGTCCGTCCCAGGTGTATCGGACCCCGCCCTGCTGCAGGTTGAGGCCGCCAATGTCGGGATTGCCGACCCGGAAAGTCGAGGGTGCCGTCACGCCGCCGACGCGTGTGATGCCGAGATCCGATTCCAGCTCGACCGATGCCTCGTCGCCCTCGCCCACGATCCGGCGCAGCCAGGGTATCTTCACGGCACGGGCGGCATACATGCGGCCGCCCTGATAGATGTATCCCTCGTTGTAGGCCACACCGTCCGCGCGCGGCGGGTAGGCGATGTATCCGAACGCCCGTCCATCCGGAAACAGCGCCGACTGCCAGCAGTGGCCGCGAAAGCCGGCGAGCGGGCGCACGCTCTGGCGCTTGATCCGCGAGCCCACCGCCTTGAAGGCGCGGGCGCGGCCGGCGATGGTCAGCGTTCCCTCGCCGCGGAACAGATGCTCGAGCCGCCATCCAATGCCCATGTTGGCGGCCTCGATCGCGTCCGCTTCGGACATCTGCGCGACTTTCTCCGCTGTGAAATCCTGCACCCAGCAAGGCGTCACCATCATCAGCCGCGCCTCGAAGCTCACGGCAATCAGCCGGCCGGGATCGAGCCGGCCGGCAATCTGCTCCTCCACGGAGCCGTCGACCGCCACGCCGTCGAAGCTCGTCGTCCAGCGGCGGAAGGGCTCGACGCAGCGAAACGTCAACGGACCGGCGCCCAGCACGGTCGCGCGACCCTCCGGATCGTAGGGCGAGGCCTTCGCGCCGCGGCCCCTGCTGCTCAGCACGCGGCCGCCCGGAAAGGCAAAATTGACCTGGTACAGGGGGTTGTCCCAGGCGGATGCCTGCGCCTCGATGCCGAAGCGCGGCAAGGCGAACGCGCCGTTCTCTTCGTACAGCCACACGGAGGTGCTCTCGCGCATGTCCGGATTCTCGGGCCTGTGCGCGAACACCAGTTCGCGATCGGGCGTGAGTCCGCCGGAGATCTCTGCGCTGAGCTCGGTCAAGACGTGCTCCTCATGCCGCGGCGCGCGCGACGTTGAAACGACCGCAGTAAAACGCGAACTGCTCACGCAGGCTGGTCGGATCGAGGCCGAAGGCTGCCATGTCCGTGCGCTGGTAGCCGGGCTCGCGCGGTGTGCCGCGCCTCCACGCCTGCATCCGCTCCCGCGCCTCGGGCGTGAGCTGCTCGCCCAGGAAGGCGTACAGCGCATCGAGAACGGGAAAAGGATCCTGCTGGAAGGCCGCGAAGTGGATGTCGAAGAAGCGGCTTTCGTTTCCTGCGGCCCGAAAGGCGATCATGCGCTGCATGCCCAGCGCGCAAAAATCACGGGTGTCGCGCCCGATCGCCGGCAGGTCCACGCGGTCGACGAAGGGTTTGTGCAGCTCGTAGTACAGATCGGCGACCGACGGGACCACGCTTGCGACGTCACGGTGCGTCATGACGAAGCGCGCGTCCGGGAACACGCGGTCGAGGGCGCCGATGAACAGGCTATGCGAGGGATTTTTCAGCCGCCATCGCGTCGGCGGGCAGTGCCACTGCAGCAATTTCAGGACCCGCTTCACGTACTGGTAGGTCGGCACCATATCCGCCCGGTGGTTGAGCCATTGCACGTAAGTCGGGATGTGCGCGAAGGCCTGAAAGATCTGCGACTTGAAATCCTGGCCCATGAACAGCTGGCATTCGGTCGGCGAGGTCGCGGTGCTCGGCAGCATCGCCGTCATGCGCGGAAACAGGCGTGCGCGCCGCGCCATCGACGCCTGCGCCTTGAGCACTCGCGGGTCGGAGTCGATTGTTGCCGCCTGCGGCGGCGGGCATGGCCACATGGACTCGAAGTTGCGGATCGAGCGCGCCGCCGGGTCCGCACCGAGCAGGCAAGCGAGTGCCGTCGAGCCGGTGCGCGGCAGGCCAAGCCCGAACAGCGGCGCCAGGATTTCCTGATCGCCGATCTCCGGGTGCCGGCGGTACCAGTGCTCGACCTGCAGCCGGTTGGCGAGCAGGTCGACCAGCTGCATGTCCATCGCCGAGCGGCCTGTCTCGTTGAGGTTCGCCTCCTCATCCAGCGAGGCCACCAGGATGCCGAGCCCCTCGCGAAAGCTCTCCGCCCCGAAATCATCGAGGCCAGTCTGTTGCCGGGCCCTCTCCAGCAGCGCGGCGACCCGGCTCATGGATTCCTCCAAGTTGTGCGAGCGACAGTATAGGACGATGGTGCAGGACGATGAAACACGGGCGCGGCGCGAAACCGCAGCTGGCGCCGGCCCGCGCTTTGCGGTATGAGTCGAGCCATGAATGGGCCGCTCGTCTCTCAGGCGCACGACACCGTCGGCGCAGCCGCGGATTCACTGCGATTGCCCGACCCGGACAAGATCTATCGGGTCGTTCAATGGGCAACGGGGAGGATCGGCCAAAGCAGCCTGCGCGAGCTCATCCGCAGCCCGCGGATGAAGCTGGTGGGAGTCTACGTCCATTCCGAGGCCAAGGCGGGACGCGACGCCGGAGAGCTCTGCGGCCTGCCTGCCGTCGGCGTCACTGCGACGCGCCGCATCGAGGAGATCATCGCCCTGAAGCCGGATTGCGTCGTGGCGATGCCGGAAGGGTGCAACGTAGACGATGTTTGCCGCTTGCTCGAGGCCGGCATCAACATCGCCACCTCGCGCGTCGATTATCTCGAGCCGGACACCATGGACCCCGAGGTGCGCCGGCGCACCCAGGAAGCCTGCCTCAGAGGCGGCGCCTCCATTCACGCCACGGGTGCAAGCCCGGGCTTCAGCTCCGAGGCGCTTCCGCTGGTCGCGGCCTCCATGTCGCGCCGCATGGATTGCATGACGATCGACGAGTTCGCGGACATCCCCGCGAGCTGCCCCGATTTCCAGGTGATCGGCATGGGATTCGGCCGGCAGCCCGGCAAGGCGTTCGATCCGCATCTGCTGAAGCATATCGCTCATGGCTTCGAGCAATCGGTGAACCTCGTTGCCAGGCAGCTCCGCCTGCCGCTCGATGGTTTCGACCTGCTCGGCGAGACCGCAAGCGCCAGGGAGCGCTTCCTGCTGCCGGGGGGCACGCCCATCGAGAAGGGCATGGTGGCCGCGCAGCGCATATCGGTGTCGGGAATGCGCAACGGCAAGCCGATCATCCGCTATCGCCTCAATTGGTACTGCACCAGCGACGTCGATGCGGACTGGGAGCTGCGCAGGAGCGGCTGGCGCCTGCTCATCGAGGGGGAGACGCCCATCGACGTCAGCATCAGCTTCCCCGTCGCCGCACAGGGGGTCTCCGCCGCGATGGCCGCCTTGACCGCCTATCGGGTCATCAACGCGGTGCCGTATGTTTGCGCAGCGGCGCCCGGCATACGCACCACGGCCGATCTGCCGAACATCGCGCCGAGGATGGGCTGAGGCCGCCGCGGCTCGCGAAGTCGCATCGCCTCAGGGCCTTCGATCTGCAGCTAGCCGCACTTCGAGTCGCCGCAGTTCAGGCAGGTGCTGCAGCCGTCCATCATCACCACCGCCGCGGTGTTGCACTTCACGCACAGCTGCGCCCCTTCCGGGAAATGCGACTTGGAGAAGGCGTCGGCCTGGCGCGCGCGCGCGGCGAATTCCGCGCGCTTCTCCTCCACCAGCTTGCGCTGATGCGCATCGAGCTCGGGCTTCTTGAGTAGCCCGATCGACTGCAGGTGGCGCTCGATCACGTATCCGAGCTCGGCAATGGTCGAGGGCATGAACTTGCCGCCCGGCTGCCAGTAGCCCCCGCGCGGGTCGAACACCGCCTTCAGCTCGTCCACCAGGAACGTGACGTCGCCGCCCTTGCGGAAGACCGCCGAAATGACCCGCGTCATCGCCACGATCCACTGAAAATGATCCAGGTTCTTGGTGTTGATGAAGATCTCGAACGGCCGGCGCTGCTCGTGCGGCGTACCCTCGTTGAGCACGATGTCGTTGATGGTGACGTACATCGCGTGGTCCGAGACCGGCGTCTTGATCTTGTAGGTCGAGCCGATGAGCATCTCCGGACGCTCGAGCTTCTCGTGCATCCAGATGACGTTGTCCTGGGCCTTCGCCGCCTCCTTCGGCGGCGCGGCGGGCGCGTCCTTCACCTCGGGCTTGCGCACGCGGTACTTCGCGATCTTCTTCTCGATCTTGATGTGAGCCATGTCAGAATTTCCCGTAATAGCCTTCTTTCAGCGCATCGTAGAGATTCGCGGCGGTATGCATCTCGCCGTCGTACTCGATCTCCTGATCGCCTCGCGCCTCGATCTCGCTGCCGTCCTCCAGGGTGAACACGTAGGTCGTGTTCTTCAGATCGTCCTCCTTGACCAGCACACCCTGGAAGGCCTCGGGGTTGAAGCGGAACGTGGTGCAGCCCTTCAGCCCCGCATCGACGGCATGCAGATAGATGTCCTTGAAATCCTCGTACTTGTAGTCGGTCGGCACGTTGGCCGTCTTGGAAATCGAGGAATCGACCCACAGCTGGGCGGCCGCCTGAATGTCGACATGCTCCTTGGGGTTGATGTCATCGGCGGAGATGAAGTAGTCCGGCAGCTTCTCGGCCGGGCCCTGCGCGTTCGGCATGGCCCGCGGGTTCACCATCTCCCGGTACGCGAGCAGCTCGAAGGAGAACACGTCGATCTTCTCCTTGGACTTCTTGCCCTCGCGGATCACGTTGCGGAAGTAGTGGTGCGCGAACGAAGGCTCGATGCCGTTCGAGGCGTTGTTCGCGAGCGATAGCGAGATCGTGCCGGTCGGCGCGATCGAGGTATGGTGCGTGAAGCGCGCGCCCACCTCGGCCAGCTCATCGACCAGCTCGGGGGCCGCTTCCGCCACCCGCTGCATGTAGCGGCTGTACCGTGCGTGCAGCACGCGGCCGGCGATCTTGGCGCCCACCCGCCAGCCGTCGCGCACCATCTCCGGCCGCTTGCGCAGCATTTCGCGCGTCACCGTGAACTCCTCGTTCATGATGGGCGCCGGGCCCTTCTCGCGCGCGAGCTCGAGCCCGGCCTCCCAGCCCGCGAGCGCCATCGCCCGAGTCACGTCCTCCGTGAATGCCACGGATTCCTTCGACCCGTACCTCATGCACAGCATGGTGATGGTCGAGCCCAGGCCGAGAAAGCCCATGCCGTGTCGGCGCTTGCGCGTGATCTCGCCGCGCTGCGGCGCCAGCGGCAGGCCGTTGATCTCCACCACGTTGTCCAGCATGCGGGTGAAGACCTTCACCAGCTTGCGGTAGGTCTCCCAGTCGAAGCGCGCCTCTGCGGTGAAGGGATTGACCACGAACTTCGTGAGATTGACCGACCCGAGCAAGCATGAACCGTACGGAGGAAGCGCCTGCTCCCCGCAGGGGTTCGTGGCGCGGATGTTCTCCGTCCACCAGTTGTTGTTCATCTCGTTGACGCGGTCGATGAGGATGAACCCGGGCTCGGCAAAATCGTAGGTCGAGGACATGATCAGATCCCACACGCGCCGCGCCGGCAGGGTCTTGTACACCTTGCAGGCGACCAGGCCCTCCTCGTTCACGACGTAGCCGGCCGTGTCCGGCCATTCACGCCACACGAATTTCGCCGCATCGTCGAGGTCGGGATGATCGGACTGGTACTCGTTCTGCGCGAGCGGAAACGCGAGCTTCCACTCGGAATCGCCCTTCACCGCCTGCATGAACTCATCGCTCACCAGCAGCGACAGATTGAACTGGCGCAGCCGCCCGTTCTCGCGCTTCGCGCGGATGAACTCGAGGACGTCCGGGTGCCCGATGTCGAAGGTGCCCATCTGCGCGCCGCGCCGCCCGCCGGCCGAGGACACGGTGAAGCACATCTTGTCGAAGATATCCATGAACGACAGCGGCCCCGAGGTGTAGGCGCCCGCGCCCGACACGTAGGCGCCGCGCGGACGCAGGGTCGAGAATTCATAGCCGATGCCGCAATTGTGGATGACCACGAGCCCGTTGTTGCCGGCGAGATAATTGTTGTGCTTCTCGACCGTGAAGTCGAAAAAAGTCTCGGACATGGAAACGCCGCGCTCGACGCGGCTCACCGGACGCAGCCGCCTGGCAAGCTCGATGAGCGCCTTCAGGGAAGGGAAGCGCTCGGCCCATCGATCCAGCCACACGCGGCTCACGCGCTCGCGCTGCGGATGACCCTGGTGGAAGCCCAGTTGCTGCTTCTCGCCGTCGGACAGGCCGCCGCCCTCGCGCTCCAGCGCAGCGCGCAGCGCGGGCGGCATTTGATACTCATCGTACTGGCCGCTGACGGACGCATGCCGGAAGATGCGGTCACGCTTGTGCCTGTCGACCATGAACTGCCCTACCGCCGCCAGAAATTGCGAGTCGCGGATCTCGAGCGTCGCGCCGTCCAAGTCGCCTACGGCCGCGTCCAGGTAGGCAGGGACTCGGGGCTTGCGAATGGCAATGCCCGCATCGACGCCGAACAGCGCCAAGAGCGACTGCAACTCGGCCGCGAGACGCGAGCTCTGCATCGCGATCGAGGCGCTGCCGCGGTCCGCGCAAATGCACCCATCGGTGTCGATCAGCCCGGCGAGGAAGGGCAGGAAATGGCGCTCCGGTGCCGACGCAATCCAGCTCGGAACTCGCAAAGTCGCGCGCTTGCGGCCGATCCGGCCGTCAATCGGCAAGGCGGCTCGGCCCGCATCGCAGCTGCTCACGGCATGATCCCAGGGCGCGGTTCCGTGACAGCTCGTGGCGGCGGTCACCTCGGCGCCTAAGCCGGCGAAGCCCGCAAAGAGCTCGGCATGGCGACCGGCCACCTCGCGCTCGGCGGCCCGGATCTTGAAGACGAGGCGGCGTGCGAGAGCGCCCGCATGCCGCGCCCAGGCGGAGCGGGTTGGCTTGTCGCCGAGCGCTTTCGCGTGCGCCGAGCCGTCGCCGAGATGAGCCCCGGCGAGCCAGGCGTCCCGCCGCCGCCCGGCGGCGGCGCTCCAGGAGAAGCTGTGGTGCACGAGAGCATCGGTGAGTCGAATCTCATCGGCTCGCACGTACAGGAAATCGCCGTCGCGATGCACGAGCACCGGGTGCCGGGCGGAGGTGGTGAGCGTCGCGCCGTTGGAGGTGATGCGCACGTTCTCCTGCTGCGGCACGTGCGTCGTCAAATGCCGCAGGATCGGCCGCATCTCGAAGCGATGCTGGTCGCGGTCATAGCACAGAATCTCGCGGTGCCGCTCGGCCACCGCCTGGTCCGCCGTCACCAGTCCCCGCTCCGTCCGCACCCAGGTGCCCGGCGCGACACACCCCGCCTTCAGCGTGAGCCCGGCCTCGTGCACCTTCTTGAGAATGTCGTCCATCGAATCGCGGATGGTTCCGGAGACCGTGCAGTTGATGGTGGACGTGGCCGGCTTGTGCTCGAGCGCGCCGGCATTCGAGGTGACGCGTCCGGCCGGGATCGCCCCGTGGCGCAGCGCCCAGAGAAACGACTCGTACCAGCGCTCGCGCACCTCGGCAGACTCCACATCGGCGAGCGCCCGCGCCACGCGCTTGTACGTGTCGTCCATGGTCCGATCGATCGGTGAGCCGTCCTTGGCGATCAGGCGATATTTCTTATCCCAGATGTCATAGGACGCTTCTTGATAAGGAATACTGCCGACATCTTTGGGCTGTATCTTGACCACCGTATTCATGGGTACTCGAACCGCTCCCTTATAATTATGGCGTTCCACTCAAAGACAAGTAGCGCTGGTACCCCGGCAAGAAGTGCCCTTGCGGATGGTTGAGCATGGGGGACTATCGCGAACTTCCCGGCCACTACATATTGTGTCCGGGCTTGAAGGTTAAGACTTCGGCACGATCAGCGTCAAGACCTTTTTACCCGTTTTTTTGATTAAATTTATGTTTATTTTTCAATATCTTGCAGGAATATAGCGAGATATTTTCTCGACAGTTGCGGCGTCTTTTTTTTCAAGTGGGCAAAGACGCAATCGCAACATATTGTGGTCCACATCTTATTCACAGAATGTCCCCCGTTATGTCCTATTGACATCCGGGAATCTGGCGAGACGCCTTTTGTCGTTTGCCGTTGAAATGGCGCCGCGCGGCCCAACACAGGCAGCCAAGCAAGATTTGCGCATTCATCATCACATTCGATTTTAGGAGAGAAGCCATGACTGTCATTCGATACGAACCCTGGTCGCTGGTGAACAAGTTCCAGCGCGATCTGGACCGCTTGTTCGGCGCCCCGCACACCACCGCCGCCGACTCCGGCGCGTGGTTGCCGCCGGTCGATATTCACGAGGAGGATAATGAGTTCCTGCTGCACGTGGATCTTCCGGGCGTCGACCCGAAGGCCGTGGAGATCACCTCCGAGCAGGGCGTGCTCACC
Source organism: Steroidobacteraceae bacterium (assembly GCA_035504115.1). Taxonomy (GTDB): domain Bacteria; phylum Pseudomonadota; class Gammaproteobacteria; order Steroidobacterales; family Steroidobacteraceae; genus Bog-1198. Next base: position 57,040 of record DATJSL010000024.1, on the reverse strand, counting down.
ATTCGCGGCCGGCGCGAGGAGGCGCGGCGCGAGGCTCGCGCGGGCTATCGCCGAGTCGAGCGCATCACCGGCGAGTTCCAGCGGCGCTTCAGCTTGCCGGAGAGCGCCGATGTGCAGAACATCAAGGCCAAGGCGACCAACGGCGTGCTCGAAGTCTCAATTCCGAAGCTTGCCCAGGTGCAGCCGCAGCGCATCGCAGTGCAGGCCGCCTGAGGCGGCCCGCCACGCGCGCTCTTACGTGTAAGATCGCGATCGGAGAGTAGCGGCGCCGGGCCGGACCTGACAGTCCGGGCCCGGCCCGCGTTTTGCCGGTGCATCGGCGGTTCGCGGTGGAATCTCTCGCGATGGATCTTGATCGAGGACTGCGCATGATTTTCCGTCTCAAGCTCGCCGCCGCGGCGCTCGCCGGCGCCCTTGCGGCCGCCGCTGCTTTGGCCGCCCCGCCCGCGCCGCCGCCGCCGCCCGCCGAAGCGGCTCCGATGCCCTCGCTCGCGCCGATGGTGAAGCGCGTGTCGCCCGCGGTGGTCAACATCGCGACCCGCGGCACCATCAAGGAGCAGCCCGGGCAGCGCAATCCCCTGCTCGATGACCCGTTCTTTCGCCGCTTCTTCGACGTGCCTCCGGACGTGCGGCCGCGCGAGCGCCAGTTCCAGAGCGCGGGCTCGGGCGTGATCGTCGATGCCAAGAACGGCTACATCATCACCAACTACCACGTGATCGAGAACGCCAGCGAGATCACGGTGACCCTGCTGGACAATCGCAGCTTTTCCGCCAAGGTGGTGGGCTCCGACGAGGGTGCCGATATCGCCGTGCTGCAGGCGAAGCAGCCGAATCTCGTGGCCATGACGCTCGGCGACTCCTCGCGTCTGGAGGTGGGCGACTATGTGGTCGCCATCGGCAACCCGTTCGGCCTGCAGCACACCGTCACCGCCGGCATCGTGAGCGCCCTCGGGCGCACCGGCATCAACCCCGAGGGCTACGAGGATTTCATTCAGACCGACGCCTCCATCAATCCCGGCAATTCGGGCGGCGCGCTGGTGAACCTGCGCGGCGAGCTGGTGGGAATCAACTCGGCCATCCTGTCCGGCAGCGGCGGCAACATCGGCATCGGCTTCGCCATTCCCGTGAACATGGCCAAAGGCGTCATGGATCAGCTGATCAAGTACGGACAGGTGCGCCGCGGCGTGCTCGGCGTGACCATCTACGACGTCACGCCCGACGTCGCGAAGGAATTCGGCTTGAGCGAGGCGAGCGGCGCGCTGGTCGGCGGCGTCGCGCCCGGCTCGGCCGCGGAGCACGCCGGCGTCAAGACCGGCGATGTCATCGTGTCGATCAACGGAGCGCCCGTGAAGACGCCGGCGGAGCTGCGCAACAGCATCGGCATGCTGCGCATCGGGGATCAGGTCGAGATCGGCCTGCTGCGCGACGGCAAGCCGCTGAAGCTGGCCGCGCTCGTCGCCGAGCGCAGCGAGAGCGAGATCGCCAATGCGGTCGACATTCACCGCGGGCTCGAGGGCGCCGACCTCGCCGACGCCCCGGCCGGCGGCGGCGTGCTGGTGCGCACGGTGCAGGAGGGCAGCCCGGCCGCGCAGGCGGGCCTGCGCTCGAACGATCTCATCGTCGCCGTCGGCCGCACGCCCGTTGCCAACACCAAGGCGCTGCGCGATACCGCCAAGGGTGCGACGCTCCTGCTGCTCAACGTCAGGCGCGGCTCCGCCGTGCTTCTCATTCCGATCCGCTGAGACCATGAAACCGCTGTCCATCTGCATTCTCGGCGGCACCGGCTTTCTCGGCACCCGGCTGGTCGCGCGCCTCATCAAGGAGGGCCATCGGGTCACGGTGCTGTCGCGCGACCGCGAGCAGCACAAGCATCTGCTGGTGCTGCCCGGCCTCACGCTGGAGAATTGCGACGTGTACGAGGAGGCGCAGCTGAGCGAGCGCTTCCGCGGCAAGGACGTCGTCATCAACCTGGTCGGGATCTTGAACGAGCGCGGCTTCGGCGGCGCCGGGTTTCGGCGTGCCCACACCGAGCTCACGCGCTCCGTTCTGCAGGCGATGCGCTCCGCCGGTGTGCCGCGCCTGGTGCAGGTGTCGGCGCTGAAGGCCGCGGTGGACGCGCCCAGCCATTACCTGCGCAGCAAGGGCGAGGCCGAGAAGCTGATCCGCGAGCAAGGCGGCGGCCTCGACTGGACCATCCTCAAGCCCTCCGTGATGTTCGGGCCGGGCGACAGCTTCTTGAATCGATTCGCCGCGCTGCTGGCGGTGGTGCCCTGGATACTCCCCCTGGCGCGTGCCAGCGCGCGATTTCAGCCCGTGTTCGTCGACGACGTGGTCGACGCCATCCTGCACTGTCTCAAGGGCGCTGCGTCCCGGCAGCGCAGCTATGAGCTGGGCGGCCCGCAGATCTACACGCTGCGCGAGGTCGTGGCTCTGGTCGCCGCCGTCACCGGCCGCCGCCGCTGGATCATCGGGCTGCCGAATTTCGCCGCGCGGCTGCAGGCCTTCGTCATGGACTTCGTGCCCGGCCGGCCGTTCTCCAGCGACAACTATCGCTCGCTCGCCGTCGACAGCGTCTGCGCCGAGGACGGGTTCGCGCAGCTCAAGATCAAGCCGCGATCCATGGCGGCGGCGGCGCGGCAGTATCTCGGCGCTCTCGAGGACAATGCGCGCCTGAGCCGCGACCGTGCGGCGGCGGGCAAGGTGCAGACCCGCCAGGCGCGCGAGCCCGTCTGAGCAATACCCCGCGCGGCGCGCGCGGCTGCGCAGCGCCGTTGCGGTCGCGGGCGCGGGCACGTTCGCCGTCGCAGGCGCAGTCGCCGTCGCGGACACCGTCGCCGGCGCAGGTCATTCGGCGAGCGGTGCCTCGCACAGCAGCGCGTCGCGCTTCTTCTGCTCGAGACGAGCGAGCTCCTTGACGCGCCGATAGAACGTCGCGAGGTCGCCGTGCACGGCTTTGAGCAAGCGCTTGAATCCCGGCACGCAATCGTAATAGGTCGCGACCGAGGCGAGCTGCGCGTTGTTCAGCTCGCCCTCGAACCAGGTCTTGAAAGGCGGGTCGCGGCCGAAGTCCCGCGTGAGGCGCGCGTAGGATTCGCGCAGCGATGCGAATGCGGCGGCCTTGCCCTCGCGCATGCGCGCCGCATCGACGCCGGAGGCGTACAGCGCCTGCAGCTGGTCGCGGGTCCGGCTGAGGAGCGCCACGACCTCGCGCGCGCGCTGCTCATCGAGCTGGTAGCGCTCGAGGTCGCGCTCACGGCCCTGGCTCTCGAGCCAGCGGCGCACCCCCTCCTCCTCGACGGTGACGGCGAGCGCCTCGTCGAAATCGGCGTCGTTCGGCACGTAGATCATCTGGTGGGTGAGCTCGTGAAAGATGATCGAGGCGAGCTCGACGTCGCTCCAGCCGATCATGGTGCTGAGCACGGGATCATCGAAGTGGCCGAGCGTCGAGTACGCGGCGACGCCGGCGACGCTCACGTCGAATCCCTTGCGCTCGAGTTTGTTCGCGAAGGCGCGGGCGCGGCGCTCGGCGAAGTATCCCCGGTAGGCGACGCAGCCGACGATCGGATAGCACCACTCCTTCGGATCCACCGAGAACTCGGGCGCGGCGACCACGTTCCAGACCACGTACGGCCGGCCCACGTCGGCGTAGCTGCGGTAGCTGCCGTTGTCGGGCAGCTCGAGCACGCGCGTGGCGAACTGGCGTATCTGCGCGACCGCCTCGAGCCGCTCGCGCACGCTGGGCGGGGTCTTCGGATCGGCGATCACGCGCGAGATCGGCTGGCGCTTCGACAGCAGCTCGAGCTCCCCCTGCGCGCTCTGCAGCAGATAGCATCCGGCCTCGGAGGCGCAAAGGAGCGCGATCGCGCACAGGGCGCAGATCCGCGAAGCGATGCTGCTACTATTCACCCATGCAAGTGTATCTGGTCGGCGGAGCGGTTCGAGACGAGTTGCTCGGGCTGCCGGTGAAGGAGCGCGACTGGGTCGTGGTCGGCGGCACGCGCGAGGAGCTCGCGCGCCTCGATTACCGCGAGGTGGGGCGCGACTTTCCGGTGTTCCTGCACCCCGGCACGCACGAGGAATACGCGCTCGCGCGGCGCGAGCGCAAGATCGCGCCGGGCTACCGCGGTTTCAGCGTCGAGTTCGGACCGGAAGTGACGCTCGAGGAGGATCTCTCGCGCCGCGACCTGACCATCAACGCCATGGCGCGCGCGCCGGACGGCGCGCTCATCGATCCGTACGGGGGCCGGCGCGACGTCGAGTCGCGCACGCTCAGGCACGTGTCGGCGGCGTTCGTCGAGGACCCCGTGCGCGTGCTGCGCGTCGCGCGCTTCGCGGCCCGCTTCGCGCCTCTCGGCTTTCGGGTCGATCCGGCCACGCTCGCGCTCATGCGCGACATGGTGGCGAGACGTGAGGTCGACGCACTGGTGGCCGAGCGCGTGTGGCAGGAGTCGGACAAGGCGCTGCGCGAGCCGGCCGCCGGCAGGTTCTTCGAGGTGCTGCGCGAGTGCGGCGCGCTGCAGCGGATCTATCCGGAAATCGACGCCTTGTTCGGCGTGCCGCAGCCCGCCCGGTGGCATCCGGAGATCGACACCGGCGTACACACGCTGATGGTGCTCGATCAAGCCGCGCGGCTGAGCGCGGACCCCAAGGTGCGCTTCGCGGCGCTGCTGCACGATCTGGGCAAGGGATCGACTCCGCGCGCGCAGTGGCCGGCCCATCATGGTCACGAGGAGCGCAGCGTCGCGCTCATCGAGGCGCTGGTCGCCCGCCTGCGCGTGCCCGGCGACTACCGCGACCTCGCCGTCATCGTCGCGCGCTACCACGGCCTGGTGCATCGGGCGTTCGAGCTCAACGCCAGGACCGTGCTCGACTTCATCGAGAAAGCGGACGCCCTGCGCCGCCCCGAGCGCTTCGCCGACGCGCTGCTCGCCTGCGAGGCCGATGCGCGCGGCCGCCTGGGACTCGAGCACGAGCCTTACCCGCAGCGCGCTTACCTGTGCGCGGCGCAGGCCGCGGTGGCGTCGGTCAAGCCGGCTCCCGAGGACCTCGCCGCGCATCCCGGCCCGCGGATCGCCGAGGAGCTGCATCGCCGCCGCCTGGCGGCCGTTGCGGCGCTGCGCGAGCGGTTCGCCGCCGAGCGCGCGCCGCATTAGGCGGCGCGCTCGCGGCGCGCGGGCGCGCACGACATTACGTCAAAGGGGCGCCTGCTCGGATCGGCTCTCTCGACTGGACCGGTCGCGCCCGTCACAATGATCGTGGCCCAATGGCGACAATGACAAGGCCGATCCGCCCGAGCGTGCTTCCTTGGCCAGCGAATCCATCGACGACCTTATTGTCAAATGGCGGGCCGGCGACCCCGGCGCCCTGCAGTCGCTCCTGCCTCTGGTCTACGAGGAGCTGCACGGCGTCGCACGCAAGCATCTGCGCGGCGAGCGCGAGAATCACACGCTGCAGACCACGGCTCTCGTCCACGAGGCTTATCTGCGGCTGGTCGGCGGCGAGAGCGCCGCCGTGCGCGACCGCTGTCATCTGGTGGCGCTGCTGTCGCGATTGATGCGCCAGGTGCTGGTCGATCACGCGCGCAATCGCCTGGCGGCGAAGCGCCACGGCGGCATCAGAGTGACCCTGAGCGAGGCGCTCGAGGTGGCTCGGGACGGCGAAGTGGATCTGCTGGCGGTCGACGATGCCCTGCACCGCCTGTCCTCGCTCGACGAGCAGCAGGCGAGAGTCGTCGAGTTGCGCTTCTTCGGGGGCCTGTCCATCGCCGAGACCTCCGAGGCGCTCAGCATCTCCGCGGCCACGGTCAAGCGCGACTGGACCACGGCGCGGGCCTGGCTGCGCCGCGAGCTGTTCAGGGCACAGGCTCCGTGACACCCGAGCGCTGGCAGCAGATCAAGGCGGCGCTCGCCGAGAGCCTCGAGCTCGATCCCGGCGAGCGCAGCGCATTCATCGACAGGGTGGCCGCCGGTGATCGGGAGCTGCGCGAGGAGCTCGAGTCGCTGATCGCCGCGCACTTCGAGGCGAGCGATGAGTTCCTGAGCGGGCCCGCGGCGCTCATCGCCGGGCTGCCCGGATGCACGCCGCCCGATCCCTGGGTGGGGCGGCACGTCGGGGCGTACGAGCTCATCGAGGAAATCGGCTCCGGCGGCATGGGCGAGGTCTATCGCGCGGTGCGCGCCGATCATGTTTATGAGAAAGAGGTCGCGATCAAGCTGATCCGCAGCGGTCATGACTCCGCCCACGTCGTGCAGCGGTTTCGCAACGAGCGCCAGATCCTGGCGACCTTCGATCATCCGAACATCGCGCGGCTCTTGGACGGCGGCACGACTCCCGAGGGGCTGCCCTATTTCGTCATGGAGCTGATCGTGGGCGAGCCGATCGACCGCTTTTGCGATCGCAGGCAGCTCGACGTCAGCGAGCGCCTGCGCATGTTCCTCGAGGTGTGCGGCGCGGTTCAGTACGCTCACCAGCGCCTCATCGTGCACCGCGATCTCAAGCCCTCCAACATCCTCGTCACCGAGGATGGGGTGCCCAAGCTCCTGGACTTCGGCATCGCCAAGATCCTGGAGTCGGGCGCCGCCGTGCCCGACGCAGCGCAGACCAGGACGGTCTTCAGGCTGCTCACGCCGGACTACGCGAGCCCGGAACAGATCCGCGGCGGCCCGATCACGACGGCGAGCGACGTCTTCTCCCTCGGCCTCATCCTGTACGTGCTGCTCACCGGGATCAAGCCGCTCGACGCGCAAGGACGCACGCCCTTGACCTTGACGCCCTCGACGCGCGACTGGGAGCCGCGCCGGCCGAGCAGCGTGGTGCGCAGGCGCATCGTGCGCGATGACGGGCGCGGCACCGATGCGGCGCCCGATCCGCAGGCGCGCAGCGCCGCGCGCAAGTCCGCCCCGGTCTCGCTCGGCCGCCGGCTGCGGGGCGATCTGGACACCATCGTGCTGGTGGCGCTGCGCATCGATCCGGCGCGCCGCTACGGGTCGGTCGAGCAGCTGGCCGAGGACGTGCGCAGGCATCTGTCCCATCGTCCGCTTCTCGCCCGACCGGATACCTTCGCCTATCGGACCGGAAAGTTCATCGCCCGCTATGCCCTCGGCGTTGCCGCGGCCGGCGCGCTCGCCGCGGCACTGCTCGCCGGTTTGCTGGTGACCACGCACGAGGCACGCATTGCGCAGACCCAGCGCGCGCGCGCCGAGCGGCGCTTCGCCGACGTGTACAGCCTCGCGCACTCGCTGATCTTCGATATCAACGACTCGATCCAGGACCTGCCGGGCTCGAGCGCCGCGCGTCACTTGATCCTCGGCACCGGTTTGAAGTACCTCGACAGCCTGTCGAAGGAGGCGGCGGGAGACGCCGCCTTGCAGCACGAGATCGCCTCCGCCTACGAGAAGCTCGGCGACGTGCAGGGCCGCGCGCTCGAGGCGAACGAGGGCGACAGCGGCGGCGCCGCCGACAGCTACAAGCGCGCACTGGCGCTGCGCCGCTCCATCGTGGCCGCGAACGCGCGCGACGTCGACGTGCGGCGCGAGCTGGTTCGCAACCTCGGCAAGCTGAGCGACCTCGCCGCCTGGAACTCGGGCGACGCCGGCGACGCGCTTGCCTACTCGCGCGAGACCGTCGCCACCAGCGAGTCTCTGGCGGCCGCCGATCCATCGAGCGGGAAATATCGAGCGCTGCTCGCGACCAGTCGCCTCGACTACGGCTTCAAGCTGTTCAAGATCAGGGGCGACTCCGGGCCCGCGCTGGTGAACATCCGCGCGGGCATCGCCGCGCTCGAGCCTCTCTGGGATGCGGATCGGAGCAACCTGCGCATTGGGCGCACGCTCTCGCTCGCCTACAGCCGTGCAGCCGAGGTGCTCGCCGCGGCGCCGGCGGGGCGCGCGCAGGCGCTGTCCATGGACCGCAAAGCGCACGAGCTCATGGCATCGCTCGCGAAGTCGGCCCCCGCCGACGCGGATTTCGCGCACCTGCTGGCGTTCACCGACCACGACACGGCCGCCGTGCTCGCCGCCCTCGGTGATCTGGACGCTGCGCAGCAGAAGGAGGCCTCGGCGCTCCAGGCATTCACAGCGCTGGTCCAGGCGGACCCCAAGATCGGCGAGTACCACATGGACCTCTCGCTGGCGCAGCTGGGCATGGCGGACATCGCCTATCGCCGCGCCGACCTGCGCGCCTCCCTGGCGCAGCTCGAGGACGCGCTCGCACAAAGCGCCGCGGCCGAGCGCAGCGGCGGCACGCGCGTCACCTTCTCTCTTGCCAAGGCGATCGAGGAGCGGCGCATCGGCGACGTGAGCCTCGCATTGGCCTCATCGACCCGGCTCGGCGCCGGGGAGCGGCTCGGGTATGCGCGCGCCGCCCGCGACTGGTACGGGAAGGCGGCCGCGCTGTTCGCGACCCTCGACGCGATTTCACACGAAGCGTCGAACAACACGCTGGAGATCTCGGGCAAGATCCGCGAGTGCGATGCGCAGCTCGCATCGTTGAGCCACGGGATGCGGCACGACTGAAGCGAAGGATGGGATCCAACAATCGACCGGAGGGAGCACATGAGAATCATACTGATGATGGGTGCGGTGATCGGCGCGGCGGCGATTGCGGGCGCGGACGAGGTGCAGCCGCCGCTCGTGAAGGAAGGCCTCTGGGAGGCGAGCTCGCAGCACACCATGTTCGGCAGGACGATGCACACGTCCATGAAGATCTGCCAGACGCACGAGACGCAGCGAAAGGAGCGCGAGTTCGCAGCCGGCATACGCAAGCAGAATCAGTGCACCTCGCAGTCCTCGCAGCCCGCGCCCGGCGTGTACGTGTCCGAGAGCCGCTGCGCCTCCGGTCCGGCGGCCGGCACGGTCACCAGGAGCACCACGACTTTTCAGGGCGACGGCAGCTACCGATCCGAGATACACATGACGATCGCCGGGAAGGAGAATGTGACCATCCTGGAGGCGAAGTACGTCGGTCCCTGCCCGCCCGACATGAAGCCCGGCGACACGCTCATGCCGGACGGCAGGAAAATCAACGTGACCGGCGGCTGACCTGAGCTGCCGGTCCGACGGCCTGCCGGCCCGGCCGGCTCGGGCGGCTCGGCCGTCGGGGGCGCCATCGGGGCGCCGATCACAACGTGTGCCGCAGGTCCAGGAGCGCAAACCCGGCGAGCGGCAGATCCATCGCGCGCGTCCAGGCCATCACCTTGAAGCGCTCGCCCATCTCGCCGGGCATCACCAGCCGGCGCGCTTCATGCCCGAGGCGCGCGAGGCGGCTCGGATCCTCCCCGGCCAGGCACTGCATCTCGCGATCGATGCCGAGGGCCGCCAGGAAATGCGCCTGCGGGGTGAAACCGGCGAGGTCGTATCCGGCGGCGCGGCCTGCCTCGGCGAGCTGCGTGAAATCCACCCAGGCGCTGATGTCCTGCAGGCCGGGGTGGAGAAAAGGGTCATCGCTCGCACGCTGGCGCCAATGGCAGATCAGGGTTCCGTCGCGCCGCTCTGCAAAATAGTAGTGACGCCGGGGCAGGCCATAGTCGATCCACAGCGCGAGGCCGGCGCGGTGAGCGCGCGTCACGGCCGCGGTCCAGGCGGGCAACCGCGGGCAGTACTCCGAGACATAGCCGTCCTGCCAGCCGCCGCCCTGCGCCGCGCGTGCCGCGCACGCCTCCGCCAGTGCCGGGCTCGCCGGCCGCGCCTGCCAGGCGGGGCCGTCACGCCCCATGGACACGCCGAGCTCCTCGCAATGCGAGGAATGCCAGCGAAAGCGGGCCACGGGCAAGGCGTCCAGCACCTCGTTCGCGAGCACGATGCCCTCGAACGGGGCGCCGGGAGGCGCGTCCTGCCATTCGACGCGCTCGAGCAGGGCCGGCACGCCCTCGGCCAGAGCGCGCCGCTGCCGCTCGCGCAGATCCGCGCTCACCTCGAGGATGAGGTAGCGCTCCGGCAGGCAGCCGAGCTGCGCCAGCCGCGAGAGCACGTCCACCGCGAGCACTCCGCTCCCGGCGCCGATCTCGAGGATGGTGCCGCGGCCGAGCTCGCCGATGACCTGGGCGCACTGCCGCGCCACGCAGCCGCCGAACAGCCTCGAGATCTCGGGCGACGTGGTGAAATCCCCGCCCTCTCCGAGTTTGTGCGCTCCCGCGCTGTAATAGCCGAGTCCGGGCTCGTACAGCACGATCTCCATGTAGCGCTCGAACCCGATCCAGCCGCCCGCGCAGTGGATTTCCCGCCCGATCCGCTCGAGCACGCGGCTGACGTGGGCCCGCTCGTCCTCGTCGAGCGGCTCAAGCGCCACGGGTACACCCTGCGCGGACAATCCGGTATCGTTCCGGCGCATGGCGGCCACCCTCGAGAGCTCTCTCGGCGATTGCGCGGTGCTGATCACCGGCGCCGCGCGGCGTGTCGGCGCCGAGATCGCGCGCACCCTGCATGCGGCAGGGGCCCGCATCCTCGTTCACTATCGATCTTCCGCCGAGGACGCGGCCCGGCTGAGCGCCGAGCTCAACGGCCTGCGCGCCGGCTCTGCCGCGATCTGCGCCGCCGACCTGATGAGCGAGGATGCGCCCGGCCGGCTGGTCGCGGCGGCGCTCCGGCATTTCGGCCGCCTCGATATCCTCATCAACAATGCCTCGAGCTTCTACCCCACGCCCGTGGGCCGGATCAGCGCGGCGGACTGGAACGATCTCATGAGCAGCAACCTGCGCGCGCCGCTTTTTCTCGCGCAAGCCGCCGCTGAGCCACTCGCGCAGCGGCAAGGCCTCATCATCAACGTGATCGACATTCATGGTCTGCGGCCCCTCAAGGGCTATCCCGTGTACTGCATCGCCAAGGCGGGACTCGCGATGCTCACCCGCTCTCTCGCGCGCGAGCTCGGACCCGATATCCGCGTGAACGGCATCGCGCCCGGGCCCGTGCTCTGGGCAGAGCACGACATGGACGAGGCATTGAAACGCGAGATCATCGCGAAGACGGCGCTGCGGCGGCCCGGCAGCCCGCAGGACGTCGCGCGTACCGCGCTGTTTCTCGCCCGGGACGCTCCGTACATCACGGGTCAGATCATCGCCGTCGACGGCGGGCGCAGCATCTAGCCCTCCGCCGCACCGCGCCTCACGGGAGCTCCGGCGGCTCGGCGCGCAGCAGCGCCGCGGCGCATTCGATATCCTCGGCGAGCGGCCGATCGTCCCGATACGGCGGCACCGTCTCGCGCACGCGCCGGTACATCGCCTGCATTCGAGGCGCGCGCGCGTGGCGCTCGCCCGACAGATCGTGGGCCTGAGCGGCCGCGAGCAGCTCGATGGCGAGGATCGTCCGGGCGTTGTCGAGCACCGAGTGGAGCTTGAGCGCCGCCTGCGTGGCGTGCGCCAGATGATCCTCCTGCAGGGCCGAGGTAACGCCGCCGTCGAGGCTCGCGGGCGCGCCATGGCGCCTGTTGTCGGCGGCCAGCGCCGCCGCCGTGTACTGCGCGATCATGAAACCCGACCCCGCCCCGCCGTCCGCCGCCAGGAACGCCGGCAACCCGCTCAGCAGCGGATTGACCAGCCGATCGATGCGCCGCTCCGACATGGCAGCGAGCTCGGCCAGCGCGATCGCCAGCGCGTCGGCGGACAGGCCCAGGGCCGCGCCCACCGCGTGGGCTTCGGACAGCGCGCGCGGCGCCTGCGGCGTGCCGACCACGACCGGATTGTCGGTCACCGATTCGAGCTCCGCGCACACGGCCGCGGCGGCGTTCGCGAACTGCTCGCGCACCGCGCCGTGCACCTGCGGTATGGCGCGCAGGCTGAGTGCATCCTGCGTGCGCAGCCCGGCGCTCGAGCGCAGGGTCGCGCTGCTCTCGAGGGCGGCGCGCAGGCGCCGCCCGACCAGCGCCACGGCGGGCGAGGCACGCAGCCCGAGGGCCTCGCCGTCGAAGGCCATCGCTTGGCCGCGCAGATTCTCGAAGCTCATCGCACCGATCAAGTCCGCCCAGTCGAGCAGCCCCTGCGCGCGGCTGAGCGCGAGCGCGAGGAGTCCCGTCGCGCAAGGCGTGCCGTTCACCAGGCTCAGGCCCTCCTTCGCCTCGAGCGAGACGGGGGCGATGCCGGCGCGGCGCAGCGCCTGCGCGCCCGTCAGCCGCTCGCCGTCGCGCAGCCGCGCATGGCCCGCTCCGAGCAGAACGCAGCCGATGTGCGCCATGTGCGTGAGATATCCGACCGAGCCGCGCGCCGGCACCTCCGGCGTGCAGTGCGTGTCGAGCAGCGCGGCCAGCGCATCGACCAGCTCGGCGCGCACGCCCGAGTAGCCGTGCGCGAAGTTGTTGATCTGTGCCGCGATGATGGCCCGCACGGCGGCGGTCTCGAGCGCCGGCCCGACACCGACGGCATGGCTCATCACGATGTTGCGCGACAGCTCGCGCTGCCGGGACGGCGCCACGATGACATCGCACAGCGCCCCCACTCCGGTGTTGATGCCGTAGGCGCGCACGTCGCGCGCGACGATCGACTGCACCAGGCGGTGCGCCGCCTCGATGCGGCGGCGCGCCTCGGGCGCGAGCGCGAGGCTGGTCGCGCCTTCGGCAATGGCGCCGACCTGCCGCCACTCGAGGGGGCGATCGAGAACGATTGCGCTCATCGCCCGGCCGCGTCCTTCACGCCGCAGGCCTTCAGGCAGGGTCTGCGGCGCGCGGCAGCAGGCGGGCGCGCCAGGCATCGAGGGAGTCCCGATCGCGCTCGAGCAGCACGCCCACATCACGCGAGCCGCGCACCGCGCCGGGTTTGCTCAGGCTGATGCGCACCCAGGAGATGCCGAACTCCTCGAGGATCAGCATCGCGACGTGCTCGGCGAGCGTCTCGACCAGATGGAATTGCGAGCCCTCGACGAAGGCCAGCACGCGCTTCGCCACGCGCTTGTAGTTGAGCGTGTCCTCGATCGAGTCGGTCAGCGCCGCCTTGCGGATGTCGGCGCTGATCTCGATGTCGATGAGCACCGTCTGCCTGACCTGGCGCTCCCAGTCGTAGATGCCGATGATGGCCTCGGTCTTCAGGGCGTGAATGAATATCTTGTCCATTGCAGATCTGCTCAATCCTCTCCGAGCTCCCAGTTCGCCCTCGCGCCGAGCGCGAGCCCCTGCCGCTCGCCGCGGCCCAGCCTGACGCAGCCGGCGAGCGCGATCATCGCGCCATTGTCCGTGCAGTACTCGGCTCGCGGAAAGAAAAGCCGCGCGCCGGCGGCCCGCGCCATCTCATCCAGCCGCTCGCGCAAGCGCTGATTGGCACCCACGCCGCCCGCGATCACCAGGCGCCGGTGGCCGGTGGCCGCGAGCGCGCGCCTCGATTTCTCCGCGAGGGTATCGACCATGGCGTCCTGGAAAGCGCGCGCGAGGTCCGCTCGAGTCTGCTCATCGAGCTTGCGCTCCCGCAAGGCTACAAGGGCGGCGGTCTTCAGGCCACTGAAGCTGAAATCGAGCCCCGGGCGGTCGAGCATCGGACGCGGCAATTCGAACCGGCCGCTGCGCCCGCGCTCGGCCAGCCTGGCGAGGGCCGCGCCGCCGGGGTAGGGCAGCCCCAGCATCTTGGCGGTCTTGTCGAACGCCTCGCCGGCGGCATCGTCGAGGGTCTGTCCCAGGATCCGGTAACGGCCGGCCTCGGCGACATCCACCAGCTGCGTGTGGCCGCCCGAGACCAGCAGCGCGAGGAATGGAAAGGCGGGCGGGTCCGGCTCGAGGAGCGGAGCGAGCAGGTGTCCCTCCAGATGATGCACGGCCACCGCCGGCCTGCCCCAGGCATAGGCGAGGCTGCGGGCGAAACCCGCGCCGACGAGCAGGGCGCCGATGAGGCCCGGTCCGGCCGTGTAGGCGACACCGTCGATCTCGGCAGCGGTCGACCCCGCCGCGGCCAGCGCTTCGCGCACCAGCGGCAAGAGCCGCTTCACGTGGTCGCGCGAAGCCAGCTCCGGCACGACGCCGCCGTACGCCTGGTGCAGCGCAATCTGGCTGTGCAGCCGATGCGACAGCACGCCCTGGGCGCCGTCATAGACGGCGACGGCCGTCTCGTCGCACGAGCTCTCGATCCCGATAACACGCATTGGATACTGTCGAAGCTCCCGAAATGAATGAAACGCTCGCCCCGCCCGCGAGGTGCCCCGCTTTGCCTCTTGCCGGGCCCGCTTTGCCTCTTGCCGGGCCCGCTTTGCCTTTTGCCGGGGCGCACCTTAGAATTCGCCCCCCTGCCGGCGAATGCCGGCGACCTGCCCAGAGGATTGAGGTCTGAATGCCTAGCGTCCGAGTTCGCGAGAACGAGTATTTCGATGCCGCCCTGCGCCGATTCAAGCGCGCCTGCGAGAAGGCCGGTGTCCTCACCGAGCTGCGCCGCCGCGAATTCTACGAGAAGCCGACGCAGGAGCGTAAGCGAAAGAAGGCCGCTGCGGTGAAGCGGCACCTCAAGCGCCTGTCCCGCGAGAGCATGCGCGGCGCTGGCGGCGCACCCTCGAGCGCCCCCCCGGCGTCCTCCTCCCGCCCCTACTGAAGGCTCCGACCGCAAGGTCGCCCCCATCCTCGGTGTCTTTGAAAGAGCGCATCACCGATGACATGAAGGCCGCGATGCGCGCCGGCGAGAAGGATCGGCTGGGCACGATTCGCATGATCACCGCGGCCATCAAGCAGCGCGAGGTCGACGAGCGCATCACGCTGGACGACGGGCAGGTGCTCGCGGTCCTCGAGAAGATGATCAAGCAGCGCAAGGAGTCGCTGGTGCAGTTCAAGGCGGGCAACCGTCCGGACCTGGTCGAGAAGGAAGCGGCCGAGATCGCGCTCATCCAGACCTACATGCCTGCGCCGCTCGGCGATGCCGAGATCGATGCCCTGATCAGCGCCGCGATCGCGGCGGCCGGGGCGAGCAGCATCAAGGACATGGGCAAGGTCATGGGCATCGTCAAGTCGCAGGCGCAGGGGCGCGCCGACATGGGCGCCGTCGGCGCGAAGATCAAAGCCAAGCTCGGCGGTTGATCGCCACCGGTCCATGGCGGGCCGCATTCCACAGCCGTTCATCGACGAGGTGGTCGCGCGCTCGGATATCGTCGAGATCATCGGCGCGCGCCTGGCGCTGAAGAAGTCCGGGCGCGAATACAAGGCATGCTGCCCGTTTCACAGCGAGAAGACCCCGTCCTTCTGGGTGAGTCCCGATAAGCAGTTCTATCACTGCTTCGGCTGCGGGGCGCACGGCACCGTGGTCGGCTTTCTCATGCAGTACGAGAAGCTCGGCTTCGTCGATGCCCTCGCCGACCTCGCGCAGCGTGCGGGGCTCGAGCTGCCGCGCGAGGCACAGGCTGCGCAGGAGCCGGGCGGCGTCGATCTGTACCAGGTGATGGCGCACGCGGCGCGATTCTTCGAGCAGAATCTCAAGGACAACGCTCGCGCCGGGGACTATGTCGCCAGGCGCGGCATCGATGCCCCGACCTGCGGGAAGTTTGCGCTCGGCTACGCGCCCGATTCCTGGAATGCCCTGCTCACCCGATTCGGCGCTTCCGAGGAGGAGCGCCGCCGCTTGCTGCAGGGGGGCCTGATCGTCGAGCGCGAGGCGCGCGCCGGGCAAGGGAGCGGGGGCTTCTACGACCGCTTTCGCGATCGGCTCATGTTCCCCATCCGCGACGCCCGCGGCAGGGTTCTCGCCTTCGGCGGCCGCGTCATCGACCAGGGTGAGCCCAAGTACCTCAATTCCCCCGAGACGCCGCTGTTCCACAAGGGCCGCGAGCTGTACGGGCTGTACGAAGCGAAGCAGGCCCGCAACGACTTCAGGCGACTCATGATCGTCGAGGGCTACATGGATGTGGTGCGGCTGCATCAGGCGGGCATCAGCTACGCCGTGGCGACCCTCGGAACCGCGACCACGCAGGAGCATCTGAACAAGGTTTTTCGTCTCACCAGCGAGCTGGTGTTCTGCTTCGACGGCGACGCCGCGGGGCTCAAGGCGGCGTGGCGGGCGCTCGAGAATGCCCTGCCGCTCGCGAGCGACGGCCGCGAGCTCAAGTTCCTGTTCCTCCCCGAGGGCCACGATCCCGACACCTTCGTGGCGCAGCACGGGGCGCAGGCCTTCGAGGCGCGCATCCAGGAGGCGATGCCGCTGTCCGAGTATCTCATCCGACACCTGCTGACGCAGGTGGACCTCGCGCACGTGGACGGGCGCGCGAAGCTCGCGGCCCTCGCCGCGCCGCTGTTCGCCCGCATGCCCGACGGCGTGTATCGCGAGCTGCTGCTCGATCGGCTGGCCGGCGAGATCCGCATGTCGGCCGCCAAGCTCAGGGAGCGGCTGGCGGCTGCGGGCGCCTCGGGGGCGGCGCGCGCTGCCTCGCCGCGCCCGTCCGGCGCGGTGCGCTCGGCGGAACCAACCCGCCCGCGGCGCAGTCGGATGAGCGCAGGACGAGGCAGTTTACTGAGTCAGGCAATCGGCCTGGTGCTGCACCATCCGGCCGCGGCTCGCGGCATGGACGAGGATCTGTCGGGCATCGATTTGCCCGGTATGGAGGTGCTCAGGGCGCTGCTCGAGCAGGCGGCCGGGATGACTCATCCCAGCACCGCCATGTTGCTCGAGCGCTGGCGCGATCGCCCCGAGCACGGCCGGCTCACCGAGCTCGCCATCGCCCCCTCGATGGTCACCGAGGCCCCTGCCGCTGCGAAGGAGCTGCGCATGGCGATCCGCCGCCTCATCGAGGATCATGGGCCGGGTAGGCGAGTGAACGAATTATTGAGAAAAGCCGAGGAAATGGGCTTGAATTTCGACGAAAAGGCGGAATTGAGCTCTCTTCTCAAAGCGAGGGCCAGGCCCGGTGGCGAGCCTTGATTCCCAAGGGATTTATGGGCATGGAGCAGCCCAAATGATGGTATAATTATCGGCTTGGCATTCGAACGGTCAATCTTTTCGCGGGGCCCACTTTGATCAAGAAAGCGCCAGCAGGCACAGCGACTCAGATCGCGGACGAGCGTCAATCGCAGCTCAAGTTGTTGATCGCGCGCGGCAAGGAACAAGGCTACCTGACCTACGCCGAGGTCAACGACCATTTGCCGAGCGAGATCGTCGATCCCGAGCAGATCGAAGACATCGTCAACATGATCAACGATATGGGCATCCCGGTGTACGAGAAGGCGCCGGACGCCGAGTCGTTGCTGCTCACCGACGCGACCGCCGCTCCCGACGAGGAAGCCGTCGAGGAAGCGACCGCGGCGCTCGCGAATCTCGATGCCGAGTTCGGCCGCACCACCGATCCGGTGCGCATGTACATGCGCGAGATGGGCACCGTCGAACTGCTCACCCGCGAGGGCGAGATCCGCATCGCCAAGCGCATCGAGGAGGGCCTCGAGGCGGTCAAGGTGGCTCTCGGCAGCTATCCCGGCACCTACGATCTGCTGCTGCGCCAGTACGAGACGGTGAAGTCCGGGCAGATGCGCCTGGTGGACGTGATCGTCGGCTTCGTCGATCCGAACGCACCCGACGAGATCGCCCAGCCCCAGAATCCCAAGATGATGGCGCTCGAGCGCGAGGAGGCGGCCAACGACGACGACGATGCGGATCGCGATGAGGACGAGGAGGCGATCGACACCGGTCCCGACCCGGAAGAGGCGGCCAAGCGCTTCAACTCGCTCGCCAAGACCCACCACCAGTATCTGAACGCGCTCGACAAGCTCGGCTCGAAGGATCCGAAGACGCAGAAGATCCGCAAGAAGATCTGCGCCGAGCTCATGGAGCTGAAGCTCTCGCCGAAGATGTTCGACCAGCTGATCGACAACCTGCGCCAGCACGTGACCGAGGTGCGCCTGCTCGAGAAGGAGATCATGTTCCTCTGCATCAAGCAGGCGGGCATGCCGCGCAAGGACTTCATATCGACCTTCCCGAAGAACGAGACCAGCACGCGCTGGCTCGACAAGCACATCAAGGCCAAGAAGCGCTACTCGGCGCCGCTCGCGAAGTTCAAGGAGGAGGTCGAGCGCCGCCAGAACAAGCTCAAGGATCTCGAGGGCCTGTTCCACGTCCTGATCAACGAGATCAAGGAGATCAACCGCGAGGTGTCGATCGGCGAGGCCAAGGCGCGGCGCGCCAAGAAGGAGATGGTCGAGGCGAACCTGCGGCTGGTCATCTCCATCGCCAAGAAGTACACCAATCGCGGCCTGCAGTTCCTCGACCTGATCCAGGAAGGCAATATCGGACTCATGAAGGCGGTGGACAAATTCGAGTACCGCCGCGGCTACAAGTTCTCCACCTACGCGACCTGGTGGATTCGCCAGGCCATCACGCGCTCGATCGCCGACCAGGCGCGCACCATCCGCATCCCGGTACACATGATCGAGACGATCAACAAGCTCACCCGGATCTCGCGCCAGATGCTGCAGGAGATGGGCCGCGAGCCCACGCCCGAGGAGCTCGCCGTGCGCATGGAGATGCCCGAGGACAAGGTGCGCAAGGTCCTGAAGATCGCCAAGGAGCCGATCTCGATGGAGACGCCCATCGGCGATGACGAGGATTCGCATCTGGGCGACTTCATCGAGGACACCTCCGTGAGCTCGCCGATCGACTCGGCGACCACCGAGTCCTTGCGCGAGACCACGCATTCGGTGCTCGCGCAGCTCACGCCCCGGGAAGCCAAGGTGCTGCGCATGCGCTTCGGCATCGACATGAACACCGACCACACCCTCGAGGAGGTCGGCAAGCAGTTCGACGTCACCCGCGAGCGCATCCGCCAGATAGAGGCGAAGGCGTTGCGCAAGCTGCGCCATCCGAGCCGCAGCGAGCAGCTGCGCAGTTTCCTGATGGACGATTAGCTCTCGACGATCTCCACGGACAGATGCCGCTCGCCGGCAAGCGAGTTGGCGACCAGGCAGGACTGCTCCGCCTTCTCCAGCAATCTGCGGGCGCGCTCCAGGTCGGTGCCGCTCGGCACGTGCAGCTTCGCATGCGTATCGAAGCGCGTGAAGCGCATGACGCCCTGGGCCTTGTCCAGGGTGCCGCGGGTGCTCGCTTCCAGATTCAGCCAGCGCAGCTTCGAGGCGGCCGCGATGGCGCGAAAGCTCAGCGCGAAGCAATCCGCGACGGCGCCGGTGAGCAGCTGCTCCGGAGACCATTGATTGCCGGGCCCGTCGAACTCCCTGGGCGGCGCGGATTCGATCACCCTCACCCCGTCCGCGGACAGCGGGACATCGCCGTCGGGGCGCACCACGGCGTTGACTGTGTAGAGATGGGGAAATGGGTGCATGGGTACTCCGCGGAGGGCTCGAGCCTCGGTAGATGAACGGGATCAACCGGCGGGTGATACGCACCCGCCACAAGAATACGCCGAAGCATGGCACACGGCCCTGCCTCGATGGAGGCGCTCGGCGGCCGCGACGGCGCCATTGCCGGTATCGGCGCGCGCAGCGCTCAAGCCGAGACCGCCTGCGCCGGCGTGGCGAACATCTTCAGCTCCGGCCCGTCGGCGCGCAGCCTCACCATGCACTCGAACTTCATGCCGATTTTCTCGAGCACGCAGATCGAGGCGTGATTGTCGGGCGCCGCGATGGCGACGATGCGCCGTAGCAGGAGCCCCCGCCGGGCGTAGTCGAGGACGGCGGCGGCTGCCTCCGCCGCATAGCCTTGCGACCAGTAGCGCGACCGCAGGGCAAATCCCACGTCGACGTCGGCCAATCCATCGCGCTTGACCAGCCCGCAGATGCCGATCGGCGTGCCGTCGCCGAGGCTGGTGAGATAAAGGCCGAATCCGCAGCGCCGGTAGCTCTCCAGCGGCCCCTTCTCGATGTACTCGCGCGCATCGGACAGCGTGCGCACGCCCTTGTCGCCGATGTACCGCAGGAAGGCGGGCTCGTTCAGCAGCTCGAGGATGAATCCGGCATCGCTCGGATCGAGCCTTCGCAGCCTCAGACGCGCGGACTCGAGAACGTTCACACGCCCCCCGCGCTCAGGCCGAAGGCGTGCGCCAGCAGCTCGTAGGAGCGGCGCCGCGCCAGCGGATCGAAGGTCCAGGTATTGATGACGATCTCCTCGAGCTCGAGCCGCTGCGCGAGCGCCGTCAGTCGATCGGCCACCTCCGCCGCGGTTCCGGCGAGGGCGCTGGCACGCAGTCTCTCGATCATCGCACGCTCCGCGTGCGTGTAGTGGTACGCCGCCGCCTCCTGCGGGGAGACCAGCGGCGTGCGCAATCCCTTCTCGAATCCGATCCGCCAGTGCTCCCGCGCCGTCAACAGCCGCAGCGCCTCGCCGCGCGTTTCGGCCGCCACCGCCCACACGCAGATCGTGGCCTCGGGACGCGCGTGGCGCGCGCTCGGCCGGAAGCTGCGCCGATACAGCGAGAGAGCTTCCTCCACCCCCGCACCGTCGCTGAAGAAGTACGCGAACGCGTACGGCAGTCCCAGGTATCCGGCGAGCTGCGCCCCGTAGGCGGAGCTGCCCAGGATCCACAGCTGCGGGCTGGTGGCGCCCCGCGGATGAGCGCTGACGGCCCGGTAAGGATGGCCCTCCGGCAAGGCGAGGTTCGAGACCCAGTGCTCGAGCTCCTGCACCTGGCGCGGAAAATCCTCGACGTTCGCATGAGCATTGAGGGCTCGCGCCGTGAGGCCGTCGGAGCCCGGCGCCCGTCCGACCCCGAGATCGATGCGTCCCGGGGCGATCGCCTCGAGCACGCGAAACTGCTCGGCCACCTTGAGCGGCGAGTAGTGCGGCAGCATCACCCCGGCGCTGCCGACGCGCATGCGACGCGTGGTGGCGGCGATGGCGGCGATGAGGATCTCGGGCGCGGTGCCGACCACGCTCGCGGCGTTGTGGTGCTCGGATACCCAGAATCGCTCGTACCCGAGGCGCTCGCAATCAAGGGCCAGATCGAGCGAATTGCGGATCGCCGCATCTTCGCCGCTGCCCGCGGAGGCGGGCGATTGATCGAGCACCGACCATTTCATTGCCGCATCTTACCGCCGTGCGCGCGTGGCGGCGCGCGTCGCGGCGCGCGCCGAGGCCGCGGGCAAAACCCGCCTCGGCGCTTGACCTCCCAACGCGTGATGGCGTGTACTTGCAGCGCGCAAGCATGCCGGCTGGCCGACGAGAGCTTCCCCTATATCGTGACATCATGGATCAAGGTCTCCCGGGCGTCGATTGCGGCGGCGGCGATTGCCGCCGCGTTCGGGCTGTCGGGCGGGCCCGTGCGCGCCGGCGGGTTGAGCGCGTATCTGCCCTTGAATCTCGAGCCCGAGATGGAGCGGCAGATCGAGCGGGTTCTGATCCTCGCCGATGAGCCGATCCTCAAGCGGCCGATTCCCGTCGAGCTGGTGAGGCGCGCGCTGCCCGAGGCGTGCCGCATCGACAAGCCTTTGTGCAGCAAAGTCGAGCGCTATCTCGAGCGCTACTCGCGGACCTACGCGCTCACGCACGCGAGCGCGACCGTGTCGGCCTCGCACGGCGCCGATGTGATCATTCCGAACCAGTACGGACTGCCGAACGACAGCCGCTGGGAGCTATCCGCGCAAGGCTACGTGCGGCCGAGCGACTACCTGCTGGCCTCGGGCGGGGTGGTGGCGTACAGGGGCCGCAGCGACCCGAACGGCACGGAGCTGAGCCTCGGGTTCGACTGGGCGCAGCTCGACGTCGGCTATCGGCCGCACTGGCTCTCGCCCATGACCGACTCGAGCACGCTCATCAGCACCGAGGCGCCGACCGTGCCGTCGGTGACCCTGTCGAACTACGCGCCGCTCACCCGTCTCGGGATCCAGTACGAGCTCTATCTCGCCAAGATGAACCAGACCGGCGGCGGCAACCCGTCCGGCGACAACATCCTCTACGACGGGGTCTCGAGCCGCGGCAACCCTCGACTGTTCGCCATGCAGCTGTCGATGGAGCCCTTTCCCGGCTGGTCGCTCGGCCTCAACCGTCTGCTCCAGTACGGCGGGGGCAGCGGGCTGCCCGACTCGGCCGGCTTCCTGGTGCGCGACTTCTTCAAGCCGAGCGGCCTGTCGCAGACCCAGGGCAATCAGCAGGCCTCCTACGTCAGCCGCTTCATCTTCCCGGGCAAGACCCCGTTCGCGGTCTACGCGCAGTATGCGGGGGAGGACAACTCCGACGGCGGCAGCTATCTGCTCGGCAATGCGGCGCTGTCGGTGGGCATCGATTTTCCGCGCATCTGGCATCACTTCGATCTCACCTACGAGATCTCCGAATGGCAGAACATCTGGTACGTCCATAACATCTTTCTGGACGGCACGACCGAGAACGGCATCGTGGAAGGCAACTGGGGTGCGCAGGAGCGCCTGTTCGGCGACGGGGTCGGAGCGCGCATGCAGATGCTGCGCATCGGCTGGGAGCCGCGGTTCGGCGGCTATCTGCAGGAGCGGGTGAGGACGGTCGCAAACGAGAACTACCATGGCGGGGACATCCGCCAGTACTCGCCCACGGAGCCTGCGCCGTATCCGTACCATCATTACTATGATTTCACCATCACCTACACCCACCCGTGGAAGGACACCACGCTCGGCGGTGAGGTGATGTATGGGCATGATGTGTTCGGCGAGTCCTTCTGGCGGCTCTCGGGCTTCGTGCGTTACGGCGGGGACTCGAAGACGCGCGATGATGGCGCGGTCGAGGACGAGTCGTACCGAGGCGGGCCCAACCCGAAGGGGGCGCAGTGGTTCGCGGATGTCGGCGTGAACATCAATCGCGTGACCGTGAATCTCACCCCGCAGGTCCCCCAGTACACCACGTCGGATCAGGTCGATCCGCACTTCGCCCTCGGCGCGCGCCGCGCGGTATCGCAGAACAACGACCTGGGCGTGCGCGCCGAGATCGACGAGATCCAGGATCACCTGCTCATCGGCTTTCGCGCGCTCGACTACCGCTACCGCTTCGGCAACTCGTTCGCCCTGGGCGGCTTTCTCGGTGTCGATCGATACCAGCTGGCGACGCCCGCCTATTCGATCTATCTGGGCGCGGGTGCCGCGTGGCGCAACTTCCTGCCCTGGTTCCCCAAGTGGGATCTCGGGTTGGATGTGCGCCACGCCCAGAACGTGGCGCGCGACCACGTGCTGCCCACGGATCCGCAGGGCTCGCGGCCGGACAGCTTCTACAAGATCGACAGCATCGTGGCGTACCTGTCGCGGCATTTCTGAGCCGGCCGCGGGTCGCTGGCCCGGGAGCACCTCTCTGTGAGACTCTATCGACGGGACTCTTCGCTGTGGGACTCCTCGGATCGCGGGAGCGGGCGTTCTCCGACTGGCAGCGCGGCGCGTGCCATGACAGGGTGCAGCAATGGAGCATCGCTGGGGAGAGAGGTTCAAGGTCGACTGGGCAGTGCGCATCGCGGCGCGTCCCTACGGTCACCGCGCCGCGCGCCTCGTCGACCTGAGCGTGAGCGGCGCCTGCATCAAGGCGACCTTCGACTTGCGATTGCTCTCGCGCGTGCACGTCGCCATCACCCCGCCGCATCGCTTCGCCCAGCCGATTCCGCCGGTCGCGGCCTATGTCGCACGAAAAGCCAGGGACTGCATCGGACTGGAATGGTGCGAGCTCGCGCCCGGGCCGGTGGTGGAGCTGCTGCGCGTGGCGGCGCTGCGCAGGCGCGCGCATCGGGTCGCACGGCCGGCGCCCCGCTATCAGCCCGCACCTCCCGAGCCAGAGAACTTGCGGCAAGAGGGCGCCGAGCCTGAGGGCATTCTGCACACCTTGCCCTAGCTTGGCCAAGCCGAGCCGGCGCGCGTATCTCCTGCGGCTTCGCCGTCTGCCGCGGCGCAAAATCACTCGGGCGCTGAAATTTGTGAGCCCCGGCGCCGGTCCTATGGGTGGCTTGCCATGTTCCATGGCGGCGGCGCCCCGCAAGGAGCGCCAGATCCGATCGTTGCCTACAGAGCTCGTTCCATGATCCTGGTGTTGATCGTATTTCTCGGCGGCGTGCTCACGATATTGAGCCCCTGCATTCTGCCCGTCCTGCCGTTCGTGTTCACCCGGGCGGACCGCAAGTTCTCGACCAACGGGCTGCCCATGCTGATCGGCATGGCGCTCACGTTCACCGGCATCGCGACGTTGGCTGCGGTGGGCGGCGCGTGGGTGGTCCGCTTGAATCAGGTCGGCCGCGCGGTCGCGCTCGTGCTGCTTGCCGCATTCGCCGCGACGCTTCTGTCGCGGCGGCTTGCCGATTGGCTCGCCCGCCCCTTCGTGGCCCTCGGCAACAAGCTCGCGGCGAGCCCGCACGCCGCCGCATCCGGGCGCGACGGCATCCTCACCTCCTTCTTGCTGGGTGTCGCGACCGGCCTTTTGTGGGCGCCCTGCGCGGGGCCGATTCTCGGATTGCTGCTCACCGGTGCCGCGCTGTCCGGACCGACCGCACGCACGACGCTGTTGCTGCTCGCCTACGCCGCGGGCGCGGCCGCCTCGCTCGCGGTGGCGGTGCTCGCCGGCGGCCGGGTGTTCGCGATCTTGAAGCGCTCCCTCGGCGCGGGCGAATGGGTCCGCAGGACGCTGGGGGTGGCCGTTCTGCTCGCCGTCGCCGGAATTGCCTTCGGGTGGGACGGCACGGTGCTCACGCGGCTGTCGCAGAACGGCACCGACCGCCTCGAGGCGTCACTGCTGCGCTATGGACCGGCGCAGGACGCTGCGCGCGCCGCGCCCGGCGGCTCCGGCGCCTCCGCCGCGAGCGTCTCCACGTCGAACGGCGCCGCATCGGACCTGAGCGAGGAGGGGGAGCTGCCCGCGCTCTCGGGCGCCACCGGATGGCTCAACTCCATGCCGCTCACGCGCGCGGCGCTGCGCGGCAAGGTCGTGCTGGTCGATTTCTGGACCTACTCATGCATCAACTGTCTGCGCTCCTTGCCCTACGTGAAGCGCTGGTACGACGCCTACAAGGATCACGGGCTGGTGGTGATCGGCGTGCATGCGCCCGAGTTCCCCTTCGAGCGGGATCCCGACAACGTGCGGCGTGCCGTGCACGAGTTGGGCATCGCGTACCCGGTGGCCATCGACGATGACTACGCGATATGGCGCGGCTTCGGCAACCAGTACTGGCCCGCGCACTACTTCATCGACGCCACCGGGCATATCCGGGCGCATCACTTCGGCGAGGGCGACTACGACGGCTCGGAGCGTGTCATCCGCGAGCTGCTCGCGCAAGCGGGGTACACCGACCTGCCGAAGCCGGCCGGCGCGCCGGCCGCGGCAGGCATCGAGGCGCCGCCCGACCTGGCGCATGTCGATTCCCCCGAGACCTACATCGGCTACGCTCGCGCCGACGGCTTTCGCTCACCCGGCGGCTTTGCGGACGATCGCGAGAAGAGCTACGCGCTGCCGCCCTCGCTCGCCTTGAACCAGTGGGCGTTGCTCGGCCGATGGACGGACGGCCCCGAGAGAGCCGTCCTCGAATCGGGCGCCGGACGCATCGAGTTCCGCTTCCTGGCGCGCGACCTGCACCTGGTGCTCGGACCCGGTGCCGGCAAGGCGGTGCGCTTTCGCGTGCGGCTCGACGGCGCGGCGCCCGGTGCCGATCACGGCGTCGATACGGACGCCGAGGGCAATGGGGTCATCCGCGAGCAGCGCCTGTACCAGTTGATCCGCCAGACAGGCAGGGTCGCGGAGCACACGTTCTCCATCGAGTTCCTGGACGGCGGCGTCGAGGCTTACTCATTTACATTTGGCTGAAGGAGAGACCACTCATGAAAGACAGCAGACGAGCGTTTCTTGGCGGCGGACTCGCCCTGGCGGCGGCCTGGTTCGCGCGCCGCTCCCGATCCGCCGATTCCCCTCCCGCCTCGGCACAGCTCGTCACCATCGAGAATTTCTCCGCCGCAGGCAAGAGCCTGGGCACCGAGCGCCTCGCCAAGGTGGTGAAGAGCGAGGCCGAATGGCGCGCGCTTCTTCCTCCGCTCGCCTTTCAGGTCACCCGCCAGGCGGGTACCGAGGCACCGTTCAGCGGCGAGTACGATCACAATCAAGCCGACGGCCTCTATCACTGCGTGTGCTGCGACACCGTCCTGTACGACTCCCGCACGAAGTTCGACTCCGGGACCGGCTGGCCGAGCTTCTATCGCGTCATCTCGCACTTCAATGTGGGACAGGGCAGGGACTTTAGCCTCGGGATGCTGCGCGAGGCCGTCTCCTGCAGCCGCTGCGATGCGCATCTCGGCCATGTGTTCGACGACGGTCCGCCGCCCACCGGACTGCGCTATTGCATGAACTCCGTGGCGCTGCGCTTCGTGCGGCGCGCGTAGGGCCGCAGGCAGGCAGGCAGGCCGCGCCTCGAGCGCGCGGCGCCCTTTCACCGCACCGACGAGGAATCGATATGCATATCTCCACGCTCAAATGGCCGGTCCTCGCCGCGGCAGCGCTGCTCGCGGCGGGCTTGCTCACGCTGCGCGCGCCGCTCTACGGCGCCGAGGAGCCGCTGCCCGTCGCGCCGCCGGCGCTCGACAACCCCAGGCAGCCCGGCGCGCCGCAAACGGCGGTGCTCGCCGGCGGATGCTTCTGGGGCGTCCAGGGCGTCTTCGAGCACGTGCGCGGGGTCAAGAAGGTCGTGTCGGGGTATGCCGGCGGGGATCGCAGCACCGCGCAATACGAGACCGTGAGCACCGGCACGACCGGCCATGCCGAATCGGTCAAGATTACCTTCGATCCCGCGCAGGTCTCCTATGGGCAGCTGTTGCAGATCGCCTTCTCCGTGGTCTATGACCCGACGCAGGTCAATCGCCAGGGTCCCGACCAGGGATCGCAGTACCGGTCGGCGATTTTTTATGCCGATGCCGCCCAGCAGCGCATTGCCGAGAGCTACGTCGCGCAGCTGAACGCTGCTCACGCCTTCCCGAGGCCCATCGCGACGCAAGTCGTGCCCCTGAGGGGCTTCTATCCGGCCGAGGAGTACCATCAGGACTACCTGTTCCACCATCCGGACGCGCTCTACATCGAGTACAACGACCTGCCGAAGATCTCGGATCTCGAACGGGTGTTCCCCGCTCTGTACAGCCCGCAGCCGGTGCTCACGACCTCGAGGTAGGCGGCCGCCCGAGGTCCTCCGGCCGCTCGAGGTCCGCCAGCCGCTCGAAGTCCGAAGCTGCGATGAGCTGCGCGGTCATGGCCCCGAGCCCCTCGGCATCGGCGCGATCGAAGCGATCGAGGCGCGGGCTGTCGAGGTCGAGCACGCCGAGTACCCGCCCCGCTCGAATCAGCGGCACCACGATCTCCGAGCGCGAGGCGGCATCGCAGGCGATGTGTCCGGGGAAGGCCTGCACGTCCGGCACGATGAGCGTCTCGCGCCGCGCGGCCGCGGCTCCGCATACCCCCTTTCCCAGGCCGATCCGCACGCACGCCACGCGGCCCTGGAACGGTCCGAGCACCAGCTCCGCGCCGCGCCGGAAGTAAAAGCCTGCCCAGTTCAGATCCGGTAATTCCTGATAAAGGAGTGCCGCGGTATTGGCGCAATTCGCCAGCCCGTCGCGCTCGCCCTCGAGCAATCCGCCGAGCTGTTGCTTGAGCTCGGCAAAGATGCCACGCTTGTCCAGACCCGCGGTCGAGCGCACCACGTGCATGATGCGAGAATACCATGCTGACCCATGACGATGAGCCCGCGGACCGCAGGATCGAATCTCATCCGTGACCTTGCTCGCCCATCTCGTCGCCGCGTCCCAGCGGGTGGCGGCCGCATCGGCGCGCCTGGTGAAGGTGCGCGAGCTCGCCGCTTATCTGAAGGAGCTGCCCGCGGCCGATATCGAGCCCGCCGTTCACTATCTGTCGGGCGATATCCGGCAGGGCCGCCTTGGCGTCGCTTACGGCACGATCAGACAGGCCCTCGAGCCGGCGCCCGCCGGCGGCGCGCAATTGTCGATTGCCGCGGTCGACCGCACCTTCGAGCTGCTCGGCGGCATCAAGGGCGCCGGGGCATCGCGACGTCGGCTCGAGCTGCTGCGCGGATTGTTCTCGCAGGCAACCGCGGCGGAGCGGGAATTTCTCTGCCGGCTGCTCATCGGGGAGCTGCGCCAGGGGGCGCTCGGCGGGGTCATGCTGGATGCGATCGCGGCCGCGGCAGAGCTGCCCGGGCGCACGCTGCGACGTGCGGCCATGTATGCCCGAAGCCTCGGCACCCTTGCGGGGGTGGCGCTTGCGCGCGGCGCCGCGGGGCTCGAGGACTTGCAGCTCGAGCTGTTCGTGCCCGTCTTGCCCATGCTGGCTCAAACCGCCGCCGATGTCGGCGCGGCGCTGCTCGAGCTCGGCGGCGAGGCGGCGTTCGAGTGGAAGATGGACGGGGCCCGCATCCAGGTCCACAAGGCCGGGGATGAGGTGCGCATCTATTCGCGCGGACTGAACCCGGTGGCTGCGGCGGTGCCGGAGATCGTCGCGGCGATGCGCGCGCTGGCGGTGCACAGCGTGGTGCTCGACGGGGAGGCGATCGTATTCGATCCGTCCGGCCGGCCGCAGCCGTTTCAGGTCACCATGCGCCGCTTCGGCCGCAGGCTCGACGTCGAGGCGCTGCGCGCCGAGCTGCCGATCCGCGCCTACTTCTTCGACTGCTTGCGCATCGATGACCGCAGCCTCGCCGACCAGCCCGCGCGCGAGCGGGTGAGTGCGCTCGCGCGCGCCGTCCCGCCGGACATGCAGATGCCGCGCCTGGTGACCTCCTCGGAGCCGGCAGCGTCGGCTTTCTATGACGCCGCGCTCGCGGCGGGGCACGAGGGTCTCATGGCCAAATCGCTCGAGGCGCCCTACGAGGCGGGGAATCGGGGCGCGAGCTGGCTCAAGATCAAGCGCGCCCACACGCTCGACCTCGTGGTGCTGGCCGCCGAGTGGGGCCATGGGCGGCGCACCGGCACGCTCTCGAATCTGCACCTCGGCGCGCTCGATCCGCGCAGCGGCGGGTATGTGATGCTGGGCAAGACCTTCAAGGGACTCACCGACACCATGCTCGATTGGCAGACGCGCGAGCTCCTGTCGCGCGAGGTCCGGCGCGACGCGAGCACGGTATACGTACGGCCCGAGCTCGTCGTGGAAATCGCCTTCAGCGATCTGCAGGCGAGCCCGCGCTACCCGGGTGGCCTCGCGCTGCGCCTGGCACGCGTCAAGCGCTATCGCGAGGACAAGGGCCCGCACCAGGCCGACACCCTGGATTCGGTGCGCCGGATCCACGCCGCACAGACCGGGACCCCCGCCGCACAGCGCGCAACCCCCGCCGCACAGGGCGGCGAGCCTTCATGATGGAGGTGCCGGACGGCGAGCTCGACGGCGCGCGGCGCGACATCCCGGCGGCCGCCGGCGGGCTGCGCCATGGCTTGCGCCAGCGTCACATGACCATGATCGCCCTCGGCGGGGTGATCGGAGCGGGGCTCTTCGTCGGCAGCGGCGTGGTGATCAAGTCGGCGGGCCCCGCGGCGGTGCTCTCCTTCATGATCACGGGCCTTCTCGTGGTGCTGGTCATGCGCATGCTCGCCGAGATGGCCGTCGCGATGCCCGCCGTCGGCTCGTTCTACGAGTACGCGCGTCTCGCCTGGAGCGAGCACCCCTTGCTGAGCGAGCTGGCCGGTTTCCTGACCGGCTGGATGTACTGGTATTTCTGGGTGATCGTGGTGGCGCTCGAGGCGGTGGCGGGCGCCGGCCTGGTGCGCTTCTGGATGCCGGCGGCGGCGCCGTGGCTGGTCAGCCTCGGGCTGCTCATTTGCCTGACCTTGACCAACCTCTTCTCGGTGAGAGGCTACGGGGAGTTCGAGTTCTGGTTCGCCTCGATCAAGGTCGCGGCCATCGTCGCGTTCTTGATCGCCGCCAGCGTGTATGTGTTCGGCTGGATCCCGGGGGCGGCCGGCGGGCTCGCCAACCTGACGGCGCACGGCGGCTTTGCCCCCAATGGAGTGCTTCCGGTCCTGACCGGAGCAGTGGCGACCACGGGCTTCTATTTCGGGGCGGAGATCGTCACCATCGCCGCCGCTGAAGCGGCAGAGCCCGCGAAGGCGGTCGCGGATGCGACCAGCTGGGTCATCTCGCGGGCGCTGTTCTTCTACGTGGGCTCGGTCCTGCTGGTCGTGTGCCTGGTCCCCTGGAACTCCCCGGGGATGGCCACCCCCTACGTGAGCGCGCTCGAGGCGATGCACGTCCCCGCCGCAGCGCAGCTCATGAATGCGGTGGTGCTCACCGCGGTGCTGTCGGCGCTGAATTCGGGACTCTATGCCTCATCGCGCATGCTGTTCGCGTTGACGGGCCGTGGCGATGCCCCGCGGGCGCTCGCCCGCTTGAGCCGCAGCGGCGTGCCGTCGCGCGCCATCCTGCTGGGCACGCTGTTCGGCTACGCCGCGGTGGTCATGTCCTATGTCTCGCCCGACACGGTGTTTGCCTTCCTCGTGAACTCCTATGGCACGGTGGCGATTTTCGTGTACGTGCTCATCGCCGTGTCGCAGCTGCGCTTGCGCGCGCGGCTCGAGCGCGAAGCGCCGGAGCGGCTGCGCATTCGCATGTGGGGTTATCCCTACCTCACGTATTTGGCCATCGCGGCCATGCTCGGCCTGGTGCTGGCCATGGGGTTCATCCCCGAGCAGCGGCTGCCGCTATGGTTCGGCCTGGCGAGCCTCGCCATCCTGCTGGTCGTCTTCGGCCTGCAGCGCCTGTACGGATCGCGACGCCGCGGGCAAGGGCCGCCATGAGCCGGCGCTGCCGCGTGCCGTCGCTGTCAAGCTAAGACACCGGGACCGCGCCCAACTGTCACAATTCTGTCGTGATTCGCCGTTAGGCTGTCGCGCTGCGCTATTTGTATCTTTGTTGCCACGGAGGCCCTGATTCGGCATCGAGCGTGGGGCGCGCATGGTATCCGACCGATGCGTGCGAGCAACAAAAGGCTCTAGGGGTATTGTGCGGGGCGGAAAAACCTGCTAACAAAACCGGGCCTTGTAAAGAATACGAACAGCGATGAGGGGAGAGGCGGAACCGGTTCCAGGGGATGATCAAATGAATTCGAATCCAAAGCTATCCTATGCCATTGCTGCGATCCTGAGCGGGTCCGGTCTGGCGATGGGAGTCTCGAGCGCCGCCACGGCGGCCACCGCTGCCACGGCGACGGACGCCACGGCCGCCGACACGACCGCCGCGAGCGGCTCCTCCGATGCGATCCAGGAGATCGTCGTGACGGCCCAGCGCCGCAACGAATCGATCGAGGACGTGCCGATCACCATCCAGGCGATCACCGGAGAATCGCTCAAACAGCTCAATGTCCAGACCTTCGATGAGCTGTTGAAATACACCCCGAACGTCACCTACAGCGGCAACGGTCCCGGCACCGGCAACATCTTCATGCGCGGCCTGAGCTCCGGCGGCTCCGGCAACCAGTCCCAGTCGACCACCGCCCCGTTCCCGAACGTGGCGCTGTATCTCGACGACCAGTCGATGCAGTTCCCGGCCCGCAACAACGACGTCTACCTGGTCGACATGGAGCGCGTCGAGGTGCTCGAGGGCCCGCAGGGGACCCTGTTCGGCGGCGGCGCGCAAGCCGGCGCCATTCGCTACATCACCAACAAGCCCAAGCTCGACGTCACCGAGGGCGACGTCAATGCCGGCTACGGCATCACCGCCCGCGGCGGCGATCCGAACGCGATGGGCAATGCGACCATCAACCTGCCGCTGATACCCGACACCCTGGCGGTGCGCGCGACGATTTTCACCGACAGCCGCGGCGGCTACATCTCGAATGTGCCGGGGACGATCGCCAGTATCGTGCAGCCGACGGTCACCGCCAACAACTCCGCCCTGGTCGAATCCGACACCAACTCGCAGACCTACACGGGTCTTCGGGTCGGGGCGCTGCTGAAGTTCAACGATGACTGGAATCTGCTGCTGCAGCAGAACTATCAGAACATGCAGGCGAACGGCTATTGGGCCGATTATCCGAACGGCGTGAACGGCGCGCCGCTCGGGAACGACCAGATCCAGGCCTTCACGCCGGCCTACGACAAGGACCACTACGAGAGCACCGCCTGGACCGTCAACGGCAGGATTGCGAACCTCTTTGGCCCCTACGGCGACCTGAAAGTCGTCTACACCGGGAGCTACCTGGACCGGCACATCGAGCAGCAGCAGGACTATTCGAACTACATGCGCAGCGGCGCAGGCTCCTATTACACCTGCACCGGCAAGGGCGCCCCGTACGCCTATTACCGCTCGGCGAAGCCGACCACCTGCTATGCCCCGGTCGGCGACTGGAACGACACGGTGCAGAACACGCACCAGAGCCATGAGATCCGGCTGAGCACCTCGGAGGACAACCGTATCCGCGCCCTGCTCGGCGGCTACTGGGAAGACTTCATCATCGACGATCAGATGAACTTCAACTACCTGTCCATTCCGCAATGCGATGCCGCCAACCTCGCGATCTCGGCGGCCGGCGGCCCGGACTGCGTGTCGGCGGTCGGACCCCTGCCCGGCAACTATGCGAACGATCCCAGCCTGCGCACCAATTCCGACACGGCCTTCGGCGAGGACGTGAAGCGCGGCTATCGTCAGACGGCGGTTTTCACCTCGGTCGATTTCGATCTGATTCCGAAAGTGCTGACCCTCACCGGCGGGACGCGCTATTACCACTACGATGAGTTCGAGCAGGGCTCGGAGTTCTACAGCGAGACCAGCACCGTGCTGAACGTGCCCAACGGGGCCTGCACTGCCGCCGGGGGTTGCGGCTTCGGCATCAATCTGAACAAGACCGAGCATGGCTTCAAGAGCCGCGGCAACCTCACCTGGCACATCACGCCGGACACCATGACCTACTTCACCTACTCGCAGGGCTTCCGGCCGGGCGGTTTCAACCGCACCTCGAGCGCCGACGGCATCCCCGAGCTCAAGGGTGAAGCCCCCTATATCGCCGGCGACAAGGCCACCGATCAGTTCAACAAGCCGGTGGGCTACAACTCCGACAGTCTGACGAATTTCGAGATCGGCGCGAAGAGCCAGTTCTTCGACCACCGCATGCAGGTGAACGGGTCGATTTACGTCATGCATTGGGACAACGTGCAGCTGCCGCTGTTCGATCCCGTGCATCTCGGCAACACCACCTTCGACATCAACGGCCCGAGCTACACCATCAAGGGGGCCGAGCTGCAGGTGGTCGCGCGGGCGACCGAAGGGCTCACCATCCAGGGGTCGGCCTCGTACAATCATTCGGAGCAGAGCAATGCACCGTGCCTGAGCTCCTCGGGCGTCACGCCGACCACCCCGGACAACCCGACGCCGAAGGGCGACTGCGTCACCCAGATCAAGGGCATGCCCTACACCAATCCGTACGGCGTGCTCGGGACGACGCCGGCGTTCTCGCCGCTCCTGCAGTTCAACCTGCGCGCGCGTTACGACTGGATCATCGACGAGTACAAGCCGTTCGTGATGGTGGGGGCCAACCACGTCGGGTCGATGCGCAACGAGCCCGCGAGCTTCCCGCTCGGCAGCTCATCGTTCTGCTCGCCCGTTCCGACCACGACGCTGTGTCAATACACCATGCCGGGGTACACGACCTACGATGGTGCCATCGGCGTCTCCAAGGACAAGTGGACGGTGCAGATCACGGGCACCAACCTGACGGACTCGAGCGCCAGCACCAACACCTCCTCCGGGCAGTTCATCGAGTCGATGGTGCCGCTGCGCCCGCGGGTGCTGACCTTGATGTTCAGCATGGGCTTCGGCGGGGAGACGCCCCCGGCCGCCCCCGCGCCGGCCGCCGCGCCGCCGCCCCCGCCCCCTGCGCCAGCGGAGCCGACTCCGCCGCCGCCGCCCCCTCCCCCGCCGCCGCCACCGCCGCCGCCGGCTCATGAGGAGGTGCTCAAGGGCGTGAATTTCGAGACCGGATCGGCGAAGCTGCGCCCGCAATCGACCGCCATCCTCGATGCGCTGGTGCCGAGGATCGAGCACTGCCACTGCGCCGAGGTCGACATTCGCGGCTATACCGATTCGACCGGCAAGCCCGAGTTCAACCGCAAGCTCTCCGAGCAGCGCGCGGGCGCCGTGAAGGACTACCTCGAATCTCATGGTGTACCCGCCGGCATCTTGACGGCGCAGGGGTTCGGCGAGGACAACCCGATTGCCGACAACAAGACCGCGAAGGGTCGGGCCGAGAATCGCCGCGTGACGGTGCAGTTCTCGGCTCCGGTCGCGGATCGCTGACCGCCAAGCGCCGGCCGCGGCGCGCGACGCGGTAGAATGCGGGGGTGGACCGAGTGTCCACCCCTTTTTTTCGATGACGGTGATGGACTCCACGGCCCCCCAGACAGACGTCGCGACGGCTGCAGCCGACGTCCCCCAGCTGCGCGCGCTGCTGCGGGAACGCCGGTTCGATGAGGTGCTGCGGGCCGGCGAGGCTCTGCTCGCCAGGAGCGCCGATTTGCGGGATGCGCGGCTTCTGATGGCCGTCGCGCAGCGCTACCTGGGCCGCATCGGCGATGCCTTGAACACGCTCGCGGCGCTCGAGCGGCATCATCCGCGCTTCAGCCGCCTGTACGAGGAGCGCGGGCGTTGCTTCGTCGACCTCAAGCAGGCACCGCAGGCCATTCAGGCCTTTGAGCAGGCCGTGTCGCTCAACCATTCGCTGCCGGGCAGCTGGAGCATGCTCGCCGGCCTGTACCGCATGACGCGCCAGGCGGACGGTGCCGCGGCGGCCGCCGCTCATGCCGCGGCGCTGCAGGCGCTGCCCCCCGAGGTCGTGACGGCCACCGGCCTGTTCGTGGACGGCGACATCGATGCGGCTGAATCGATGGTGCGGGCCTATCTGCTCGCCCACGGCGATCACCTCGAGGCCATGCGGCTGCTCGCCGGCATCGGCATTGCGCGCAAGGTGTTCGATGATGCGGAGCTGCTGCTCGCGGCAGTGCTCGAGCGCGCCCCCGACTATCGGGCCGCCCGCCGGGAATATGCCGGCGTGCTCGCGGAACTGCATCGCTACAGCGAGGCGCGCCGGGAGCTCGATACGTTGCTGGTGGCGGAGCCCGACAACCGCGACTTCAGGACGCTGGATGCCTTCTGCTGCGTCGGCCTCGGCGAACACGAGCGCGCCATCGAGCTGTACCGCGGACTTCTCGAGGGAGCGCCCGGGGATACCGAGCTGCACCTGTCGATCGCCCATGCCCAGAAAACTCTGGGGCGGCGGGCCGAGGCGATCGAATCCTACCGCAGGGCCGCCGCCCTGCGGCCTGACTTCGGCGATGCCTACTGGAGTCTCGCGAATCTCAAGACCTACCGCTTCACGGACGAGGAGCTGGCCCGCATGCGCGCCGCGGAGTGCGCGCCGGGGACTGCGCCTGCCGACCGCTATCACCTGAGCTTCGCGCTCGGCAAGGCGCTCGAGGATCGGGCCGAGTACCGGGAATCGTTCCACTACTACGAGCGCGGCAATGCGTTGAAGCGCTCCGAATGCACCTATCGTGCGCAGATCATCGAGAACAATACGCGGCAGCAGATCGAGGTGTGCACTGCCGAGCTCTTCGGCGCCCGCCGCGGCTGGGGCTCGCCGGACCGCTCCCCCATATTCATCGTCGGATTGCCGCGCTCGGGCTCGACCTTGCTCGAGCAGATCCTGGCCTCGCACTCTCGGGTCGAGGGAACGCAGGAGCTGCCCAACATCCAGCAGATCGTCCACCGGCTGCGGGGCCGCGACCCGGACATGAACAATCCCCGCTACCCGCGGATACTGGCGCAGATGAGCGCCGAGGACAGCGTGAGTCTCGGCGAGCACTATCTCGCCGGCACCCGCCCGTATCGCACCGGCAGGCCCTTTTTCATCGACAAGATGCCAAACAACTTCCGCCACCTCGGGCTCATTCATCTCATGCTGCCGGGTGCCCGGATCATCGATGCGCGGCGCGAGCCGATGGCATGCTGTTTCGGCAACTTCAAGCAGCTGTTCGCGCAGGGTCAGGAGTTCACTTACGCTCTCGAGGACCTCGCGCGCTACTACCGGACGTATCTCGAGCTCATGCGCCACTGGGACCGGGTGCTGCCGGGCCGCATCCTTCGCGTGCACCACGAGGACATCGTCGAGGACCTGGAGGGTGCCGTGCGCCGCATGCTGGAGTTCTGCGGCCTGGAGTTCGAGCCCGCGTGCATCGAGTTTCACAAGACCGAGCGCAGCGTGCGTACGGCCAGCTCCGAGCAGGTTCGCCAGCCGCTCTACCGGGAAGGACTCGAGCAATGGCGGCATTTCGAGCCTCATCTCGAATCGCTCAGGGCCGCGCTCGGCGATGCGTGCACCCGCTATCGCGACTGATCAGAGCCATGACCCCGGGCCGGAACGACCGCTGTCCCTGCGGCAGTGGAAGAAAGTACAAGCTCTGCTGCGGGCTGGCGCCGGTGCCCGCAGCGCCGCGAGCCCCTTTGCAGCCGAACGAGATCGGCGCCCTGGTCGCGCTGGTCAATCAGGGCCGCTCGGACGAGGCGGAGCGGCAGGCCCGCGCGCTCCTCGCCCGGCACCCCGATGCCGGCATGCTGTGGAAGATCCTGGGCGTCGCGCTCATGAGACAGGGCAAAGAGCCGCTGCCGGCGCTGCACAGGGCGGCGCAGCTGCTGCCGAACGACCCGGAGGCGCACCTCAATCTGGGCTCCGCGCTGCATGATCGCGGGCAATGGGCGCAGGCGCTGCCGAGCCTGCGCCGAGCGCTCGCGATCCGGCCGGATGACGAGGAGGCGCTGGTGGCCGCCGCCGATGCGCTGCGAGCGCTCGGGCAGACGCGCGAGTCGGTACCGCTCTACGAGCGTGCGCTTCGCTCGAGCCCGCGCCTGCCGCAGGCTCGCAACAATCTGGGGAACGCCTTTCTCGAGCTCGGCCGCCACGCCGAGGCCGCGGCCTGCTACCGGATGGCCCTCGAGCTGCGTCCCGACGATGCGCAGATACATTGCAATCTGGGCAACGCCCAGCGGCAGCTCGGCCTCCTGCAAGAGGCGCTCGCGAGCACCCGGCGAGCCCTCGCCCTCGATCCCGCTGTGAGCGTCGCGCACAACCACCTGGGACTCGTGCTCGCGGCGCTGGGACAGCGCGAGGCGGCGGCGGCGAGCTACCGGCAAGCACTCCTGCTCAGCCCTCGATACGTCGATGCACACAACAACCTGGGTAATGTGCTGCGCGAGCTCGGTCAGGGTCGCGAGGCGGCGACTCTTTACCGCACGGCGATCGAGATCGACCCGGGACGCGCCGAGAGTCA
This sequence comes from Steroidobacteraceae bacterium, assembly GCA_035504115.1. Lineage (GTDB taxonomy): Bacteria > Pseudomonadota > Gammaproteobacteria > Steroidobacterales > Steroidobacteraceae > Bog-1198. Next base: position 19,939 of record DATJSL010000024.1, on the reverse strand, counting down.
TTCGAACCTCGGCAGTGCCCTGCTCGAGTCTCGGCGCATCGGCGAGGCGGCGCGCTGTTACACCCGGGCGGCCGCGCTCGATCCCCGCTCCGCGCTGGCCCATCTCGGGCTCGCCACGGCCCTGCGTCTCGAAGCGCGTCACGCCGAGGCGGAGTCGAGCTGCCGCGCGGCGCTCGCCATCGACCCGGGCTGCGCCGAAGCTTTGTGCCTGCTCGGCGAGCTGCGCGCCGACCGCGGCCTTTTTGCCGAAGCAGAAGAGCTATTTCACCGCGCGATCGGCGCCGACCCTGATTTTCCCTTCGCGTTCTTGAGCATCGCGACGCATCGCAAGATGACCCGCGCGGATACGGCATGGCTCGAGGGTGCCACGAGCCTGCTCGCCAGGCAGCCCCCGCTCAGGCAGCGGATCAATCTGCACTTCGCGCTCGGCAAGTACTTTGACGACGTCGAGCGCCACGACGAGGCCTTCGGCCATTACCGCGAGGCCCATGAGCTCGCGAGACGCTTCGGGTCGAGCTACGACCCGCACGAGCTCACCAGACGCATCGATCGCATCATCGCCTCATTCGATGCGTCCTTCATGGCCGCATCGAGCGGCCGCGGCTCGCCCTGCGAGCGAGGGGTGTTCATCGTCGGCATGCCGCGTTCGGGCACCTCCCTCGCCGAGCAGATTCTGGCGGCACATCCCGCCGTGTTCGGCGCCGGAGAGATCGTCTTCTGGGACGCCGCGTTCGACGCCCATGAAGCGGCCGGGTTTACCGGCGAGACCGGCGCGGGGCGGCTCTGCGCCCTGGCCGGCGAATATCTCGCGCGCATCGACGCCGCATCGAGCGTCCCCTCACCGGGCGGCACCTCATCGGGCGGCCCCTCACGGGGCGGCGCCGCGCGCGTGGTCGACAAGATGCCGGCGAATTTCCTGCATGCCGGTCTGATTCACGCCGTGTTCCCGCGCGCCCGCATCATCCACATGCGGCGCCACCCGCTCGATACCTGCCTGTCGGTCTATTTCCAGAATTTCTTCAACATGGGCGCTTATGCCAATGATCTCTCCGATCTCGCGCACTACTACGGCGAATATCTGCGCATCACCGATCACTGGCGCTCGGTGCTGCCGGCGAGCGCCTGGCTCGAGGTGCCGTACGAGTCCCTGGTGCAGGATCAGGAGCACTGGACCCGCCGGCTCCTCCAGTTCATCGACCTGCCCTGGGACGCGCGCTGCCTGGAATTTCACCGCGCCGAGCGTGTCGTGATCACGGCGAGCAAATGGCAGGTGCGGCAGAAGATCCACGCCGGGTCGATCGGTCGCTGGCGCCATTACGAGCGCCACATCGAGCCGCTGCGGGCGTTGCTGCGCGGCCGGCGGGCCGGGGGAATTGACGGCACCGCACCGAACCTCGAAGCTGCTGGCGAATCCGGCGCCCGAGCCGCAGCAAAGGATGCCCATGAGTATTGAAGTGACACCGGTGACCCGATCGTTCGGCGCCATGCTGAGCGGCGTCGAGCTCTCGCAGCCGCTGCCGCAATCCGCCGTCGATCGATTGAGCGAGCTCCTGGTCGAGCGCAAGGTGCTGTTCTTCCGCGACCAGCCCATCACCCCGCAGGCGCAGCGCGATTTTGCCGCGCGCTTCGGCACGCTGCACGTGCATCCGATCTATCCGGTCCTGCCCGAGCTGCCGGAGATCCTGCTGCTCGACAATCACGAGGCATTTCTGCCGGATAACGACAACTGGCACACCGACGTCACGTTCTCGAAGACTCCGCCGCTCGCCGGGATCCTCGCGGCGAAGCGCATTCCCCCGGTGGGGGGCGACACTCTGTGGTCCGACAGCAGCGCGGCCTACCAGGCGCTGTCCGAGCCCTTGCGGAGTTTCCTGGACGGTCTGACGGCGCGCCATTCGGTCGCGAAGTCCTTCCCGCCCGAGCGCTGGGCGAGCGACCCCGCATCGAAGGAGCGCTACGAGCGCGCCGTCGCCAAGCATCCGCCCGTCGACCACCCGGTGGTTCGCACCCATCCGGTGAGCGGGCGCAAGGGATTGTTCGTCAACGAGGGCTTCACCACCCATATCAACGGGCTCAAGCCGAGGGAAAGCGAGGCGCTGCTGAAGTTCTTGTTCGCACACGCCGGGCAGCCCGAGTTCACCCTCCGCTGGCGATGGCGCGAGAACGATGTCGCCTTCTGGGACAATCGCAACACGCAGCATTACGCCGTGGCCGATTACCTGCCGGAGCGGCGTACCATGCATCGGGCCACCGTGAACGGAGATGAGCCTTTCTAGTTCTCCATCGGGCGCGGCCCGGCCCCGAGGCCAGAAGCGCTAGCTGCGCACGAAACCGGTGGCGAGCGCCCGCGCCCAGTCCTCCCGGCCTCGATCCCGGGCCAGCTTCGCTGCCGCGGTCCAGTCATAGGGGAGCGCGACCAGCTCGGCTTTCCAGCCCTGCGGCGAGCTCTCGAGCACGGCATAGCGCGCATGCGGCGAGCCGACCTCCACGACGTGCGGGCCGGGATGGTGGCCCTCGTAGGCCTGGATGCCGACGCTCCCCGGATTGACGATCAGCTGGCCGGTCCGCAGCCGCACCAGCTTGGCAAGATGGGAGTGGCCGCAGAGAATCAGCGCCGCCTGACAGCTCCGCGATCGCGCCTCGATCCGGTCGACGGGTGCGGCGCGCAGCTCGCACTCCACCAGATCCTCCAGGTAGCAATCGACGTCGCTGTCGGGCGTCGCGTGGCACATGAACACCCCCGGCGTCGGCGTAAGCACCGGCGGCAGCGCGCTCATCCAGGTGCGCTGGGGCGCCGTGATCGACTCGAATGCATGGCGGTCGGACAGCCCCATCTGCTCGGGGTCCGATGCCAGCACCTGGTGCTCATGGTTGCCGCCGATCGTCGGCAGGTCGAGCGCCATCAAGCGGTCGGCCGTCTCGCCCGGCAACAGCGGCCCCGAAAGGATGTCGCCGAGGTTCACGGTCATGTCGACGCCGCGGCGGCGCACGTCCTCGAGGACCGCATCGAGCGCGAACAGGTTGCCGTGAATGTCGGAGAGGGCGGCGATTCTCATCGCGGCATATAGTTGCATATTTGCGGAGGCGCCGTGACACGCCCTGTCAGAGCCGCACGACCGGCCGATCGCTTGATCGCCGATTGCCGCGCGGCATCGATCGCGCTGCTCAAGCGCAACGCGACGCCGGCCGGGATCCTCGCCGCGTCGCAAAGCCCGCAAGCGGCCCGGCGCGGCTACACCGCCATCTTCGGGCGCGACGCCGCGGTCTGCGCCATCGGGATGAGCCTGTCGGGGGATCCGGCCCTGATGCGCGCCGCCGCCGACGGCCTCGCAACCCTCGCCCGCCACCAGGCGCCCAATGGCCAGATCGCCAAGTTCGTCGACGTGCATCGGCGCGAAGCGGATTTCTGGTATCTGGGCTGCATCGACTCGACGCTATGGTGGTTGATCGCGCTCGCATTCCTCGACCGCCGCCGCGGCACCGGCCGCCTGCGCGCGCGCCATGCCCGGCGCATCGAGCGGGCGATCGCCTGGCTGCTCGCCCAGGAACATCAGCGCTTCTATCTGCTGCAGCAGAACGAGGCGAGCGACTGGGCGGACATCATGCCGCGCTCGGGTTTCGTTCTGTACACGAACGCGTTGTGGTACTACGTAAAGCGGCTCTATCGCCTCGGGCACGCGCGTGAGACGCGGGAGAGCTTCAACGGCCTGTTCCACCCCTTCTCGGCGGGCATCGCACAATACCGCCGCGCCCGATTGCTCAATGCTTACGTGCTCGACCGTGCCCGCAACCGGGATCTGTTCCTCAGCTTCGTCAACTTCTCCTTCTTCGGCGAGGAAGGCGATGTCTTCGGCAACGTGCTCGCGGTGTTGCTCGGGCTCGCCGATCCGGGCGCCGCTGCGCGCACGCTCGATGCTCTCGCACGCGCCCGCGTGGCCGATCCATATCCCATCCGCGCCGTGACCCATCCGATCCGGCGCAGCGATTCGCTGTGGCGACCCTACATGGCCCGCCACCGTCAGAACTATGTCTGGCAGTATCACAATGGCGGGATCTGGCCGATGGTCGGCGGCTTCTGGGTCGCGGCTCTGTCGGCGGGGCGGCGCCCGGAGCAGGCGCGCGAGGAGCTTGGCAAGCTCGCGCGAGCCTGCGCCTTGCGGCGCTGGTCCTTCACCGAATGGCTGCACGGCAAGACGCTCGCGCCCCGCGGCATGCCGGGCCAGTCATGGAACGCCGCATCGTTCCTCATGGCCGACTACGCCGTCTCGACCGGAGCGCCTCCGTTCGATGTCTGATCCTTGCGCTCGCCTGCGGCTTTCTGGGCCCACCTCGCCGGCATCGAGCAGACGCGCGCTGCCGGCGACGGGCGCACTCCCCCGCTAGTCGGGCAGCGTCGCGCCCGACCCGCCCATCTCCTTGGGCATGTCCTTCATCTTTGGCGTGCCGTCGTGGATGCGCAGCACCGTTTCCTGGTAGTTCACGTGAACGCCCGGCTGAAACGCCAGTTGCGGAATCATCGCGGCGTAGACATCCACCAGGCCCATGGTCGGATGCTCGGTGAACAGGTGCCCACCGCAATGGGTACACCACTTGCGGTAGCTGATCGGCGTCTTGTTGTAAGTACCGATGCGCGATGAGCCCGCGGTTACTTTCAGCGCATCCGGCTTCCATAGCGTGAACGCGTTGACGGGACCCGCGGACCAGTGGCGGCAAGACTCGCAGTGGCAGTAGCCCATCGCGACCGGCTCACCCGACACCTCGAACCGCACCTCGCCGCAAAAGCAGCTGCCATCGTACGTCGCATGCTCCATGGGAATACCTCCTCCTGCCTGAACTGATGATACTCAATCACGGGGCACAAGTCCCCGTTCGGGGCGGCCGGTCGCGCCCCGCTCAGGCGCCTGCCTTGCCGAGCTCTGCCAGCACGGCGCGCTCGAGCGCGGGATTGCCCTCGCCGTCCGCGGTCGCGAGGATCTCGCGCGGCACCCAGCGGATGAGCGGCACGATCCCTGCATAGAAAAAAGCCGTCAGGGCCGCGGCGATGGCAATCCCGTGCTCGGGATTGCGGCCGTATATATAGGCACCGAGGAGGTCGCCGCCGCGCACGCCGAGTGCGTTGCAGCCCGACACCCCCATCATCAGGGTGCCCTGCAGCCCCGGTGGACACGATCGCATCGCGAGATCGTAGATCCCCGCCCAGACGAGCCCGCCCATCATCCCGATCGGCACGGCGAGCCAGAGCGCCGCGGCCGCCGAGTGCGCGAACACGATCGGCAGCACCTGCGGCACGGCGATCCAGGCGGCGATGCGGAACAGCCGTCCGAACGGCACCCGGCTGCACAGGAATCCGTAAGCCACGAACACCGGAACGAAGGAGCCGAGGAAGATCGCGTACCAGTAGCCGTAGACCACGTCGGTCGCGTGAAGCCGGTCCGTCAGGAAATACTGCAGGGCGATGCCGGTACCGGGACTGAACTGGAACAGCAGCATGATCGCGAGCGCCGGATAGATGGCCCGATGGCGGACCAGGCGCTTGAGGTCGCCGCGCAGGTCGGCACCGCGCGCGAGCGCGGCGTCGTAGGCGTGCGCAAACACCGCGCGCGGCCGCCATCCCGCGAATGCGCCGAGGCCGAGCGCGAGCGCGGCGAGCGCCAGGAAAAACGCGGCGGGGGTGACGTGCTCGGCAACGTAGCCGGCGGCGACCGATCCGGCGATGTAAGGAACGTAGCTCACGACGTTCCACAGTACCGCGAGCCGCCCGGACATGAGCTGTTCCTGGCCGATGAGCGCGAGCAGGCCCTGGTGCGCGGCGACCAGGAACCGCGTCAGAACCATCAGCGCCACGGTGGCGGTGAACAGCAGCCCGAAGGAGAGCGGCGCGAGCGCAAGTGCGACCAGGAGTGCCGCGGTGAGCGGCCCGAACAGCATCAGCAAGCCCCGATCGCGCCGGCCGAAGGGATTCCACAGGTCGCGCGCCAGCCCGAACGCGAGTGCGCCGTAGACGGGTATCGCCGTCGCGAGCCGGAACAATCCCGCGTCCGAGGCGCTCGCGTGCAGATGGTCCTTGAGTACGTAGGTGAGCGCGATGTCGACGAACTGCCCCGTCGGATCGAGTGCGCACACGAGAAAGGTGAGCGGCGCGAAGTACGCGAACACCGCGCCCGCCCGCCCACGATCCGCTCCTTGAGTCATCGGTCCCCCGGGTCGCCGACGTGGGGCGAATGCAGCGCAGGCGTACTGAACAGGATTCTTCGGCAAGTCTACCGATGGATCGACGCCGATGTCCATGCCGAGATCCTCGAGCAACCCGGCGATGCGAATCGAGCCCGTGCGCGGAGCGGCCGTGATCGGAGTTCATCGAGTGGCGAGGCCGTCCGTCAGCTGCTAGGTTATCCATGATGCGACCGGCGGACAAACCGGGTCGGGTACTTCGAGCAGCGCATCGGCGAGAGGGGTCATGAAGGCGCGGGGTGCGCGATCGTGGGATCAATGGTTAGACTTCATGTTCTGCTTGCGATTGTCTGGAGCGCATTCGCACCGATGCCGGCAAGCTCGCAAACGCCCCGGTCCGGATATGTGCCGATCGGCGCGCTGAGAATGTTCTACACGATCCGGGGTGCCGGCGACCCCCTCATTCTGATTCACGGGGGGCTGGGATCGAGCGACATGTTCGTGCGCATTGCGCCCAAGTTGTCGGCGCATCGGCAGATCATCGCCGTGGATCTACAGGGCCATGGCCGCACCGCCGACATCGATCGTCCGCTGAGCTTTCAGGCGATGGCGGACGACATCGAGGCTCTCCTTGAGCATCTGCGCCTGCGCGAAGCCGATGTGCTCGGGTATTCGGTCGGCGGCGAGGTGGCCCTGCGGATGGCGATTGCACACCCGAAGTCGGTCCGAAGGCTGATCGTGATCTCGGCAGCCTTCAAGCGCGACGGTTGGTATCCGGAAATCCTCGCCCAGATGGAAGGCCTGGATGAGAAAGCGGCAGAGCAGCTCAAGCAGACGGATCTCTACCGGACGTATCGAAGCATAGCTCCTCGCCCCGAGGAGTGGGCCTCACTGTGCAGCAAGCTCGGTGTGATGTTCAGGCAGGACTACGATTGGACCGGCGAGGTCGCGCACATCAAGGCACCTACGCTGTTGATTTTCGGGGATTCCGATGCGGTGCGTATCCGACATGCCGAAGAGTTCTTCGAGCTGCTGGGCGGAGGGCGCAAGGACGGCGGCTGGGACGGCTCGGGAGTGCCGCGAGCGCACCTGGCAGTGCTTCCCGGGCAGACCCACTACAGCATCCTTGACTCGCCGCTCTTGGCAACCGTCGTGGACGAATTCCTCGGCGCGCCCGCGCGAGCCCCCTAGCGGATGGTGCCCACGCCGGAAGCGGCTCCACCCAAGAGCTGATGCGCGAAAGCGTATACTCGGGGCTCTCCTGTTGCCCCGGATCGCCGCCAACCGCTTTTGGGAGAACGACCATGGTCGAAGGCTCGTGCTTCTGTGGAACTGTCGCTTACCAGGCCAGCGAACCCTTCAGCTCGATGATGAGCTGTCATTGCTCGATGTGCCGCAAGCACCATGGGGCGGCGTTTGCGACGTATCTGTCGGCCCCGCTCGGGGGCTTTCGCTGGCTGCGGGGCGAGGATGCGCTGTTGAGATATCAATCCTCATCGCAGGGGGTCCGTAACAGCTGCGGCGTTTGCGGATCCACGGTCCCGATGACGCTGGAAACGCAGGGCTTGGCGCTGCTGCCGGCGGGCCCGCTCGAAGGAGATGTCGGCATCAAGCCGCAGGCGCACATCTTCGTTGGCTCCAAGGCGCCCTGGTACACGATCACCGACGGCGCGCCGCAGCACGAGGAATTCCCGCCGGAATTTGCGACACCCGGATTACCGCGCCCCACGATCGAGCCGCGCACGAGCATCACCGAGGGCAGCTGCCTGTGCGCAGCGGTCGCTTACGAAGCGAGCGGCGAGCCGCTGTTCATGCAGCACTGCCATTGTCTTCGATGCCGCCGCGCGCGTGCGGCGGCGCACGGCAGCAACCTGTTCTACAAGGAGGCTGACTTCCGCTGGACCCGCGGCCGGGAGTGGGTCGGCGAATACAAGCTGCCCGAGGCGAGGTTCCACACCACCGCGTTCTGCCGCCGATGCGGCGGAGCCGTACCGCGGGTGTCTTCGGAGCGCGGCATCGTCGTCATCCCCGCCGGAACGCTCGACACCGACCCGCCGATGCGGCCCCAGCGCCACATCTTCACGAATTACAAGGCGGCCTGGTTCGAGATCACCGATTCGCTGCCGCGGTTTGCCGAGGCGCCGCCGATGCTCTGACGTCGGCGCCAGATCAAGCGCGGGTTGGCAGCGCCCGCGTCACGCGCGACAGGTGTACCAGACTCGGCAAGGCGGTCAACAGGGTCCGCGGACACAGGGGCTTGGCGGCCCGCCACACCACTCCTTCGGTTATGCGCGGATTTCTGGCGCGGCTCAGGTCGCCGCTCAGGATCATGATCGGCAGGGAATAGCCGAGGAGTCGGTGAATCTGCTCGGCGGTTTCGACGCCGTTCAACTGCTTGCCGAGATCGAAATCCACGATCAGGACATCCGGGCGAAAGCCCTCGCCCGCCAGCTGGAGCGCTTCGGTTCCGCTGGCAGCGCTGGCCACCAGGTAGCCGTCGGACTGCAAGAGCAGCGATAGGGACTCGCGCACCGACGGGTCGTCGTCCACATGCAAAATCACTCCCGGTATGGCATTCATGGGAACTGAGGCTACTGAGTTCCGCGGCGATGACCATACGGACTTGAACGTAGCGACTAGGGGCAAGGTGAAATCCCGCGCCCGGCCGGAGCTGGAAATCGCGCGCCCGCTCATCATCGAATCAGCGCCGAAAATGCCATTTGCTGCAACCGACCGGCGCAATGCGCGGCAAACCTGTGCCGGTCAATCGCGTAGCCATGGGCGCATCACTCGTCGCACTGGCGCGCTCACAGTCGCCACGGCCATCGGATCTATCAGTCTTCGCCGGCGCAGGTGCCGCAATGCGGCCTGTACCGTTGACTTTGAAAGACCGGTCTTTGCCGCAATGGTCTGCAAGCTGATCGAAACGCTGTCTCGTCGCACCTTCGCTGCTTGCCGAAGCAGGAACAGATACACAATGAATGCCGCCGGCCGACGGTCATGCCCCACTAGATCGGGCATCAGGACATCGACCACATAGGCATCAACTGTCACGCGCTCCATAGTGTTAATTACTATAGTACTTATTGGTATCTCGGCAATCAGTTTGTCTTGTCCTCAGCCTAAGCCGCCGATATCGGATTTGTCACTAACGGGAAACTGTCATGCGTGGTTTGTGGGCAAAGCTGAATCTAACGGATCAGAGAGAGATCGCGGTCCTCAATGCTCCGGACTCATTTGCGGCACAGCTCGGGGCGCTCGGACGCAGCCCGTGGGTCTTCCGTGAGAGAAGCTTCTCGCTTTGCATCACTCGGCTTTAAGCTTGGGGACACCGCAGGAAGGGGACTTTTTAGCACTAAGGCCCGGAATTCGGCGATTCCAGTGTTCGGAGCGATCGACACTGGTCCTTTGCCGCTCCGCTTCTGGCATGCCGGGTCTCAAGTATTACGCGTAAGTTGCATGTGTTCGCGGTAGCCCTCACGTGCGTCGCCGATAAAGATGAACAGCTGCTCCTCTGGTGCAAAGACAACGGCTATTCCAAGGCGTTCCGCCTCCGCTTTCAGGGTGCCCTGAAAGCGGCCGGTAGGCACAAAGAGTGTTTGCGGAAATTCTCCTTTTTTCGCCCAGGCCTCCGTCAACATATCGCGAGCCTGCCTTTGTGATGGTTCCGCCTCCGAAGTGGAAATTAGCTCTGTGCCCAAGATGTAGCAGCTTGCTGCATCCATGAGACAAATGCAGTTAAACGAGCCGTCTTTAGCGGTACTGATTGGTGTCTCGTTCAATTGAAAGGCAATCCATGCCTCATTGACTTGGAACTGATTGGGATGAAGTGCGGATGTCACTGGAGAATCCGCACGCGCGGTGGAGCGGCTCTACCAAAATCGGTACGGCGCGGGCTGTTCATACTTCCTCGCTTCTGTCCTTAATCTCCAACCTAAACTGCCAACCCTCGAAGCCCATCACCATCCGCCCGAACTGCTCCCAGGAGATCTCCTTTCCATCGATCACGAGCATGGGCAGCCGGCCGTCTTCATTGACATCCCAGGTGATACGGCCGCGGACCATGAAATCGGCGATATGCAATCCCGGCATGTGCGTGTCGGTTTTCAGATGCTGCCGCGCGAGCAATCGGCGGATCCGCGGGACCATTTGGCCCATCAGCTCGAATAAATCCGCTTCAGCATCGCCGAGCACCTGAAACTCATAGCCGCCAGGGTCGCCTTTCACGAGTTCGAATGCCTGCAGCGAGACCTTGTCCCCGAGCAGTCTCACCTCGAAGTGGAAGCGATGCGCGGTCCCAGCGGCATCAGAAATCTCGAGTGCCTCGAACTGCACGTGGGAGAAGTCGATGCCGCCGGTCTCGGCGACCTCCTCATTGAAGCAGCGGTTGCACAGGTCGCGGTAGCCACCCTCCGGCGAGCCGTAATGCACGCTCTCGAACCCGGCGATCGCACGGCCACACGTATGGCAGCGTTGCGACCGATCAGGTTCGGGGACGGGCGCGCTATTATCAGATCTACGTTTCGTCGAAGGCTTCAAGGGGCGATTCCTATCGTGGGAGGTCTTGGTCGGGGTGGCGAGCGAACAGCGCGTGTAACAGTCGCTGCGATTCGCGCGCACCGTCTTCGGTGAAGATCACCGACTTCGCCTTTCCGACGGGGTCGGTGATGTAGCCCTTCTCGTGCAGACGCCCCATCGACTCCCAGTCGAAGGATTTCCACGCGCGGTATCCGTCATGCCGGCCGAGGGCGAGCAGTGCCAACACAACCTCGTCGATCTTATCGGTATCCAGTTCCATATGACCTTTCCATGACCGCCCTTGCCCCATCAGGGCATCGGCTTATAGATGACCGGTTCTTTCGTAAAGGGATTGATTCCTTGCCGTGGCTGACTATGACCGTTTGGTCGATCCCGAAAATGCGTACCGGACGCAGGCCAGAATCTAAAAATCGATCTGCCCAAGGCTGTTCACTATAGCTCGGATATTCCCGAAGCACCTGCTCGCAGGAGCCAGATTTTTCCGCGCCCCGTCTTTCGCCTTGGGCAGACAGTCCACCCGATCCGGCAAGAAGAATCGGGGGAGTGCTCATCTTGCGGCACTCCCCCGTGTTTTCTGAGACCGCTCGGCACCCCTCTTCAATAGAAAATCGGCTGCAGCAGCCCGGAAAATGGCATGGGCGCGGAGGTATGCGCGACCGGTACCAGTATCCCGTACTTATCCACCTCGAACGTGTCGTAGGTCGAGGTGTAGGTGCCCGCGACGAACAGGTCGCATTCCGAGTCCACGTACTCCATGGCGCCTTTGTACGAGTAACTGATCCCCTCGAAGGGGAGCTCCGGGGAGCCGCCTACGGCGAAGGTGAAAGCGATCTCAAGCGTTCCGCTCCCGGTGACTGTGCCGCTCACCGGGTACTCGGTACCTCCATAGAGGTAGGTCGTCGCGGTTCCCGTGATGCTGCCGTTCGCCGCGACTGCCTGGATCTGCAGGTCCCACGGCTTCGCCGCAAAGCCCTCATCGTCGAACGAGTATGTCATCCCAGCTGTCGTGACTCCGGCGGGCGTGAGCGTAGGGCAAGCCGTGACGGCCGTCGCCGCGAGGCACAGCAGCGCGGCCGCAGATGCAGTCCGAGCGCCCGCGACAGAGAAAAATGAGCGAGAGGACCGTCTCTGCGCTTGTGGGTTGATGTCCATGTTTTGTCTCCTTTGATTGAATGGTGAATTGGGTTGGTCGCTTGATCCCGCGCTACTCGAAAACGTAGCCGACCGGTTTCCCGGAGAACGGTGTCGCGGGGGAGGTGTGTGCCACGGGCAAAACCCCGAAGCGCGTCTGCTCGTAGGTGTACGTGGTTGTCGTGTAGGTCCCGGCAATCAGCAGGTCGCAGCTCGTATCCGCGAACATGATCGCGCCGGTGTACGCATAGTACGCGCCAAAGCCGATGAGATCGGGGCTCCCCGTCGAGTAAGTGAAGCTGACGGTGATGCTTCCGCTCCCGGATGCGGTGCCGCTCACCGGATAGAACGGCGCGGATCCGTTTGGCGTATCGGGTGAGGTCGACATCGTTCCGGTGATCGCACCGGATGATGCCACCTGCGTCAGATCGAAGTACCAAGGAGTGTTCGCCTTGCCCTCATCGTCGAGCGCGAAGGCGATCTGGCCCTGCGCCATATACTCCTGGAGAATAGAGGTGGTGAGGGTCGGGCAGGCCGATGCCGCCTGAATGCCGAGGCAGAGCGCCAGCGCGACCGGAGCGCCGATGAGGGCAACTCCGCGACTCCAGTTACGCTTGTCTTTCCGAGTCCTAGTCCTGATCTTCATGTCCGTCTCCTGTGTGGTTGGGTGTTTCATCGGTCCGGTGAGTGTGCCGTCGGCGTGATCTATGAGACCTCGGGGACAAGGTAAGCCCGACAACGCGACCAATCCTTAGGGAGTTCTTCGCAAGTTGTGATTTTTCGCCGCACACGCTGCTAGTCGAACCGATCTGCCCAATTGCGCATGGGTACCACGAGCGTGGGTCACGAGAAAAAGTGGATGCGCACAGGAAGTCGGACGACGTGGTCAACGTAAAGTGATTTGACCTGTGATACGTGCCCGGAAAGCTGCCGGTCACGGGACGCCGGATGGGGTCGCGACTCGTCTATGCACGCCAGTACTGTCCGCGTCCCTCGCTGAGCGGCCAAGTGCGGTCAACGGATGACCAAGACGCGGCGTCGCCAAGCGGCCGATCGTGACTTGCAATAAAGTGGTGTCTCCGCTGCGATTGCTAATCGGCACAGCATTGAAGTCAGCCAAGGAGGGAAAAACTGTGATGGGTAGAACGCGCTTTGTCGCGGCGTTATGCGCACTGCTGAGCGGCTGCTATTTCGTCCACCAGGACAAATTCGATGAAGCGGTGCACTCGTGGATTCGGATTGATATGCCATTTGCCACGGCAATTTCCATCCTGGGAACTAAAGGTATGACATGTACCGGTGGAAATCCGACGACTTGTTCTCGTGTTCGGCAAGGGTTGCAGCCGTACAGCTGTGTCGAAAGGGTAATGGTGCGCTTCGGCGGCCCGAACATGCTGGTCGATTCAATTCAGATACCAAAGATTAATTGTGCCGGGCTATAGGCAATGGGAAGAACGATTGCGGTTTCAGTTGCCTCGAAGCGGCCCGGGGCCCATGCCAAACTGGTGCCGACTCCTTGTTGCTGCAGGGTCCGTCATTCTCGCGTGGATCGGATGTTTTCTAATTGGCGGCGTTCTATTGTCGATCGCGCACTTACACACGTGCCACCCCGTTGGAGACGATATACGCTGTGGGCCCGTGGGTAGACTGTGAGCGCTCGATCTTCCGCACCCCAGGGTTGGAGCTCCCAGGGCAGGAGCGCCTCGATCTGCCCGACCGTCTGCGCGGCCGGCAGCTCGGCGAACAAGCGGCGAAGACGTCCGCACATGAAGGGTTGGTGGGCCCGCTCGGACTCGAACCGAGGACCAAGGGATTCACTCTACCCCGCCGTTTCCGGAGGGAGCGGACTATCTCTTCACCCCGGTGGGGTGCGGGACGCTCGTGCCTGTCATTAAGCGCGCTCAAGCGCTCAGGTAGTCTCTGCACCTTCCGGCAGTGTACTGCCGGCTTGGCTCAGGGTTGCCATCAGCTTCACTCTGTTAAGGTTTCCCTGAATTCATCCCGTCCACTCCACACCTTGCGATGTGAAGGCACCATTGATTGATGAGTCCCCTGCTCTAACCAACTGAGCTACAGGCCCGACGCACTCGGATTTTATCATGCGCCGCCTGCCCGCGCCCGGCCCTGCGGTATCTGCCCTGGGGTATCTTAGGCCGCCATGCGTCCCGAGCTGCCGACATTGCCCATCAGCGAGGCGCTGGTTCCCCTGGCGCAGGCCTTGGCGGGGCAGCGCAGGGTGCTGCTGCAGGCGCCGCCCGGCGCGGGCAAGAGCACCATCGTGCCGCTCGCGCTGCTCGAGAGCGCGTGGCTCGCGGGCCGAAAGGTGCTGATGCTCGAGCCGCGCCGCATCGCCGCACGCGCGGTGGCCCAGCGCATGGCGCACCTGCTCGGCGAGCCGGTCGGTGCGACGGTCGGCTTTCGCACGCGTCTCGAGACGCGCGTGAGCGGCTCGACTCGCATCGAGGTGGTCACCGAGGGCATCCTCACGCGCATGCTGCAATCCGATCCCGAGCTGGCCCGGGTCGGCTGCGTCATATTCGACGAGTTTCACGAGCGCAGCCTCAATGCCGACCTTGGCCTCGCGCTGTGCCTGGAGAGCCAGGAATCGCTGCGCGAGGATCTGCGGCTGGTGGTGATGTCCGCGACGCTCGATCTGCAGCCGCTCGCCCGCATGCTCGACGGCGCGCCGATCATCCAGGCCCACGCGCGCAGCCACGCGGTTGCGACCCATTACCTGCCGCGCCGCGCGGATCTGTCCATGGAGCTGCACGCGGGCAACGCGCTGCGTCAGGCCCTCGGTCGGGACGAGGGCGACATCCTCTGCTTCCTGCCGGGCGCCGCGGAGATCCGGCGGGTGCAGCGCGCGCTCGAGGAGTCGCTGCACGACGCGGGCGTGCGGGTGCTGCCCTTGTACGGCGAGCTCGGCGCGGCGGCGCAGGATGAGGCCATCGCCCCCGGCCGCAGCGCAAGGCGCAAGATCGTGCTCGCCACCAGCATCGCCGAGACCAGCCTCACCATCGAGGGCGTGCGCGTGGTGGTCGACTCGGGCCTGCGCCGCTACGCACGGTTCGATCCGGTCACGGGCATGAGCCATCTGCAAACCGCCAAGGTATCGCAGGCCGCAGCGGACCAGCGGCGCGGCCGGGCAGGACGGCAGAGCGCCGGGGTGTGCTACCGGCTCTGGTCGGAGGGCGTGCAGGCGACGCTCGCTCCGCAGACGCCGGCCGAGATCCTGCACGCCGACCTCGCGCCGCTCGCGCTCGAGCTCGCCTGCTGGGGAAGCGCTGACGCCGCACGCCTGCGCTGGCTCGACCCCCCGCCTGCCGCGCCGCTCGCCCAGGCGCGCGATCTGCTGCGCCTGCTCGAGGCGATCGACGTGCACGGCCGCATCACCGCGCACGGCCGCGCACTCGCGGGCATGGGCGCGCACCCGCGCCTCGCCCATATGCTGATCAGGGGAAGCGAGCTGAAGGCGGCGCGGCTCGCGAGCGAGGTCGCCGCGATCCTGAGCGAGCGGGACATTCTCAAGGCAGCGCCGGGAGCGCGGGACGCGGATCTGCGCTTGCGGGTGAGCGCCTTGCGGGGCGAGCGCGCATTCCCGCCCGGATTGACGGTCGATGCGCGCGCCGCGCAGCAGGCGGCGCGTGCGGCGGAGCGCTGGCGGCGCGAGCTCGGCGGCGAGGAGAGCGCCGATTCCGACGCCTGGACCGGCGTGCTGGCGGCGCTCGCCTATCCGGATCGAATCGGCCGTGCACGCGATGCAACCGGAAAATACCTGCTCGCGAACGGCCGCGGCGCGCTGTTCGCGGAGCCGCAGGCGCTGGCGCGATCCGAATACATCGTCGCGGCCGAGCTCGACGGCGCCGAACGAGAGGCGCGCATATTCCTCGCCGCACCCATCGCACGAGCGGATATCGAGCGCCATTTCGCAGGGCAGATCACCGAGCACGGCGAGATCGTCTGGGACGGGCGCGAGCAGGCCGTTCGTGCCCGCAAGGAGCGTCGGCTCGGAGCCCTGCTCCTGGACTCCGAGGAGCTTCGAGACGCCGATCCGGATCAGCTGCTGCGAGCCGCGCTCGTCGGGTTGCGGCGCCTCGGACTCGCGGTGCTCCCCTGGACGCCGGCACTGCGCCAGTGGCAAGCCCGCGTCCTGCTGATGCGCAGACTCGAGGTTGCGGTCCCCGCGAGCTGGCCCGACCTGAGCGACGCGGCCCTCGAGGACACTCTCGAAGAGTGGGCGCCGCCCTGGATGGCGGGTCTCGTCCGGCGCGAGCACTTCGCGCGCTTCGACCTCGGCGGCGCGCTGCATTCGAGACTGTCGTACGCAGAGCGCGCGGTTCTGGAGCGCGAGGCGCCGACCCACTTCACCGTGCCCAGCGGCTCGCGCATCGCCATCGATTATCTCGACGGTGACACCCCGAGCCTGTCGGTGCGGCTGCAGGAAATGTTCGGCCTGCACCAGACACCCGCCGTGGCCGGCGGGCGGATGCCCTTGCTCCTGAAGCTGCTGTCACCGGCCGGGCGCCCGGTGCAGATCACTCGAGATCTCGTGAGCTTCTGGCAGCGCGGCTATCACGAAGTCAGGAAGGACTTGAAGGGCCGCTATCCGAAGCACTACTGGCCGGAGGATCCCTACGCGGCGCAGCCAACCCGGCGCGCTCGCCCGCGGCCGGCATGACTCATTTCGCGCTTGCCGCGGAGGCCGCAGCGAGCGGCACGATCAATCGGCTGGAGCGTTTTGCGTCGTGGAAGATGCTGACGTGCGCCACCCGCGCGTCGGCCGGATTTTCGTAGCCGATGCGCCCCCCGGTGTTGTAGTTCTTCTGATAGTCGGGCGAGTTGAGCGGCGCGAGCACCAGGCGCAGGCGCGCGCCCCTGGGGAGGCGCCACGCCGCCCAGTTGAACTCGAATGGAATCTCGATCTGCTCCCCGGGTCTCACCAGCTCCTGCCGAAACGGACCGTCGCGAAAGCGCGCCCGGCGAATGTCCTGTCCCAGCCGTATCGCGGACCCGTCCGGCCGGATCATCGAGACCTGCGCCCAGAGATCGAAGTCGGGCGCATCCGCTCGACACACGAGCACGAGCCGCATCGGGCCCGCGATTTCGGTATCCTCGGCGAGCGCCTCGCTTTGAAACACGAGCGCGCGCTTCTGATAAGCCCGGAACTGACTCAGCAGGTTCTCCTCGGCGGCGTAGGCTGCGACGGCAAGCTCCGGCAGCTCCCGCGGGTCGCTCAGCAGCTGCGAAGGGTGCGGATCACGCGCGAGCGTCGGCGCGAGGCGCCCGGCATGATACGCATCGCCAGGCGCGGCTGGCCCGGCATCCAGATACAGCACGAGGCTCCTTCCCGAGGAAGCATCCTCGAGGGAGCGCGCGTAGCGCCACTCGTCGGCGCCCATCATGTAATAGGTGACCCGATCGTGCAGCAACGCCGGGAGCGGGCCGCGGCCCAGTGCCCAATCGTACCAGTCGGCGTGCAGCTTCCTCATGTCGAGGACTGCGTTCTGCGCGATGGCGAGCCCTTCGACGTCCTTCTCGGGCATCTGGGTACCGGAGTGGTCCCAGGGTCCGATCACCAGGTAATGCCTGGCTGCCGCCGCGGCGGGCGCATGGACGAGATGATTGTGGTAATAGCGCAGAGCCCCCGGCTGATCGTCATCGAAGAACCCCGTGGCCGTGAGCACGGGAAAGCTCATCGCGGCATATTGCGCCGGCCTGGGCTCGCCGGCGAGGTTGAAGGCCTCATCGCCCACGTGATCGAGCCACATGCGCATCATCGGCACGTGCGCCCCGTGCTCATCCGGCATCCACCAATCGTCCGGGGCGATGCCGAGCGCCGCATCGAGCTCGCTGAACGGCCGCTGCGCCGCGTACTGCTCGAGCAGCTTGCCGAGCCAGTACTCGCGATTGGCGAGGAACCCGGGGTTGAGCGAGCGGCCCGAGGTATAGCCGAGAATCGCCGCCGTCCATGCCTGAGGAATGCCGTTGGTGTTGGGGATGTCCCAGCCGGGGTAGATGGATGCGTAGGGAGCGATGGCGGCGAGGTGCGGCGGGAGCTGCGCCGCGGTGTGCCACTGGGTCATGCCCACGAAGGACCCGCCGTACATGACGACCTGCCCGTTGCTCCAGGGTTGACCGGCGATCCACTCCACCAGGTCATGGCCGTCGCGGCCCACCTGCAGGCCGAGATTGTCGCTCTTCACCCCGCCGGATCGCCCGCGGCCGCGCACGTAGGCCTGGACGAAGACATAGCCGCGCCGCGCGAAGTAGGGAGGCTCGCCGCGGCGGCTGCCGTCGATGTCGTACTGAGTGAGGGTGAGGATCGCCGGCGCCGGCTGGCGCAGCGGCGAAGGCTTCGTGATCCACGCTTCGAGCTCGACGCCGTCGCGCATCGGGATCATGCGGCTCAGCTCGATGTCGTAGCCCGGACCGACGGCGGCCCCGGAGATGGCCGCGGGCGCGCCGGCGCAGCACGCCAGCGCGAAAAAGCCGGCTGCGATGCTCATCTTCCTCATCATCCTCGCTCCCCCCTCGCTTGATCGCCGCCCGCACTTGCGCGAAACCGCGCATCGCGCGCGAAATGTTCGGTGTATCCCATTATGATGCCAGGGCGACACTGGACAGGGGATTTGCATGGCCGCTGCGAAACCGGGCATCGAGGCATCCGTGATGGAGGGGTGGCTGCGCGACATGGGCTGCGACCCGGTACGCACCGGCGATGAGAGCTCGAACTGGCGCTTCGACCTGGTTTTCCCGCCCACCTCCTCGCACAAGCTCTTCGTGGTCAACCCGAAGCAGCCACCGCGCGCCATCCTGGTGGTGAGCGGCGCCGTTCTCTCGCCCGCGCATCTGGCGGCATTCGATAGTCTCGGCGAGGATGCGCGGCGCGAGTTCGTGCTGGATCTGCAGGAGGCGCTCAATCGCGATCATGTCGAATGCACGATCCAGGGCGTCACGGCGAGCTCGATCCGGCCGTCCGGTTTCCAGGTGATGGGAATCATATTCGACGACGGGCTGAGCCTCGACGCCCTGGCGCTGCGCATGTCGGCGGTCTACAAGGCCGAGCTTGCCGGCATTCTTTGCGTCACCCGTCGCCTCGCACCGCGCAGCGATCCGGCCCCGGGAGCGCCGAATCTCGGCAAGTACGGCGTGCAATAGCCGCGGCGCCGGCGCCTCGCGCACCCCGACCCTAGGACGCGCACCCCTGATTGCAGCGATCGCGCTCGATTTGCAGGGTGGCATGATCGATGCGAAAGCGCTTCTTGAGAATCGGGGTGAGCGACCCGAGCAGCGCCTCGTCGGCGCCCCGATCGGGAACCACCAGATGCGCCGTGAGGGCGACGCTCGTGGTCGACAGGGCCCAGATGTGCAGATCGTGCACGTCGGTGACGCCTCGCTGATCCGCGAGGTAGGAAAGTACCGCGCTCGAGTTGACGCTCGAGGGCACGCCGTCGAGCGATAGATGCACCGAATCGCGCAGCAGGCCCCAGGTGCTGACCAGGATCACGGCGACGATCAGCAGGCTCACCGCCGGGTCGATCCAGCTCCAGCCGGTGAGCACGATGAGCGCCCCGGACATGAGCACGCCGGCCGACACTGCGGCATCGCCCAGCATGTGAATGAAGGCGCTGCGCCGGTTCAGATCATCGTGGCTGCCGGCGTGCAACAGCCAGGCGCTCACGCCATTGAGCACGATGCCGACGGCCGCGACGCTCATGACCGTCTTTCCGGCCACGGCTGGCGGCGCAGCGATGCGCCCCACCGCCTCCAGAGCGATCGCACCGCAGGCGAGGAGCAGCAGCACCGCGTTGGCGAGCGCGGCCAGCACCGAGGAGCGCCCGAGGCCATAGGTGAACCGCCCCCCCGGCGGCCGGCGCGCCAGGAACACCGCCGCGCAGGCGCAGATGAGGCCGAGCGCATCGCCCAGATTGTGGCCCGCATCCGCGATCAGGGCCACGGAATTGGACAGGAAGCCGAAACAGGACTCGATGACGACGAAGCACAGATTGAGCACGACCGCGATTCCCATGCGCAGCGTGACGCCGTCCGCGCCGACCGCGTGCGCGTGCCCCTGCGCGTGATCGTGCCCCTGCGCGTG
>DATJSL010000023.1:0-317549 GCA_035504115.1 Steroidobacteraceae bacterium | reverse complement strand
GGGAATGCCAAGCTCAGAGCACGCCGGCGCGCCCCGCCCAGCTGGCAATGTAGCTTTTGAGGAAGGGCGTGAACTCTTCAGCTCCTGGCGACAGCTCTATGCCACGGCGGCTGATCATGTGAAAGTCGAAGCGCACCACTGGATTGATCAGTTGGCTCGTCGTGATCCTCCGATTACGGCAGGCCGGCATCCCGAATGAGGGAACGATGGCGATCCCTTCCTCTGCTTCGACCAGGGCAATCTGCGTGTCGAGCAGATTGACGGTGAGTCCGGACTGCACCTTCACACCGGCTTTCGCGAGATGGCGGTCGATGAGTTGTTGATGAGGGTGGCCCGGCGAGAGCGAGATCAGTGTCTCGCCCTCGAGGGCAGACCATGTCGTTGTTTTACGCGGCTGAATCTCGTCCTTGGCGGCTCGCGCCACCATCAGAGAGAAACGAAAGAAAGGCTCGCGACGTACGCCGGGCATGGCCTTGAATATCCCCAGGCTCATGTCGAGCCTGCCGGCCTCGACCATCTGGATCAGGGTCGGCAGATCCGCATCGAACAGCCGAATTTGCACGTCGGGGCGCCGCTTTCGGAACTCGCGCATCGCCGGCGGCAGGATATTGGCGGCCACAAGCGCCGTGGTGCCGAGCGATATGGACTCCCTCTTGCGCTTGGCGCCGTGGCCAATGCTGGCGATCGCGACATCCAACTCCTCGAGGCTGCGCTGAATGACGGTGAGAAGCTGTCGGCCCTCGGGCGTCAATTCGACTCGACGCGTGGTGCGGTCGAACAGCCGGAAGCCGATGCGACTCTCCAGTTCCTTGATCAGCACGCTCAAGCCCGAGGGCGTGATGTACAGCGCTTCGGCGGCACGCGCGAAACTATGATGTTGGGCCGCGAGACGGAAAGCGCGCAGTTGCCGGGTACTGACATCCATTAGTGAGAGTTTATCATTAGTACATAAAAACTCTGAACTTAAGATTCATGCGAGGTGCGCGTAAAACGTTATCCATGGACTCCGGCG
The DNA here is from genome assembly GCA_035504115.1 of Steroidobacteraceae bacterium. Classification (GTDB taxonomy): domain Bacteria; phylum Pseudomonadota; class Gammaproteobacteria; order Steroidobacterales; family Steroidobacteraceae; genus Bog-1198. The sequence continues at coordinate 316,537 of DATJSL010000023.1, read as the reverse complement.
GAATCCGCCGGATCCGGTAACGAAATGCCCCTCAACAAGGAGACTCGTCATGGCTAACAACTCAAATTCTGCTCTTCCCACGATTGTTCTGGTGCACGGCGGATTCGTCGACGGTTCGGGTTGGGAAGATGCCTATCGGATCCTGAAGAAAGACGGCTACCGGGTCAGCATCGTGCAGAATCCGACCACCTCTCTCGCCGACGATGTGGCCGTAACCAAGCGCGTCATCGCCGAGCAGAAGGGCCCCGTCATTCTGGTGGGACATTCCTACGGTGGAGCGGTCATCACCGAAGCCGGCACCGACCCCAGCGTCTCAGGACTGGTCTACATCACCGCATTTGCCCCTGACCGGGGTGAGTCGGTCGCCTCGCTGATCAAGGATCCGCCGCCCGGCGCACCCGTGCCTCCGATCCTTCCGCCAACGGATGGATTCTTGACGCTCGATAAGACCCAATTCGCTGCCAGTTTTGCGGCCGACGTGTCGCCCGAGAAGGCGGATTTCATGGCGAACTCGCAGGTCCCCTGGGGTGTCGCTGCGCTCAGCGGTGCGATCAGCGAACCCGCCTGGAGAGCGAAGCCGAGCTGGTACTTGATTGCGACTGACGATCGGATGATCCCGCCCGCCGCACAGCGTTTGATGGCCAAGCGTGCGGAGGCCACTGTCGCCGAGGCGAAAGGAAGCCACGCGATCTACGTTTCGCAGCCGAAAGCAGTCGCCGAACTCATCGAGAAGGCAGCGAAGAGCCTATCGATGAAATAGGTCCTTCGGCGCCGGCGAAGGATTTCCTCCTCCGCCGGCGCCGACTCGCCGCCACGGGGTCTACGGGTCTTGAGCGCCCCGGCAGAAGAGGGGATTGCATCGGGAGGTTCCCAGCATCCGCAATCCGAACGAAACACCCGCATCGCGGCGAACTTGTCCAGGGGCCTATTATCGCGAAAAACGGGAAGATGTATCGCCAAATATCCGCATACTCGATAAATTCGGGAGACTCTATGATATCGATCATCGGATGCGAGAACTGAGGAGCGAAGCCATGAAGATCTGCGTATTCGGCGCCGGGGCGATCGGCGGTTACATGGCGGGGGAACTTGCCTTGGCGGGCCATGACGTGTGTGCCATTGCCCGCGGTGCGCATCTGGCGGCTATTCGAAGCCGCGGGCTCAAGCTAATCGTCGAGGGGCAGACGCGCACGGTGGACTTACCGGCGAGCGACGACCCTGCGGCGTTCGGCCCGCAGGACCTCGTGATCTGCGCCCTCAAGGCGCAGCAGGCCCACGCCAGCGCGGGGGCGTTTGCTCCGCTCCTCGGTCCGCGCACCGCCGTTCTGACCGCGATGAATGGTCTTCCCTGGTGGTATTTCTACAAGGAGCGCGGCCCGCTCGAGGGCCATCACTTGGAAAGTGTCGATCCCGGCGCCGCGCAATGGAATGCGATTGGACCCGAGCGCGCCATCGGCTGCGTCGTCGATCCGGCCTGCGAGGTGGTGGCGCCCGGGGTGATCGAGCATCGCCTGTACAAGCGCTTCACCATAGGCGAACCCGACGGCTCCACCTCGCAGCGCATTCTCGCCCTGCGCGATGCCCTGGTGTCCGCCGGGTTCGATGCGCCGATCCGCGACACCATCCGCTGGAGCATCTGGCTGAAGCTCTGGGGCAACGTCTGCTTCAACCCGATCAGCGCCCTGACTCTCGCGACCCTGGATCGCGTCACCTCCGAGCCGGGTCTGCGCGCCCTGTGCAAATCCATGATGGCCGAAGCCCGGGCGATCACTACAGTGCTCGGGCTCGCCATTCCAGAAGAAATGATCGAGAGACGATTGAGCGCCGCCGGCGCCGTCGTCGGCCACAAGATTTCAATGCTGCAGGATCTCGAACGAGGCAGGCCCCTGGAGATCGATGCCCTCGTCACCGCCGTCCAGGAAATGGGTCGGCTCGTCAAGGTCGCAACGCCGACGATCGACACGGTGCTTGCGTTGGTGCAGGAGCGTGGCCGGCAGGCGGGACTCTACGGCAATGATGCTCGGCGCTAAACCTGGGTCTTCAGGCGTCAAACAGGGCGACTCCCGCGTATACGGGAGATCGAGGGCGGTGGCGGGTGCCCCTCCACTGTCCCCGTCGATCAGCTTTGGCATGACGCTGGAAGGGCTATCGTGTGACGGCGAGTGAACAATCGGCAGCACAGGCCGTCATCGAGCTTGCCGCCGGCACGATGGTCGAGGGCGGCTTCTGCAAATTTCTGCGGGCCAGCGCGAAGCGAAGATAGTCGTTAGTTACATTTGCCTGGCGGCAAATCGCCAGACGTCGACAGTCCGCACGCAACCGCTCTTGCCCCGACCGCTTGCGGCCCAACGGAGCTTCCGAGTCAGTGCCGACCTGGCGTCGCGAGATCGATAGGACCGCCCCCGCACACTTCCGATCAAGCTAGCAGCTATCCGCAGCCGATTGAAGCGTATGGCATTGCCCATTTGCGCGACATATTTCGCCATGGGCAACTTCCCCAAGTCGGCCGAGTGTCGGGATTTGGGCTCCGAATCCGATTTTAGAGGATAGATCTAAAAACGGCCTGGGAGTAGGAAGTTATGAGAAACACCATGGTGGCCGCGCTCGGCGTTCTGGCTGTGCTACCCGTCGCATCATCCTTCGCGGGTCCGCCGCCCGGCAGCGGGGGCTCGGCCGCTCGGCTGGAGTCCTTCCCCGACGCCACAGGTGCCTTCGAGACGCTGAGCAACACCGGCGCAGTCGATCGCCGCAGTGCCTTCTTCCAGTCTCTCGGGACGAATGGGCGCACCTGTGGGACCTGTCATGTTCCCGAACAGGCCTTCGCCCTGAGTGCGGCGGCTGCCATCCGGACTTTCAGGCTCACGCAGGGGCGTGACCCCCTTTTCGCTGCCGTGGACGGCGCCAACTGTCCAAATGTCCAAAGAGACGATGCGGCGGCACACAGCCTCATTCTGAAGCACGGGCTCTTCCGTATCAGCATTCCTCTGCCGGCGGGTGCGCAATTCACGATCACCGTGATCCACGACCCCTACGGCTGCGCGATCACGCTCGATCCCAAGACCGGGCAGGAGAATATCTCGGTCTATCGGCGGCCGCTGCCCGCAACCAACCTCTCCTTTCTGAGCGACGTGATGATCGACGGTCGCGAGACCGTCTCGCCCCTCGGTGAAGGGGATACGTTTACAGCTGATGTGCAGACCGACCTGAAGCAACAGGCATCCGATGCGACGACCGGGCATGCGCAGGCTCTCAAACCGCCGAGTGACCAGCAGCTCGCCGAGATCGTGAATTTCGAGCTCGGACTCTACACGGCACAGTCCCTCGACTGGGGCGCAGGACCGCTGATGGCAGACGGGGCGCTCGGCGGCGCCATGGCGCTCTCGACACAGGAATACTACCCCGGCATAAATGATGCTCGCGGTAACGATCCAACGGGAGCGCCTTTCGACCCGGTCTCCATGACGCTGTTCGCCGCTTGGGATAGTCCAACCGCCGCCGCAACCCCGGAGGATGACCGCCGTAACGCGGCCCGTGCTGCAATTGCCGCCGGCGAGCAGATCTTCGATACCGCGCCGCTAGCGGGGGGTGGCGGCGTCACGCACTGCTCAACTTGTCACGATACCCCGAACATTGGCGATCGCTCGCTCTCGGCGATGTTCGACATTGGCACCTCTCACAGCACTCTGCCGAGTACGGAAACCAATCCTCAGATTTCCGCGGCGCTCGCCGAACTCAGTATGCCGGACCTGCCCGTGTACCTGATCAGCGGCTGTCCCGATACCGCCGATCCGACCCAAACCGCGGCGTTCTACACGAGTGATCCCGGCAGAGCGCTGATCACCGGAAAGTGCAGCGACCTGTATCACGTCAAGGTACCGATCCTGCGAGGCCTCGCCGCTCGCGCTCCCTACTTCCACAATGGCGCTGCGGCGGATCTGTCGCAAGTCGTCAACTTCTATGACCAGCGGTTCCAAATTGGTCTCACGCCGGAGCAGAAGTCGGATCTGGTCGCTTTCCTCGCTGCGCTTTAGAAGCGCTACCAGCTGTAACTCAAATTTGACCTGCCGAGCGAGCGCTGCCGTTCGGCCTCGGCGCGCAAGCTCGGAACTGATTGATACCAGGCGTAGAGACGACAGGCGCGGTGAAAAAGGTCGGCGACGGCGCAATGGCGCGCGCTGGCCCTCCAGACGCTTAGTGGTGCCAGGCTGTCCGGTTTGCAGCGCGAAATACGATCTTCTTCGCAGGAGTTGCAAATCCTGCGAGGTTGACATGCGAGCATTGCCGGATCGATGGGTCATTGCGATCGGGGGATCGGCCGTGATGCTGCTCATCGGTACAGTTTACTCGTGGGCCATATTTACCCAGCCGTTCATCGTCAGCTTCGGTTGGGACTTGACGACGACGACCTGGGCTTATGCGACCGCGAATTTCTGCCTGGCCACCGTGGGCGTAGTCGTAGGCGGATTCTGGTTGGACAAGAAGGGCCCGCGGCAGGTCGCGATGACGGGCGTGGCTCTCTGGGGGGGCGGCAACGTCCTCGCGGGACTGGGCACGCCCTCATTCGGCGCCTCCTGGCTCTATTTGACTTATGGCCTGGTCGGAGGCGTTGGTGCCGGCATGGCGTACATCACGCCGCTCGCGGTCGTGAGTAAGTGGTTCCCCGAGCGGCGCGGTCTTGCCGGCGGACTGGTCGTCGGAAGCTTCGGACTCGGCGCTTTCGTCTATAACCAGGCCATCCCACGCCTCGCCGCCTTCCATGCCTTGTCGGTTCAAGCGGCGCAGATCCTCTCGGCTGGTGCCGCCGGCCCAAGGACCTCGGCCGTCGCGCTCCACCTGGCAACCGGGGAGGCCGCACGCACGATCATGCAGATTTTCATCGTTTCCGGGCTCGCGTTTCTTGCCATCGGGCTGCCCGCCGCCTCGGTCCTCCGAAATCCGCCGCCGCAGCACGACGATCGTCCGGGCTCGAGGCACTCGAGCGTCGGCTACCCGCCCACGAGGGTCATCCGCATGCCGCAGTTCTACCTCCTGTGGCTGCAGCTCTTTGCCAACGTGATCGCCGGCATCACGATCATCTCGAACGCCGTCGTCATTCTCTCCGACCTCACCAGCCTGGCGTCCGCGAGCATTGCGCCCCTATTCGGGGTGGTGAGCATCTTCAATGCCGTCGGGCGCTTCTTCTGGGGCGGGATATCCGACCACATCGGGTGCCAGCGGACATTTGCCGCGATGTTCGCCGTTCAGGCCGTCACGCTTTGTTGGCTTTGTGCAGTACACACCCCCGCGCCGGCACTGGCCGGCTTCGCCATCGTGCTGCTCTGCTGCGGCGGCGGTTTCGGCACCATGCCCTCGTACAGCGCGCAGTGCTTCGGCACGCGGTACATGGGGTTGAACTACGGCTTGGTGCTGACGGCCTGGGGGGCGGCCGGGCTGCTCGGACCGATGCTCGTCGCGCGGGCCAAGGACGCCGGCCTCTCCTTTTCTGGCCTGATGCCGGGGATCGCCTGTGTGCTCGTGGCCTGCATCGTCCTGCCGATGCTCACACGCCGACCTGCCCTCACCGTGCGCAGCGCTCCAGCCGTCTGACCAGTTGCAGACGACCCAGGAGCGTGCGAGGCTTTCAAAGAACGCGAACTGGAATGATGGGAGTGCGCGCGTGAGAGTTGGTCCAGGTCACGCGGAGTGGAAAGCCGTTGAGCAGCATCTCGATCGATTGCTCGACATGGACGAGATGCAGTGGGAGACCTACCTCTCGCAGCTCGAGGATGATGCGCCCACCATCGTTGCGGCCTTGCGCGAAATGATGGCGGACCGCCGCAATCTCGAGGCCCAAGGGTTTTTGGAGACCAGTCTGGTCAAAGCGCCCGACCAGGAGCGGGTCGGTACGCAGGTCGGCGCCTACACTATCACCTCTCTCATTGGCCGCGGGGGCATGGGGAAGGTCTGGCTCGCGCAACGGAGCGACGGCCGGTTCGAGGGAAAGTTCGCACTCAAATTCCTCGAGACCTATTCCGCCTCTCCCGCCGCGCTCGATAGGTTCCGGCGGGAAGGCCGCTTGCTGGCGCGGCTCACGCATCCGCACATCGCGCGCCTGATCGACGCGGGCGTCACCGCATCGGGCCATCCCTATCTCATTCTGGAGTACGTTCAAGGGACACGCATCGATGACTACTGCGCCACGCACGCGCTCGGCGTCGAGGCGCGCGTCCGGTTGATCCTGGAAGTGATCGGCGCGTTAGCCCACGCGCACAGCAACCTGGTCATTCATCGGGATATCAAGCCGACAAATATCCTGGTCACGGAGGAGGGCGGGGCGAAACTGCTCGACTTCGGCATCGCTAAGCTGATCGGTGCCGAGGCGGGATCGGACGTCGATTCGCCGGCGACTCGCATCGAGGATGTCGCATTTACCCCGGAGTACGCGGCGCCGGAGCAAATTCTGGGCGAGCCGCCATCGACTGCCACCGACGTCTACCAAATGGGCGTTCTCATGTTTGCGCTGTTGACCGGCCGCCTGCCCTTGGGCAAAGAGAACGCCACGCGCGCGGAGCGCATCAAGGCGGCGCTCGATGAGGACCCGCCGCGGATGTCCGAGATGGCGCCGGCGGCTGTCCGCAAACCGCTGAGAGGAGATCTCGATGCGATTGTCGCGAAAGCACTGAGAAAATTGCCGCGCGAGCGCTATGGCACCGCCGCCGCGCTGGCGGACGACCTGAAGCGCTATCTGCAGAGCGAGCCCGTGGAGGCGCGCGCCAATCTGCTGACCTACCGGATGCAGAAGTTCGTGCGCCGCTATCGCGGCGCCGTGATCGGTACCGCGGCGGCGGCCATCGCACTCATCGCGGCGGCTGCCTTCGCGCTCTATCAGATGCGCGAGGCGCAGATTCAGCGCGACCAGTCGCGCGAGCAGGCGAGGCGGGCGGAGCTGCAAGCGGAGTTCGTGACCCTCATGATGTCGAACGTCGGCGACAAACCGGCTACCGCCGAGCAGCTCCTCGACGCCGGCTACAAACTGGTCACCCAGCACTATACGGACGATCCGATCTTCCGCATGAGTGCCATGCTCAATCTATCGGCGCGCTACGGAGACATCGGGCTCACGCCGAAGCAGTACACGCTTCTGCGGGACGCCGATCAGATCGCGCGCGGCTTGAAGGACTGGTCGATGATGTCTCGCGCCGAGTGCGGACTCGCGGAGGCGGAGATCGACCTGGGCCACCTCGATCGTGCAGTGTCCTGGATCGCTTCCGCCAAGCTCGCGATGAGTCACGTGTCGAATCAGAACCCGCTCTACCTCGAGGATTGCATGGAAGCCGACGCCGACGTTACCAATGCCCGTGGGAATCCGACGGCGGCCACGCAAATCGCCGAGCAGGCGCTTGCGCTGCTGGAGCATGCCGGTGCCACTCATGGTCTGCGGTACTCGGATCTTCTGGGCAACATCGCGGACTATTACAAAGGAGCAGGAGACACGCACAAGGGGTTCGAGTTCGTCGAGCGGGCGCTGACGGCGGCCGAGCGCAATGGTCTGGGCGATACCGACGCGGCGATGACCGCCGTGCACAACGTCGCCTCGAGCCTCATCGGCTTCGGCGAGCTCAAGGAAGCGTGCTCGCGCGAAGCCCGTTTGGTCGATCGTCTGCAAGCGACCGGGCGGATGGTGATACCGGCCATCGCCGTTCTCAACGGCACGTGCCTGCTGCGCGCGGGCGATGCGTCGGCGGCGCTCGTCTGGTACGACAAGGGGGTGAGCGCGGCCGTCGCGGAGCAGGACCGCGAGCTCGAGGCCTACGCGCGCCTCAGCCGTGCACGCGCCCTCATCGTGCTCGCCCGATTCGACGAAGCTGCTGCGGAGCTCGACCATGCGGCCGGGTCACAGTCCAAGTGGGACGGACTCGACGACAGCCGGGAGCCGCTGCGCATTCAGATCGTGCGCGGGGAGCTGCTCCTCGCCGAGCAACGCTACGCCGAAGCGGCCCAGACGCTGCGGCCGGTCATGGCGGCCATCCGCGCGAACTCGAAGAGCGTGGGCTCCTTGCTCGCGAGCGCCGTGCTGGATTCAGCCAAGGCAGCCTTCGCGCTGGGAGATTATGCGGATGCAGGGCGCTTCGCCCAGGAGGCGCTGACGGAGACTCGACGCAAGGCCCGCAATCCCGATGTGAGCGCCGACGTGGGCGAAGCATCGCTGATGCTCGCCAAGGTCCAAAAGGCCCTCTACGATGCGTCTGCCGCACACGGGGCGGCGCATCAGGCCGCCGTATCACTCACCGCCTCGCTGGGCGAGGATCATCCGCTAACGCGCGAGGCGCTTGCCCTGGAATGAGAGGGCACGTCGCGGCACTCGCGCGACGACGCTCTTGTGCACCGGGGCCGCAGCCGCCGGCGCCACGCCAGCCTCGCTTCCGGGCTCGAAAACGTCTAGATGACATACAAGAAACGCGCCGATCATGATCAGGCTGCGCGCGTTGCCCGGTGTGGCGCATTTCGGCACAATCGGTTGCGCGGCCATCACAGGCTCCGGGGCGGGGTGGGGGAGGCGGCAGATTATGTCCGAAGACGGGCCGAATACTCTGGCAGAGGCCGACACCCCGGAAGGTCGGGGCGCCAACGCGAAGCTATTCGCCTCGCTCTACGCGGATTTGCGTCGACTTGCGGACCGGGAGCTGCGGCGCTTTCCGTCGGCGGCGGTGAGTCCCACGACGCTGGTCCATGAGGCCTATCTGAATCTCGCCAGTCGCGACGGCCTGAGCTTTGCAGACGAGCGCAAGTGCTTGGGCTATGTCGCGCGTGCGATGCGCGGCGTACTCATCGACTTCTCCAGACGCCATCAGGCGGTGAAGCGTGGATCGGAGTTCAAGATCGTGGAGCTCAATACCCAGATCGGCGAGGAACTGAGCGACGACAAATCGCTGACGCGGCTATCCGGAGCGCTGGATGAGCTCGCGCAGCACGATCCCTCTCTCGCCGAGCTGGTCGACCTCAAGTACTTCTGCGGGTTCTCGTTTGCCGACATCGCAAAGTTTCGCGGAATTTCTGAGCGCACCGTGCAGCGTGACTGGCAAAAAGTGCGCCTGCTACTGTACCAGCACATCAACGATAATGGTTCTTGAGCGGAGGGTGCGCTTCGGCCATGGCATCATCGGCGAGAATGACGATGATGTTGGGTGGACGACGCACGACATCGGCCGCGATAGCGGTGAGCGGGCGTAGCGCCAGAGCCAATGCCAGCGCTCACGATGCCCACGTGGCCCGTGAATTGGCACGTCCGCGTCTGCCCATGATCGTTCGTCAACACCCTCTTGTCGGTGTGGCAGCCCGACAGCGCCATGACCAACGGTGCGGGCAGTCATCCGCTCGGCGTGCTACCAGCCGCTCAGCGGTCGCGAAATCAGACTGATTCTAAGGAGTACTGTCGCGTTTGAGCGCCGCCTGTCGCTGAGCGATGAGCTTGCGCCGACCCTCTGGCGACACCTGCGCGAGCGCTTCGATCAACGTATCGCCGGCATTATCCAAAAGGCGATTCCAGCTTTGCTGCCACGCCAGGAAGGCGCTACGAACCGCTTGCCGATCGAAGGGCTCTGCCACTATTTGGCGCTGCAGAGCAGCCCTCGCCTCGGCGAGTTGCTTTGCCGACTGCGCGTAGAGCGGAGCTCCGCGGGTCATGACGTCGCGGAATTTCGCGGCGTCGGACGGCGGTAGGCTCGCCTCGGCATTGGCGAGCGCGCGCGCCAAGCTGGTGGACATCGGAGAAAACCCTCGCTCGCCATGATGCCGAAGCACGTGGCCGCCGATGATCGCGAGCAGGAATACATTGAATAGGAGTGACGCCGTCAACACGATGCCGCGTCGCCTTCCTGATTGCGGTTCGTTCATTGGCATCTACCCAAGATCTTCGAATAACTGTAGAGGATCCGGTTGAAGGAATGTCAGGACGCTTCGCGTCGCAGGCGCCCCCGTATACAATGAGCCAATCACGAGGCCGGCGACAAGGACGGCACACACGCCGCTTGCGAGCTTGAATCTGCGAGGTGTGGCCACCTCACGGAACCATCTCGGCATCCATCCGAAGACGGATGGATTCGGACGCTGCGCGTTTGAAGTTGCAAGCCGAATCGCAACAGCGGACTTCAGTCGCTCCAGCGCCGCACATTGCTCGGCCGGCGAAACTTGGTTTTGAGTCGACGCTTCCAGGATCGCGGCATCCAGAATCCTCGCCTCCGAGAACACTCGGCGCGCTTGCGCAGAGACGGTCAGCAGCCTCTCAGCGGCCGCGCGCGAGCGCTGCGGCCAACGCTGCAAATCCGCGCCATAACTCTCGGCCAGCACTCGGAATCGTCTAATAGTCAGCATGCTCGGCTCCTCCTCAGGAGTATCTTGCCCGCAGCGATTCGCGCAGGGAGGTGCGCGCGCGTGCGAGATGGCGCTCCACGGCCTTGGCCGATACGCCCATGATGCTGGCTGCTTCGGCCCCTGACATTCCCTCCTCATATACTAGCGCCATCGCCGCCCGCTGAGACGCGGGTAGGGCTTTCATCGCTCTCGCGAGTGCGCTATCTCGCTCGTCAAGCTCCAATTTGTCCTGAACACTCGACGTCGGGTCGACGGGCTCGAACCCTTCTGGCATGGCCGCAGGCCGGATCCGGCGGCGGTGATCCAGGCACATGTTCATGACGATGCGGTAAAGCCAGGTCGAAAACCGGGCTCGACTCGGTTCGAAGTGCGTGCTTTGTTCCCAGGCCCTCACCATCGCCTCCTGAACGATCTCCTCCGCTATGGACGTGTCGGAGACGACTTTGCACGCGACTCGCAGCGCAAACGATCCGTGACGGCTGACGAGCTCACCGAAAGCACGCCGATCCCCGGCGGCGGAGGATGCCATGAGATCCGCATCCCCCATGGTCGTATAGCACCGCCGGTCAGCCATGGCCTTCTGCCGACGGCCAGCGCGGGATGCTATGGCAGCGAGCGACACGACACATGGCAACGAACAGGGCGCATTCCGAAAATCCAAGCGCTCCTCGCAGGGGCTGCGTGCGAACAAAGCACATGCCAAATCCCATGATACGCACGTCGCGGCGAGATCCCCCGTCCAAAATACCGTACCCACTGGTGCGCTCCCCCCAGGGCGCTCGCCGGCAGCTAGCGCGCCCCACCATCGGACATCGTCGTCATCCCGGCTGGTGCTCGCCCCGGCGAGAGAGCACCTCCCATGGTGTGATACGCATCGGGCGCCCCAATCAACTGTCTCAGCAGTTCCCGCCAGGAGCGCGCGCGGCACGCGTCACGCGCGATGGCAGTCCAGCCATGACCGAGAATCTTGATCGGATTGAGGCTCCCGATCGGATGCACGAGACCGTACCTAATCGGCGTCCCGCGCTGCTCCTCGGCAAATGTGCCGAAAAGCCGGTCCCAGATGATCAGAATGCCGCCGTAGTTGCGGTCGATATATTCCGGGTTGGAGGCGTGGTGCACCCGATGATGGGCCGGCGTGTTGAGCACCCATTCGAGCGGCCCGAGTCGTCCTACGAGGTCCGTGTGCAGCGAGAACTGATAGAGGAGGTTGATGGACATCATGCCGCTGACCGCCAGCGGATTGAATCCCAGCAGGTACAGGGGTATGTGGAATAGCCACGTCCCTGACAACAGTTCCGTGCCGCTGAGGCGAAAGGCGCTCGCGAGGTGAATGTGTTCGGGCGTGTGATGCACCAGATGTGAGGCCCACAACCAGCGAACCTCATGGCTGGTACGGTGCATCCAGTAGTAGGCGAACTCGACGGCCAGGAAGAGCAGCGCCAGACCCCAGGCCGTGTTCAAGGGGACGGTCGCCAGGCGATACGACCAGAGATAGAAGGCCAATGAGCCTATGACCGCGGAGCTCAGCACCCGGAGCGGCATGCGCAGCGCGAGGACACCGATGCTGCTTGCCATCTCCCGCCAGGGATAGGATCGCTTCTGGATCAAAAGATACCAGCCGATTTCGAGCGCGATGGCGCCAAGAATGAACCAACGCAGCGAGTAGCCGTATAACGGGTGAGCGTGCATTGGGTCCTCTCCAGGAGTTGCGGGGTGGGGGAATTCGTCCCGTTGATACGCGGCATCCGCGAAATTCCCCCCTTGCGGGGCGATCAGAAGCCCCTCGGCTCGCGCTTGCGGCGCCGCAAGCCGGCGGTCACATGACGCGCGAGAGCACGATGAGCGCGAGCCCGGCAAGAAAACTTCCGAACATGGTCGCGAGCAGCGTGGATGTGCCCGCCGGGGCGGTGCGAAATTCCTTCCAGATGAATACGCCCCAGATGGCCGCGATCATGGTGGCACCTTGGCCCAATCCGTACGAGATCGCAAAGCCGGCTCGTCCGGATGCAATGAGATTGAGGGTGGTGCCTGCGCCCCAGATCATGCCGCCCAACACCCCGGTCATATGCGTCGGCAGGCTCCCTGCGAAATAGTCGCGGAAGCTGACGGGGGCGCCGGCCAAGGGTTTTTTCATTGCGAAGACGTTCCAGACGAAGCTGCTGAGCAGCACGCCCACGGCCAGCATGAAGACCGCGGCATAGCAGCCCAGCTTGCCGGGCGTTGCATGAGCGGGATCCGCGTACATCGCCGCCGCCACGAAGCGATAGAACAGCCCCATGAACACGCCGCACGCCACCGACAGCAACAAGCCTCTGGCACTGCTCCTGGCTTCACCGCCGGGCGAGCCTGCCGCCAATCGGCGGTACGCCAAGGCATCCAGAATGATGGCGAGGATGACCAGGGAAACGCCGCCGGACAGCAGCGCGACGTTGCCGATGGGGGCGGCGAGGTAGTTCATGATGACGCCGATGATCAGCGCGAGTCCGATTCCCACCGGAAAGGCGACCGCCATGCCCGCGGTGTCGATGGCGGCGACGAGCAGGATGTTGGCGAGATTGAATATTGCGCCGCCCGCGAGCGCCGCGGTGAGGGAGGCGGTCGAGGCCTGCGCGAGATCCGGGAAAAACGCGCGGCCTTCGCTGCCGCCGCTCCCCAGCGTGACCCCGAATGTCAGCGTGACCAGCACCACGCCCAGCGTGTAGTCCCAGTAGAACAACTCGAAGCGCCACTCGGGGCGTGCGAGCTTGCGGGTGACCGCCCACGAGCCCCAGCAAAGCATCGTGAGCACGCAAAACACCACGGCCAGCGGATAACTATGCACGACGAACATGAATCTGGAATCCTTGCGCTACGCGACCTGGCTTCTCGATCCCGGCTGCTCGTTTTTGCGCCGCATCCATTCTGTCTCGAAGTCGACTCGGCGCGGAAACGACTTCTGCGTGCCGATGCGCGTGGTCGACAATGCGGCGTAGAGATTGGAGCGTGACAGCGCTTCCCGCTCATCGAGGCCTTCGGCAAGAAACACCGCCAGACTCCCGATGAATGCATCCCCGGCACCCGAGGTGTCGACGCACGTGACCGGAAAGGCCGGCACGTGTCTGTGCCCTGCGGCATCGGCCACCAGCGAGCCATGGGCGCCCAAGGTGATCACCACCCGGCGAAACCCCTTGCCGAGCAAGATGGCGGCGCTTGCGGCCGCATCCGCTTCCGAACGCACCGGCCGTCCGGTGAGCTGTTCGGTCTCGCTCTCGTTCGGGATCAACAGGTCTGCACCGCTGAGCTCTGCCGGCTCCGCCGGGATGGCGGGCGCTGGATTCAGGATGCAGCGGATATCGTGAGCGCGCGCAAAACGGATGGCATGACAGGTCGTTTCGAGCGGAATCTCGAACTGCAAGATGATCGCATCGACGTTGCGTAGATCTGCCGCCGCGGCGTCGACGTCGGCGGGGCTCAGCCGATCGTTGGCGCCCTTGACCACGATGATGCGGTTTTGCCCGTTGGGCTCGACGAAGATCGGCGCGACTCCGGTCGGAGCGCCCTGTGCGGCTTGGACGTGCGTCGTGTCGATGCCGAAGGAGGCGAAGTTCTCCATCGTTGCCCGCCCGAACAGGTCGTCGCCGACCTTGGCCACCATCAGCACCTGGGCGCCGCAAAGGCGGGATGCGACCGCCTGATTCGCGCCCTTGCCGCCGAAACCCATTTCAAAGTTCCTGCCGAACAAGGTCTCGCCCGGACGCGGAAAAACGTCGGTGAACGTCGTGAGATCCATGTTGGCGCTGCCGATCACGGCAATGCGAGGTGAGCTTGTCATGCGGTTACTCCGATGACCCCGGGCTCAAGCGGCCGCGGCCATCAATTGCTTGAACAATCCGGAGGCCCCGATCCGGAAATTGCTTGCCGAGGCGCTGCGCGAGCCGGATCTCTGCTCATAGAGCTCGAGATAAACCAAGGCGTCATCGATGGTGCGAATGCCGCCGGAAGCCTTGAAGCCGATGGATTGGCCGCGGCCCCGCGCCGCGGCGATCACCTCGAGCAGCACCGCCGCGGCGCCGGGCGTTGCGCCAGGTTGGGTCTTGCCGGTGGAAGTCTTGAGAAAGTGCGCTCCACCGGCGATCGCAATCTCGGCCGCGCGGCGCATGTTTTCCTCACTGAGCAGCTGACCGGTTTCCAGGATGACCTTCAAGAGTACCTGGTCGCCGCAGGCCTCGCGGCAGGCGCGAACCAGGCTCAGGCCCACCTGCGAATCGCCTGCCAGCATCGCCCGGTAAGGGAAAACGACGTCCACCTCGGCCGCGCCCGCTGCGACGGCGGCAGCGGTCTGCGCCGCGGCGAGGTCGGGTGCCGCCGCGCCCTGTGGAAAATTGACCACCGTACACACGGGAATGCCGGTACCCGCGAGTGCCTCCAGTGCCACGGCAATCCACCGTGCCCAGATGCAAACGGCTGCGGGCTTGACCGGTGCCGCGCATGCGAGCACCGAGAGCGCGCGCACCGAGGCCGCATCGTCCGACTCATCGAGGCTGGTCAGATCGGTCAGCGAGATCAGCCGCCGTGCTTGCTGCGCCCGCGGTGCGCTCGCGCCGCTCATGCCGCTCGCGCCGCCCGTGCCGGTATCACAGTGGAAGCTCCCCCATGGACCAATTCTAGCGCGCCGCCCGCTGCGGCCGGTGCCGTGATTATCGAGGCGATGCGTTCCGAACGCTGGCATACTCACCCCTTCCAGCAAACTACGAACGGGTGCGAGTGCTTGTACCCCCTGATTCGGGATGCGCCGAGCCAATCGAAGTCTTCGATGCCCCAAATTGGGGCGGCCGACCTGCACTGGCACGCCAACCTGGACTTAACTTTCGTCCGGCGCGAGGATCGAACGCTGCTGGCTGCCCGCTCTCACCGCGGACCCCTGCAGATTCAGAAAGCGCTTTATCCGCATGGCCCCGGCATTTGCCATGTCACGGTGCTGCATCCGCCGGGCGGAGTTGCAGGCGGGGATGCACTTGCCGTCGCGGCTCGATTGGATTCGGGATCTCGCGTCTGTTTGACGACCTGCGGCGCCACGAAATGGTACCGCTGCCCGCGCGCCGGAGCTGAGCAGCAGCTGCATTTTGCCGTCGCGGCGGGGGCTTCTCTGGAGTGGCTGCCCCGAGAGAACATCCTCTTTGACGGCTCGAAGGCGGCCATGCAGCTGGAGGTGGAGCTGGCGCCCGGCGCGCAGTTTCTCGGGTGGGAGATCCTGTGCTTCGGCCGGCGAGCTTCCGGGGAAGGCTGGCACCGCGGCGCGCTGCGCCTGCGTACCCGCATTCGGCAGGCCGGACACCCGCTTTGGTCGGAGCGTGCGCATATCCTGGCCGGCAGCGGCTTTGACTCATCGCCCGTGGGGCTCAGCGGGTACAGCGTGAGCGGCACATTCGTCGCGGCAGGCTCCGATATCGGCGCCGAGTTGCTGGGCGCCTGCCGCGTCATCGCGCCGAGCGGGGCAGATTCACGCGTCGGAGTGACCAGCACGCCCATGATCTTGCTGGCGCGCTATCTGGGCCACTCCTCGCAGGATGCTTTTGGTTGGTTCACATCCATTTGGGGCGTCCTGCGCCCGGCGTTGCTCGGTCAGGCGGCGTTTGCGCCGCGACTCTGGGCTTGCTGATCATCGGGTGATGCATGGAATTGACGCCGCGCGAAAAGGACAAATTGCTGATTTTTACCGCTGCATTGCTCGCCGAGCGTCGCCGCGCGCGCGGGCTGAAGCTGAATTATCCGGAGACTGTCGCCTTGATCACGAGCGCCATCCTGGAGGGTGCGCGCGACGGCAAGACCGTCGCGGAGCTCATGAGCTTCGGCAGCACCATCATTACGCGCGCCGAGGTCATGGAGGGCATTGCGGAGATGATTCCCGAGATTCAAGTCGAGGCGACTTTTCCCGATGGGACCAAGCTCGTCACCGTGCATCAACCCATCGTCTGAGGAGCGATCGATGATTCCAGGCGAGGTGCTCGTGACGGCGGGAGATATCGAGATCAACGCAAATCGTGCCACGCTCGAGGTGCAGGTCGAGAACACCGGGGACCGGCCTATTCAAATCGGCTCGCATTATCACTTTTTTGAAACCAACTCGAGCCTGCGATTCGATCGGGAGTCCACGCGTGGCTATCGGCTGGACATTGCCGCCGGCACGGCGGTGCGCTTCGAGCCGGGACAGGCACGCACCGTACGCCTGGTTCGCTACGCGGGGCTCGGCCGCGTGGTCGGCTTTCAAGGCAAAGTCATGGGGAATCTTTGATGGCCCTGAAGATCCCGCGCCAGGCGTACGCCGAAATGTTCGGCCCGACGGTCGGCGACCGGGTGCGTCTTGCCGATACGGCCTTGTTCATCGAGGTGGAAAGCGACCTTACCGTGTACGGCGAGGAGGTGAAATTCGGCGGCGGCAAAGTCATCCGTGACGGGATGGGGCAGGGGCAGGGGATGAGCGACAGCGTCGCCGATACCGTCATCACCAATGCCCTGATCGTCGACCACTGGGGCATTTGCAAGGCCGACGTCGGCCTCAAGGGAGGGGCCATCTGGGGGATCGGCAAGGCCGGCAATCCGGATATCCAGCCTCAAGTGAGCATTCCCATCGGCGCAGCGACCGAGATCATCGCCGGCGAGGGAATGATCTTGACCGCCGGCGGCGTCGACACGCACATCCACTTCATCTGTCCGCAGCAAATCGAGGAGGCGTTGAGCTCCGGGGTGACGACCATGATTGGCGGCGGCACCGGGCCGGCTGCCGGCACGAGCGCGACGACCTGTACACCCGGCCCGTGGCATATCCGCAGCATGCTGCTGGCGGCGGAAGCCTTTGCGATGAATCTGGGCTTTCTCGGCAAGGGCAACGTGAGCGTCCCCGAGCCGGCTCGCGAGCAGATCCTGGCGGGCGCCGTCGGCCTCAAGCTGCACGAGGACTGGGGCACGACTCCGGCCGCGATCGACAACTGTCTGCGCGTTGCCGATGAGATGGATGTGCAGGTCGCCATTCACACCGACACGCTGAACGAATCCGGATACCTCGAGGCCACGCTCTCGGCCATTGCCGGGCGCACGATTCACACCTTTCACACCGAAGGGGCGGGAGGCGGGCACGCGCCCGACATCATCAAGGCCGCCTCCTACGACAACGTGCTGCCGAGCTCCACCAACCCCACGCGTCCCTACACCGTCAATACCATCGATGAGCATCTGGACATGCTCATGGTGTGCCATCATCTGGATCCGGCAATCGCCGAGGACATTGCTTTTGCCGAATCGCGCATCCGCCGCGAGACCATCGCGGCCGAGGATATCCTGCACGACATCGGCGCCTTCTCGATGATGTCCTCGGACTCCCAGGCCATGGGCCGCGTGGGCGAAGTCATCATTCGAACCTGGCAAACCGCGCATAAAATGCGCGAGCAGCGCGGCAGCTTGGCGGGCGATGCGGCGGGCCACGACAACTCCCGCATCAAGCGCTACATCGCCAAATACACCATCAATCCCGCGATCACGCACGGCATTGCACATTTGGTGGGCTCCGTCGAGGTGGGAAAGCTTGCGGATCTCGTGCTCTGGAAGCCCGCGTTCTTCGGGGTCAAGCCCAGCCTCGTCATCAAGAGCGGCATGATCGCCATGGCGCCCATGGGCGACCCCAATGCCTCGATTCCGACGCCTCAGCCCGTGCATTACCGCCCCATGTTCGGGTCGTTCGGCGGGGCGATCGGCAAATCGCTCACCTTCGTCTCGAGCGCGTCCCTGGAGAATCCGCAACTGCAGGCGCTCGGCCTGCGCAAGCGGATCGAGGCCGTGCGCGCAACGCGAGCCTTGAGGAAATCCGACATGATCCACAACGGCGCCCGACCGCACATCGAAGTCGACAGCGAGACCTACGAGGTGCGCGCGGATGGCGAGCTGCTCACTTGCCGGCCGGCGGCGAGCTTGCCGATGACACAGCGCTATTTTTTGTTCTAGCCCGGGCAGTGCTCATGACCGCGAAGGTGGATACCGTTCATTTGGGCTTCGAGGCACGCAGCAAGAGCCGTTTGCTTCTGCGGCTCGACAGCGGCGAGCAGGCGGCTCTCATCGTCGAGCGCGGCCGGCTGCTGCGCGGCGGCGATCGGGTGCGGACCGAAGACGGCCGCGAGGTCGTGATCATTGCCGCCGAGGAGTCCCTCCTCGAAGCCTGCAGCGATGATCCCGTGGCGATCGTGAGGGCGGCGTTTCACCTCGGCAACCGTCATGTGGCGGTCCAGGTGATGGCGAATCGTCTGCGGTTTCTCGACGATCACGTCCTTCAGGAGATGGTCAAGGGATTGGGCCTCAGGGTCAGCGCCGTGCGCGCACCTTTCGAGCCCGAGGGCGGCGCCTATGGGCACCACCACGCCCACGGCAGTCAGGTGCCCTTGAACCGGCCGAAGATTCACGAGTTTCCGCCGCGATGAGGCCCATCGCACTTGCACGGTTGCTGCAGCTCAGCAGTCAGGCCTTGCCCATCGGCGGCTACAGCCATTCCCAGGGATTGGAGGCTGCCATCGAGCGGGAAATCGTGAGGGACGAGAGCTCCCTGCTGCGCTGGATCGCCGACGTCCTCGCGTTCTCCATGAGCTCGTTCGAGATTCCCTGCCTGTTATCCATGGCGGCGGCGTGGGCAAGGAGCGATGCGGCGGGCGCAGCCGCATTGAACGACGAATATCTATCCAGCCGCGAGTCTGCGGAGATGCGCGCGGCGACCGTGCAGATGGGGTTCTCCCTGCGCGCCTTGCTTTGCGTGCTGCCCGATCTTGCGGCGGGCAGCGCCGATGCGCTGTGCTCGATTCGGGAGCCGAGCCTGCCCTGCGTGTGGAGCGCGGCGGCCGCGGCGTGGCAGATCGAGCCGCGGGAGGCCGTCATGGGTTATCTGTGGGCCTGGGCTGAAAACCAGGTGCTGGTCGCGGCGAAAGCGGTGCCTCTGGGTCAATCCGCGGGGCAACGCGTCCTGCTCGCGGTCGGCGCAAAGCTCGCAGATCTCGCGGCACAGAGCGACGCAGGCGAAATGGGCGCCAGCGAAATCGGCGCCGGCGAAGCTGGCGCCGGCGCAATGGCCGGGACCTCGAGCGAGTCCAATTTCTGCCCCGGCCTCGCGATTTTGTCGTCGCAGCACGAGACACAATATTCGCGTCTGTTCAGGTCATGAGGTGATGCAAAAGATATCGCCGTTGCGAGTCGGCATAGGTGGCCCGGTGGGCTGCGGCAAGACGGCGCTGACGCTGGCGCTATGTCGCGCGATGCGCGACCGCTACGAGATTGCCGTGGTCACCAACGATATCTATACGAAAGAGGACGCACAGTTTCTGGTTCGAAACGAAGCCTTGTCGGCCGATCGAATTCTCGGCGTGGAAACCGGCGGATGTCCGCATACCGCAATCCGCGAGGACGCCTCGATCAATCTCGAGGCGGTATCGCGTCTGTCGCAGCGCTTTCCCTCGCTCGACCTGATTTTCGTCGAGAGCGGCGGGGATAATCTGGCGGCGACGTTCAGCCCCGAGCTTTCGGATCTGACGCTTTACGTGATCGACGTGGCCGCCGGCGACAAGATCCCGCGCAAGGGCGGCCCGGGCATCACCAAGTCCGACCTGTTGATCATCAACAAGATCGATCTCGCACCGATGGTCGGCGCATCGCTCGAGGTGATGGACCGGGACGCGAGAACGATGCGCGGCGATCGGCCGTTCGTGTTCACGAACCTGAAATCCGGGCAGGGGCTCACGTCGGTGATCGGGTTCCTCGAGCGCGAGGGCCTGTTGCGACCGGCCGGCGGCTAGATCTTCTCGAACAGTATCTCCCGGGCGCCGCCCCACAGCACCTCGACGCCCAAGGAGCGCAGATTTTCCTGGCCGTCAGTGATGGTGAGGAAATGATTGCCCGCCAGCTGCCCCACCTTGCTCGAGAAGCAGCAGCTGCCGTAGGCAATCAGAATCTCCGTCTCGCTGAAGCCCCCCGGATAAAAAAGGATATCGCCGGCCGAGGGGTGGCTGGTGTGATTCTCGAAACCGGTCTTCAGGTCGAAGTCGCCGAGCGGGATCCAGCAGGCCTCGCCGCTCCAGCGCACATGGATTATCTTCTGCCTGTACGGGAGCAGCGCGCTGAAGGCCGCGACGGTGCGTGGCGCTGCTGCCTGCGGGAGTGCGACGAATCGATAATTGCCGGCGGTGATCCGGATCGAGCTCATGTGTTCGGGTGGGCGGCGTGGCGACTAAAGAGCAGTAGACCGATGAATATGTCAGCCGCCGGAAATCATGTCAACCGATTAATCTTCAGCCTTGTGCGCGCCCGTTCGAGGATCGCGACGTGCTAACGTCGCTCGGGGCTCTCATTTTCTCCGGAGTAACGTGCAGTCCAGCTCCATGAAGACGGCGATGACGGAGTTCATCCGCGGGCTGCCCAAGGCCGAGCTCCACGTGCACATCGAGGGGACGCTCGAGCCCGAGCTCGCTTTCCAGCTGGCCGCCAAGCATGGCGTGCCGTTGCCTCATGCGAGCGTCGATGATCTGCGGCGCGCGTATGAATTTTCCGATCTGCAGTCGTTTCTCGACGTCTATTATGCCGGCGCGCAGGTCCTGCGGGACGAGGATGATTTTTACCTGCTGACCCGGGCATATCTCGGCAGGGCCCGCTCGCAGGGGGTGGTGCATGTCGAGATTTTCTTCGACCCGCAGACCCACAGCGCGCGCGGCGTGGCCTTCGGCACCGTGCTCGCCGGCATGCGCCGCGCCTTGATCGAGGCCGAACGAGCGTGGGGAATGACGTTCCGGCTGATACCGTGCTTTCTGCGTCACTTGAGCGCATCCGAGGCCATGAGCGCGCTCCAGCAGGTTCTGCCCCACCGAGACGCGATCGCCGCAGTCGGCCTCGATTCCACGGAAAACGGACACCCGCCGACGAAGTTCCGGGAGGTGTTCGCCCGCGCACGGCACGCGGGGCTCCCGGCGGTCGCGCATGCGGGCGAGGAAGGTCCGCCGGATTACATTCGTGAAGCGCTGGATGTGCTGCAGGTGCTGCGTATCGATCACGGCGTGCGCTGCGAAGAGGACGATGAGCTGATGGAGCGTCTCGCTCGCGAGCGCATACCTTTGACGATGTGTCCGCTGTCGAACGTCAAGCTGCGGATATTCGACCGCCTCGACTCCCACAATCTCAAGCGCCTGCTCGAGCGCGGGCTGTGCGTCACGGTGAACTCGGATGATCCGGCGTATTTCGGCGGCTATCTGCTCGAGAACTATCTCGCGGTACAGGAGGCGCTGGCGCTCGACCGCGAGCAGCTGGCGCTCCTCGCCCGAAATTCCGTCGAGGCCTCGTTTCTCGCGCCCGGCGAGAAGCGCCGCTGGCTTCAAGCGATCGAGGCGTACGTCGCCGGCCGCGGCGGCGTCTGAGGTCGCGGCGGCGTCTGAGGTCGCGGCGGCATGGCGCGACGACTCTCTCAGTGCCCCGCGCCGGCGTCCGGCCGCGCGTGCACGCGCCGGTTCGCCACCCACACCTCCCTGATGTCGGTGCGCGTCGCGTGGTAGACGATCCTCTGCAGGATCTCCCCGGGCGCGGCGTTCGGCTCGAGATGCAGATTGCTCCCGGGCGTGCGGCCGTCGAGGATGATCGCGTCGAATTGATATCCCTCACGGAACAATCCGATGCGCAGATCGAGCGCGATGCCGCCGCCCGCGGTGGCCAGCCAGAATGCGGTGGCCGCATCGATGCGCGACCCGGGCGAGCGGCGTGCGGCGCGGCTCACTCGCGCAGCGACTCCGGACTCGAGCATGCGCGAGGCGATCACGGCCTGGCGGGCGTTCTCCAGGATCGAGGGGCTCGCGCCGCCGGAGATATCGGTACCGAGGCCCACGTGCACGCCCCGCTCCAGCACGCGGTGCAGTGGAAACACGGCATCGGAGAAATAGACGTTCGACAGGGGACAATGGGCGATGCCCGCACCCGCCGCCAGAATCGTGGCGATGTCCGGACCATCGATGAAATTGCCATGCGCGAGAATGGTGCGCCTCGACAGTAATCCGAGCCGCTGCAGCGCCGCAGTGTCGGTGACGCCATAGCGGTCGAGCACGAACTTGTGCTCCCAGTCGCTTTCCGAACAATGGGTCTGCACGTGGCAGCCGGTCTCGCGCGCCAGCCGCGCCAGCCCCCGCAGCAGCTCATCGCTGCAGGCCGGAATGAAGCGCGGCGTGATGGCGGGCAGGATCAATCCGCTCTCGTTGCCCGCCATCGATCGGACATAGTCGATGAAGGTGCGGGTCTCGGACTCGGCGATGTCGGCGCAGGAGTCCCGATAAAAGGCGGGACATTGCCCGGGATCATCCATCGCGACGCGGCCGATCAGGGCACGCTGGAAGCGTTCGAGACAGATATCCGCAAGCACCTGAGTGGCCGCCAGATGAATGGTCCCGAAATACATCGCGGTGGTCGTGCCGTTCGCCAGCAAGCCGCCGACCAGGGATTCGTAGATCCGCCGGGCGTATCGCGCATCCGCATAGCGCGCCTCGAGCGGAAATGTGTACGCCTGCAGCCACTCCTCGAGAGGCAGATCGAGCGCCAATCCCAGCTGCGGCCATTGCGGCGCATGGACGTGAAGGTCGACGAGACCGGGCATCAGGTAATGGCCCTTGGCGACCGTGACCAGCGTGCCCGCGGCGCGGTGGCGGGCCAATACTGCGGGGGTCTGCGCGCCGTCCTTGCGATGAATCGCCCGGATGGCGCCCGCGGGGTCGACCTCGATCAGGGTATCGGCGAGGAGCTCGATCTCGCCCCGCGCAGGCGTGTGCAGCGCGTCGCCGAGAAATGCCCGCTGCGAGGGGGGTGTCATGTTGCCTCGGTCAGGGCGCCAGGCAGAGCCGATAGTGCCTGCACAAGAAGCCATAGCTCACGGGTTTCGTGTCGCGCAGCGCCTTCCAGCCCTTGCGCTGAAATTCCTGCGCGAACACCGCCACGCGCCTGTCGTAGCCGGCCAGGAGCCGTGCCTTGGTGGGGGCGTCCAGAAAGGAATAAGAGAGGGAGTTGCGGCCCAGCTTCACGATCTCCTCCCAGGAGAGGTTGAACTCCTTCACGGCGACGTAGAACTCATCGCTCATGTTCGAGTCCCACATTCCGCGATCGTCGGTCGACAGCGCGACCGGAACCCCGATGCGCAGATATTCGGGAAACGGGTGCTGGGAGAAGTCGCTCACGTACCCGAGCAACAGGTTGCTGATGAGATTGATCTCGACCAGGTAAGGGCCATTGCGCATCAGGACCAGGGTCTCGGGATCGGTGATGAGATTGACGCCGTGGCCGATGCGCTGGGCGCCCAGCAGGAGCGTGTCGCGCACGTGGTAGTTCGGCTCATCCACTTCGCCGGCATGGATGGACAGATTGATGCCGGGATATTTGCGCCGCAGCTCGCGCAGCACCGGCAAGAAGCGCAGCGGGTATCCTTTGCCGTTGTCCTCGCGACCCACCATGTTGATGCCGACGTACAGATCGCGGTAGCGAGCCGTGATCGCGTACAGTTCACGCAGGCGCTGCTCGGCGTCGGGCAGATATCGCAGCAACGAGTTCTGGAAGCGAACTTCCACGCCGGTGGCCTTGGCTCGCGGCGATGCGAGGCATTGCCGGTAGATGGCGACCGTCTCATCGACGCTGTAGGGTGAGCCGTCGGCTTTCACCGCGCCCTGCGCGCCCTGTTGGGTCTCGACGTACACCACGCCCTCGCGGCCGAAGGCATCCATGCTGCGCACCAGAACGTCGCAAATCAGATGGGGATTGTGCAGCAGGTCATCGATGCGCTCCCAGATGGCCTCGAAGAACTCGTCGCGTCCCTCATAGCTCTGATCGAGACGCATGCTGTCGAGCCAGGCCTCCTTCTCGCGGGCATCGAGATCCTGGAGCCGTTTGAACTCCGATTTGCCGCAGGCGTCGAGCGCTTCGAATTTGTCGGCTTGAATGTCCTTGAACAGCAGCAGGGCCTTGGAGCCGCCGAACTCGTTGTGCCCATAGGGCGCACAGTTCTCGATGCGCACTCGCGTGTAATAGGTGTAGCCGCGCTGCTGTGCGGCCATGGCGGCGTCCCAGAACCATTCCGAGCGAACGGCGCCCCCCAGATGATTGTGCAGATCTCCGCCCTTGGGCATGGCATAGAGAAATCGATACAGCTGCGCGGGTGTGGCGCTGGCCTTGACCTCCTCGAACCACTGCTCGGCGGCCGCGCCCGGCTGCATCGCGCCGAGATACAGGGCGAGCATGAGTGCGCCGGGCAGGCCGAATCCCCGGTAGCGAGCCCTGCGCGGGGGATCCGCGGGCCGCCCAAGCGCTCTTGATGTCATGCCGGCGCCTCGAAGTGCAGGAGAAAGTCCTTGAAAACCCGGGCCGCGATGTCGGCATCGGGCGCGCCCAGCGATTCATCGGGGTGATGGCTGATGCCGCCGTTGCCGCAGCGAACGAACAGCATGCCGACCTCGGTGAGGCTCGCCATCATCATGGCATCGTGGCCGGCGCCGCTCGGCAGGCGCAATGCGGGGCCGCCGGTGACGCGCTCGATGCTGGCGGCCCAGCGCTCCTGCAAGCCCGCTGCACACGGCACGCTGGCGGTTTGCAAGATCCGCTGCTCCTTCACCTCGACGCCGCGCCGGGCGGCGATGTCGCGGATCGCGGCGCGCACATCGGCCGCCGCCGCCTCGCGCACGGCATCGCTTTCCGAGCGGATATCGATGCTGAATTCGCACCGGCCGGGTATCACGTTGATGGCACCGCCCGGTACCTCGAGCCGGCCCACGGTGCCGACCAGGCCCGCTTGCTCGCGGCAGCGCCGCTCCACGGCAAGCACCATTTCTGCGGCGGCGGCGGCGGCATCGTGCCGCAGTGCCATCGGCACCGTTCCCGCGTGCCCGGACCGGCCTTCGATGGTCACCATGCTGCGAACGCTGCCGGCGATGCGGGTGACCACGCCCACGGGCAGCGCCGCGTGCAGCAGCACGGGCCCTTGTTCGATATGGACCTCGAGGAAACACGCCACCTGCGCGGGATCGCGCGCAATGGCGGGGATGGCTGCGACGTCGTGGCCGGCGGCGCGAATGGCGTCGGACAAGCGGGTGCCGCCGGCATCGAGGCTGTCGAGGGCGGCGGGATCGAACCGTCCGGCGACGGCTCGGCTGCCGAGGAAGGTGGATTTGAAGCGCACCCCTTCCTCTTCGGCAAACGCGATGACCTCGAGCGTGTAGGGCAGGCTCGATCCGCTGCGGCGCAGCCAGCCCGCCACCGCGATGGGCAGGAGGATGCCGAGGCGCCCATCGTACTTGCCCGCATCGATGACGGTGTCGTAGTGCGAGCCCGTGAGCACACGCTTGGGGCGGGGGCCGCCTTCGAGCACTCCCACGACGTTTCCCACGGCATCGATGTGCGCGGCGAGGCCGGCCGCCAACATGAAATCGCGAATCCGGGCGGCGGTGGCGCGATGCGTGGGCGTGAGATAAGAGCAGGTCAGCGCGCCGCTCGTCTCGCTCAGGGCCGCCAGATCATCGGCCATGCCGATGATGGCATCGCCCAGAGGCTCGTGCACGAGATCCGCCAGGCGGAAGTGAGCGATGCGGCAGATCTCCCGCAATGCGACGCCGCGCTCCTCGTGCGCGGCATGAGTCACGCGCTCCGCGAGCGCCGCGATCACACTCTCGGGCGTGTGCCCTCGCACGGCGAGCACGAAGGGCAAGCCGAAGCGGTCCGCGTATTGCGCGTTCAACGACTGCAGGCGCAGCAGCTGTGCCTGCGTCAACGCCGAAAGCCCCGCGCCTTGCTGCTCGCTCCTCGATGCCGGCGTCAGCTCGCCCCGCAGGGCGGCGCGTCCGGCGAGTTGCGGATGTGCGCGAATCAAAGCGAGCTGCAGCGCCTCCTCGGCCTGCAGCACAGCCTCGCTCATCGCCTTGTGCAAGGAAAGGCAGCTGCGGAACGGCCGCAGTGCGGCCGCGCGCTCGGCAACCCAGGGGGAATGCTCGAAGATCGCGCCGAGTGCAGCGGCGAATTCCCGTGCGGACATGCCATTGAGCTGCTCGAGCGCGATCATGGTGCGGCGGGAATGAAAGGGTGCGCGGCGATCCAATGCCGGGCAATGTCGACGCGCCGGCAGATCCACACACGCTCGTGCCTGCCGACGTGATCGAGGAAGCGCTCAAGCGCCGCGACACGGCCGGGCCGGCCGCACAGGCGCGCGTGCAGGCCGATCGACAGCATCTTGGGCGAGTCGAGCCCGCCCGGGTCTCCTTCGCGGTACAAGGTGTCGAAGGAATCCTTGAGGTAGTCGAAGAACTGGGTCCCGGAGTTGAATCCCTGCGTGGTCGCAAACCGCATGTCGTTGGTGTCGAGCGCATAGGGAACGACCAGATGAGGCGTGGAGTTGACGCAGGTCCAGTACGGCAGGTCGTCCGCATAGGAATCGGAGTCGTAGAGAAAGCCGCCCTGCTCGACGAGCAGCCGCCGGGTGTTGGGGCTGTCCCGTCCCGTATACCAGCCGAGAGGCGCAGCGCCCGTGAGCTCCGTCAGGATGTGCACCGCCTCCGCCATGTGGGCGCGCTCGGTGGGCTCGTCGATCAGCTGATAGCTGATCCAGCGCAAGGCGTGCGCCGCGATCTCCATCCCGAGCTCGCGATAGGCGGCGACGGCCTCTGGATGCCGCTGCAGCGCGCGTGCGACGGCGAACACGGTCAGCGGCAACCGCCGCTGCTCGAAGGCGCGCAGTATGCGCCACAGGCCGGCGCGCGAACCGTACTCGAACAGCGATTCCATGCTCATGTGGCGCATCGGATATGCCGGGGCGCCCACGATCTCCGAAAGAAACGTCTCGGCGGCGGGATCGCCGTCCAATACGCAGCTCTCGGCGCCTTCCTCGTGATTGAGCACGAATTGCAGCGCAAGCCGGGCGCCCCCCGGCCAGCGCGGATGCGGCGCTTTGCGGCCGTAGCCGCGCAGGTCCCGAGGATAGGCGCGCGGATCGGGAGTCATTGCCAGGCACCGAACACGGTCTTGAGGTCAATACCGCCGCCATTGCGATCCTCGAGCATCAGATCGGCAAACACATGGTTCAGATGCTGGATCATCAGCCTGATCGCCGAGCGTTCGCGACGTTCCAGCATCGCCGTCAGCTCGCGGTGTGCATCCGGCGGACAGGGCGATGCGCCGGGGGGCTGGTACACGGCAATGATGAGCGACGATCGGGATACGAGATCGCGCAGCATCTCGAGCAGGATGCTGTTGCCCGCGGCTTCCGCAAGCAGCAGATGGAACTCTCCGGAGAGCTTCAGGATGGCGCGCCGATCGTTGCCGCGCCAGGCCTCCTCCTCGCGCGCGACATGCTCCTGCAGGCGCTTGACGTCCTTGGGCGTCGCCGATTTGAGGTGGGTCTCGACGATGCCCG
This sequence comes from Steroidobacteraceae bacterium, assembly GCA_035504115.1. GTDB lineage: Bacteria > Pseudomonadota > Gammaproteobacteria > Steroidobacterales > Steroidobacteraceae > Bog-1198. The sequence goes on along the minus strand of DATJSL010000023.1, from coordinate 288,768 downwards.
CCTCGATGAGGCGCCGCGCAGCGAATACCTCGCGAGCCTCGCGCACGGAAGGCTTGGATACCATCGCGCCGCGATTGCGCATCAGCGTCACGACGCGCTCGTGGGCGAGCTGCTGCAGGACCTGGCGCATGCGCGTGCGGCCGATGCCGAATATCTCGCAGAGCTCGCTTTCCACCAGGCGGGTTTCGGGCGGCAGGCTGTGATCCACGATGGCGCTCCAGATGCGCTCGTGAACCTCCGCCGTGTCGATGCCATTCTTCGCTGCACGCGCGGACCGCGCGGCTGCGCGCGCGGAAGGCAGCTCCTGCGCGCCGCCCGGGGCTCGTTTGCGCCTCGCGCTCGATTCAGTGAGGTGCGCCATGCCGTATCCAATCGAGCAGCTGGCTGCGCTCGGCGTCGGTCATGCCCGTCAGGTTCCCGATCGGCATGGCCCGTGACTGCACCTGCGGTGCGATCACGGCGAGGTGCGTGAGGATGGCCTCGGACGAGTCGAGCAGCAATCCCTTGGGGGCGCTGGAAAAGCCCGGCTCGGTGGGCGATGCGGCGTGACAGGGCACGCAACGCTCGGCGACGATGTGTTGCACGGTGGAGAACCGCACCGGTGCTGCGGCGGCAAAGCTCGTCGATGGCGCGGCGTGCGGCGCGAGGGCCGCGCCGGTCGCGGCGAGAACGAGCACGCCGAGCAGCGCCGGCCAGAGCGAGGTCTTGCCGCCGCGCAGCCGGCGTTTGTGGCGGTTCACGAAGTACACGCGTATCAATACGCCGGCCGCACAGAGCGCGATGAGCACGAGCCAGTTGTAGCGCGCCCCGAAAGCGAGCGCATAGTGGTTGCTGATCATCGTGAAGAGCACGGGCAGCGTGAAGTAGGTGTTGTGGACCGAGCGCAGCTTGCCGCGCACGCCGGCCTGGCTGTCCGGCTCGCGGCCTTCCCGCTTGGCCCGGACCATGTCGCGCTGCCCGGGAATGATGACGAAGAACACATTGGCCACCATGATGGTGCCCAGCACGGCGCCGAATTGAATGAAGGCGCCGCGGCCGCTGAACAGGTGGCACAACCCGTAGGCGGCCGCGCCGCAAAGGAGCGCGATGACGGCGGCGAGCCACGCGGGCCGGCGCACGAGCGGGCTGCGGCACAGCGTGTCGTACAAGAGCCAGCCGCCGACGATGAAGCCCAGGCTGATCGCAATCGCTTCGAGCTGGGTCAGGTCGGCGACGCGCCGGTCGATGAGATAGATCTCGGCCTGGCCGTAGTACAGCAGGCACAGCAGGAACATCCCGGAGAGGAACGTGGAGTACGCTTCCCAGTAGAACCAATGCAGGGATTGCGGCAGCACCTGCGGTGCGACGCGATACTTTTGCGCATTGTAGAAGCCCCCGCCGTGCACCGCCCACAGCTCGCCGCCGACTCCCTTGCGAATCAGTCCCTCATCCGTCGGAGGCAGCAAGTGATTGTCGAGCCAGACGAAGTAGAATGAGGCGCCGATCCAGGCGATGCCGGTGACGAGGTGCACCCAGCGCCCGAGCAAGCCCATGAACTCGATCGCAAACGCGCTCATGAGATGGTCCGGCGCGGCCTCGCGCGCGGCGCCGCCGGCGCAGGAGAGACGCTCATTTTTTGTCGTGGCCCTCCGCGCCGCAGGCACCGCAGTTGCCGCCGCAGTCCGCCGCGCTCATCATCCCGGCATGCGCGCCGGGGCCCGGGCCGGGCGGCGGCCCGGGCGCATCCTGCCGCAGCAGCTGTGCCGCGATCGCAATGGCGATGGCGCCCGGCAGCTTGCTCGATATGCCGGGTACGCCGATGGGACAGTCGAGTCGCGACAGCGCCTCGCGGCCCAGGCCCTCGCGCAGCAGGCGCGAGCGAAATCGCGCCGCCTTGCTCGCCGATCCGATGAGCCCCAGCCGGCCCGCATCGGCGCGCGCCAGGATCACCCGACAGAGCTCGTAGTCGAGCGCGTGATCGTGCGTCATGACCACGAAGCGCGCGCCCGGCGGAGCGGCGGCCACCAGCTCCGCCGGCGCGGCGCAGACCTTTGCAGTCACGCTCTCCGGCAGGCAGGCAGGCAGCAGCTCGGCACGCGAGTCGATCCAGGCGATCTCGAACAGCGCGAGCTCCGCCAGCAGCCGCACCAGCGCCTGGCCCACGTGACCGGCACCGAAGATCCAAAGATCCGCACGCTGCGGCCGCAGCATCTCGAACAAGGCGATGCGCTGCGGGGCGCGGCGTTCGAGCGCCACCGTCGCCGTCCCGGCGAACGAGCGCCGCAGCAGCCGATGCGTCACGACGCCCCCGGTCATCTCGCTCGCCATGGCGAGTCCGCGCTCCGCGCGCAAGCGGCGCGCCGCCGGCTCGAGCCAGGCAAGGTCGTTGCGGGTCAGGCGCTCCAGCCAGAGCTCGACGCGCCCGCCGCAGCACTGTCCGAGCTCGGGCCCCAGCACCAGCTCGGCGATGCGCACCGGCGCGGCGCGTGAATCGCACAGCAGCTCGCGTGCGAGCGACGTTGCGTGCCATTCAAGCCGCCCGCCGCCGATCGTGCCCGCCGTGCCGGCGGCATCGACCAGCATGCTCGCACCCGCCTCGCGCGGCGTCGAGCCGCGCAGCGCCGTGACCGTGACGCGCACCAGCGCGGCGTGGCGGGACAGAGCGGTCCGTGCCGCCTCGACCCAATGGCCCGAGAGCGGCGCAAGCCACGCGCCGGCGTTGCGAGACGCGGCAGCGGGAGCCTTGATGCGCGGCAGGCTCATGCCGCGTGCCGCCGCCGGAGCGCGTCGAGGGCGCGCAGCACGGCTTCGGGCGTCGCCGGTGCCGTCAGCTCGGGCCGGCAGCCGGCGGGACCACACGCGGCGCAGGCATCGCGGATGGCATGGAACACGGAGATCGCCAGCATCAGGGGCGGCTCGCCCACCGCCTTGGATCGAAAGATCGCATCCTCGTGATTGGGAGCCGCCGGCAGCAGCTCGACTCGAGCATCGGCGGGCCAGTCGCGGGCGGTGGGGATCTTGTAAGTCGAAGGCGCGTGAGTGCCGAGCAGGCCAGCGGCGTTCCAGTACAGCTCTTCGCAGGTGAGCCAGCCGGCTCCCTGGAGAAATCCCCCTTCGATCTGGCCCAGATCGATCGCCGGATTGAGCGACGTGCCCACATCATGCAGGATGTCGACGCGCAGCAATTGCGTCTCGCCGGTGAGCGTGTCCAGCGCCACTTCCGCGACCGCCGCGCCGAATGCGAAATAATAGAAGGGTCTGCCGCGCTTCGAATCCCGGTCCCAGTGAATCTTGGGCGTGCGGTAGTAGCCGGTAGCCGACAGCGACACGCGCATCTCGTGGGCGGCGCGCGCCAGCGCGGCAAACGGCAGCCGCTGTGCGCCCACTTGCACGTGGCCCTCGGCAAAGCGCACCTCGTGCTCGGCAACGCCGTACTTCTGGGCCGCCACGGCGCAGAGGCGCTCGCGGATGGTGATGGCGGCCGCCTGCGCCGCCTTGCCGTTGAGATCGGAGCCGGAGGAGGCGGCCGTGGCCGAGGTGTTCGGCACCTTGCTGGTATCGGTCGCCGATATGCGGATGGCCGAGAGCGGCAGCCCCAGCTCGGCCGCGACCACCTGCGCGACCTTCACGTGCAGTCCTTGACCCATCTCGGTGCCGCCGTGATTCAGCAGCACCGTGCCGTCGGCGTATACCTGCAGCAGCGCACCGGCCTGGTTGAAGAGCGTCGAGGTGAATGCAATGCCGAACTTCACGGGCGTCAGCGCGAGGCCGCGCTTGACGAAGCGCTCGGCGGCATTCCAGCGACGGATCTCGCCGCGGCGCCGGCCGTACTCGCTGCTGCGCTCGAGCCGATCGAGGATCTCGGGCAGACGATTGCCCTCGACCGCCTGGCCGTAGTGCGTGACGTTGCGCTCGGCGATGCCGTAGAGATTGGCGCGCCGAACCGCGAGCGGATCCAGATGCAGCGTGCGCGCGATGTCATCGAGTACCGCCTCGATCACCATCATGCCCTGAGGTCCGCCGAAGCCGCGGAACGCGGTGTTCGATACGGTGTGGGTCTTGCAGCGATGCGAAATGACCTCGACATGTTCCAGGTAGTAGGCGTTGTCGATGTGAAACATCGCCCGGTCGTTGACGGGGCCGGAGAGATCGGCGGAATAGCCGCAGCGCGAGGCGAGCATCAGCGTCAGCGCGAGCAATCGGCCCGTCTCATCGAAACCGGCCTGGTAGTCGGCGAGGAAGTCGTGCCGCTTGCCGGTCATCACCATGTCGGTATCCCGATCCAGGCGCAACTTGACCGGCCTGCCGGTCTTGCGCGCCAGCACGGCCGCAGCCGCCGCGATCAGCGCGGCCTGGCTTTCCTTGCCGCCGAAGCCGCCGCCCATGCGCCGGCACTGCACGACGACCTGATTGGAGGACAGGCCCAGGGCGTGAGCCACGATGCTTTGGACCTCGGTGGGATGCTGCGTCGAGCTATGCACCAGCATGCCGCGATCTTCCTGCGGTATGGCCACGGCAATTTGCCCTTCCAGGTAGAAATGATCCTGGCCGCCGATCACGACCGTCGAGCTCAGGCGCCGCGGTGCCGCCCGCAGCTGCGCGTGCGGATCGCCCCGGCGCATGGTCTGGCTGGGGAGGACGTAGCTCGCGGCGGCCAGGGCCGCACGGATATCGAGCAACGCCGGCAGCGCCGTCAACTCGAGCCGCGCGCGCCCGGCGGCGATGCGCGCCGCCCGCATCGAGCGGGCCGCCACGGCAAAGAGGGGCTGTCCGGCGTACTGCACCAGCTCCTCGGCGAATATGGGATCGTCGTGAACCGCGCCCCCATAATTGTTCTCGCCGGGAACGTCGGCGGCCGCGGCGACCGCTGCGACGCCGGGGGCAGCCGCAACGGCGGATAAGTCGAGCGCGGTGATGCGGCCATGGGGAATCGGGCTCATGCCGAAGGCGGCGTGCAGCGCGCTCTCGGGCAGCACGATATCGTCGCAGTACTGCGCCTGGCCGCTCACGTGGAGCGGTGCACTGTCATGCGGCTGCGCCGTGCCGCGGGTCATGGGGCGGCCCTGCGCAGGGCATCATCGGTGCGCAACGCGGCGCGCCCGTCCTGGCTTTGCAGAAAGAAGCGCCGCAGCAGGTTGCCCGCGACCTTCAGACGATAGCCGCTGCTTGCGCGCAGGTCCGACAGAGGCGTGAAGTCCGCGGCGAGAGCGGCGCCGGCGGCCTCGATACCCGCCGCGGTGAAGCCGTGCTCGATGAGGGCATGTTCCGCGTGGCGGGCGCGGCATGGGGTGGCGGCCATGCCGCCGTAGGCGAGCCGTGCGCTTCGCACCCGGGCACCGTCGCGGCACACGCAAAAGGTCGCGCAAACGCAGGAAATATCCTGGTCGATACGCTTGGATACCTTGAAGCTGCCGATCAATCGGCCCTCGGTGGCGGCCGGAATGGCGACGCCGGTCATGAGCTCGCTCTCGCTCAGGGCCTTGTGCTGGTACCCGAGGTAGAACTCTTCCAGCGGCAGCCGGCGGACCGCGCCGCCCCGGCGAAGCTCGATGTGCGCTCCGAGCGCGATCAAGGCGGGAATCGAATCGCCGATGGGCGAGCCGTTGGCCAGATTGCCGCACAGAGTCGCGGAATTGCGAATCGGCGGGGAGGCGAAGCGCGCGGCCTGCTCCTCGAGCTCGGGGAAGCGGCGCAGCAGTGCCGGCCAGGCGTCGGTCAGGGTGACTGCGGCACCGATCCACAACTCTTCAGGCCGATCCTCGATCACCGACAGTTCCGGCACATCGCCGAGAAAAACCAGAGCGGGCAGCTCGCGCAGCTGCTTCGTGACCCACAAGCCCACGTCGGTGCCGCCCGCGAGCACGACCGCATCGGGCTGCGCCAAGAGCGCGGCACTCAGCTCATCGAGCGTGCGGGGCGCGTGATAGCCCGGATAATGGAGCGAGGCGCCGTCCGCGCGCTCGCGCGCGAGGCGCATCAGGGTGTCGAGCCGCTCGGCGGATCGGGCGTCCGTGCGGCTCCAGCGCTCCGGCTCGGGATAATCTCCCTGGCTCATGCCCGCATCGATGATCGGCCGGTAGCCGGTGCAGCGGCAGAGGTTGCCGGCCAGGGCCTCGAGCACGTGCCCGCGGGCCGCCCGGCTTCGCTCCAGGTACAGGGCAAAGAGGGACATCACGAATCCGGGCGTGCAGAAACCGCATTGCGAAGCATGGTGGTCGATCATCGATTGCTGCACGGGGTGCAGTGCGCCTGAGGGTTGCTGCAGGCTCTCGACGGTGACGAGCTCTTTGCCGTCGAGGGTCGGCAAGAGCCGGATGCAGGAGTTGACGGCGCGATAGCGGACGCCCCGATCCGAGCGCTCGCCCAGCACCACCGTGCACGCGCCGCAGTCGCCCTCGGCGCAGCCTTCCTTGGTGCCGCGCCGGCCGGCGACCTCGCGCAGATAGTCGAGCACGGTCATCGTGGGCGGCGGCCGGTCGACGCTCACGATGCGGCCGTCCATGACGAACCGCAGCGTTTGCGCAGAGCTGCCATCCGCACCGACGGGCAGCGACATCGAGGTCAGCTTCCCCGGTACGTGGAGTAGCTCCACGGAGACACGAGCAGCGGCACGTGATAGTCCCGCTGCGGATCGGCGACGCCGAAGGCGATGACGACTTCGTCCAGAAACGGCGGCTCGGGGAGATCGTGGCCCAGCGCGCGGAAGTAGGCGGCCACGTGAAATGTGAGCGTATAACGGCCGGGGCGCAAGGCCGCTCCCTCGAGGAGCGGCGCGGGGCAGCGCCCGTCGGAATTGGTGTGCGCGGCGCCGAGCGGCGCGGGCTCGGCGAGCGCGCTCGAGCTCGCGCCGGCGGCGCGCAATTCGATACGCATGCCGGCCGCCGGAATACCTGCCGCTACGTCCAAAACATGTGTGGTCAGCTTGCCCATGGCACCCCACGCCGCACGGCCATTACAGCACGTCCGCGTCGAGTTTTGTACACAATGCCCGCACCGATCGTGTGCACTGCCGATGAGAAAGCGCCCCAAGAAAGTGCCGCGGCCCCGGGGCGTGACGCGCATCCCGGCTCTCGCGGGTCACTGTGAGGCGGCGAGACGACGACGAAATTGCGCCGATAAAACTTGTTTGCGGCGCGCATGTATCGTAGAACCGACGATGGCAAAGAACTAAGGGATGGCAATGCTCAATCGTTTCTTCGGCCTCGACAGCCACGGCACCACGGTTCGCACGGAGCTGCTCGCCGGATTCACGACCTTTCTCACGATGGCTTATATCGTGGTCGTCAATCCGGTCATTCTGGGCGCGGCCGGCCTGCCCATGGCGGGCGTCGCCGCGGCGACCTGTTTTGCCGCGGCATTCGGCAGCATTCTCATGGGACTCGCGTCGAACTATCCCTTGGCGCTCGCACCCGGCATGGGCCTCAACGCGTACTTCACCTACACGGTGGTCAAGTCCATGGGCGTGCCCTGGCAGACCGCCCTCGGCTGCGTATTCCTGTCGGGCGTTGCATTTCTGATTCTGACGCTCTGCGGCGTGCGCCAGCTGATCATGAACGCCGTGCCGCGCGCCCTGTTTGCCGCGGTCGCGGGCGGGGTGGGATTGTTCATCGCCTTCATCGGCTTGGTGGATGCCGGCGTGATCGTCGCCAAGCCCGGCACGCTGGTCGGACTCGGCAATCTCACCACCGCCACACCGGCGTTGTCTCTCCTCGGGCTGCTGGTGATTGCCTCGCTCCAGGCGTGGCGCGTCAAGGGCGCCATGCTGGTCGGCATTCTGGTAACGGCCGCCGTCGGTTGGGCGATGGGCATGGCGCACTTCGCGCCCGGCGTCTACGATCTCGGCGATCTGTCGGCCGCCGCTTTCAAGCTCGACATCCGCGGCGCCCTGAGTCTCAAGGGTGGCATCGGCCTCTCGCTCCTCGAGATCATCCTCGTATTCCTGCTGGTCGATCTGTTCGACAACGTCGGGACGCTGGTGGCCGTGACCAAAAGAGCGGGACTCACGGCACCCGATGGCTCGATTCCGAGATTAAATCGCATTCTGATCGTGGACTCGCTGGCCATGATGGTGGGCGCCGCCTCGGGCACGAGTCCGGTGTCGAGCTACATCGAAAGCGCGGCCGGCGTCGCGGTGGGCGGACGCACCGGCCTCACCAGCGTCGTCGTCGGCATATTGTTCCTGTGCACGCTGTTCTTCGCGCCGCTGGTGCAGGCAATCCCCAGCGCTGCGACCGCCCCCGCACTGGTCTTAGTCGGGGGCATGATGATGGGCGCCCTTGCGGAGGTGGATTGGGTCGATCCGCTCGAGGCCATACCGGCGTTTCTCACGGTCATCATGATCCCGTTGAGCTTCTCGATCGCCAACGGCCTGGCATTTGGCATCACCAGCCATGCCGTCCTCAAGCTCATCCGCGGCAAGGCGACCCGCAGCGATTGGCTCGTGTATGTGCTGTCGGCGCTGTTCGTCGCGCGCTTCGTGTACCTGGCCTGAGGGCGGGAACGCCGTATCAGCTTGCGGCCCGGTAGAGTTCAGCCACTCGCTCCTCGATGGCGCGGGTTGCCTCGAACAGCGCCACCGACAGCGCCATGGCGAGCGCGCTCGCGCCCAAGGCCCGGGCCAGCTGGAACTGTTGCATGGTGACGGCGAACAGCGTGCCGAGACCGCCGGCCTGCATCAGATACTCCGCCACCAGCGCCACCAGCACACTGTAGGTGGCTCCCACGCGCAGCGCCGTGGCCAGTGCCGGAAGCGCGGCGGGAAGGGCGAGCAGACGCAGGGTCTGCCAACGCGATGCGTGCAGCACGACCAGCACATCGCCCGTCCTCGCGGGCGGCTGCCGAAGGCCAGCGCTGCAGTAAACGAAGGTCGGGAAGAACGTCATCAAGGCGACTGCGATCAGCTCGGTGCGGCTTTCGTAGCCGAACAGCCGGGCGATGACGGGTATCAGGCAGACGACCGGGGTGGAGCTGAGGAGCAGCGCGAAGGGCGTCGTCAGGCCGGCGAGCAGATCGCAGAGCCACGCCGCGAGGGCCAGCAACAGTCCCAAGGCCATCCCGACGCCCAAGCCCGCCAGCGCAAAGACCAGCGTATGCAGGGCCGCAGAGAGGTACGCGCCCGGAAAATGCAGCAGGTCACTCAGTACGGCGCCCGGCGGCACCAGCACGATGCTGCTGTAGCCCGCGGCGCTCACCCACATCTGCCAGAGGAGCAGCAACAGCAATATCGGCCACAGGTCGAAGATCAGCCGTCGCATTCGCCGATTCTCCGTCGCGCGGCTCGCTCTGCCAGCGTCAACAACCCGTAGGCCGACAGCGTGATGGCGGCGATGACGATGACCGTGGCCCACAGGAGCGGTATCTGGAAGTTCTGCATGCTGTTGAGCACGACCACGCCCAATCCGGACGGTGCTCCGAACCATTCCCCCACGATGGCGCCGATCATCGCGCTCGAGGCGGCGATCTTCATGCCGCGGAATACCGAAGGCACGGCGGCAATCGCCTCGAGTTTTGTCAGCCGTTGCCGGCGGCTGGCGCCCAGAGTGGTCAGCACCAGTTCCAGCCGCGGGCTCGCGCCGCGCAGGCCCACCCGCGTCGAGGTATACAAGAGGAAGAAGACCGGCACGGCAGCAAGGGCCGCCGGAGTGCTTTCCCGACCTGCCGTGATGATCAGCACCGGGCCGAGAGCGATGACCGGCAGCGCGTTGACGAGTACCGCCAGCCGGTCCAGCCCTCCTCGCAACGACGGCACCAGGTGAGCAAGCAGGGCGACTGCAGCGCCGAGGCTGATGCCCACCGCATACCCTGCGGCCACCGAAGCCAGCGTCGCCGCGCTCGAGCGCACCAGCAACGCCCACCGCGGAGCGTCTGCGTAGACGCGCAGCACTGCGCTCAAGCTGGGGAACGTCTTGCCCAACAGTCCCGCGCGGCCGATGACTTCCCAGCCGAGGAGCAACACCGCGCAGCCCATCGCAAGGTGGAGGAAGCGGCCAGTGAGCCTCATGCGGGTTCCAGCTCGGCGGTAAGCTCGTCGGCCAGCCGGTGAAATTCGGCCGTGCGCATCAGCGCCGCGGACCGCGGCCGGGCAAAGGGGACGGCGCTGTCCCGGCGCACCCGGCCCGGCCGTTCCGTGAGGACGAGGACGCGGTCGGCGAGCAGTACGGCCTCATCGACGCTGTGGGTGATCATCAAGGTGGTGGGGCGGCCTTCCAGCCAGATGCGCTCGAGCTCGAAATTCATTCTGCGCCGGGTCACCGCATCGAGCGCTCCGAAGGGCTCATCGAGCAACAAGAGCTTCGGCCGCAACGCGAGGGCGCGGGCGATCGCCACCCGTTGGCGCATGCCGCCCGACAGCTCCGCCGGCCGGGCGTGCTCAAAACCCTGAAGCCCCGCCAGGCTCACCAGCTCGCCGATGCGGTCCGCAGGTGCCGCGACGCCGGCGATCTCGAAGGGCAGGCGCAGATTACTCTCGACCGTCCGCCAGGGCAGCAGCGCATGCTCCTGGAAGGCGATGCCGAGCGAGTGCTGCGCCTGCAGCTCGCGCGGCGGCTGACCGTTGATCTGCACCTGACCCGAGGTCGGCTCGTCAAGGCCGGCGAGCAGACGCAGGACCGTGCTCTTGCCGCATCCGGAGGCACCGATCAGCGCCACGAACTCGCCATCGCCGATCTCTACGTCGAGCGGACCCAGGGCATCGAAAGATTCTCTGCGGCCCGTGCGGGTTCGGCGCAGGAAGGATCGCGTGACCCCTGTCAAGGCAAGGATCGCCATGCTCAGCCCACCGCCTTGAGGGCGCGGTATGCTTCCTCCAGCAGGCTCATGTCGCGCAGTTGCGCGGGCGGGGGAAGCGGCGGACGACCGGTGACGCGCGCAACCGAATACATGGCTCCCGCGAAGGCTTGTTCGCTGAACCAGAAAGGGATTTGCGCGCCGGGCTCGGTCTCGAGCGCGATCTGCAGCCGATTGAGCGTGGTTTGTTGCTCCAGGTTCAACCCCAGATCGGCGCCGTAGCGGTCGACTGCCAGCCGGGCGCCCAAAGCCGGGTCGGCCGCGTTGGCGGCGTGACCGCGCAGCAACGCGCCGAGAAAGCGCACCATCTCGCCGCGGCGCTGGTGAAGCGTCTTGCGCTCGATCGTGAGGAGCGAGGCGCTCACACGGTAGCCGAGATCGTACAACCGAGTGACATAAAAATCCCTGCCCTGCCGCAGCCCCATGCGCTCGAGCGCCTGCGGCTGATTGGTCACGAAGCAGAAGTAGGCATCGCCCGCGCCCTCGAGCAAGGGCTCGGCGGAAAAGCCGACCGGCACCGCGGTGTAGTTCTCCTCCAGGCCGTTGATGCGAAAGAGCGCTTGCAGCATGGCGCGTTCGTTGGGACCTTGAACCAGGAAGCGCTTGCCCACCAGATCAGCCGGCGTGCGCACCGGATGCGCGGGCAACGAAATCAAGCCCGCTGGACCCACCGGAAAGAGGGACGCGAGGATCACGAAGTCGTTTCCCTGGCCGATGGCGTCGCAGAACGGCAGCCAGTCCGAGTCGCCGAAATCCGCCTCTCCGGCGGAGATCTCGAGCACCGGTTGCGGCGCGTTCGGGCCGCCCGGCAGGTAGTTGAAGCGTATGCCGGCGTCCGCGATGTAGCGCCGATCGAGAGCGACCCACAGGTCGGCGTACTCGACGTCCGGGATCCAGCCCAGCGACATGGTGAGCTCGCGACTGCGCTGGCGGCGGCAACCCGCCGACAGGATCGCGGCTCCCGCCGCCATCGCCGTGAGCTGCACGAAGCGGCGGCGGCGCAGCCCTGCAGCACTCGATTGTGTCCGCTCCGAACGATTCCTGCGCATGATCATCACGTCCGCATCCTGTGTCCGTTAGGATACGCGGGGCGCAACCGGATAAGGAGCAGAACGTGTCCAAGAATTATCAGAGCGGCGATGCCTGGAGCCGGGCTGTCACGGTGAACGGGTTTGCGGTCGATGAGCTGCGCTCTGCGCTACAGAAATCCATCCGGCGCGGGCTCGTGGAGGAGGCGGCGCTCGCAGCTCATGAGCTGTTTGCCAACGGGGCGGAAACCGAGGAGATGCTGTGGCGCAGGCTCGAGATCATTGCCGCCGAGGATGTGGGCTTGGGGATGGTCATGGCGCCGGCGATCATCGAGTCGCTGTACGCCCAGGCGACACGCATGCTCGATCGGGACGAGCGCTGGATTTATTGCGCACATGCCGTACGGCTGCTGGCCACGGCGCCCAAGGACAGCATGTCGATGGAGCTTGCGGGATGGACGCGGGCCGTGGTGGAGAGGGGCGAGCGCAAGCCGGTGGTGGAGGACTATATGCTCGACCTGCATACCCGGCGCGGAGTCGAGATGGGGCGCGACGCCGCGCACTGGTGGAACGAGGGCGCGCGATTGAGTCGCCGCATCCCCGGCTACGATCCGAAATGGGGCGACTACTTGCGCAGCCTCGCGGGAGCCGAATCGCAGCCGGACGAGCATCGATAGCGCCCGCGTCTGGTGCGCGCTCTTCATTGCGCGATTCATCTGCGTGGCCTGAGCGATCAGGCTCAATCTCGCGGATGCGCATGCGCATCGGCCGCCGTATTCTGCAGCGCCGCAGGTATTGCCCCGGGATTCTCGAGAATGGCCGTTAGCAGCAGATACGACAGCGCCGACACCGGCAGCCCCAAAATCCAGCTGAGGTCGGCGCCGCCGAGCGCAATTGCGATCGGACCATCGTAAAGCGGAGACCTCATCGTCATGGCCGCGACCGACATACCGGCGGCGATGGCAATACAGCCGGACGGATTCACACCGTGCCAGCCCCAGTAACGGCCGGCGGCCCGTTCCTTGCTGTGGATCGCCCCGGAATCATATTTCCCACGCCGCAGAAAGCCGTCGCATATCCATACACCCCCGAAGGGCCCGACCCACACGACGAGCAGCGCAATGAAATTGTTGAGCGCGGTAGAGAAGTCTTGGACGAATAAGATATACAGGGTGATCGCCGTCGAAACGACCACGTCGAATATCGTCGCCGAATAGCGATGCAGCTTGAGTCCGATCGCCTGCAGCGCGAGGCCCGAGGAATAGTACGTGGGCACGTTGTTGGCCAACGACCCTCCGACCACCGCGAAGATGTAGACGATGAACAGCCACGCGGGCACGAACGGCTTCAGGCCGGCGACGGGGTCGGACATGTCGCCCAGTGTGGCGCAGAACGCACCCATCATGGTCATCAGGAGGGACGGCAAATAGCTCGCCAGGAACACGTGGCGAAAGATCGACCGCGCGGGCGTCGCCGAAGGCAGATATCGCACCCAGTCCGGACCGTTGAAGAGGAAGGAGATCGGGTTCGAGGCGATGACGGCCGCCGCCGTCAGAAAGGCGGCGCCCGTCGTCGTGGCGAGGTGGCTGTGGGGCGCAGCGGCACTCATTCCGTCGACCTTGCTCACGGTGAAAGCGATCACGATCAGCAGCGCGATGCCCACCAGCGCGGCGAAGATCCTTTGAAACCACACCATGGTGGCGTGCCCGAGGACGGCAATGCCGCCGCACAGGACCAGCTGCAGCAGCACGGCAACCAGCTTACCCGCCATTCCGGAGTCATTCCAGCCGAGCATCTGGAACAGCGCGAGCAGCGCGTCGACGCCAAAAACCGTATTGATGACCTCGAAGGCAACCGAGATAATCCAGGAGAGCAATGCATTCGGCAGATTTCCGCGAATACCGAAGGCGGCGCGCGCCAGAGTGCTGACGGGCAATCCGGCACGCGCCGTGACGATCGAGCCGAATGCCGTATAGGCGTAGGCGAGGCTGCCGACCATGCAAGCGGCAAGCGCCAGCCATAGATTGAGCCCGAGAGTCACGGCGATCGATCCCAGAGCGAACGAAAACAGGTTCAGGCTGTTCCCGACCCACAAATAGTCGACGTGGCGCAACGTCATGTTGCGTTCGGCCTCGGGAATATGATCGAACCCGCGCACTTCGATCTCGAAGACTTCGTTGCCGCGAAGGATCAACTCCTCGTCTGCGCTCATTGGAACCAATCCGGTGCAATTGCCGTGCCTGGAGCATCGTGCGTACCGCGAATAACTGAATTTCACGGTAATATCTGCGGGAGTGCGCTGCGATGATACATCCCGGGCCGGTCAATCGTGCCACCTGCGGCCGCTGCCGCCCCACGAGTGAGCAATTTATTTCATCGGCGCCCCGAAATTGCGCGCTGCTCGCGTGCTCGCGATAGACTTCCGTGATGCTCGAGGTTCGTCCCCCACCAGCCCCAATCGAGGCGCCGCGAAATACCTCGTTCATTTCGATTGCGCACCTGGCCAAGGAGTATCCAGGCAATAAACAGATCATTCATGATCTCTCCCTGACCGCAACGTCGGGAGAGTTCGTCAGCATTCTGGGCGCGTCCGGCTGCGGGAAATCGACGCTCCTGAAAATGATCGCCGGCTTGAGCTCGATTTCCGGCGGCTCGATTCACATCGATGGCATGACTCCGGAGAACGCCCGCGAAATCATGTCTTTTGTCTTCCAAGATCCATCCCTGCTGCCCTGGCGGACGGTCGCGCGCAACGTCGAGCTGGCGTTGGAGCTCGAGGGACTTCCCCGGTCCTTGCGCGCGCGCCGCGTCGATTCCGTCTTGAGACTCGTCGGCCTGCGCGAGGTGAGTTCCTACTACCCGCGGCAGCTGTCCGGCGGGATGAAAATGCGGGTCTCCATCGCCCGCGCGCTCGCGACCACTCCGCGCCTTCTTCTGATGGACGAGCCCTTCGGCGCCGTCGACGCGATGACGCGCAATCGGCTCAACGAGGAACTACTGGCCCTCAAAGCGCGGCAGCGCTGGACCACTATTTTCGTCACCCACTCGATCACCGAGGCGGTTTTCCTCTCCGATCGAATCGTTTTGATGCGCGCCAACCCGGGTCGGGTGCTGCAGGAAATCGCGGTGCCCTTGGCCTTTCCCCGCACTGCGGATATCAGAAGCGACCCTGCATTCCTGGGTCTCGTCGGCCAGGTATCCCGCGCGCTGTCAGCCATCCATTCATGAAATCTTCCTCGTTCCGTTTGCCGTTCCTCGCCTTGTGCTCGATGCTTCTGCTCTGGCAAGGCGTCGTCGTGTTTTTCGATGTGCCGGATTATCTCGTCCCGAGTCCCATGCAGATCGCCGCGCTGATTCCAGTTCGTATCAGGGACTTGTCATCTGCGCTCATCATCACCGCCGCAGAAGCTTTGGGAGGCTTTCTTCTGAGCGCCGTCGTGGGCGTGGCCATCGGGCTGTTCTTCTCCGTCTCGGCGATCATTCGACGCTGTTTCTATCCTTACGTGGTGCTATTGCAAACCATCCCGATCATCGCCATCAGCCCGTTGATCCTGCTCTGGCTCGGCAATGGCTCACTGTCCGTCCTGTTCATTTCGTTTTTGATCTCGCTGCCTGCCGTCATCGTGAATACCACTCAGGGACTCATCGGCATCGACATCAACTTATTGAATCTGTTCCGGATGGGAAATGCGGGTGTCGCAGCGATTCTGTTCAAGCTCAGGCTCCCTCACGCACTGCCGAATATTTTCACGGGGCTGAAAATTGCCGCGGGCGCCTCGGTAGTCGGAGCGCTGGTCGGGGAAACCTTTGCGGGCAGCTCGGCTCTCGGCGCCGGAGGATTGGGCTACAGCTCGATTTACGCGCTCAGTCAGTTGGCCACACCTTATCTCTTTGCGCTCATCCTTGCATCTTCCCTGCTAGGCCTCGTGTTTTTCTTCGCCGTTGTCGTCCTCGAGCATCTCATGGTGGGAAAATGGCATGAGTCGGTTCTCGGCGAGCAAATGGAATAGCATACGCGTGGAAGCTCCAGAAATGCGGCCCGATCTAGTCGACAAAGCGCTGCCATTCAGCGGTGATCCGATCGTGGCGGAGTTTTCTGTCCGCGTAATCCTTCGAAACAAGGCTGCCATTCTCGACCACGAACTCGCCCTGGACGATGGTATGTCGAGGCGCCGAGGGGCCGCCCGCCAGCCAATCCTCCAATATCTCGTCCGGGTTCTTTCGGCGCGCCGATTCCGGCAGAGGCCAGATCGCGATATCGGCCGCCGATCCCGGTGACAGCTGACCGATTTCATCCGCCCGTCCGAGGCACTGCGCCGAGCCCAGAGTGGCAAATTCCAGCAGCTCACGCGCCGTCAAGTGTGTGCCATGCAGGGTCAGGTTCGCTTTGCGCGAGACGGCGAACTCCGCGCGCAGAGACGGCGCGGAGTCGGTACTCAAACTCACGTGTACGCCGGCGGCCTTCATCTTGGCCACCGGCGCGACGCGGCCCGTACCACGCAGGTTCCCCGACGGACAGTGGCAGATTCCAGTACCCCATTTGCCCAAGGACGCTATCTCGTGGTCGTTGACGAAAATCGAGTGCGCCACCCACGAACGATTCGATCCCCAGCCGACTTCTTCAAAGCGATCCATCGGCCGGCAGCCGTATTGACGAAGGCAGAAATTCTCCTCGTCGAGACTCTCCGCCAGGTGAGTATGGAGCCGGACGTCCATTTTTTCCGCCAGCTCAGCGGCTTGACGCATCATGTCGTGCGAAACGGCAAAGGGATTGCACGGCGCCAAGGCGATCCGCGTCATCGCACCGGGACGCCGGTCGTGATAGGTCTTTATCAAGCGCTCGCTGTCGGCGAGAATTTCGTCCTGGGACTCAACGACCGAGTCCGGCGGAAGGCGGCCCTCTTTCCTGGACAGATTCATTGCGCCCCGGGTGGGATGGAACCTCATGCCGATATCCCGGGCCGCCGCGACTTCGGCGTCGATCAATTTTTTCCGTGGATGGACGTTAAGGTGATCGCTTGACGTCGTGCAGCCGTCCATGGCGAGACCGGCAAGGGAAATCCAGGTCGACAAATAGGCGCCTTCTTCATCGAGGCGCTCCCAGATCGGATAATGGAAATTCAGCCACTCCACCAAACCATTGAAAGTACGATTGACCACCAGCCCGCGATTGAGGGACTGGTACATGTGATGATGGGCATTCACCAGACCGGGGGTTACGAGACATCCGCTCGCATCGACGGTCCTTTGGGCGGCCGGCTCGTCACCCGCTTTGCCGATGGCCCGGACGAATCCATCCCGAACCGCCAGCCAGCCTCCCGGCAAATCGTCCCCCGCGAGGGGCACAACGAGATCGGCGTGCGCGACGAGAAGATCGTAGGCTTGAGGGGAGGCGCTGTGCATAGGCTTAACCCATCGGAGCGTTGAATTTTTTTGGAACCGTGATCAATATCGACCCATGCCGCGCACGAACTATCACGCTTCGATCACGCCTAAAGGCCGCGAGGCCACGCCGCCGCCGTATCGGGATTATTATCCCGTCGTCTTGTGCAATGGGGCGCTGTTGAATTTGCCGATCGAGCCTCTTCCGGGAGGCCGGGAAGCCATCGCCCTGCTCATGTCGAACCAGACCGACTTCGCGGTGGAGAAGGAGCTCGGCGCCTCCTTGAGCAAGGTGGCCGCGGAATTCTCGCCTGAAGCGATCGCGGGAATTCCCACCCTCGGTCTCGATTATGCGCGCATCGTCGCGCGCGATCTGGGATTTCCCAATTACGTCGCCTTGGGGAACTCCCGGAAGTTTTGGTATTCCGATGAGCATTCCGTGGCAGTTCACTCCGTCACAAGTCCCGGAGCGAACAAAAGGCTGTATCTGGATCCGATGCTGGTCGAGCGTGTCGCCGGAAAGCGGACGCTGATCGTCGACGATGTCATCAACACCGGCGGCTCGGCGGCAGCCGCCATCCATCTTCTGCAGAATGCGGGAGCCATCGTCATCGGTCTTTGCGTGGTATTGATCGAGGGTGCAGCGTGGAAAGATGCGCTGGCTGCCTTCTCTCCCGATTGGCCCGGCCGTGTCCGGGGCATCGGCCGAATTCCCATCCTCACCCGCTCGGCCGAGGGCTGGATGCCGTTGGAATGAACTCGGTCGTGAACGATGTTCTGTAGTCGTAGTCCTTGTCGATGACATTCAAATCGCGCAAGATCGTGTATTGGTTCTTCAAGCGTGCTGCGTCGAGACGCCCGACGTCGTTACCTGATCCGTCGACCAGATGGTAATCCAACAGTGCCTTCCGCGACAGCTCGAGCTGAATGGCGGTCATCGCCGGATTGCGGCGTAAAATCTCTGCGTCGGCCGCATTGGGATCCTCGAGATACCCCCGCCAACCCGCGATCGAAGCGGCCACGAATGCGCGCACCGTGTCGGGATGGGCCGCCACGAATTGATCCGAACTCTCCAAGGCCATATAGGCGTCGCAACCGGTGTCCTTGACCCATAATGCGCGGACTCTCACGCCCGTGTGCTGCATGATGGGCGGCTCCGATGTGATGAAGCACTGCTGAATATAATTCGGATTTTGCAGAAATGATGCGTAGTCGAAATTCAGCGGTGTCGTCTTGAGATGCTGCAGGTGATACTTCTTGACGACATAGGCAAGCCAGGGCACGCCCGGTTGTACCGCGAGCGTCTGGCCTTCCAAATCGGCGAACGTGTGGACCGGCGAGCTCGCGTGGACCATCACTCCGACGGGATCATGCTGTAAGGAGCCCATCACGGCCACCAACGGAATTCCCCGCGACCGCGCAATCAGCACCTGATCCGAGCTCCCGAGGCCGAAATCGTATTTTCCCAATGCGACCTGCGGCTCGACGCTGGCATTCGGTCCGATGGGAGAAATTTGCACGTCGAGCCCCGCTCGCGCGTAGAGGCCGTGCGTCAACGCGTAGAAATAGCCCGCATTCTCCGCCTCCGGATACCAATCGAGAAGCAAGGTGACCTTCTTCAAAGCCGGGTCGGCGGAAGCACTCGAGAGTCCCACCACGAACAGAATGAGACCCCGGACGAGCTGCAGGACGCCTCTGCGACTTCTCACGGACTCGAGCGCCGACATCGGCGATTCTCCACGTCTCAGTGCGCCGCGCGTCCGACCACGACCGCGCCGCTCCCCGTATCGGCCATACTAGAACTTGCCGGTGAGGGTCAGATCGAAGCTGCGCGGCGGCTGCCGGGTCAGGAAGTCGTTGCCGTAGAACGGGTTGTCGTTCAGCCAGTTGACCCGGTTGGCAACGTTGTACACCATCAGCCTCACGGTGTAATGCTGCAGGAAGCTGTAGAAGACGCCGGTATTCAACACGTACTGCCACGGAATGGTCGGCGGATTGTAGTACCCGGTTTTCAGGACCGATGCCGGGATGGCGTCGTTGATTGGTTGGGAGTACGTCCCGTAGCCGAAATCGCTGTTGAGGTTGGCTTCGAGCGCGGCGATGTTGACGTAGCCCGCCTGCGTGGTCTGGACGGGTCCGGTCACTTGCAGGTTGGCCTGGAACCCGACGCCGTTGTCCAGCTTGTAGTTGACCAGGAAGTTGATCAGGTGATTGGGCACGCCCGGATCCTGGAAGTTCTGGTTTTGGACGAATCCGCAACTTCCGCTGATGCACCCGAGCGCCGTGCCGGCACCATCGATGTTGAAGCCCGACTGCGCCGGGAAGTTGTAGAACGTGGCCGGCGTATCCAGCCGCGTGTGCAGGTAGGAGTAGCTGGCAGTGGCGAAGAAATGCGGACTCGGCTGGTAGTTGGCCTCGAACTCGGCGCCGGTGATGTGCGCGTACGATTCATCGTAGATGCTCGGGCCGGTGGATTCCTCGCGATTCTGCTTGAATCCCGCGATGGAGATGAACAGCGCCTTGTTCAACAAGTCGAGCTTCACGCCCGCCTCCTCCAATAGCGTGCCCTGGCGCAGTTGGGTGACCGGCGCGACGTTCAAGGCGCCGACCGCCCCGTCGTTGGCCTCGGCATAAACGTACTGCGCCTTGTTGTACGTGAGATAGGTCGATATCCAGTCGGTCGGACTGTACACCAGGCTGATGTTCCCGTTGTACAGGCCGTACCACCCGGTGTGCTGCGACTCCGGCGGCGTCACGTAGTAGCCATTGACATTGCCGGGCGATGCGTAGGCGGCCTGCGCGAGCGAGTACAAGGGATCCGAATCGTTCAGCTGGACCAGGTCGCCGCGCGCACCGTACAGCACGCTCCACTGCGGCGAGAACGTCAGGCGATGCTCGAGGAAAATCGCCGCGTCCTGAAGGTTGGAATCGATGGTGGCGTTCGGGTACAGAATCGAGCCGAAGGCCGAGCCTTCACCGGGGAAACCGTACTGGACGTGGCCGAAGGCCCCGGTGTAGGGGAATGCGCCGCCGATGATCTGCGCAGCGTTCGGGAATATCCAGGTGCTCGGACTCTTCGACAGGTCGAACACGCTCACCGGCTCATTGTTGTAGTTCTGGATGTCGAGCACGTGCGCGTAGCGGTAGGTGAAGCCCGCGTCCATCTCGTTGCGAACCGGACCCAAGGGAAACTTGACCTTGAAGTCGGTCTTGTTCTCGAAGGTGTAGCTGCCCTTGGCCGTGTCGGCGTAGTAGTCCTCGGTCTGGTTGTAGCGGTTGACATAGTCATAGAACGTGTTGTTCACAATGGAGAAATTGTCGCTCGCAGCGAAAGTCTGGATGATCTGCAGCATGGCATGCAGCGCGTGCGCACCCGTGCCGGCCGGCTCATCGATGATGGTGCGGGGGTTGAGCACCGTGGAACCGGTCAGATCCACCTCCGTGCCGAAGCCGACGACACTGCTGAGGGGCGGCGCGCCGGTGAGGTAGTTGCTGTTGTCGATGAGGCCCTGGTTCACCCGGTTGATGCCGTCGTTCTCCCGATAGCGCGAGTCGGTAATGTCGCCATTGATCGAGATCTTGTACCTGGACGTCACGTCGGCGACCAGGGCGGCATACAGCGACTGCTGGTGGAAATACATGTCGTAGTAATAGCTGCCGCTGTCGTTGCTGGTGAAGCTCACGCGTCCGGCCACGTTCTCGATCAGCGGACCGCCCAGATCGAGGCTCGCGATGCGCTTCTGATGCGTGTCCGCCTCGAGAGAGGTGGTGGCCGCGAACGTGGTCATGGACGGCATCTTGGTGGCGATGTCGATGGAGCCGCCCACCCCCGGCCCCGCGCCGCCCTGGACGCTGGCAGGACCCTTGATGATGTCGATGGAGTCCACCTGGTTGAAGCTGATCGGGGCGCCATAGCCGTTGAGCGTGAAGCTGTCGCGCATGCCGTTGTAGAACATGTCCGCGTACTGGCCGCGGATGCGGGGTACGTTCGGCTCGCCGAACGAGGCGTCCGAATAGGCGCTCGAGGTCAGCGAGGAGAATCCGCCGGGATTCTGCACATCGAGGGCGTCGAGCTGCGCCTTGGACAGTATGGTGTTGTTGCGCGGGGTCTCCATCACGCCGAGATCGAGCCCGTAGGCCGAGCTGGAGGTGACGGTGGTGGGCATGATCAGGTCGCCGCGCCGGATGCCATTGACGACAATTTCATCGAGACTGTCGGAGGATCCTGCCGGAACGACCACTGGACTCGTCGGTGGGCTGGCGGATTGCTGCGCATGGGCAGCGTGGTGAGCGGCGGCGATCGAGCAGGCCGCCACGATCGAGCTGCGAATCCATGGGTGTCGATTCATCGTTCCATCCCTCATTGGCTTGTACCTTGTTTTTTTCGGCACGCGCAGGCAGGCCTGGGCGCCATGGCACAACACTCTGCAAGAATCGTGCGCGGCGGCGCCCTTCGCGCAATAAATTTGCCGCGCGCATCGCGCGCGGCGTAAAGGGACGCCCCGCGGGGGCCGTGGAACCCCCAATTAGCTAAATTGAGGGGGAAACCTCAGAATCGAAAGGTCGATGGACCCGGCGGACTCGCACGGGGGTCGACGATCCGCGGCGATGGCTGCACCAATTTTGTACACAAGACGCCCTACGTTTGTACACAGAGCCGTCAGATCCTGGCCGCGATGACGCGAATCATGCCCCCGGGACCCGGCTCGAGACGAACGCAGAACCCCCGCTCCTTCAGGGATGCGGCCAACCACTGCGGATGCAGCCGCAGCTTTCGGTATGCGCTGACCCGCAGCTGCCAGACCTCGCCCTGCCGTTCATGAAGCACGTCATGGATATCCACATGATCGGCGGCGTACTCGAGAAAGCAGGTCAGAATGCGGTCGGCGCCGCTCCGGACGGGAATGAAGCGCGCAGAGCCGGTGAGAGCCGATGAGTAATCTCGCAGCGTGGTGATGAAGGCGCCTCCAGGGCGCAAGGATTCGGCGGCACGCGTGAACAAGGTGAGGACGGCCGCCCGATCCGCCAGGTGCGTCAACGTATCGCCCATGCACAAGATGACGTCGGCTCCCCGATCCAGGTGACGCTGGAACCCCAGCAAGTCATCCTCGACGACCGTGATGGGCAGGGCCTGCGCATGTCCTTTCAATTGCTCGAGCAAGTAGGACGATGTGTCGATGGCGAGCACCGGACAGCCGCGGCGCGCGAGCGCGATACTGTGCATGCCGAAGCCCGCCCCGAGATCGACCGCGCGGCTGCCGCGCGGCAAGTCCGGTAGAATCGTCTCGATCTCGGCCTCGCCGCGCGCCAGGGCGGCATCGAGGCCACCCGACATCCAAGCGTATACGGGCGCGAGAAGCGACCGGTAATGATCGGCGACGCTGGCCATTTGCGAATCATAGCGTTTCCGCCGTATTGTTTGGGCATGTGCAACCCCTCGAGCTCATCCGGCCGCTGCGCGGCGCTTGGCATCGTCCTCTGCGCGCTCGCGCTGTCGGCAGCGGCCCGGGTGCGCGCCGCGCCGCCGTCGCAGGCCGCGCCCGTCGAGGTCAAGGTGGTCGTGGTGACCATGTTCGAGATCGGCAAGCTGACCGGCGACAAGCCCGGCGAAGCACAATTCTGGGTCGAGCGGGACAAGCTCGATCGCATCCTGCCCTTTCCGCTGGGTGAATATGAGCTGCGCATGAACGATGCGGGAGTGCTGCTGATTTGCACAGGGGGCGGCGTCACCAACTCGAGCAGCTCCATCATGGCCCTCGGCCTCGATCCTCGCTTCGACTTGCGCAAGGCCTATTGGCTGGTCGCCGGCATCGCGGGCGGCGACCCGCTCGATGTGTCGCTCGGTACGGCGGCCTGGGCCAAGCATGTGGTCGACGGTGATCTGCTCTACGAGATCGATGCGCGCGAAATCCCGCCCGAGTGGCCCTACGGATTGTTGCCGCTGGGCGCGAAGCAGCCCAACGCTGTCGCCAGCGGTTGGACGGTGGATACGATTCACTACGCGCTCAATGCAGCGCTGGTCGACTGGGCCTACGCGCTCACCAAGGATCATCCGGTCGCAGACAGCCCCGGCATCGCACGATTCCGCCGGCAGTTCGCCGGGTATCCGGCCGCCACCCGCCCGCCCTTCGTGACGATCGGCGACTCTCTTTCCTCCAGCAGGTACTGGCACGGCGAGCGCATGAATCAGTGGGCCAACGACTGGGTGAAACTGCAAGCCGGCAAGGATGCCAATTTCATGATGTCCAACATGGAGGACAGCGGAACGCTGACGGCATTGAGGCGCCTCTCGCGAGGCGGGCGCGTGGATTTGAGGCGCGTGCTGGTGCTGCGCACGGCCAGCAATTATTCGATGCCGCCGCCCGGAAAGAGCGCGGTCTGGAGCCTGACGGCAGAGTATCCCGAGGAGGGTCTTCCGGCCCTCGAGGCCGCCTACCAGGTGGGAAACCGGGTCGTGCAGGCGTTGATCGCGGGCTGGTCCCGCTATCGCGACGCCATTCCCGGCAGCTAGCGCTGCGCCGTCGAGCCGCCGTGCGGCGTCGGGGCCGACATCAGCTCGACGAACATCCTGGTGAACCGCGGCAGGTCGAGATCCACCTGAGCGTGTACCCGCTGCAGATCGATGGCCGGTTTCAGGGCCTCGATCCAGCTCAACGTTTCGCCGTAGGTCGGCCCGTGACTGACATCGACGTCCATGTACAGATCCTCGCGGCGCGTGATGATGCTCGGGTCGAGCCACGCGCAGGCGGCGAGCTCATCCCACAAGTAGTACCGCTCCTGCGAGTACTTCGCGATGTACTGAGCCGCGGGGTTCGGGGACTTCGATATCGCCGCGAGCATCTGCTCGGTGAACATCGCCTTGATCGACACATCCACCGTGGTGAGGTCGATGCGGGGCCAGTGGGCGCGCAACGTGATTCGAGCCGCCTCCGGATCGAACCAGAAATTGAACTCATGGCGCGGGCTGGTCGAGAATTCCGGATCGTCGCTGTGCGGATCGAGACTGCCGCCCATGACCACCAGTCCCTGGGACAGCTCGGCGAAATGAGGGTCGAGCGCGATGGCGAGGGCAATGTCGGTCAGCGGCCCGGCCGCATAGATGGTCACCTGGTGCGGGTGCGCTCGGACTTGCCGGATCAGAAAATGGGCCGCGTCCTCGGCGATGGGTTTGGTATGCGGCTCGCCCTCGGCAAGGGGCGGGGTATCCCAGGGGCCGAGCGGCGCCGGCGGCGCCGGCGGCTCGACCAGTCCAGGCATCGGGGGCAGGGTGCTCAACTTCTGGCCCCAGGCACCCAGCCATGCGACCTTCCCGACCAACGGGACCATGAGGCGTGTCTCTTCTTGCGTGCGGATGAGAGGAAACACCGCTCCGAGCGCGACAGGCACGTCGGTGCGGCCGATCAGCTCCAGCATACGCAGCGCATGCCGCGCCTCATCATCCCGCCAGGCATTGCCGGTCACCACGGTGATCCCGAGAACATCGACCTGCGGCGACTGCAGCAGCGCCATCATGGACATGATGTTCGAGCCTCCGGGTCCGGAGGTGTCCTGATCGATGACGACCATGCGCTTCTCGGCGAGTGCGGGCGAGCAGGCTCCCAGGGCGATGAGAATCAGCAGAAAGGACTCGGCCACGGCCCGCCTCATGGCTTCTCCAAGAAGTCCGGTCCGACCGGCTTGTGCTCGAGGATCTCCTCGGGGGTCAGCCCGATGAGCTCGTGCGGAAATACCAGCCATTTGTCGGTGTCGAGAACGTAATAATCCGGCACGAGCGAGCTGCGATTGCGCTTGGACTTGTAGTACACCGTGGCGATACGCC
Source organism: Steroidobacteraceae bacterium (assembly GCA_035504115.1). Classification (GTDB taxonomy): domain Bacteria; phylum Pseudomonadota; class Gammaproteobacteria; order Steroidobacterales; family Steroidobacteraceae; genus Bog-1198. The sequence continues at coordinate 263,775 of DATJSL010000023.1, read as the reverse complement.
ATTTTTCCGGCCAATTTCTCCGGCAACGCTGCTTGAGCTCGGTGATGACGGCCTCCAGGCTGCGGCCCGAATCGAACACATCGTCGACCAAAAGAAGCTCATCCTCGGCGGACAAGCGCGAGACGAGATAATCGATGGCGTGAACGCGCACGGTCTTGCTCTGCTGATCGATGCCCGTATAGGAAGAGGTGCGAATCGCGATGTGATCGGCGTGGATGCAGTGGTACTCCAGCACCTCCTGCACGGCGATGCCGATGGGCGCGCCGCCGCGCCACATGGCAACCAGGAACGTCGGTCGAAAGCCGCTTTTCACGACCCGTCTCGCAAGCTCCATCGAGTCCCGGAGCAGGGAGTTGGCGGATATGAAAAGCTTGTCCATGGGAGGCAAGCTTACCGTAGTTCCCCATCGCGCCGCGTGTCGCGGGCTCAGAACCGTGAGACGCTTTGGTGTTTCTCGACCAACGCTTCCGTTCTTTCGCTTGCCGGTGATCCCGGATCGAGTGCGCTTGCTCGCCTGAGCGAGTTCACCGAGCCGTTCGCGGGCGCATCCAGTGCTGCTGCAAAAAATCGACGAAGGCGCGCACCTTCGGCAGGAGCAAGCGATTGCGCAGGGTGAGGATGCGCAAGGGCGTGGGCGGCCGCTGAAAGGCCTCGAGCACGACCTTGAGCCGTCCGTCGGCGAGATGATGCGCAACCTGCCAGGACGGCACGCGGACGAGCCCGGCCCCTGCCAAAGCCGCACTGACCAACGCATCGAAGTCATTGGCGCAAAGCCGCGTTGGAATGCGCAAAGCTCTTCGCACGGCGCCGTCTTGGAAGCTCCACTCCGCCACGCCGGGTACCTCGCCGAAGGCCAGGCAGTCCTGCTCGACCAAGTCGTCCGGCCTCGCCGGCTCGCCGCGCCGGCGCAGATATTCCGGCGCGGCGCAGACAACGAGCTGGATGTCCTCGAGCTTGCGGACAATGAGCCCTGAGTCTTGCAGCGGTCCAATGCGAAGGGCCACATCGATGCCTTCCTCGGCAAGACGTACCGGCCGGTCCACCAGCATCAGATCGACCGCGACCCGCGTCTGCGCCGCCAGAAAGCCGGGCAGCAGGGGCGCCAGGCGCAACCGACCGAGGAGCGAGGGAGCGCTCACCTGCAAGCGCCCGGAGGCGACTCCCGCCTGCATGGTCAGGCCGCGCTCCACTTCGGCGACCTCCTCGAGAATCTGCTTCGCCCGTTCGTAGTAGAGTTGACCGGACTCGGTCAGCGAGAGATGGCGCGTGGTCCTCTCGATGAGCGTGGTGCCGAGGGCCGCTTCGAGCGCCATGAGCTGGCGGCTGACGGAGGTCAAGGAAAGACCCAGCTGACGGCCTGCGGCCGACAGGTTCCCGGCATCCGCAATCCGAACGAACACCCGCATCGCGGCGAACTTGTCCACGGGTCTATTATCGCGAAAAACGGGAAGATGTATCGCTAGATATCCGGATACTCGATGAATGCGGGAGACTCTACGATGTCGATCATCGGATGAGAACGTGGCCGGCAGGCGGGACTCCAACGGGACTCTTGTAGAGTAGAGGGTGCGCGGAGGAGGAACTGCTCTCAGGGGAGCTCGCATGCTGGAAGCCGCCGTCATCATCGCTGAAGCCGAGGATCGTGTCGGCATCACCGATTCCGACCCGGGCGTGCGCGTCAATCTGGAACGGCTGGTGGATTCGCTGAACCGCCACAGCAACCTCTCGGCCGATGGGGCCGCGCTCACGCGGCGCCATCTCGCCGGCGACACGGTGAACCGGCTGGAGGGCCTGAAATGGCTGCGTGACCATCCTGAAATAGCAGATGAGACAATTGCGGCGCCTGTCTTTCTCATGGGCCTCCCGCGATCGGGAACCACCTATTTTCAGTATCTGTTCGACCGGGATCCGCGCTTTCGCCTGATCCGCACTTGGGAATCGCTGACGCCCTCGCCGCCGCCCGGCTTCGATCACCCATCGGCGCTGAGGCGCAAAGCCGAATGGGCGGAAAGGCGCCGTCGCGAACGTCCAACCTTCGCGGGCTTCGAGGCCCTGCATCTTATCGATGAGGGCGGATCGGACGAATGCCATGCCTTTCTGGAACAGAGTTTTGGCGCGGCAGGACTGCAGAATCTTTTCCGGGTGCCCGACTATTTCGATTACATCATGGACGAATTGGATCTTGTGCAAACCTACCGCATTCACAGGCGACAGTTGCAGCTTCTTCAATGGCGGTCATCGCCGCGCCCGTGGGCGCTCAAATACCCCAATCACGTCATCGCCATGAATGAGATCCTGCAAGTCTATCCGGATGCCCGCTTCGTGATGACGCATCGCGATCCGATCCAGGCCCTCGCCTCGATCTGCAAAATGACGTTCAATCTGCGCGGAATTCGCACTGGCGATGCGGTGGATCCCGCGCAGGTCGGGAGCGAGATGATGCAATTCGTCGAGCGTCACATCGATCGAATCATGGAATTCGATCGCAGCGGGCAGGGAGGACGGGTTGTGCATGTCGACTACTATGCGCTGGTCAATGACCCGGTCAGCGCGTTGCGCAAGATCTTCGCGGGGCTTCGGACCGACTCACCGGAGGAAGTTCTCGAAGCGGTCCGCCAATGGTGGCGCGCCAACCCAAAGAATGCGCGCGGGCGCAATGACTATACGCTCGAACAGTGGGGATTGGAGGTCGACGCCGTCGCGGAGCGGTTCGCAGGCTATATGCGGCGGTTCGATATTCCGCGCGAGAAGGAAGGGCTTGCCCGGCCTCCCGCGATCTCGTAGCGGGGAGATGTGAGATGTGAGATGTGCGTGCGCTTCAGTGCGGCCTTGCAGCCGGCAGGGAGGTGCGCGGTTGACGAGATCCTGGACGTTTACATGGCGCTGGCTATATAGTGGCCGCTATATAGCCCGGTGGGTTTAGCGGCGAGGGTTGCCCATCCTCCGCGCCTGCAGGCGATGCTGACATCGGATTGCGGGACCGCTCGCCGCCGGCAGCGTCGGGATGCGAGTAGTTTCCCGCTGTGCCGAGTATCAGGCGGCATAGTCGCTGTGGTAGGAGATCGCATGGACAACCAACCGATCGAAAAGAAGACTACCTATTGCCGAATTTGCATGGTCAATTGCGGTCTCGAGTTGGACATTGTCGGGCAGCAGATCGTCAGGGTCTGGGGCGACTTCAATCATCCTTTGACGCATGGGTACACCTGCCCCAAAGGCCGCGCAACGGGTCGAGTGCATCACCTTCCGGGCGCGATTACCCGGCCTTTGATGCGCAAGAGCGGCGAACTCGTGCCCGTCGGCTGGGATGAAGCTCTTGATGACATCGCCGCAAAGCTTCGAATGCTCATCGACCGGCACGGACCGAACGCGGTAGGGATGTACTTCGGCAGCGGTCTTGGCATCGACTCGGCGGGCTATGCCATGGAAGAGGCTTTCTACCACTCCCTGGGTACGCCGCCGAAGTTTTCACCGCTCACCAACGACGGCACTGCCAAGACCATGATCGCGGGAGCCATGGGGCGCTTCTACGGCCTCAATCCCAAAACCGACTACCACGATGTCGACATGCTGATTTATGTGGGCACCAACCCGATGGTGAGTCACGCCCACAATACCGGTATGTTCAATCCCGCCGTCTGGATCCGCGCCGCCGCGAGGCGCGGGGAAGTCTGGACGATTGACCCGGTACGCACCGAGACGGCCAAGTTCTCCACCCGCCATATCGCGGCTTATCCGGGCAAGGATTACGCGATTCTGGCTTGGTTGACCCGGGAGATCATCGACGGTGGCCCGCTCAACCCCCAGCAGGCGATCGACGGCTTGCCGGCGCTGCGGGCGGCTCTCGAAGGGTATGACCGCGCGAAAGCCGCGGACATCGCCGGTGTCAGCGAGCAGGAACTGGAGGACCTCCTCGCCGCGATCCGCCGCAAAGGTCGCGCGGTGGTGGAAACCGGCACGGGCATCACCATGTCCGCGGGTTGCAATCTGACGCAATGGTTCGCGTGGTTGCTCATGATTCTGACCGGTGCGATGAATCGTAAGGGCGGCGCCTGGTTCCATCCCGGCAGCCTCTTTCCATTCGAGAAAATGGCCTTTCCGTTGCTGGACAGCGCCTTTACGGCAAGCTCCAACGTGCGGCCGGATGTCAAGGGCATCTACGGCGACTGGCCCTGTGCGGTGCTGCCGCTCGAGATCGAGGCCGGCAATATCCGTGCGCTGTTCAACTTCGGCGGTCACATGCTGCGGTCGTTTCCGGATACCAATGCGCTCAAGGCCGCACTGCCGAAACTGGACCTCCATGTCAACACCGAGATCGTACACAATGAATTGTCGCCGCTGTGCACGCATATTCTGCCCACCAAGGGGCCGATGGAACGGCCGGAGTTCACCCGTTGGGACACGCTCGCCTGGAACGTATCGCTGCAATACTCGCCTCCCCTGGTCAAACCACAGGGAGAGCGGCGCTCGGCATGGTGGGTGCTGTCTCAATTCATGAGGCGAGCGGGATTGAGGGTTCCCGACTACGTCCCCGGCGATGACCAGGTCGAGGGTGCCGACGATTTCATGTTGTCGACGCTGATGCCCTACGCGCGCTGCACGTTCGAGGAACTCAAGGAAAAGCGCTATGTTGAATTCCCGCTGGAGTTTCCGGCGGCCTGGGTGGACGAGCATTTCGAGCGAATCGGTGGATGGCGGCTCGCGCCGCCCGAGCTTCTCGCTCAATGGCGTGAAATGCGCGCCTCGGACGAGGCGTCCTTGGGCAAGCCGAAGTCGCTGTGCTACACCCCGCGCCGCCAGCGTCGCAAGTTCAACGCGCAGCTTGGCTTCCTCGGCGAGCCCGCCGAGGTTCTCCTGCATCCCGACACCGCGGCCGCTCGCGGGATCGTCGCGGGGCAAAGGGTTCGCGTCTACAACAAGAGTGGCGAGATTTTTCTCACGGCGAAGATAGATCCCGGCATGCGCAAAGGCGTCGGCTCCATCCCCCACGGGCACTTCGACGCCAATGTGAATTACTTGACCAGCACCGAGGACATGGATCCTCTCGGCGGCATGGCATTCTACAGCGGCGTTCCGATCGAGATAGAACCGGCGCAGGCGTAGCCGATGCACGCCGCAACCGCCCGATTATGAGCCCGAGGATGAACGCCATGGCGCGCCGGCGGCGGCGGCGCACGACCGAAGAGGTGATCGAGCGGCTCGTCCAAGCCGCCTGCGAGGAATTCGAAACCAACGGCTACACCGGTACCAAGACCGCGGCCATTGCGCTCAAGGCGGGTGTCACAGAACCTCAGATTTTCAATCACTTCGGGTCGAAGGCGCAGCTATTTCATGAGGCGGTTTTCAAGCCGCTGGTTCAGCATTTTGGCCAATTCTGCGCCACTCATATCGCTGATGATGCCGAAAGCTGGAGAGTTCATACGAAACAATACATCCTGGAGCTTAAGCAATTCATCGAGCGGCACTCCAAGATACTGACCTCCCTGGTGGTCACGCAGGCGTATGCCTGCGATGGCGTTCAGGGAGTGGGTCAAATTGAAGGGCTCAATGAGTACTTCGATCGGACCGCCGCCATCGGCAGGAGTCTGATCAGCGGGGAACCGGCGGTCGACCCCAGGCTCATGACGCGCGTGTCATTTGCCGCCGTATTGGCCACTGTGATCTTCAAGGACTGGCTCTTTCCGAAGGATTTGGCGAGCGAGCAGGAGATCAGCGACGCGATCAGCGGCTTTGTCATGGATGGCATCAACAGGAACGCGAAACCGGAGCGGCTGACCGATAAAGGATCACGACGCCGTCGGCGAACGCGCCGCTAGCCGGCGTGGCCCCGGGCGACGTTGCCTCGTGGCCGCTTTCGCTCGTGCCGCTTCGCGTCCGTTCGTCCGGTCGTCCAGTCCGGTCGTCCAATGAGATTCGGCCGGCGCCTGCTACTTGGGCGGGTTCAATTTGAAGCTGTATTCCAAATGCTCCATGAAGCCGTTCGGATACGGTGCAAATACCTTGAGATTCCCAGCACTCTCGATCTCGTCGAACTGCTCCGCGACCTGCTCTATCGTCCAGTGCTCGCGAAACGCGCCGACGGTCTCGGTCACGAACGCCCTGGCGACGCGGCCGGCGAGCATGACGTAGATTTCGCCAGTCGACTTGCACTTCTCATGGACCAACCAGGCGACGGCAGGGGCCACCGTTTCCGGGGTCATCGTATCCGGAAATGAAGAGGTATCCCGTCCTTCGGAGAGGCGGGTCACCGCCGATGGGATGATCGCGTTACATGTGACACCGTACGGCGCGCCTTCGTGCGCGATCGTGTGCGAGAGCCCAATCAGCCCGGCCTTGGAGACCGCATAAGCGGCGAGGTTCTTCTGGCTGTACAGCCCGGCGATCGACGATGTCATGACCACTCGCCCATAGCCGGCGTCGCACATGATCGGCATGGCGGCATGTACGAGGTGAAAAGCGCCATGCAAATGGACGCCCAAGGTGGAGGAGAATTGCTCCCACGTCATGTCACGCAGGGGTAGGGCCCGGTTGATGCCGGCGCTGTGGATCAGGATATCGAGTCGCCCATATTGCTTGACCGCGGCGTCGATGACCGCTTTGGCTCCATCGGGCGAGGCGATGGATTCGGTTGCGGCAACGGCCTCTCCGCCAGCCTTGCGAATCTCGTCGACCACTTGCTGTGCGGGCGCGACATCGCCGCCTTCGCCATAGCGGCTCACCCCGTTGTCGTTGACGACGATCTTGGCGCCGCGCGAGGCCAATAGAAGAGAGTAGGCTCGTCCCAAGCCCCTCCCAGCGCCCGTTATCACGGCAACTCGGCCGTCGTATCTAAGCTCCTTCACGCCTGCCTCTCTTTCTTCGGGTCGACATATTGAAGTGGCGCGCTCTCCTGACGCCATCCAACCCGCATACAGCCCCCACTCATCGAGGCTTGGTCAACATCAGCGCGGCGCGCCGCGTCCGGCATACGAGCTCTCCGCGCTGATTGAACGCGCAATGCTCGAGGCTCACGATACCTTGTCCCGGCCGCGACCCTGACAAGCGCTTATCGATCACCTCCGTTTCCACCCGGATGGTATCACCGAATCGGATACAGTTTCGACATGGCTCGCCGCGGCGGCCGATGAGTCGCTGCACCGATCCGAAGGGCGGCACGACCTCATTCCCGCCTGAAGATCTCGTAGGAGAAATCCCCCGACCCGCGCTTCCCGCGCACGGCGTTGTTGAGGTAGCCGGCCTGTGAGAGTCCACCCGGGGCGGGCACGACCTCGTCGAAACGCTCGATGTCGTAAACGACCGTTCGATAAGCGATGCGCCACTCCCCGTTCCGGCGCTCGAAGCGATCAACGTAGCGTCCCGCGTGCAGCCAGTCGATGTCGCCGCCATCCCTTGGGATTCTGACGATCACGATCAAGTAGGATTCGCAACGGGCGACGTCGCCGTCGAGTTCAATGAGCACATTGCAGATATTGTGCATCGATGAGGTTATCGATGGCGGGGCCCCGCTGCGCGCCGCCTTCAGCGTCGCGATGGCCTCACGAAATGGCAGGACGACGCCAAAGTGGTTGTCGATCGCGTCGTCGTGAAAAGCACTCAGGATCAGCTCCGGATCGCTTCGGTCCACGCCGCGGCAGTATCGGAGGATGACCTCGTGGATCGCCTGTCGATCTTCGAGGAGTCCGAGCCGGCTTTCAATGGCATCGAACCGACTCGGCGAGTGGGTCGTTTGATCGCTCATTCGCATGCTCCTTCCGTCAGAACTGCTTGGCCTTGCTTGCGAGACGATCCATGAAACGAGCGATGTCGTCGAGCGAAAGGGGCGTGTCCATGCCAATTGGCATGGCGCATGCAAACTCGGTCACGCCCGCCTCGAGCATGGCCGGCACGCTCGAGAACGTTTTGTCCCAATCGAGCTCACCGCGCTCGGTCCGCTCGGCGAAAAGGTGTCCCTTGACGATCAGTTCCTTCGGATCACGGCCGGCGGCCGCGAAAGCCTGGCGATAGATCTGCACGCCTTCCCGGAGCTTCTGCAGCGACTTGCTGTCGTCGGGACCGCACTCCCAGCCGTCACAGAGCTCCGCCGCCAAGCTCGCATTCTTCTCGTTCGCTTTCACCGCGAGCAGGATGGGAATTCGCTTCTGCGCCGGCTGCGGCATCGAGAACAGTCCCTCGAAAGAGACGGTCTCTGAACGGAACGTCGTCGGCTGCCGCTCCCAGAGCGCGCGGCAGGCCGCGATGTTGTCCCGAAGGATCTGGCGGCGCTTGCCGAAGTCGACATTGAGTGATGCATACTCATCCCGGCTCCAGCCGGTGCCGAACACCGGTTGCAGTCGTCCGCGTGAGAGCACGTCGATCGTCGCCAGCTGCTTGGCCAGGAGCACCGCCGGCCGCAGTGGCGCCAGCATCACGCAGTGAGACAGCTTTACCCGCGCGGTGACGGCGGCGAAGCTCCCGTGAAGGGCCACCGGTTCCAGGTAGGGCTTTCGTCCACCGTCGCCGTAGCGCAAGCCCCCTTCGTACGGATACCCCTCCAGAGAGGAGCTGAGCGATACGTGTTCGCCGATGGCGATGGCATACAGGCCGGCCCGATCGACTATCCTCGCGACATCGACCGCCTGGGCCATGTTCGACTCGCCCAGCAGCTTGTCGAAGCTGCCGAGCATCATGGTGACCTTGAGCATGCTGGACGCTTTCCTGCGATTGGCCGGTTCGTTGCGCTTGCTGCCGCCCGAGCCCGATCGGGCAGCTCCAATGTAATGCGCGACGGCACCGCTGCGCCAGTTCCTTCCTGGATTCGCACTGTCGCCCCGGGATCGTACCCGCCGGCAGGCCGTCCCGGTACCGCGCTCAGCGGGGCGCGGCACCGCCCGCGCCAGATCGACGCGCCGATCCTGGCCAAGCGCGGTCCTCACTACTTTCGAGCAGGCGCACCGGCGGATGTAAGGCTGCGCGGTTGAGCGCCATCCTTGAAATCGTAGATCACGCCATCAAAGGTGCGTTGGGCAAATCCGTAGACGATGGACAGTCCTTGATTGCCTGCAACCACGCCGTGGTCTGTGCTTCCGGGTATGAAGACCGCAATTCCCGGCGCAATCCTCAAAGACAGGCCGTCGGCGAACACGGTCCCTTCGCCCGCCAGACCAAAATAGAACTCGGCCGGCTCGTGCCGATGCACGTTGAGTGTTCCATGCGGGGGGAAGTCGGCAACGCCCAGAGTGATCTGGTCCGACGGCGTGCGATCGCCGGAAATCAGGGTCCTCCAAGTCAGGTTGCCCGACTGAACGTTGCCCGCCCCTTCCAGGGGAGCCTGTTCGATACTGACCGAGAAGGGTCTCGGCACCGCATCGTGCCCGTCTTGCCGGGGGCTTTGTTCATCGATTTTCATTGGTTCCTGCAATATTGGCGGCGCGGTTGAAGAACTCTCGACCTGGTCAGGTACGCAACGCGCTCGCCGCATCATAGAATAAGTCTTTTGGACAAATTGGAATATAACTCTGACAGCACTCTCCGGGTTTGTTCGCCACCTCACGATCCTCTTTGCCGTCGTCGCGTGGAGCTTCGTGGTCCCGGTATATTTCGCGCGCGCCGACGATGCGATGCCCAAAACCCTGGCTGAGGCAATCAGCCTGGAGGCAGAGGACGAATTGCCGCTCACCCGGTTCTACGATCCGCCTGAGCCGCTCCCCAGGGCGGCGCCGGGAACCTTGATCCGTTCTCAGCCCTTCGCCGGCTACCGACTGCCCAAAGGAGCGAGGGCCGTGCGCATTCTCTACCATTCTCTGGCGTTGAACGGCGAGGACGTCGCCGTCTCGGGCGTCGTCCTGATACCGGGCGGAAAACCACCTGACGGTGGTTGGCCGCTGATCGCCTGGGCACACGGCACCAGCGGTGTCGCTCGGATGTGCGCTCCATCTCTCATGAAAGACGTGGCATACGGCGACGAAGGTTTGATGCCCATGGTAGCGGCGGGATTTGCCGTGGTTGCCACCGATTACGCGGGCCTCGGGGCTCCAGGCCAACATGCCTATCTGAACAAGATTCCTCAGGCGAGCGATGTGATCTTTTCGGTACCCGCGGCACGACAGGCCGTGAGCGGGCTGAGCAATCGGTGGGTGGCGATCGGCCACTCCCAAGGAGGCATCGCCGTGTGGGGGGTGGCGGAGCGAGAAGTGACGCTGCAAGATCCCACCTATGCGGGCGCGATCTCGGTCGCCGGATATATGGACTTCGAATCCTGGGCCTCGGACAGCGTTGCGCCGGATCCGCAGACCGCGCTGTTCTGGCCTCTGGAAGCGTTCGGCATCAAGGCGAGCTATCCGTCTTTCGATCTCAGCCGGATGCTCACGCCGGCAGGCATGAGGGTCTACACGGATGTCACGGCGAAGGGGTGCTACTACCGCGCCTATGCACTGTGCAGGGCGCTCGGACAGGTGGCATTGGCCCGCGCAGACTGGGCAGCCGCGCCCGAGGCGCAGAAATACTTGAGGGACAGCCAAAGCGGGGATAAGCCAATCGTCGGCCCGTTGCTCGTGGTCGCCGGCGATGACGACAGCGTGGTGTCGATCAAGAGCATCGTGGCAAGCGTGAATCACGCCTGCGGTATTGGGTTGCCGATCGAGTTTTTACATCGCGCGGGACTCGATCACGATCCTCTGATGCAGCAGATGACGCCCGAGATTCTTCGCTGGGCGCGAGATCGACTCGACCATAAGCCTTGGGTCGGCAACTGTCCGAGAATGCCCGGCGCGGGCACATCGTGATTTCGAGCATCGCCACATGACGCATTTCGTAATCGCTCGATTCCAGCATGAAACCAATACGTTTGCGGCCACCGCGACGCCGCCGGAGGCTTTCACGACCTATTGGGGGGAGGACGCTCGGGCCAGCATGATAGGTTCGGACTGGCCCATGGCGCCCTTGGTGGAGCTGGCCGAACGGCTGGGTGCGACAGCGACGACGCCCGTGGCGGCGGAGGCCGATCCCAGCAACCGTGTAGCCGACACGATGTTCGAGCGCGTGGCTTCAGCCATTGTGGGCGCGGTGGAACAGGGCTGCGACGCGGTGCTGTTGGAGCTGCATGGTGCCATGGTCACCCAAAGTCATGATGATGGTGAGGGGGAATTGCTGGCGCGTGTTCGCCGGGCCGCTCCCCGAGTGCCGATCTTCGTTACCCTGGATTTGCACGGGAACATCACCCAGCGAATGATGAACAATGTCGATGTGGTGGTCGGCTACAAAACCTACCCGCATGTCGATTACCGGCAAACCGGCGAGCACGCTGCCGAGCTCGCCCGCCGTAGCCTGATCGGAGAAATCCGGCCGGTGACACGCTGGCGCCCGATTCCCGTCTTGGCCTATACGCTCGCCATGGGAACGGATAGTGGGCCTATGGCCCGGGCCGTGGCCGCAGCACGAGAGGCTGAACGTGAACCTGGCGTATTGGCGGTGTCGATCTTTGGCGGATTTCCGCTGGCGGATATTGCCGATGCGGGAGTATCCGTGGTCGCCACGACCGATGGTGACGCGGCGCTGGCCCAGCGCGTGGCAGACCGCATCGGCGCCCAGCTTTGGGCCGAGCGCGAAGGATTGATTTACCGCAGCCCACCGCTGGCGGTTTCACTGGCCGAGGCGAGAGCTCTGGCCGACCGGCCAGGCGAGGGTCCGGTGCTGTTATTCGATCATAGTGACAACGTCTACTCCGGGGGCACGGCCGATACCATGGACGTGCTGCAGGGTGCCTTGGCGGCGGGCTTGACCGGGCTTGCCACCAGCCCGATCTGCGATCCCGAGGCTGTCGCGCAGATCTGGGCGGCCGGGGTAGGCGCCGATCTCGAGGTGCAGGTCGGCAACAAGGTGCCTCAACCAATGCTGGGCCGCGGACGCGATCCCATGCGCATCAGGGGCCGGGTCACTTGTCTGCATGACGGTGAGATTCCGATGCCGAACAGCATTTACGGGGCTTACCATCAGTCGCTCGGCCGCACCGCGGTGTTGGACGCGGGTACGGTCAAGCTCATCGTCAGCGAAAAGCGCAACGAGCCTTGCGACCCCAAACTGTTTTCCGACCTCGGCATCGACCCCCGCGCGCAGCGCTTTCTGCTGATCAAATCGCGCATGCACTGCAAGCCGATTTTCATGCCCCTGGCGCGTGGCCTGATACAGTGCGATTCGGACCGGGGCGGCCCGACCAGTTCACAGATCAGTCTCTTCCCGATCCGCCACATGCGGCGCCCGCTGTTCCCGCTGGACCGCCATTTTGATTGGCGGCCCGAATGAAGGTTGCGCTCGACCCAGACGGTTGGATGGCGCGTATTTTCCTGTGCTTCGCTGCCACGGCCGGCATCGTGTACGTCAACATCATGCCGGCCTTGGTGGACGCTCTGCAGGCCGGCCTGGGCTTCAGCGTTCAGGAATCCGGCCGCATTGGCAGCGCCAACACTTATGGAGGCGCCCTGGGCGCCTTCACCATGGCATTCATCGCACCGCGTCTGCATTGGCGACGCACCTTGGTGGTCCTGTCGGTGGCATTGATGGCCTTCGATGCCGGCTGCTTGCCGCTGCGCAGCGCTTCCATGATGATGCTCATGCGCTTCATGCACGGCTTGGTTGGCGGGGCCATGGTGGGCATGGCCTATCTCATCATCGCGCGCAATCAAAATCCCAGCCGGACCTTCGGTATCTTGATGGTGTTGCAGTACACGCTTTATATGGTCGCGATCGCAGTGATGCCGACCCTCGTGCGCCGGGCCGGCATTGCACCCCTGTTCTGGCTGCTGGTGGGCTTCTCCGCCCTGACGTTGGTGTTCGTGCTGCTGCTGCCAGAGTACCCGCCGCGAACGACCGAAAAGGCTCTGCCCGATGCCCGCATGCGTGGATTGCGCCTCTGTGCTCTGGCTGCGGTGCTGTTATTCCAGGCCGGCAATATGAGTGTCAATGCATTCAGCGTGAGCCTGGGTCAGGCAGGAGGATTGTCGCTCGACTACGTGAGCGAGTCGCTGAGCGCTTCGGGCTTTGCGGGTCTGCTGGGTGGCATGGTGACCATGTGCATCCCCACTCGCTGGGGTCTCACCAGACCGTTGATCGCGAGCATGGCACTGGCGGCCGGATCTCTGGCCGCACTGTTCCATGTGGGCGACCGCGCCGTTTGGTTGATGGCCACGATGGCTAACGGTGTGGCTTGGGCCCTGGTGCTCTCGCTGCTGCTTGGCGTGTGCGCCAGTTTCGACTATAGCGGCCAAAGCGCGGTGTGGAGTGGCTTCATGTCGAAGCTCGGCCTCGCCACCGGTCCCTTGCTAGGTTCCTTGATGCTGAACACGTCCGCCCGCTATCAAGCCTTGATCGTGTTGGGCACGACATTCGTCTGTCTGGGTTTGGCAGCGGCTTTGCCAGCCGTTCTCGTTGCCGACCGCCGCGCTTCCCCGCCATCGACGGAGCGGGCTGCCGCCGGCGTGGCGGTGAGTTGACCTCGGTCATGAGGGGATCTCGAGGAGCTGCGATTTATGCTCGTACCAGCGCTTCGATCGATTGACGATATGCACCACCAGGAGCATCACCGGCACCTCGATCAAGACGCCGACCACGGTGGCGAGCGCAGCTCCGGAGTGAAACCCGAAAAGACTGATCGCCGCCGCGACGGCGAGCTCGAAGAAATTCGAGGCGCCAATGAGTGCGGAGGGGCAGGCGATGTGGTGCGATTCACCGACGGCGCGGTTGAGCCAATAGGCGAGCCCCGCGTTGAAGAGCACCTGAATCAGAATCGGGACCGCGAGCAGTAGGATCACCCGCGGCTGCTGCAAGATCTCCTCGCCCTGAAAGGCGAAAAGTAGCACCAGCGTGAGCAGCAGCGCGCCCATCGACCAGGGGCCGATGCGCTGCATCGCGCGCTCGAGCGAGGCGGGTCCGCGCCGCGAAAGCGAGCGCCGCCAGAGCTGCGCAATCGCCACCGGAATGACGATGTAGAGCATCACGGAGGTGAGGAGGGTGCCCCAGGGAACGGTGATTGCCGAAATTCCCAACAGGAGCCCGACGAGGGGTGCAAACGCCACTACCATGATGGTGTCATTCAAGGCGACTTGGGAGAGGGTGAAAAGCGGGTCACCCTCGGTGAGCCGGCTCCACACGAACACCATCGCGGTGCAGGGCGCCGCGGCCAGCAAAATCAAGCCGGCGATGTAGCCGTCGATCTCACCGGCAGGCAGGAGGGGCGCAAACATGTGCCGAATGAAGATCCACCCGAGAAGGGTCATCGAAAACGGCTTCACGAGCCAATTGACGAAGAGCGTCACGCCGATCCCGCGCCCATGCCGGCGCACCTCGCCAAGCGCGCCAAAATCGACTTTGACGAGCATGGGAATGATCATGACCCAGATCAAAGCGCCCACCGGCAGATTCACCTGCGCGAGCGACAGATGGCCGATCAGTTGGAAAACCGAGGGCAGCCACTGACCGAGCGCAATGCCGGCCATGATGCACAGAAACACCCACACGGTGAGATAGCGTTCGAAGCGATTCATACGCGTCTCTCCGAGCTCCGGCCGATCGCATCCATGTGTTCTGTGATTCGCAGTCGATCGAGGCTCTCGAGAGGCAAACTCAAGAACAATCGGATGCGTGTTTCGAGGACTCTGAAGGCCTGGCGAAACGCCGTCCGGCGCTCGAGCTCGCTGCCCTCGACGGCCGCGGGATCCGGCACGCCCCAGTGAGCGGTGATGGGCGTCCCTGGCCACACCGGACATGCCTCGCCGGCCGCGTTGTCGCAGACCGTGATGACGAAGTCGATCGGTGGCGCGCCGCAGACCGCGAACTCATCCCAGCTCTTGCTGCGAAGGCCCTGGGTCGGAAAGTTCAATCGCTCGAGGAGATCGAGCGCGAGCGGATGCACTTGCCCTTTGGGGTGACTGCCGGCGCTCGAGCCCTGAAATTGTCCGCGGCCCAGCTCATTCATGATGGATTCGGCGAGGATGCTGCGCGCCGAGTTTCCGGTACACAAAAACAGGACGCGATTGATGCGCTCGGCCACGGCGCTATGAGTTCAACGCTTGGCGCATGCACACGGCGCAGGCCGCGCTGCCTGCGCCTCAAGCGGTCCTCTTTTCGCGGCCGGCACGCAGCAGCTGTCTCCGGCCGCGGCCGCAGGATTGCGGTCGGGGACGGTAGAGGCGCCGTGGTTGAAGACGGGCGTATCCTCGCCATAGACCGCAATGCCGCCAAGCGTGTGAAAGGTCTCCCACGCAACGCCCGTGGGGTCCGTGACCCAGTACTTGTCTGACTTCGCGTAGCAGCAAGGCTGCTCGCTCTCCTGCACGAGTTGAGCATCGGCGGCCTCGAGCCGGCCGTGCATACCGCGCAATTCCCCGTCCGTGTCGACCTGAAAGCCCAGGTGATTGATCCCGACCGGTTGGCGATCGGTCGAGATCGCAAAGTTCAGCCGCGGATCCTCAATCATCCATTTGGCGTAATCCGGCCGCCGCACCGTCGGTTCTCCACCAAAAAGGTGTGAATAAAATCGGATGGATTCGTCGAGATTCTCGACGCTGACGTGCACGTGAAAACGTCTCATGCGCGCTTCCTCTTCGGTTGAGTGCTCTCCGCCGCGGCAACTCCACAGGTCGACCCGCATTCTTCGTCCGCCAGGGTGCAGCAGTTCTCGGTGAGAAATCCGATCAGCTCATTCATGCGGGGAAAATTGGGGCTGTAGTACAGGAATCGCCCTTCGCGACGCGCCTCGATGAGGCCGGCACGCTGCAGCTCCTTCAGATGAAAGGACAAGGTGGGTCCGGGCACCTCGAGCTTCACACCGAGCTGCGTCGGGGTAAAGCCTTCCGGACCGCGCTTCACGAGCAGCCGAAACAGCGCCAGGCGGGACTCCTGGGCGAGAGCCGCCAGGGATTCGATTGCCTCAGTTGATTTCATAATTCCAAATATATCGAAAGACAGATGATTTGTCGACCAGGCGAAGCGGCGGGGTCATGAGCGACCGGCGCAGTGGCTTATCCGATCCGAGCCGGGCCTGCGATGGGTGATTGAGCCCGGCCGGTTGCACGCCGTTCAGGAACCGTGAACGACATGTGCTTCGAGCAGCGCGCGCCCTCCGGCTAGCGCGCTCGAAGCAGATGAATTGCAAACAGCTTCTCGGAGTCCTGCCAGAAGCCGGCCGAGCTCCAGCCGGCGGCTGCCGCGATCGCTACGAACCGCTCTTGCCCGTATTTGTAGCTGATGCCGGTCTGGATCGTTTCGCCCTCGGCAAGGCCGATCGAACGCCCCGCAATCCGCACGCTCTGTGCAGAGCGGCTTTCGAGGTACATCTCCATTCTTTCTTCGCGAGCATTCCACAGCACCTTGCGTCCGAAGCGGCGCGGATCCAGATCGCAGTGGGCCAAGCGGTTGACATGCGACAGGATGTTGAGATTGAACGCTCTGCTGATGCCGGCGGGGTCGTCGTAGGCGGATAGCAGGCGTGCGGTGTCCCTGCATTGGTCGGTGCCGATCACGAAGGCGGGCGGGGCCGCTCCCGCAAGAGCGCGTCGGGCATTCTCCAGAAAATGAACGACGGCGGCGGGGGAGAACTGGCCTATGGTGCTGCCCGGGAGGAACCCGACCATATGCATTTCTCTGAAGGTCCCCGGCATCGCCAAGGGCCGCAGAAAGTCGGCGAGCAACGTTTCCACGGTGATTCGAGGATGACTCACCTGCATGCGCGTGCGGATGGGGCCGAGTACGCTTGGAGAGATGTCAATCGCCAGATACGCCGAGAAGTGGCTCTCCGCGGCATCGAGCAGCGCGACCGCCTTGGTCTCGTCGCTGGCCCCGAATTCCACCAGTGCGCGCCCGCGACCGGCCTCGACAGGCACCGAGGCTACGATGTCGGCGGCGCGCGCCCCGAGCAACTTCTTCTCGGTTCGCGTCAGATAGTACTCGGGCATCTCGGTGATGCGCTGGAAGAGCGCGGAGCCGGTCTCATCGTACAAGAGCTTCGACGGCAGCATCTTTTGCTCGCGGGTGAGCCCGAGCAGAATCTCGTTCACCAGGCCGGCATCGACCCCTGGATGATCGATGGCGGCCTCGTAGGGAGGTTGGCTCATATGCGGCTCTCCCCGGTCATGGCAACCTCGCTCCTCGCAAGCCCTCGCTCACCAGGGCCGCGAATTTCAATGCTTCGGGATCGTGCACGGCCGGCAGATATCCGCCCTGACAGTTGATGTGCACCGCGCCCCCAAAGTGCATGCCGAGATAGGCGAACGTCTCTCGAAATGCGCCCATGAATTGCGCCGACGGTTCATCGCCTGTCGAAGTGCAGGCGACGTACGCGTTTTTCCCTCTCAGCCTGCGCCCCTCGGCAAGGAGGTCCGGCAGCTCGAGTAGATCCGACAGCCGATCGATGAATGCTTTCATTGCCGGGCTCACGGCATACCAATAGATGGGCGATGCAAAGATGATCTGATCGTGGGCCAATACATGCCTCATGAGCGGCTCGAAATCATCATGCCTGTTCGAGTGATCGTAGTCATACGACGAAATGCGCAGGCGCGCGATATCGATCACCTCGATATTCAGCTGCCGCGCAACGCGATCGATCAGCTGCCCGGTGTTGCCGAGGCGGCGGGAGCTGGAAAATAGAGCTATCGTGCTGCGCACGGCGCCGAACGATGCATTCGGCGGCTGAAGCGTGCTGGTCCCCGTCATCCTGTCCTCCGCGGCCGCGTCCCGAGCTCGGGCCCCTCGATACTGTGATACCTTGAATCCCGGCACCCATCAGCGTACAACCTCAACTGCACTTGAGGTCAAGAGAATATGGATGTGGGAAGGATCCATCCGCACGAGTTGGCTCGGCTGCTGTCGGTTGGCGAGGTGGCCGCCCGCAGCGGCGTCCCCGTATCGACGATCCACTTCTACGAGGCGAAGGGCCTGGTCAGCAGCCGGCGCAGCGCAGGCAATCAGCGGCGTTACGGTCGCGATGTGCTTCGGCGCGTTGCCATCATCAGGGTTGCGCAACGCTTGGGCTTGCCATTGGCAATGATCAAGCAGGCGATTGATTCCTTGCCCGGCGGTCGCACGCCCACCGCGAAGGACTGGAAACGGCTATCTGCAGAGTGGCGCATGGAGCTGGATCGGCGGATCGCGCTGCTGCAGAGACTTCGCGGTGAGCTCGATGGCTGCATCGGCTGTGGGTGCTTGTCGCTTCAGATATGCCAGCTGCGAAATCCGGGTGACGCGGTGTCGGATCAAGGATCCGGGCCGCGGCTGATCGAGGGCGCGCATGCGATGGGGATCAACCCATGACCAAACACATGAGCCGCCGGCGATTTCTCACACTGGCGGGCGGGGGCGCCGGCGCCTTGCTATGCGCTCCTTCGCCGCGCATGGCAGCGTGGGCGCAGGAGCCGGTGGCTCGCGCGAGTGACCCGGACTGGATCATCGTCAACGCCCGGGTTTATACGGTCGATGCTCGCCTGCCGAGGGCGGAGGCCCTCGCCGTCAAGGCAGGGCGATTCCAGGCGGTGGGGAGCAGCGCCGACGTGCGCAATCTCGCGCGGCGCGATACACCCGTCTTCGATGCGCAGCAGATGACCATCGTGCCTGGCTTCATCGACTGCCACAATCACGCGGAAGGAGAAGTAGTGCTCTACGAGGTGCTGGTGGGGGACCCATTCGAGGTCAAGTTCGTCACCATTGACGGCATCATCGAGAAGTTGCGGAAAAAGGCCGGCGAGACTCCTGCTGGCACCTGGGTCGAAGGCTATTTCTTCGACGATACCAAGGTCTCCGACAAGCGCCAGCTCAACGTACGCGACCTCGACAAGGTCTCCACGCAACACCCGGTCGTGGTGCATCACCGCGGTGGCCACACGGGCTTTTACAACGGCAAGGCGCTGCAGCTCGCGGGGATCACGAGGGACACCCCCAACCCGCCCGGCGGAACCTTCGACCGCGACCAGAGCGGCGAGCTCAATGGCCGCGTCAGCGACAACGCCATGGAGGTGTTCGCCAAGGTGGGCGTGCGCCCGGTCTATACGCCCGCGGTCAAGGCGCAGCGCCGCCGAGACGCCATGGCGTATATCTCGCGGCAATTCGTTCGATATGGCCTCACCAGCGTGCATCATGATGACCAGGAGAACCTGCTCGCGCTACAGCAGATCAGGGCGAACGGGGATCTCAAGCACCGCGTGACGTTCGAAGCGGGTGAGGGGATTCTCGAAGCGATGGCCGCCGGCGAGTTCGCGTCCGGCTTCGGAGATGAGTGGCTGCGTATCGGTGCGACATCCGAGCACATCGTCGATGGCTCGTTCTCGGAGCGGACGATGGCATTGAGCGAGCCCTATCCCGGAAGGACTGACGGCTACAGGGGGAATGTCACGGAGTCCCAGGATCAGCTCGATGACTGGGTCGAGCGCATGCTCCGGGCCGATATCCGCCCGAATTGCCACGCGAACGGCGATGTCGCCATCGCCATGGTGCTCCGCGCCTACGAGCGCGGCCTCAAGTTGCATCCCTCGAAGGATCTGCGTCCGAAGATCACCCACTGCACGCTCATCGACGATGACCTGGTGCGTCGGATCAAGGCGATCGGCGCAGTGCCGGCGGCCTTCTCAACCTACGCTTACTACAACTCCGATAAATTCCACTTCTACGGTGCGGAGCTGATGCGAAGGTGCATGGCGTTCCGGACGTTCCTCGATGCGGGCGTCCATATCGCCGCGGGCTCGGACTTCGGCCCCGGCCCCTTTGCGCCGCTGATGGGGATTCAGGGCATGGTCACCCGCACCGGCTGGGACGGCGAAACCTGGGGTGCCAATCAGCGCGTTTCCGTGGATGAAGCGCTGAAAATAAACACCTGGAACGGTGCCTACAACTCCCGCGAGGAGTCGATCAAGGGCTCCATCACCGCCGGCAAGCTCGCGGATTTCGTGGTCCTCTCGCAGGACCCACATCAAGTGGATCCCGGCAAGATCCTGGATATCAAGATCCATCGAACCGTGACCGGCGGCGAGACCGTCTACCAGGCATGAGCGGCATGCGTACCGGTCATTGACGATGAATCCGCTGGTAACCCGGGTTCATGGCAAGGAACGGCGCTGGGGCGCCGAGTATGGCGCCCTCCGTCAACTCTGCCTTGCATCGGGCCTCAATGAAGAACTGAAATGGGGTCAGGCTTGCTACGATCTAAATGGCGGCAACGTGGTCTTGATCCATGGCTTCAAGGATTATTGCGCTTTGCTCTTCGTGAAAGGCGCCTTGCTCGAGGATCCCAAGGGCATCCTCGTTCAGCAAACCAGGAATGTGCAGGCCGCGAGGCAAATCAGGTTCGCCTCTGTTGCGGACATCGACAAGCAGAGAGCGGCGATCAAGGCCTATATCAAGGAGGCGATTGCGCTCGAGAAGTCCGGCGCCAAGGTGGAGATGAGAGGCGTGGCGCAATTCGATGTGCCCGCGGAGTTTCAAAAGCGTCTGGCCGATGATCCGAAGCTGGCCGATGCCTTTCGAGCGCTCACCCCCGGAAGGCAGAAAGGCTACTTGCTGCATTTCGCCGCGGCGAAACAGTCGGCGACTCGCACCGCGCGCGTGGAGAAACATGCGCCCAGGATTTTGAAAGGCTTGGGGCTCGATGATTGAGAACGAGGGATTCGCACTGATGACTCGCTCCTTGCCGCGTGCGGCTGCGCGGATGAACTTTTATCGTCACAAGATGCTTTTCTTGTCGAGATGGGCGCAGTCTGGCAAACATTTCAAGTCGTTGCCACGGGGCCGAGAGAATGGGCAATCGAGATGCAGGTGAGGGCGCTGTGCTGCAAGTGACGGAGGATTCCATCGATCCGATCTTCAATGCCCCGTACGTCGATGTGAGCGAGCTTCGCGGGAGTCCCGCGCCCCATCGCTACGTGCATGGCGGGTTCAAGGGAACCGACGCACGGTTCTCGTTGTATTTTCCGCCGGCTGCGCAGTATCAGGGCCGCTTCCACCACAATACCTATCCGCTCGCCGTCTCGGAGGACATCGGCCCCTTCCCGATCGCATTCGAGGTTGCCACGGGCAACCTCGGTTTCACGCTCGACAGCGGCGCCTATTACGTCCAGACCAACATGGGCGGCGCCTTTCGTCGCGGGGAGCCGTCCATTGCGGCGTACCGAGTGAATGCCGCGGCGGCCAAGTATTCCCGTGTCGTCGCCGCCGAGCTCTACGGCGCTCACCGTCCGTTCGGCTACCTCTACGGCGGGAGCGGCGGCGCCTACCAGACGGCCGGCGGCGCGGAGCATACCAGCGGAGTCTGGGACGGCTTCATGCCCTACGTTCTCGGCTGCAACAATGCGGTTCCGAGCCTGTGGAGCGCGCGGCTGAATGCGCTGCGCATCTTGAGAAAGCGCGACATGTTTCCCGGCGTGATGGACGCGATCAATCCGGGCGGCAGCTCGGAGATGTATCGGGGACTCAACGAGGAGGAGCGCGCGGCGCTGGAAGAGGCGACGCTGATGGGGTTCCCGCCGCGTGCCTGGTACAATCACCAAACGCTGCACAACGGCTATTTTTCCGATGTGTTTGGAGTCATACCGCAGCTCGACCCCACCTACGCCGAAGACTTCTGGACGAAGCCCGGCTACCTCGGAAGCAATCCCGAGTCGTCCATCGCCTCCGACCGGTTCGAATTCGAGACCACCGTGGCGCACGTCGTCGACGGGCCGCCGAGGCGAGTCACGTTGACGCAGGTGCCCGATGTGGACCTCGGCTGCGCTCACTTGACGCTGCTGGGAGGTGCCGCGGCAGGGAACAGTCTGCACATCGCCCTGGCGGACGGTGACACGGTGGGCTTTGCGACGACTTCCAATCCGGCGGTGCTGAGCGCCATCCGGGCCGGCGACAGAGTTCGGGTCGACAATTCCTGGATCCTCGCCGCGCAGACCTATCAGCGTCACCAGGTCCCGCCGAGCCCCGCTGAATACGGCTGGAACCAGTTCCGCGACAGCGCAGGCAAGCCGCTCTATCCGCAGCGCGATGTGCTGATAGGTCATACCTTCGCAATGAACAGCATCGGCTCTTTGCTGACAGGCCGGATACACGGCAAGATGCTGCTGGTCCAGGCGCTCATGGATATCGACGCCCTGCCCTGGTGTGCCGACTGGTACCGCTCAGAGGTGAAAAAGGCGCTCGGGCCGCGCTTCGCGGAGAATTTCGCGCTCTGGTTCATCGATCACGCCCAGCACGACAACCCGGCGACCCTTCTCGCCAAGGCCCATACGGTGAGGCTCGACGGCCCTCTGCAGCAGGGCCTGCGCGACCTCAGCCAGTGGGTGGAGAAGGGCGTGAGGCCATCCGATTCGCAATACACCGTGGCCGCTTCCCAGGTGCAGGTTCCGGCAGCGGCCAGCGAACGCGGGGGTATTCAGGCCACCGTCGAATTGAAGGCCATCGAAGGCGCAGGCGTGCGCACCCATGAGTCGGTCACCTTCTCGGCGACGGTCGATGTGCCCGCGGGCGCCGGCCGGGTGGTTGCGGCGGAGTGGGACTTCGAGGGGGCCGGCGATTACCGTGTCGCTGAACAGATCACGAACCCGCAGCCGACCGTGTCCGTCACGCGCACGCACTCATACGAAAAGCCAGGGACCTACTACGCCGTGTTGCGCGCGACCTCCCAGCGCAATGCAGACGCGCATACGCCGTATGGGCGGATTCAGAACATCGCGCGGGTGCGCGTCGTGGTGACGTGAGCCGTCAGGCGCCATCGTCTCTCTGCGGCGCTGAGGCGGGCGCTCCACAGGTGACCTGTACGGTGCCGCCGTCTCCGGTCACCGTGCCGGTGCCGTTGGTGATCTGACAGCTCCCGCGGCTCGGCTGCGCTTGAATCGTTACGGCGTAGCTGCTGCCGTAGGCAAGCGCGTTCGGCATCGAGAACTGCGTGGCGTTGGCCGAGACCGAGAGGCTGTCCGTACCGTCGGTCAGAATCAGCCCGGAGCTCGTCAGGCCGGAGATCGATCCTCCCAATGTGTAGCCGGTCGAGGCGCATGTCACATCGACGTTCATGACGGCACTGGCGGACACGGTGCCGGTGCCGCGGCTGACCGTGCAAGTCAGCCCCGCCGGCTGCGTCTGTACGCTCACCCGGTAGCTGCTGCCGTCGGCGAGGGCGGCGGGCATCGTGAAATTGGTCGCGTTGGCGGGTACGCTGTAAGTGTCGCTGCCCTCGCTCAGCACGAGGCCGGAGGTGGTGAGACCGGTGACCGTTCCACCGAGGCTGTAAGCCTCATCCGAGCAGGTAACCGAGACGTCGGTGACATCGTGCGTGGGCATCGTTCCGGCACCGTTGCCGGCAGAGCAGGTCATGCCGGTCGGTTGGGACTGTACCCGTACCACATAGGCGCCGCCGGAGGATGCTGCCGCATCGAGCTTGAAGCTCGTGGCGCCCGCCGGCACGGTGTACGTGTCGGTACCGTTGGCGAGGACCAGGCCCGTCGCGCTCCCCAGGCCGCTGATGCTTCCGCCCACGGTGAGCGGCTTATCGGTGCACGCCACGGCGATGTTCGTGACGGCGTTTGTCCCCACCGTTCCCGTGCCATTGGTCACGTCACAGGTGAGGCCGGTCGGTTGTGCGGCCACGGTCACCGCGTAGGAGCTGCCATACGCGACGGCCGCGGGCATCGTGAAGGAAGATGCGCCGGTGGGCACGCTCAGGGTGTCGCTGCCGTTCGCCAGAACCAGCCCCGGCGCGGTGAGCCCGCTGATCGTGCCGCCGATGTTGAACGTCCGATTCGAGCAAGTCACCACCACGTTGGAGATATTGGCCGTGGTCGCCGTGCCGGTGCCGTTCGTCACGGTGCAGATTTGTCCGGAGGGCTGGATCGCCACGGTGACGTCATAGACGACCGTATCGGAGAGCACCGGACCGAAGGTGAAACTCGTCGCTCCGGCGCTGACCTCGAGGTTCACGCCCAGCGTGGTCAGGGCCAGGCCGCTGGTGGTCAATCCGCTCACCGTGCCCGAAAGATCCAGGGGCGGGTTGCTGCTGCCGCCGCAGGCCGCCAGAGCGAGCAGGCATGCTGCAATCGCGCTTCGCGCGGTCGAGACTCCGATGAAGGACGAACCGGGTAATTGTCGTTGCACTTGGATGCTTCCTGGCTTCTGATATTAAGAGGTGGGTGCGAAGGATCGCACGCCGCGATGCTGTCACAAAACAGGTCCCGCCATATAGGACGCACCCAAGGACCGAAGGTTCGGGCCGGCGGGCCAGCAGCCGGCGGGGAGGGGAGAGGGGGCGTGCAGCGCCTGTCAACGGGGAGGCTCGCCTGCCGACCGGCCGGTGCCACGGTCATCGCCCGACTCGATCGCAAGCCACCTGTCGCGCGACAAGCGATAATTACAGTGTGTTCGAAGCACGTGCCCCTCCGGAACGCCGGGATGCTCGAAGGTGGCCGCATCCATTTGCATCCCCAGCCGCTCCATGACTGCACGCGATCGGCCATTCGAGGGCACCGTGAACGCCACGATTTCAGGCAGCCTCAGGACCTCGAAGCCGACGCGCGTTGCGCCCCGGGCCGCTTCGGTGGCGAATCCCCGACGCCAGTGCGCCCGCGCCAGTCTCCACAATATCTCGACGCAGGGGGACACGGGCAGATCACGCCGGGGAATGTTCAGTCCCACGCAGCCGATGAATTCGCGCGTCTCCTTGACTTCGCACGCCCATACACCCCATCGGCGCTCGGCGAGCAGCCGCTCACAGTGGCTCGCCATGGCGTCGCTTTCCTGGCGCGTCATGGGTGCCGGGAAATGCGCCATGACGATCGGATCGGCGTTGAGCGCCGCAAATGGCTCGCGATCCGCCGCTTGCCACTGCCGCAGGGATAGCCGCGGCGTATCGAACTCGATGGGGACATTCATCGGCAGGATCTCCAAGCCGGAGCCGAACGTCGGCTCCCCGCCCGCTGGATTGCGGGGCGAGTCAATCCACCCGGACCTGCGGCTCACCTTCACATAGCCGCCCGATGGCCGCGGGCGCTGTGATGCCGAGACGCGCAAACACCTGCCGCACCGCCGGCAGCTCGTCGGGATCGCAGGCGATGAGCAGACCGCCGGATGTCTGTGGATCGGTGAGGATGCTTTGCAGCGTCGCATCGATGTGCGGGGCGAGCAGCACATCCGCTGCGTAGGATTGCCAGTTGCGCGCCGATGCTCCGGTCAGCACACCGGACCGGGCCAGCTCGACCACCCCGGGCAGCAGCGGCAGGTCGGCGGCGCTTATCCGTGCGCCGAGCCCGCCTCCTCGGCACATCTCCAGCAGATGACCCAGCAAGCCGAAGCCCGTGACGTCGGTCATGGCGTGTACGCCGGCGAGGCTCGCCAGCTCCGTGCCGGGCAAATTCAATTGCGTGGTCGTATCGATCAGCGCGCGATAGCCGGCATCGTCCAGCTGCCCCCTCTTGAGAGCCGCCGAGAGGATGCCGACCCCGAGAGGCTTGCCCAGAATCAGCAGATCGCCGCTGCGTGCGCTGCTGTTGCGCTTCAGCCTTTTGGGATCGACCACGCCGGTGACGGCGAGCCCATAGATCGGCTCGACCGAATCGATGCTGTGACCGCCCGCAATCGGAATCCCGGCACGCTCGCACACCGCCTCCCCGCCGCGCAGGATCTTGCGAATCGTCTGCTGCGACAGGATCTTGATGGGCATGCCGACGATCGCAAGCGCCATCACCGGTCGGGCGCCCATCGCATAGATGTCCGATAGTGCGTTGGTGGCGGCAATGCGGCCGAATTCGAAAGGATCATCGACGATCGGCATGAAAAAATCCGTGGTCGCCACGACCGCCAACTCCTCGTTGAGGCGGTACACGGCCGCGTCGTCCGAGGTGTCGGTGCCGACCAGCAGGTCGGCGTAGCGCCGGGTGGACGGCGAGCCGTTGAGCAGCTCGGCGAGCACGCCCGGGGCAATCTTGCAGCCGCAACCGCCGCCATGGGACAGCGAGGTCAATCGCGGCTCGGCGCCGCCCGGCGCCGGTGCATCGGACATCGCCGCAAACGGTGCATTCATCGGGTGGCGCGCATTGGCTGATGGATTCCAGTCCGCCTTACAAGATGGCGGAAGGTAGCAGGAGTCGAACCTACCGAGAAACGCTTGACGTCCCTCACCGGGTTTGAAGCCCGGCCGCACCACCGGATGCGCATGCCTTCCGCAGGGTCAGCTCATCCCCGCGCGGATTCGTGCCAGCTGCTATCGGCGCGCACGATCCGACCTCGAGGAATGCGTCGAGTATATCCAACGCGATCGAAGAACTCCAAAACCTGGATGGTGCGCTTGCGCCCGAGACCGATGGCATCACGGAACTCGGCGACGGCGACGGCGCCGTGCCGTACACATAAAGCCCGCAATTCATGCGTCAGCTCCTGCACGGTGTCGCGATGATAGAAGAGGTCCTTCACGATCTGATAAACCAGCCTCTGCACCGCGCATTTGCACAGCACCCGCCGAATGTCCTCCTCGGGCGACCGTACCTCGACCGCCAGCTCCCGCACCCACGGCGGATCGTAACGCGCGGCGCCCAGTATCGATTGCAGTTGCGCCGCGAGCTGCCGCTCGCGATCATCCAGCGTGGCCCGGTGCTGCGGCAAATGCAGCCAGTAGTCGCTGCGCGCCACCGCGTGATCCCGCAGCAGCTCCTCCACCAGCGCCCGCCACAGAAGGTCGTTCACGCCGGGCGCCGCCAGACGGCGCAGTCGAGCCCGGTCGACGCCCGGCTCGTCGGGATACTGGGCATGAAAATTGCGCAGCGTCGCGAGCGCGGCGTCATACAAGGCCCGCCAGTGCGAATCGAGTATGGCGAACTCGTCCTGCGGCGCTCCCACCAGGCGCGTCCCAGCGGGCAGCTCGATCCGCTCAGCTGCAAGGCCGGTAAGACGCACCAGCTCTCGCATCGAGATGCCGCCCGAGGCGTTCTCGAGCAGCGCGAGCACGCTGCCTTCCCGCAACAGATTCTGAATGGCGGCGAGGTAGGCGAGCCGCTCGGCACTGCGCCGCCGCCTTGCCGGCGCGCAAGGATCGATGACGATACCGCCGCCGACGGTGCGGCGCGCCTGTGCGTCGCGCACGATGAAGGCGTCTCCGGCGGCGGCGCAGAACGGTGTCTCGAACACCAGCTGCACGCGTGCGCCATCGCGCCCCAGCGGGCCATTGGACTCGAGCCACACCGCCTCCGCGACGCGGTCCGCGGTGCCCAAGTGCACGTGCAGCGGCGCGCGATCCTTGAGCGGCGCGCCTGCCGCGAGCCAGCGCAGCTGCACATCGATGCGCGTCGAGGGTCGCAGCACACGCGCGTCGGCCAACCAATCGCCGCGATGCAGCCCGGTCTTGTCGATGCCGACCAGGTTCAAGGCGCAGCGCTGACCGGCGCGGCCCACCTCGGCGTTACGATGCTGAGCGTGGATGCTGCGCACCCGCGCCACGGTACCGGAGGGCATCGCGGCGATGCAGTCGCCCACGCAGACGCGTCCCGCGATCGCGGTGCCGGTGGCCACGGTGCCGAGTCCCGGCAAGGTGAACACCCGGTCGACAGGGAGACGAAACAAGCCCGCATCGCTGCGCATGCGCCATCGCTCTGCCACCTGCTCCAGATGCCTGCGCAGGGCGCTCACACCCGCATCATCGCCGCGCGTCGCGTTCATCGGAAATATCGGCGCGGCGGCGAACGGGGTCGCGGCCAGCAACTGCTCGATCTGCGCCGTTGCGAGGAGCGCCTGGGGCTGCTGCACGCGGTCCATCTTGGTGAGCGCGACGGCGGCGCTGCGCACGCCGAGCAACTCGAGAATGGTGAGGTGCTCGCGTGTCTGCGGCATCACGCCGTCATCCGCGGCCACCACGAGCAGCGCGAAGTCGATGCCGCCCGCACCGGCGACCATGGTGTGCACCAGCCGCTCGTGACCCGGCACATCGATGAAGCCCAGCGGTTCGCCGGGCGCGGGCGCATAGGCATAGCCGAGCTCGATCGAGATGCCGCGCCGCTTTTCCTCTTCGAGCCGATCCGTGTCCACACCGGTCAGCGCCCGCACCAGACTGGTTTTGCCATGGTCGATATGACCGGCGGTCCCGACGATCATCGATCGAAGGTGCCGCACGGGCGCGCAGCCTCAAAGGGACTCATTTCTCGCCGGCCTGCCACAGCAACGGATTGCTGCCCGCGCGATGATAGCCGCTCGCGCCGAGCAGCAAATCGAGGCTCAAGGAAGCCAGGTCATCGGCCAGCGGTTCGACCGCAATGTCTTTCTCTTCATAGAGTATTTTGCGGTAGCCGTGGCACGCATCGCAGGTCTCCGCGCGCACGGCCGCCTCGGCGCCCCGATGCGGCGTCTGGTCCGACTCGGCACTCGCCGATTGATAGGCGATGCTCTTGCCGGACGCGCCGCATATGGAACACTGCACGCGGACCAGGTGCCACTCGGTGGCGCACAAGGCGCAATGCAGGTAGCGGTAGCCCTGATAGGGTGAGTTGGCGCACACCCGACTTGCCACCGGCTCCGTCCCGCATAGCGGGCACAGCCCCGCAACGCCCAGGGGCCGCACCGTCGCCGCATCGAAACGTGCCGCCCGGGCGACACCGTGAACCTGCAGGGCCGCCATGAGGAGCGGCGCCGCGGCGGCCTCGACACCCTCAGCGGCGTGCTCGAGCAACGCCTCGGCTTGCGCCATGATCCAGCGCGGCGGTGCGCTGCGAATTCTCGCCATCACCTCGATCACGGGTGCCGGTAACTGCGCCCGCTCATCCAGCGTCGCGCACAGCCGGTTCAGCGTCTCGGGCCATTCTGGATCAGTGAGCCAGGCGGCGGCGGGAATCGGCGGCATGCCGTGCTCGGCGGCTCGCTTGAGGTCCGCATCCGCAGGTCTTGCGGGCTCGATCCGCGCCAGCGCCGAGTGCTGCGCATCCACCAGGGCGGCAAGAAATTGTAGATAGGCGCCGATGCCGGTACGAGGTGCGAGGGCGCGAAGCCGCGCCGCTCGAAGCGCGAACACCTCCGCGGGCGCCGGCAATCGGATGCGCGGAATCGATTGTTGTGCGAGGCCTTCGATTTCGCCGGGTTGAAGGATGCGCTGCGCCATGGCAGGGGAAATCTTACAGCCCTTGCGCATCCCGGGTCACGCGCTTTAGGGGATTGGCGCAGTTGTGGTGAATCGCGACACCGATCACGAACACTGCGCCCCCGGCGCGAGGCGCGTTCCGTAGACTGTCGGCCGCAAGCGGTGCTTGTCCTTTTGCGAAATCCTCCGAGGATCTGTATGAAATTCTCCCGGTTCCGTGGGCTGGTCTTGCTCGGCATCCTTGGGTTGACGAGCCCCCTGCTGTTCGGCGGCTGCTCGGACAGCCCGGCCGGCACGCAGGACACGATCGTCGTCACCCCTTCGGTCAGCGGCGCCGTGTCGGTGGTCGATGGCGGCAGCAAATCCTTCACTCTCAGCTTCAATTCGAGCGATGCGAACGCGATATCCGGGCTGTCGGTGACTTCCGGACTATCGATGCTGCCCGCGGGCTGGAGCGGACCTGCCGCGTTCAGCTGCACGACGGTGACGAGCGGCAGCGGTTGCGTGCTGACCCTCACCTACGCGCCGACCACGGATGCCAGCGGCACCTTGACCATTGCTTATCGCTACACGGACAGCGCCGGTGCCGTGCAGAACGGCTCTGCCGAGATTCGCTATGCCGCGACCGCCCATGACACGGTAAGCGCGACCGCCGCGCCCACCGGTCAGATCAATGCCGTGGTCGGTGCGAGCCAGGCGGTCACCTTCGCCTTCATGACCGACGATGGCAATCCCGCGACGGGGTTGACCGTGACGAACCTGACGTCCCTGCCTTCCGGCTGGACCAGCGCTGCCGATAGCTTCACTTGCGCCACGGTGAGCACGGGCAGCGGCTGTCTGCTGACGCTCACTTTCGCGCCGAGCGCCGCCGGCAGCGGTACATTGACCTTGAACTACGGCTACACCGACAACGCCGGAACGGCAAAGACGGGGACGGTCAACGTCGCGTATGCGGGCACCGTCCACGACAACGTGGTGGGAACCGTCTCGCCGTCGGGGCAGATCAATGCCTTCATCGGCGGGGCTGCCCAGTCCGTCGAGATCACCTTCACGACGGACGACCACAACGTCGCCACGCTGCTGGCCGTGACGAGTGATCTTGCGGCCCTGCCGGATGGATGGAGCGCGGCCGGATCGAGTTTCTCCTGCGCGAGCCTCGCCACGGGCAACGGCTGTCAGCTGCAGCTGACCTATGCGCCAAGCGCGCCGGCCATGGGCACACTGACGCTGAGCTACAGCTACGTCGATTCCGCCGGCAGCGTCAAGAACGGTAGTCTCGGTATCGCCTATGCGGCGACTGCCCACAACAACGTCGTGGGGACCGCTTCGCCTTCGGGGCAGGTGAACGCGGTCATCGGCTCCGGAGCCCAATCGGTCTTGGTGAATTTCACCACCGACAGCGGCATCGCGAGCGCATTGACCTTGAGCACGGCATTGGGCTCGCTGCCGGCCGGCTGGAGCAGCACGGCGGCGAGCTTGACCTGTGCCAGCGTCGCTCAATCGGGAAACGGCTGTCAGTTGCCGCTGAGTTACGCGCCCACCACGGTCGGCTCGGGTACGCTGACGTTGAATTATGGCTACACCGATGACGCCGGCAACCCCGAGACCGGCACCGTCGGCATCCCGTACGCGTCGACCGTGCACGACACCGTGAGCGGTGCGGTAACTCCATCCGGCACGGTAGGCGTCGCCGTCGGCGCCAGTCAGCCGGTCACCGTGATTTTCACGACCAATGACGGCAACACGGCCGGCGATCTGGCGATTTCGGCCAGCGGCGGTCTCGGATCGCTCCCCGGCGGCTGGAGCGCCGCGGGCGGCGCGACGAGCTTCGCTTGCAGCAGCGTGAGTACCGGTGCCGGGTGCGAGCTGGAATTGACTTACGCGCCAACGGCCGGCGCCAGCGGCACGCTCACGCTCGACTTCAGCTACCTCGACAACGCGGGTACCGCACAGACGGGTACTGTGGGCATCCCCTACTCGGCCTCGGCACAACACGCGTACGTCAGCGATTCCGACAGCGGCCTCTACATTTGCGCCATCGACGCCACCACGGGGACGCTGTCGAATTGCGCAGCCACCGGCGGATTCAGCGGCGCATGGAGCGTGGCCTTCTACAGCGGCAGCACGGCCAGCTACGCCTACGTGGTCGATGGGCAGAGAGCCAACATTTATCTATGCACCGTCAACAGCGACGGGACGCTGTCGAGCTGCACCGTTCAGGGCGCCAGCTACAGCTACCCCGAGCATCTGATCGTCTCGGGATCGACGCTCTACGTGGCCGATCAGGGCTCGCCGGGCGGCGGCGAGGTGACGATGTGCGCCATCAACAGCGCGGATGGGACCCTGTCGGGCTGCATCGTCACCGCCTCCGGCAGCGGGCTCAATTATGCCAGCGGCATCGCGCTCGGGAGCGACTTCGCCTACGTACCGACCGATAACAACGGATTGTTCACCTGCGCGCTCGACCCGAGCACCGGATTGCTGACCAATTGCGCCGTGGCCGCGGGCTCGAGCTCGCTCGGTGATGCCTGGAACGTGACTCTCGCGAATGGAGTCGCGTATTTCGCGAACGCCCAGAGCGGGCTCGCCGCTTGCGCGGTGGACGATGCAGGGAACTTGTCGTCTTGCGCCAACAACAGCCTGGGAGGCGGTCCCGAGTCGATCGCGACCGGAGTTTTCGTCAACGGGGCTTGGGCCTACGTGAGCACCTGGAGTGAGTTCGATTTCGGCAATGCGGGCGTGTATCTCTGTTCGGTCAGCGGACTCGCCGTCTCTGCCTGCACCGCTGCGGTCTCCGACGGCAGCGGCAGCGGCTTCATCTTTCTGACCGACGTGACCGTTCATTGAGCCGCTCCAGCGCCGGAATCTGCTGACAGCGCGACGGTCGATCCATCCGCTGGCGGATGCC
This sequence comes from Steroidobacteraceae bacterium, assembly GCA_035504115.1. Lineage (GTDB taxonomy): Bacteria > Pseudomonadota > Gammaproteobacteria > Steroidobacterales > Steroidobacteraceae > Bog-1198. The sequence goes on along the minus strand of DATJSL010000023.1, from coordinate 231,823 downwards.
GGGCTCTTTGCGCAGGATCTGGGGCGGCGCAATGCCGCGACGCGGCCGGATCGTTCATGAATACCATTGCGTGCCCCGACTGCGGGACGCTCCAGCAGCTCCCCCCGCCGCGCCGCGGATGTGCCGCTTTATGTCCGGTCTGCGCCCACCGCCTGGAGCGCGCCATCGGACGCAGCTTGGCCGCCGCGTTCTGCTTTGCCTTCTTGACGTTTCTTCTGCTCTTTCCGGCGAACCTCGAGCCGTTGATGCGAATCTCCGTGCTCGGGATCGATCGGGAGACGCGCATCGGCACGGGGCTGTTCACGCTATGGAATCAACAATGGGTGGTTCTGGTCACGCTCGTCGCCGCGTTTGCCATCGTGCTGCCGTTCATCCGCTTTGGCCTGTTGAGCGTCGTGCTCGCCTGCATGGGCCTTGGTCGAACCCCCCGCTGGCTCGGTCCTGCCTACAAGATCTGTCTGCTGCTCGACGTGTGGGCGATGCCGGACGTGCTGCTGCTCGGTGCCGCGGTCGGATACAGCCGGATCGCCGCACGGCTTCCGGTGACCGTCGGGGCGGGCGGAATCTGCCTGATACTTGCCGCCGTTTGCGCGATGCTGTGTCGCGCCACCCTCGATCGTCGCGCGGGGTGGCGGCGCATCGGGTGCGCCCGCCGCGCCCCCGCGTACGGTGAGCCGAGCATCTCCTGCACGGTCTGCGATCTGGCGCTGCCTGCGGCGGTCGAAGGAAGCCGCTGTCCGCGCTGCGCCGCGGCCCTGCATGCCCGCAAGCCCGGCACCCGGGTGCGCACGCTCGCGCTCGTCATCGCCGGGCTCGCGCTGTACATCCCGGCGAACGTCTTTCCCATGAACGTCAACGTCGAGCTCGGTCAGCGGGTCGATTACCGCATCATCGACGGCGTGCTCGATCTGTTCAAGGCGGGCTTCTGGCCGCTCGGGCTGCTGATTTTCTTCACCAGCATCGCCATTCCTCTGCTCAAGCTTCTCGGTCTCGGCTGGTTCCTGCTGTCGATCCGGCGGCACTCCGGCTCGCGCCTGGTATTGAAGACCAGGCTGTTTCGCGTGATCGACGAGCTGGGACGCTGGTCGAACGTCGATGTCTTCACCATCGTGATCTTCGCTCCCATGATCCAGTTCGGCACGCTGGCGACGGCGAGTGCCGGGGTCGGCGGGGTGTGCTTCATCCTCGTCGTCGCGCTCACCATGGTCGCCTCGCGGGTATTCGATCCGCGTCTCATGTGGGACGCGGCGCTGTCGCGGGCGGCGCGCACGTGAGCGACGTCGAGCCGCAGGCCCCCCTCGAGCGCACGGTGGCCGAGATGCGCCAGGGACGCTGGCCAGGCTGGATATGGGGCGTGCCCATCGCCGCGGTCGCCATCGTGCTCTGGCTCACGGTGCGCGAGATCAGTCTCAGCGGAGTCACGGCCACGGTGACCTACGAGGGCGCCGCCGGGATCAAGGAGGGCAGCACCGACGTCCGTTACCGCGGCGTGAAGGTGGGGAAGGTGAGCAAGCTCTCGTTGAGCCCGGATGGCTCGCACGTCGTCGTGAAGCTCGACATCGAGCGCGGCGCGAGTCATTTTTTGCGCACCGGCACGCGCTTTTATCTGCAAGGGGCCCATCCCAGCTTGACCAACCCGGATTCGCTCAAAGCGCTGATAACCGGGCCCACGATCCAGATGATTCCGGGCGGCGGCGCCCCGGCGCGCACCTTCCAGGGCATCGTCGGCGCGGCGCCCGCATCGCTCGGCATTGCCGTCGAGTATCGCGTGCAGATCGCGGGCGAGGTGGGCGGCCTCGAGGTGGGGTCGCCCGTCGTTCTCAGCGGGTTCAAGGTGGGCGAGGTATCCTCGGTCGATCTCAGCGTCGATGCGCAGGCCGGGACGATCTCGACGAGCGCGCTGATTGCGCTCGATCCGCGCCGCTTTCATCTCATGGGCGGCCCGGCGTCGAGCAGCGACTGGCCGCGCATCTTGAATGAGGCCCTGGCGGCGCTCATCCGCCACGATCTGCGCGCCCGGTTGACCAAGTCGCCCCCCATCCTCGGCAGCCCCGAAATCGAGCTGGCCAGGGTCGAGGGGTCACCCGCCGCAACCCTGCAGCAAGTCGATGGTTACTACCAGATCCCGAGCGTCGAGCAAGGCGGCGTGGGCCGCGTGATCGAGGAGGCGCAAAACCTGCCGCTCGAGCAGATCGGCGACAACGTCCGCGCCATCACCGCGAGCATCCGATCGCTCGCTGCCTCCCCGCAGCTCAAGGCCAGCATCGGGCACCTCGATGCCGCGCTGGCCAGCCTCGACCGCACGCTCAACCAGGCGGGTCCAAAGGTGGCGCCGACGCTCGATTCGGTACGAAAAACCGTGCAGGCCTTGCGCCATACGGCGCAGAATCTCGACCAAGCCGCCCAGGCGGCCCGCCAAGTCATGGGAACGAGCCCTGCTGCGCCCGATGGCAGCCTGGAGCCCGCGCTGTTGCACCTGAGCGAGGCCGCCCGCTCGATCCGAGTGCTCGCCGATTACCTGGACGAGCATCCGGAAAGTCTGCTGCGAGGCCGGCGATGACCGCCGATGGATGCCGCCGCTTCGCTTCGCTGCTCGCCGCGCTCGTGCTCTGCGCCTGCGCATCGAGTCCGCCGGTCGAGTTCTATGCGCTGGAGCCCGTCAAGGTGCGGCCCCTCGAAGCGGCTCCGGCGCCGCCGCTGCAGATCGCTCGCGTCCATCTGCCGCCGAGCCTCGACCGCCGCCAGATCGTGCGGCAGGCCGGCCAATACGGCCTTGAAATCAGCGATCGGCACCGCTGGAGCGCGCCGCTCGACCTGATGATCCGGCGTACCTTGAGCGAGGATTTGCTGCAGATCTTGCCCCGGGGCCGCGTCGTGCTCCCGCAAGAGCCCGCGCCCGCCCGAACTCGCAAGGTGGTGATCGACATCGTCCGGTTCATGCCGGATCCGGCCGGTCGGGTGGAGCTGCAAGCGAGCTGGTCGGAGATGTCCGATGACGGCGTCAGCGTCCCGAGCAGCTCGATCGTGAATGTGCGGGCAGCGATGGCCTCGCCGAGCTACTCCGATCAAGTCGCCGCGATGAGCGAGGCCCTGGCACGGCTTGCCGCGATGATCGCGGCAAAATCCGGCTAGAGCCGGCGCGCAAACCCACCGCGTCCCGCTACTCCTGAGGCGCCGGTTGCGGGGCCGCCAACCAAGCGCCCATGTACTGCCTGACCTGTTGCAGCTCCCACTGGCTTGCCGTCCAGTAGTAGTCATGGCAAGGGGCATAGAGTTTCAGAGGGGTGCTCCTGGAAAGCAGGGCCGTCGCCACGTCCGCGACCGGATACCGGGCGATGGATTCCGTGCCGCACTTAGGGCAAGTGACCGGGAACTGGACCATAGGTTCGCTCATAGCTGCAATCCTCTACAGTTTCTGAGAACGAGTCTCGCGCGGGTTTGCCGAGGGCATCCTAGGGTCGAGTAGCGGCAATTCAAGTGCAATTGCGGGCCGCTCGCCCACCTTTCACCCCGCCATGGCCTCGCCCGACGGCCCTCTCGCCGCCGGCCAATACCGACTATCATTCGACCCAGGAGAACCGCGGACACCCCGTATGCTTGAGCCCGCTTCACCCCCCATCCTGAAGGCCATACCCGCCACGGGCCAGTGGCTTCCGGTGGTGGGCTTGGGTACGAATGCTTTCGACGAGTCGCTCCTCGACCCGTTGCGGGAGGGCCTGCGGCATTTCGCCTCGGCCGGAGCCGCGATGCTCGACACGGCCGCAGTTTATGGCGAGAGCGAGCAGGTCATCGGGCGGCTGGTGGCCGAGCTCGGGCTGCGCGAGCGGCTGTTCATCGCCACCAAGATCACGAGCGGCGGCGGCTCGGGCGCCCAGGGGCAACCCGGAGGTCGCGCGAGCCTCGACCGATCGCTCGCGCGGCTTAAGACCGATCACGTGGATCTGCTCTATGTGCACAACCTGATCGGTGCCGATGTGTTGCTGCCGGCCATGCTCGAGTGGAGACAGGAAGGACGGCTGCGCTATATCGGGGTATCGACCTCGCACGACGCACATCACGCCGAGATCTGCGCCTGCATGCGCAAGCACCCTCTCGACTTCGTGCAGGTGAACTACGGTCTGGGAGGACGCGCGGCGCAGCAAACCCTGCTCGAGGCCGCGGCCGATCGGCGCGTGGCGGTGGTCGCCAATGTGCCGCTCGGCGGGCGCGGCGGGCGCAATCTGCAGGCAGTCAAGGATCGCCCGCTGCCCGACTGGGCGGCCGAGATCGGCTGCAGCAACTGGGCGCAGGTCATGCTCAAGTACTCGCTCTCGCATCCGGCGGTGACTTGTGTCATCAGCGGCAGCACCCGGGCCGCGCACATCGACGACAACCAGCGGGCGGGACGCGGGGTGTTGCCCGATGCCGCGCTGCGCCGTCGCATGGAACAATACTGGGATGCGCTTTGAGTGGGGGACGTATGAGCGAGATCAGCAGCATGAGCGAGCTTGCGGCCTATGTCGCGATCAGCCAGGTGAAGGCGCGCTATTGCCGCGCGCTCGACACCAAGGACTGGGCCGCCTACGCCGAGGTGTTCACCGAGGATTTCGAGCTGGACGTCTCGGCCGCGGGCGGCCCACCCGCCATCCGCGGACGCGATGCGGCGATACGCATGGTGCGGGCGGCCGTCGAGGCGGCGCACACGGCCCACCAGGTTCATTCCCCCGAGATCGAGCTCGACGGCGACACGGCGCAGGTCATCTGGGCGATGCAGGATCGCGTGGTGTGGGGGGAGGATCGCAGGGCGACGCTCGGCTATTACGGGCACACCGGCTACGGCCATTATCACGAGCGCTACGTGCGCCGGGACGGGCGCTGGCGCATCGCGGCGCAACGGCTCACCCGATTGCACGTCGATTACTACTACGAGCCGGTGGGCGAAGCGCCCCCGGGGCGACGCGGCTGATTTCAACGCGGTGCGCTGCCGATGTGTCTCCAGCCGGATTCGATGTGCCGGCGCATGGCGAGCGTCGCGGCCGACACGTCGCGGGCGGTGAGCGCGCGCAGGATCTCGTCGTGCTCCCGGGCGGCCTCGGGACCGCGGCCCTCGACCGCATTGATCAGATCGAACGGATAGCGGGCCCACAGAATCTGCACGAAATGCAGCGTCTGCGGCATGTCCGCGATGCTGTACAGGCGCCGGTGCAAGCGATAATTGATGCCGCGGGCCGCCGCCCGGTCGCCGGCCGCGAAAGCCTGCTCGAATTCGTCGGCGAGCGCTCGCAGCTCGGCGAGCTCCAGCGCCGTCAGCTTGTCGGCGGTGCCGCGCAGAAGCCGCGATTCCAGCAGCAGCCGCAGCTCCAGCACGTCTTCCGAGGCCGATGCGTCGAACGGGACGACGCGCACCCCGCGGTAAGAATTGCCGGTTACGTAGCCTTCGGCCTCCAGCAGCTTCAGCGCCTCGCGCACCGGCGTGATGCTCAGGCGCAGCCGCTCGGCAATCTGTGCCTGCTTGAGCCGCGAGCCGCGCGGGAACATCCCCGAGATGATCCCCTCGCGCAGATAGTCCGCGACCTGCTCCTCCTTGGTCCGCAGATCCAACGGCCGCGGCTCCGGATGCCGAGCGCCGATCACTCGAAAACCACCTCGGTGGAGGTCGTGACCCTGCAGAATCGCTGCAGCGATCTGATCGCGCTCTCGTGCTCTTCCGCCGACAGGGCGCAGCAGCAATCCTCGAGCAGCACCATCTCGAAATCCCGATCGTGGCCCTCGCGCACCGCCGCCTGAACCACGGCATTGGTCGAGATTCCCGAGCAGTAGATACGCCGCAGCGCGTGCGTGCGCAGGATCAACTCGAGAGGAGTGCCGTGGAACGGACTCACCCGATGCTTGACGATGTCGAAGTCGTCCGGCAGTTGCCCGAGATCGGGGTGCACCTGCGTGCCCCACGAGCCGAGCTTGAAGATGCCGTTCTTGCGGGCCGCCGAGAAGATCGGCGAGCCGGCCGGGCACTCGCGGTAGTCGGGCGAGAAGCCGACCCGCACGAAGCCGATGGCAAGACCGGCGCTACGAGCCCTGTCCAGCGCGTGGCGCGTGTTCTGCACGATGCGCCGTGCGCGCACCTGCTCGCCGTACGGCGCCTTGCCGTTCGGTCCGTCCGCATGCACCAGGTCGTTTTCCATGTCGAGCACGAGATAGATGCTGTTGCTCACGAATATCCTCCTGTCCAGAAATGAGATCCGCGCGACGGGCGCAGCGGATGCAACGGGCGCGAGGGGCGCAACGGGCGCGACGGGCGCAGCGGGCGCAGCGGGCGCGAGGGGCGCAGCGGGCAGACGGCGCGCTGCCGCTTCACGAAATCACCTCGCGCCGCTCGAGGTCGGCGCGTTGCGCCGAGGTGAGGCCGAGGAGCTCGCCGAACACGTAGTCCTCGTCCTGGCCGAGCGCGGGCGTCAAGCGGCGGATGCCGACGTCGTGCATCTTGGAGAAGCGGGCCGGCGCGCCGACCGCGAGCCGCGGGGCGATCCCGGGCGCGCTCACCTCGGTGGTCGCGCCGCGCGCGCGCAGGTGCGCATCGCCCGCAACATCCTGCATGTTCCAGGAAACGTGGGCGCACACCCCGGCGCGCTGCAGCCGCTCGGCCGTCGCCTCGGCGCTGCGCGTGGCGAGCCACCGTGCGAGCAGCGCGTCGAGCTCGGCGCGGTGATGCAGTCGCGCATCCGCGCTGGCGAAGCGCGGGTCGCTCGAGGCGGACGGCTGATTCAACTCTTGCGCCAGCGCCCGCCATTCGTCATCGTTGCGCACCGCCAGGGTCAGCCAGCGATCGGGCTCGCGAGTCGGGTACACGCCGTGCGGCGCCATCGACAGGTGTGCATTGCCCGTGCGCTCGGGCCTCTGACCGAGGCTCGCCTGGATGAGCGCATCGCCGATCATCGCGGAGGCGACCTCGCGCGCCGCCAGATCGATATGCTGGGCCTGCCCGGTGCGGCGCCGCTGATGCAGAGCCGCCATCGTGGCCACGGCCGCATGGGTTCCCGCGGAGTGATCCATGACGTGGCGCATTTCCACCGGAGGGCCATCGCTGTAGCCGCTCATCCAGCCGAGTCCTCCCCAGGCGCCGAACAGCGGCGCGTAGCCGGCAAAGTGCGAGTCCGGACCGCTCTGGCCCGAGGAGGAGAGCGATAGCAGGATGATGTCGGGTTTTACCGAGCGCAGCGCCTGAAAACCCAGGCCGAGGCGCTGCATCACGCCGGCTCGAAAACTCTCTGCCGCCACATCGGCGATGGATACCAGGCGCTTCGCGAGCGCCACGGCCTCGGGCTGCTTCAGATTCAGCCGCACGGACAGCTTGTTCACCGAGACCTGGTCGAACGTTGCGGCCGTCATGCGCCCGTAGACCGCGTGGGGCTTGCGGAACGCATCGGGCCGAGTCTTGCTTTCGACCTTGATGCACTGCGCGCCGAGCTGCGCAAGCAGCTGCGTGCAGAAAGGACCCGCCGCATGAATGGTGAAATCGGCGATGCGAACGCCGCACAGCGGCGCCTGGGCGGGGGTCATTTTACCGGCTCCGCAGGCCTTTCGCCGATTGCCGGCACGCTCATCGCGCCCTCGAGCGGGGTGCAGCGGAACTGGAAGGGCGCGACCAGCACCTCGGCTTGCAGGCCGCCGCCGAGCCGCAGCGGAGCGAACAGCCCGCGCGAGCGCTCGTGCTCGCCGCGGATCACATCGGCGGGCGTGCGGTACTTGGCGGCCGGTACGCCCCGCTCCTGCGCCCAGCGCACGATATCGTCGACGTCGTGGCGCAGCATCCATGCGCGGATATGACGGTTGATCTCGGCGCCGCGTCGACTGCGCTCGAGCGGGTCGCGCAGCGCATCGTCCTGCGCCCAGGCCGGTCGGCCCAGCAATTCCACCAGCGCAGTCCACTGCCGGTCCTCGAGCGTGAGAAGCTCGACGAAGCCGCCGCGCGCCTCGAAGACCCCGCCATAGCGAAAACTGCGGGTGGCGCGGTGCTCGAGCGAGCCGTCGCCGAGCCTCTGCAGCGCGAAGGCGCCCACCGAGAGCACCGCATCCTGCACCGAGACGTCGACGTACTGGCCGCCGGCGGCGGGCGCCGCCCACCATGCCGCGAGCGCCGCGAGGGCGGCCATGGAGCCGCCCTGGTAGTGGCTGAAGTGCCCGTAGATCTTGAGCGGCGGGCGCTCCGGGAACAGCTCGTAGGACAGACCGTTCGGCAGCAGGAAGCCCTCGCCTGCGGCATGCAGCAGGTTCACTTCCTCGCCGTCCCAGTCCGCCTTCGGGCCGCTCGCGCCGAAGGGCAGCACGCTCACATGCACGAGCGCCGGGAAGCGCTGACTCAGGACCTGCGGGTCGAGATGCTGCGCGGCTCGACGGCCGAGCGGCGTGTCATCGATCAGGATGTCGATGCCCTCGAGCTCGCGCTCGAGCGTGCACCGGCCGTGCGGCGCGAGCAAGTCGCAGACCACGCTGTGCTTGCCGGCTGACAGATAGGCAAACAGTGCGCTCTGATCCGTCCCCTCGAGCAGCGGAGGCGCGCGGCGCAGCGGCGTTCCCCCGGGCGGCTCCAGCATCACGACGCCCGCTCCCATCGCCGCGAGCAAGCGTCCCGCATAGGCCGCGGCGACGCTGCGCGAGTGCTCGAGGACGCGGCAGCCCGCCAGCGGGGGTCCTTGCACGGGGTCCTCGGCCACGATCGCGCTCCGGGCCGGCGCTAGCGGATCAAGGGCAGCTCGAGATCGACGCCGGACCCATCGATGAAGGCGGGCAGCCGCACGTCGCGCGAGGGCAGCGCTACGGTGGCGAGTCCTGGGGTCGTCACCTCGCCGCGCTGATTCTCCGCGGCGATGTCGATGTCGATGAGCGCGGTCTGGTTCTTGACGTACTTGCGCACGACTTTTCCCTTGCAGAAGGTGGTATCGCCGACGATGTTGAAGCGGCGCATCTCGGTGCGCACGCGCTTGAGGAATGCCGCATCGCCCATCCAGTTGGTGATCAAGCTGCACATCCACGAGGAGCGCTGCGGCCCGTAGTCATAGGTGCCCGGCACGCCGACCTCCTTCGCGATGGACTCGCGGTGATGACCGATGCCGGTGTACTCCACGCCGCCGCCTGCCTCCGGATTGCGGAAGAAGTGGCCGGGATGCTTCACCGCCGCCTGCAGCACGACGCCGTGGGTATGGCCGCGGCCGCAGCCCACCAGGAACCCCATGGTGTCCATGAGCGACAGCGGTCCGCGCGCGATGGTCGGGAGCTCCTCGCCCTCGGCGACCTCCTCCCAGTAGCGCACGCTCGCGCCCCGGATGTGCTTGGCCTCATCGAGCACCGTCTGATCGATGCGCTCGCGCTGCTCGTTGCTGTATTCGTGCTGCTCGATGTCCTTGTACTTGCCGGCCTCGCGCGCCGCCTTGCGCTCGTGGCGGGTGCAGGTGCCGAGCGCGCGGGCAACGAGCTCGCTGCGCTGGTTGTAGTAGCAGGCCTCGACGTATTGCATCACCAGCCGCCCGGAGAATTTGCCGTGCTTCTCCTCGACGCCGACCACGCGCTCGATGGCGGTGATGCGATCGCCCGGCCGCACGTGGCGGAACAGCTCCCAGTCGTTGCCGGCGTAGAAGCCATGCACCCCGGGGAGGCCCCAGCGGGTGCGGCCCAGCCAGCCGAACGCCATCGGGAACATGGGATGCGCGAGCAGGCTGCCGTAGCGCGTCGCGGCGCCGTAGCCCACGTCCCGGTAGAGCGGATTGAGGTCGCCGATTCCATTGCACCAGTTGCGCAGCGTGTCGGGCGTCGCGTCCTGAAGGTAGGGCCCCTCGGGACGCAGCTGCAGTCCGATCATGGCCTTGGCATCGGCGATTGCCTGGTCGGTGATCCGGCCCTCGGCGGGCGCCGAGCCGACTTCGGATGAATGAGTGCTCAAGGTGGTCTCCTGGTGGGTGCCGCCGCCCACACGAACTCATCGGGGCTCGGCTCCGCAGCGGCGCTGGACTCGAGCAACGCCTGGTATTCCGCTGCATCGACCCCGGCGGACTCGAGCACGGCGGCCGTGTGCTCGCCGAGATCCGGGGGCGGGGTGCTCGCGGCGCCGGGCTCGCCCGGCTGCCCTCGCGGAAATTCCGGCACCGCAAAATCGAGACCGCGAAAGCGCACCGGGCGCAGCTTCCCCGGGTGGCGCGCCTGTGGGGCCTCGAGCACCCGCTCGAGCGGCAGCACCTCCGTGAACCCCACGCCCGAGGCTCGCAAGCGTGCGGCCGCGGACTCGAATGGCTGCGCACCGACGCTCGCCTTCACCAGGGCCTCGACTCGCTCACGGGCCTTCTTGCGCTGGCGCAGCGTCGCCAGCGATTCATCCTGAGGCACGTCCATCGCCTCGCAGAATTTGAGCCAGTGCGCATCGTTGAGCATGAGCAAATAGATCCAGCGCAGGTCGCGCGTCTGGTATGCGCCGTAGCCCGGCATGCTGAACTCGCCATGCGGCTCGCGTTCCGGCCTGCCCAGAAGCTGGGTTTTCAATTGCACGCCGACCAGGTCGCGCGAGGCGACGTGCAGTCCGGTCTCGTACAGTCCCACTTCCACCGGCTCGCTCGCACGGCCCTCGGCCGATTGCAGCATCGATGCGAGCATGCCGATCACTGCGTAGGCGCCGGCGAACTGATCGTGGTAGGAAGGACCCAGCCGGCTCGGCCGCCCGCCCACCCGGTTGGTCTCCATCACGCCCGTGGATGCTTCGGCCACCGGATTGGAGGCGAGCTCCTCTTGCAGGGGACCGGCGCCGAACCCGCGAATGTGGCAATAGATCAGTCGAGGATTGACGGCCTTGCAATCCTCGGGCGTGAGCTTGAGCTTTCGGGCCGCCTTGGGCGAGAGGTTGTGCACCAGCGCATCGGCGGTCTTCAACAGCTTGCGCAAGGCCGCATGACCTTGCGGCTTCGCCAGATCCAGGCAGACGCTCTTCTTGCCATGGCTGTACGCGATGAAGGTGCCGCTCGGGCCGCCGCGGACCAGGCTTCGGGTGGGATCGCCCGAAGGAGGCTCCACCTTGATCACTTCAGCGCCCAGCTGCGAACAGATGTGGGCGGCGAACGGGGCCGCGACCATGGTGCCCAGCTCGATGATTCTGCGGCCGGCCAGGGGAGGGCGCTGCATGGTCGAAACGGGTGACCCCCGGAACGCAACTGATATAGAATGCATTCTATATTATCCGAGCCAGGGGGTCGAGCGCGTTGCCGGCAGATCTTTCAGCGTGGATTGGCCGCGAGGAGGAGAGCACCGAGCGCATCCTCGTTTCGGTGGCCGAGTCGATGGCCGCGACGCTCGATCTCGAGCGTGCGCCGCGAGCGGGTGAGCCTCTGCCGCCCGGCTGGCAATGGCTGTTCTTCAATCCCGCCGTGCGCCGCAGCGAGCTGGGAGCCGACGGCCACCCGCGCCGCGGCGGGTTTCTGCCGCCCGTCGAGCTGCCGCGGCGCATGTGGGCGGGGAGCCGCATTCAGTATCTCGCCGATGTGCCGGTCGAGGCGCAGGCGAGGCGGCGCAGCCGGATCGTGAGCATCGAGAACAAGTCGGGCAAGCGCGGCTCGCTCACCTTCGTGACGGTGCGCCACCTCATCAGCTGCGGCGCCACGGCCTGCATCTCGGAGGAGCAGGACCTCGTCTACCGCGAGGCCACCCCGGCCGGTGCGACGGCCTCTGCTCCCTCGCCGCGCCACGATGCGCCGCCCCAGTGGAGCCGCCGCATCGAGCCCGACACGACGCTGCTGTTTCGCTATTCGGCCTTGACCTTCAACGGCCATCGCATCCACTACGACCAGAGCTACGCCCGCGAGGCGGAGGGCTATCCCGATCTCGTCGTCCACGGGCCGCTCACGGCGACGCTCCTGCAGCAGTTTGCGCTGGAGCACGGCGGCGGCCGCGCGCTCGCGCGCTTCGACTTTCGCGGCGCGAGCCCGCTCATCGTCGGGCGCCCCTTCCAGCTCGAGGGGCGGCAGCTCGAGGATGGTACGCTCGCGCTGTGGGCGCGCGGACCCGACGGCGAGCTGGCGATGTCGGGCGCGGCCGCCTTCCGGTAAGCACCCGAGCGGCGATTCATTCATGCCGAGGAGAGGAGCGACATGGCCGAGGAGAGGAGCGACATGGCGCAGCATTTGAGCGGACCGCCGAGCCTCGCGGGTCGAGTAGCCCTGATCACGGGAGGCGCGGGCGGCATGGGCCGCGCGATCGCCCAGGTGTTCAAGACCGCCGGCGCGCGCGTGGTCGCGACCGATCTGCACGAGCGCGAGGATGTCGGTCCCGGGATCGAGTATCGCCGCTACGACGTCACGTCCCGCATCCACACCGATGAGATCATCGACGGCGTGCTGGCCGATCACGGCCACATCGACATCCTCGTGCTCTGTGCCGGCGTCATCGCGCGCACGCCCCTCGCGCAAAGCAGCGATGAGGAGTGGCACTCGATGCTGTCGGTCAACGTGCTCGGCGTGGTCAATCCGGCGCGCAAGCTGTTCCCGATCATGTGCGAGCGCGGCTTCGGCAAGATCCTGGCGTGCGGCTCGATCGCGGCCAAGAACGGCGGCGTCGCATCGGGTCCCGCCTACGTCGCTTCCAAGGCGGCGGTGCATGGGATGATGCGCTGGATCGCCAAGGCGGGCGCGCCGCACGGGGTGTATGCCAACACGCTCGCGCCGGGCCCGGTCGAGACCGCCATGTGGGCGAGCGTCACCGGCAACCAGGCGCCGGCGGCGAACGCCACCGTGCCGCTCGGGCGCTACGGCAACGCCGAGGACATCGCCCAGGCGGCGCTGTTTCTGTGCTCCGCCGCCTCCAACTGGATCACCGGCACGTCGCTCGATGTCAGCGGCGGCATGTGGATGGACTGACGGAGCGCAGCATGTCGGAGACGGCAGGGGTGATCGGCTTCGTGGGCCTCGGTGTCATGGGTGCGCCCATGTGCCGCAATGTCGCGCTCAAGCACGCTGCCGAGGTCATTGCCTTCGACACCAACGCCGCCGCCTTCGCGGCACTCGACGGAACGCGGGCGCGGCGCGCCGCAACGCTCGCGCAGCTGGCCGAGCAGGCCGACATCGTGTTCTTGTCGCTGCCGGGCTCCCAGCAGGTGCAGCAGGTCTGTCTCGGAGCGCAGGGACTCGCGAGCGCCTCGCACCCCCCGTCGATCATCGTGGATTTGAGCACCACCACCGTGGCAGCGGCGCGCGCGGTGGCCGCGGGCCTCTCCTCCCGAGGCATCGCATTCGCCGATGCGCCGGTCGCCCGCACCCGGGAAGCCGCGCGGCGCGGCGAGCTCAGCATCATGGTCGGGGCCGACGAGAGCCTGTATGCGCGCCTCGAGCCGCTGCTGCGCTACATGGGCTCCGACGTCACGCGCTGCGGCGGCGTGGGCTGCGGTCAGGTGGTCAAGCTCATCAACAACGCGCTGGTATTCGAGAACACCGTGGCGATTGCCGAAATGATGGTGGTGGGCGAGCGCGCCGGCGTGCCGCCCGCGGTGCTGCTCGATGCCGTATCGAAGGGCTCGGGCGACAGCTATGCGCTGCGCAACCATGCGCGCAAGGCGATGCTGCCGAGGCAGTTTCCGGAGAAGTCATTTCCGCCCGAGTACGTGCTCAAGGACATCGGCTGCCTGCTCGAGCTGGCGGCGCAGGTGGGCGTCGCGGCACGCATCACCGAGCTCGCGCAGCGCTACTATGCCGCCACGGCCAGCGGCGGCTGGTCGGGGCGCTACTATCCGGCGGTGATCGAGGTCATCGACCGCAACATCGATCTGCCCCCGCAGAGCGCCTCGAGCCCGACTTCGAAGGACTGACACCTGGGAGAAGATCAATGCTCGAGCTTCAAGGCCGTGTGCTCGCAAAAGGATTGGGATTTCCGGAAGGTCCGGTGGCCATGCCGGACGGCAGCGTGCTGGTGGTGGAGATCGCGGCGGGTCGATTGACCCGCGTGCTGCCGAGCGGCGAGCTCGTGGTGGTGGCCCATCTCGGCGGCGGTCCGAACGGCGCCGCCCTCGGTCCGGACGGGCACTGCTACGTCTGCAACAACGGCGGCTTCAAGTGGCGCACCGATGCTGGCTTCACGCGGCCCATCGGCGAGGCGGGCGACTACCAAGGCGGCAGCATCCAGCGGGTCGACTTGAGCAGCGGCAGCGTCGAGACGCTCTACGCGCGCTGCGATGGCGTCGCCCTGCACGGACCGAACGACATCGTGTTCGACGCCCACGGAGGCTTCTGGTTCACCGACTTCGGCAAGAAGCTCTCGGACCGTCTCATGCTCGGCGCGGTGTACTACGCGCGCACCGACGGCAGCTTCATTCGCCGCGCGGCATTCCCCGTGCTCACCGCGAACGGCATCGGCCTCTCGCCCGACGGCGCCACCCTGTACGTCGCGGAGACCGAGACCAGCCGGTTGTGGTCCTATCCGGTGATCGGTGCGGGCGAGCTCGGGCTGCAGCCCTTTCCCTCCCCGAACGGCGGCAGCCTGGTGCATGGCCTGCCGGGTTATCAGCGCTTCGACTCGCTCGCCGTCGAGGCAGGCGGCAATATCTGCGTCGCTACGCTGGTGCGCGGCGGCATCAGCGTGTTCTCGCCGCGCGGCGAGCTGCTCGAGTTCCACGCGGCGCCGGAGGGCTACTGCACCAACATCTGTTTCGGCGGACCGGACCGGCGCACCGCCTACATCACGCTGTCGGGGTACGGCCAGCTGTATGCGGCGCGCTGGCCGCGGCCGGGCCTCGAGCTCGCCGGGTGAGGTCGCGCGCCGGGTGAGACGTCGCGGCGCGCGCCTCAGCCGCGTGCGGGGCTCGAGCCGATCACGGGCAGGCCCGCCGCCTTCCAGGCCGCAAGGCCGCCGCCCATGTGCGCAGCGTGCGGCTGACCGGCCAGCAGGCGCCGCTCCGCCGCCGTGAGCGAGCGCTTGCCGCTGCCGCAATGAAACACCACGCGCTGCGCGCCATCGTCGGGCAAGGTCGCCGCCTCGAACGTCGACAACGGATAGAGCAGGGCGCCGGCGATCCGCTCGGCGGCATATTCGGACGGCTCGCGCACGTCGATCAGCAGGATCTTGCCGGCCTGCAACAGCCGCGCGACCTCGGCCGGCTCGAGAGTCTCGATCGCTCCCGCATGCTTGCTCATATGTCCTTCCTATGCCAACCGCCGTTGCGGAGCGGCGGGCAAACCGCGGCCGCGCTTCGTATATGATACTTGAGGTGCCATAGTAAACGAGAGTCCGCCACGAGGAGTGTTCCATGAGCAATGCGACGTACGTCGAGATCGCGAAAGCTCGACGCAGCTGGAAAGAGGATCACCTGGGGATGTATCTGCGATCCGGCGGCGCCGAGGGCCACATCGTCGATGTGAGCGACATCGGCGGCCACAAGTTCACCACCACGCTCCTGCTGCAGCTGGTCGGGCGCAAGAGCGGCAAGACGCGCACAACGCCGCTCATCTACGGCGACATCGGTGGAGAGGTCGTGATCGTCGCCTCGAAGGGCGGCGCCGATCATCATCCCGCCTGGTATCTCAACATCAAGGACAGCAAGGAGATACTCTTCCAGGTGGCGACCCAGGCGTTCCGCGGCGGATGGCGAGAGCCCAAGGGCGCCGAGCGCGCCAAGGTATGGGAGTTCATGGAGGGGATTTTCCCGCCCTACAAGAAATACCAGGCCTCGACCACGCGCGAGATTCCGCTGGTGATGCTCTCGGCGGACGAGCCGATCGAGATCTTCAAGGAGTAGAAGATCTCCTCGAGGCGCGGATCTCTTCAGCTGCCCGGGCGCGCTCCTGGGCGGGCGAGGTGTCGCGCAAAGGAATCGCCGGGATGAGGAACGTGAGCACCAGCGAGGCCGCGATGAGCCAGAAGCCCAACCGGATCAGGTAGGTGATGGAGGCGGCGAAGGATTCCTTCATGCCGGTCTCCAGGCGCGCTGAGAGAGCTGCGGCGCGCGCGGCCAGTGCCGATTTGAGCGCCGCGAGAACCCGCGGAGCGGCCTCGCTCGGACTCGAGTCCTCGCGCACGAGATCCTTGATGGCCTGCGGAATCGAGGCGTCGGCAAGAATGTGCTGCCGCGCGCCTGGATCGCCCTCATAAGTGCCTGCGATCTGCCGGTATTGCGCGTCCGCCCGCGCCGCGATCTGGCGCTGCATGCGATGAGGATCGAGGGCCTGCGATTGCACCTGGCTCAGATCGATCCGTGCCGTCATCGTGGAGAGCTCAGGCACGCGCTTGGAGAGCTCGGCGGTGAGAACATGCGTGAGCACTGCGCCGAACAGTGCGAGCCCGACCACGGACCCCATTTGCCGGAAGAACTGGGAAGCGCTCGTCGCGATGCCAAGTTGCGTGATCGGCACGGCGTTTTGCACCGCGAGATTGAACAGGCTCTGCGAGGGCCCGAGGCCGATGCCGACGGCGAACAGGCGAATGCTCAGATCCACGGGCAGCGTCCGGGTGCTGATGGCGGCGAGCCACAGCAAGGCGCCGAGCAGGATCACCGTTCCGCCGACGATCAATGGCTTGTACTGGCCGGTTCGGGTGGCCAGTCGGCCCGCCGCGATGGAGCCGACCAGAAGGCCCAGGGTCATGGGCATCTGTGTCCAGCCGTTCTGCGTGGCGTTCAGCCCCAGAACGATCTGGATGAACAGCGGCATGAACATGATCACCCCGAGAAAGCTCATGCCGATGCAGAAGCCCGCCAGGTTCGAGGTGGCGAATACCCGGTTGCGGAACAGACTCAAGGGCAGGAGCGGATCGCGCGCCCTTGTCTGCACCACGATGAACGAGCCGAGCGCGAGGACTCCGGTGATCATCAGAGCCAGAATCTGCGGCGAGGTCCAGGCGTAGGACTGCCCGCCCCAGGTGAGCACCAGCAGAAGCGGAATGGTTGCCGCGATGAACAGGATGGCGCCCGGATAGTCGATCGACCCGCGGCGCCCATGGGGATGCAAAGGCGGCATCTTGAGCGAAATCAGCAATATCGAGCACAGCCCCAGCGGCAAATTGACGTAGAACACCCACCGCCATCCTGCAATCTCCCAGCCCGCAACCCTCACCGTGCCGTGATCGGTGAAGAACCCGCCCACCAGAGGGCCGATGGCGCTCGCCAGCCCGAACGTGGCCCCGAACAAACCCATGAACTTGCCGCGCTCTCGAGGCGTGAACAGGTCGGCGATGATGGTGAAGGAGAGACTGAACAGCGCCGCGCTGCCGAGGCCCTGGATGGCGCGGAACACGACCAGCTGCGACATGCCCGAGCCGAGCAGCGGCAAGGCGCCGAACTCGCCGCTGAGGCCGCACAGAGCGGAACCCACGAGGAAGATGCAGATGCCGAACAGCAGGATGCACTTGCGGCCGTACAGATCGCTGAGCTTGCCGTAGATGGGAACGACCACCGTCGAGCACAGCAAATAGGATGTGGTCACCCAGGAGTAGAGCTCGAAGCCGTGCAGCTCCTGGATGATCCGCGGCATCGCCGTGCCGACGATGGTGGAGTCGAGCGCGCCCAGCAGGAACACGAGCATCAGCCCCAGGAGCGTCAGGCGTTTTTCCCGTTCCGAGATGGCGTGCTCGCTCATCGGCTCATCATCGGGTCATCATCGGGTCGAATCGATCCTCTCTGCGTCCATCATGTACACGCGTGTCCATTGACGGTAGCATGCGCGTTATCCACTGAACAGTCGGTAGGCGGGCGCCGAGCCGCCGGGCTGGGCGCAAGTCACGCAGGAGAACCTCGATGGCGCGCGATCGCAAGCAATCTCGAAGAATCTGGGCGCTGGCCGGCATCGCCGCCGGTTTCTCCGCGTGGCTCGCGCAGGGGTCGAGGGCGGCCGCGCAGGAGCCGGCGCCGGCCCCTGCGAGCGCCTCCGCTGCCGCGGCCGAGCGCTGCGCGGGACTCGCCGCACTGAAGCTCGACCGGGTGGTGATCGAGAGTGCGACGCTGCAGCCGGCCGGCGCTGCGGTTTCCGGCGCAAACCTTCCGAGCATGACCGGCACGCCCGGCGGCGGCGCGCCGGTCGCCGGCTTGCCGGCATTCTGCCGCGTGCGCGGTGCCATGCATCCGCAAGCAGATTCCGACATTCGCTTCGAGGTGTGGATGCCCGAGGGGGGATGGGACGGGCGTTTCAACGGCGCCAACAGCGGCGGCCTCGCGGGCTACATCAATTACAACGACCTCGCTGCGGCGGTGCGCGCGGGGCAGGCCGGTGCCGGATCGGACGCGGGTCACGAGGCGTTGCCTGGAGATGCGACCTGGGCCAAGGGTCATCCGCAAAAGGTGAGGGACTACGGCTGGCGCGCGGTTCACCTGACGACGGTCATCGGCAAGAGGCTGGTCGCCGCCTACTACGGCCGGCCGGCGGCGCATTCGTATTTCATCGGCTGCTCGAACGGCGGGCGGCAGGCGTTGATCGAGGCGTCGCGCTTTCCCGAGGACTACGACGGCATCGTCGCCGGCGCTCCCGCGATCGCCATCACCCAGGTGACCATGAGCATGGTGAACGTGATCCAGGCACAGCTGCCGCCGGGCGCCGCCATTCGCCCCGAGCAGGCTCAGCTGTTGCAAAGCGAGGTGCTCGAGCAATGCGATGCGGCCGACGGTCAGACCGATGGGCTGGTCGCGGACCCGCGCCGCTGCAAGTTCGATGCGGGCAAGCTCGCGTGCGGCGTATCGGTTTCCCCGCAGTGTTTCACACCGCCCCAGATCGAGGCGCTCGAGCGGATTCACAGCGGAGCGCACGATGCATCCGGTCGATTGCTGGCGTTCGGCTACCCGCCGAGTGGCGCGGAAGTCGGCAATCCCGTCAAGGCGTTCGGCTGGGACGGAAACATCCTGGCCCGATTCCAGTCGGTATCGGGCGGCGGGAAGACCTTGTCCGAAGGGGTGTTGATGGATCTGGCGCAGACGCCCATCGCCAGCGACGCGACCTTCGACTTCGACAAGGATCCGGCGCGTCTCGAGGCCGCCCTCGGCGCAGACCTCGATGCTCAGCCCGACTTGCATCGGTTCTTCGCCCGCGGCGGAAAGCTCATCATGTGGCATGGCTGGGCGGACCCCATTCTTCCGCCCGAGTCCTCCGTGGCTTTCTACGAGGCGGCGCTGCGAAAATCGGGCAGCCGCGCGCAGGATCAGCTCAGGCTCTTCATGGTTCCCGGCGTGCAGCACTGCGTCGGCGGCACCGGTCCGGATGCGCTCGGCCAGATCGGCGCGCCCATGCCCAAGGATGCGCCCGCGCGCAGCCTCGGTGCGGCAATTCAGGCCTGGGTCGAGGAGGGCCGCGTGCCCGACAGCATCGTCGGGCGCCGCGGCATGATCGCCCTCGCCATGAAGCCCGGTACCCCCGAGCGGCAACGCCTGGTCTGCGCCTACCCCGCCCGCGCGGTGCTGCGGCAAGGCGCCGACCCCGACAAGGCGGTGAGCTACGAGTGCCGCTGAGTATACATGGGTGTACATTATCGGCTGATGGCAAGCAGCGTCTTCCCTTGGACCGCGATCTTTGCAGGAGAGCCCGATGAGCGCAGCCCCGATGAGCCCGGTGGTCCCCAAGCCGGCGCACGTTCCCGACGGTCTGGTGTACGATTACGATGCCTACCGCGATCCCGAGCTGCTGGCCGACCCGTCCAGTCGCATCGCGCGCATGGTGAAGGAAGCGCCGCCCGTCTTCTGGACGCCGCGCAACGGCGGGCAGTGGGTGATCCAGGGCTACGAGGCGCTCTTCAACGCGTACCGGGATCCCGGGACGTTTTCGAGCTCGCCCGCCTCGGCGGAGCAGCTCAAGGCCATGGCGGCGTTGCTGCCGCCAGGTACGCCGCGCGTGCCGCAAGCTCGGCCGATCAGCCTCGATCCCCCGGAGCACACCCAATATCGCGCTCCACTGCAAAAGACCTTCTCGCCCAAGGCGGCTCTGGCGCTCAAGGATGAGATCCGCAAGCTGGCGAACGAGCTGATCGATGCGGTGGCCGATCGAGGGCGTTGCGATTTCATGCCCGCGGTGGCCGAGCAGCTGCCGGTGCGCGTGTTCATCAAGATGTTCGGTCTGCCGCTCGAGCGGCACGCGGAGTATCGAATGGTGGCAAAGGAATTCCTCGCCGGCTCCACCACGGACGCCGCGGCCCGCGGCAAGTCGCTGCGAATCATCGACGTCATGCGTGACACGATCGTCGAGCGGCGCGACCATCCAAAGGACGACATCTTGAGCATGCTCTGGCAGACGACCGTCGATGGCCGGCCGACGACCCTCGAGGACATGGAGGATTACGCCGTCCTGCTGTTCATCGCCGGGCTCGACACCGTGGTGAACGGGATGGGCCTCACCATGCGCCACCTCGCCACCCATCCGTCGCTGCAGGAGGAGCTGCGCCGAAATCCGCAGATCATCCCCGAAGCGGTGGAGGAGATGCTGCGCCGCTACACCTTCACGGTGCCGGTGCGGCGCGTGGCGAAGGACGTGCTCTACGAAGGCGCGCCGATGAAGGCCGGCGAATGGGTGCTCATGTACGACCCAGCCGCGGATCTCGACCCGAAGAAGTTTCGCGATCCGCAGGCCTATGACCTGCATCGGGAGGACAAGACTCATATCGCGTTCGGCGCCGGTCCGCACCGCTGCCTCGGATCGCATCTGGCCCGGGTCGAGATGCAGATCGCCACCGAGGTGGTGCTGTCGCGGCTGGCGAATATCCGCTGCGATCCGGAGCATCCGCCGCGCTTCCACGGCGGGCACGTGATCGGTCCGGAGTCGCTGCCGCTCCTCTGGGATGTGTCCGCGACGCCTGCCTGAGCCAGGGCCGCGGCGCGCAGCTGCCGGAAATTCCATGTTGATCGCTCCCTGCTACCCACCGGCGGTTGCCTTCGAGCAGCCCGTCAGCGCCCCCTATGTGCTGAGCCTCGAGACCGCCTCGCTCGCGGACCTGATGAGCGTGCCGGCCGCCTGGGCAATCGTTCTGCGGCACCTTCCCTCGCTGCAACCGATCGTCAGTGCTCCGATGATGAAGCCGCATCTCGGCAACTTCACCGTGCACTCGCTCGCCGCCTTCATGCCGGGCGCCAAGCCCGAGGTGTACGCGGCGATCGACGAGGAGCTCGCGCGCTTGCCGCAAGCCGCTGAGCCGCGGCGATGAGGGGCATGCTCGTCGATCGGCGCGAGGTCCTGCTGGCGACGGCGGGTGCCGCCAGCGCCTTGCTGATCTCCCCGTCCCGCGGGCGCGCCATGCAAGCAAAAGAGCGGGCGCGCACGGGACGCGGTCAGCCCTTCGATCTCGACTGGCGCTTCCGCCGCGGCGAGGTCGAAGGCGCGCAGGCGCCCGGATTCGACGACGGCGCGTGGCGCAAGATCGATCTGCCCCACGATTGGAGCATCGAGGATCTGCAGCCCCAGCCATCCGACCCCGAGGCGCCGATCCGCGGCCCATTCGATCGCAACGCCATCGGCGGGACTGCAACCGGGTTCACGGTGGGAGGGGAGGGATGGTATCGCAAGCGCTTCAGCCTGCGCCCGCCGCCGAAGGGCCGCGTCGAGATTCTGTTCGAAGGCGTCTACATGGACAGCGACGTGTGGCTCAACGGGCATCACCTCGGCGCTCATGTGTGCGGCTACACGCCCTTCGCCTACGATCTGACCCCGCACCTGGCGGCCGGCGCCGACAACGTGCTCGCGGTGCGAGTGAGAAACCTCGGCCAGAACAGTCGCTGGTATTCGGGATCGGGCATCTACCGTCACGTCTGGCTCGACGTGCTGCCCGAGCCGGCGCGGATCGCACGCTGGGGAGTCGGCATCGTCGTGCGACGGATCGGCGATGGCGGGGCCGACGTCGAAATCAGCACGCGCGTGCAGCAGCACGGCGCGGGCCTCACCGTCCTTTCCCGCGTGCGCGATGAGCGCGGCCGAGTCGTGGCGGAAGGGACGGTTGCGGCCGCCGCGCAGGTGACTCAGTCCATGAGGATCCCCTCGCCGCGGCTGTGGTCTCCCGATGACCCGACGCTGTATATGCTCGAGTCGCAGTTGCGGCGCGGCGCCGTCGTGCTCGATCGAGCATCGACCCCGCTCGGGATCCGCATCGTGACCTTCGATGCGCAGCGCGGCATGGCCATCAACGGCGTGCCGACCAAACTGCGCGGCGGCTGCATCCATCATGACAACGGCCTGCTGGGTGCAGCCGCCTTCGACGCCGCGGAGGAGCGCAAGGTGCAACTGCTCAAGGCGCGCGGCTTCAATGCGGTTCGCCCATCGCACAATCTGTTCTCGCCGGCGTTTCTCGGGGCCTGCGATCGCCATGGGCTCATGGTCGTCGAGGAGACCTTCGACGTGTGGCGCGAGCACAAGCGTCCCGAGGATTATGCGGCCGATTTCGACCAGGATTGGCGCGACGACCTTGCGGCGATGGTGCAGAGCGCGCGCAATCATCCGAGCATCATCATGTGGAGCATCGGCAACGAGATACCCGAGCGCAACACGCCGAGCGGCGTCGAGACGCAGTGGCGCCTGGCGAACGAGGTGCACGCGCTCGATCCGACCCGGCCGGTCACCGCCGCGATCAATGGGTTTGCGGGCCGGCTGGTCACGCCGTCGGCAAACACGGCGCGCGCCGGCTTTGCAGGGATCGCAGATCAGACCAGCGTGGTGTTCCTCGACCTGGTGGGCTACAACTACAAGCTCGCCGACTACGAGTCCGACCATCGGCGCTTCCCGAGCCGTGTGCTGTTCGGCACGGAGAGTTTTCCGAAGGATGTTGCCGCGATCTGGGATCTCACGGAGAGGTCCCCCTGGCTGATCGGCGACTTCGTCTGGACGGCGATGGACTATCTGGGCGAGGCGGGCATCGGCGCCAGCACGCTCGTTTCCGCCGATGCCGCCGGCAGTCCGCGCCCGCAGATGGGCGCCTGGCCGTGGGTGAATGCGTTCTGCGGCGACATCGACCTCATCGGGCAACAGAAGGCGCCTTCGCGCGCACGGGACGTGCTCTGGGGGGTCAGTGCGCTCGAGATGGGCGTGCAGCGTCCGGCGCCTGAAGGCAAGGTCGACCTGCCCGCCTTGTGGGGGTGGCATGATGAGCAGGCCAGCTGGAGCTGGCCGGGCGCCGAGGGCAGGGCGCTCACCGTGCGCATCTACACCTCGGGCGATCAGGTCGAATTGCGCCTCAACGAACGCCTGCTCGATCGCAAAGCGGTGGCGGCCGCCGATCTCAAGCGCATCGAATTCACCGCTCCTTACGAGCCCGGAGTGCTCGAGGCCATCGCCTTTCGGGAGGGCCGCGAGATCGCGCGAAAGCGGCTCTCCACGGTGGGCGCGCCGGCCGCGATCCGCCTGACGCCCGAGCGCCCCATGGGTGGCCGCTCGCGCGGCGACCTCAGCTACGTCGCCGTCGAAATCGTCGATGGCGCAGGCCGCACGGTGCTCGATGCATCCCGGCGGGTCGAGCTCAAGATCGCCGGCCCCGCGCAGCTGATTGCCTTCGGCAGCGCCAATCCGGTGGCCGTCGGCTCCTATCAGTCCTTCACGGCTCGAACCTGGAGTGGGCGAGCGCTCGCCATCTTGCGGGCCCGCGGGCATGCGGGGCGAGTCGAGCTCGAGGCGAGCGCGGAAGGGTTGCGCGCCGGGAGCGCGGGGCTGCATCTGGCGTAATTCACGGGCATGCGACGGCTCTTGGCCCGCACGGCGAGCTGTCGACAGAGGAGAGCGACGATGATCGACCGACGAACCCTGCTGGCCGCCGTGGGGGCAAGTGCCTTGAGTGCGAGGCTGGCGCGCGCCACCGGCAAAGAGGCTGCCACACCGCGCCGTTTCCCGCGGGGGTTTCTCTGGGGTGCGGCGACCGCGGGTCACCAGATCGAAGGCAACAATGTCGCCAGTGACCTCTGGCTGCTCGAGCATGTGAAGCCGACGCTGTTCGCCGAGCCGTCGGGCGATGCCTGCAACAGCTTCGAGCTCTGGCCGATCGATCTCGATCTGGTGCGCACCCTGGGCCTCAACGCCTATCGATTCTCGCTCGAGTGGGCGCGCATCGAGCCGGAGCCCGGCCTGTTCTCCATCGCGATGCTCGATCACTACAAGGCGGTGATAGACGGCTGCAGGGCGCGCGCAATCACGCCCATCGTGACGTTCAGTCACGGCACGACGCCGCGCTGGTTCGCAGCCCGGGGCTCCTGGCAGGAGCGCGATTCGCCGGAACTGTTCGCACGCTTCTGCGACCGCGCCGCACGTCATCTGGCGGGTGCCATCGGCTATGCGACGACGCTCAATGAGCCCAACGGCATCAACATCATGGCCGATGTGTTTCCGCCGCAGTTCGTCGAGCGGCTGCGCGCCATGACCGCCGCCGCCAGCCGCGCCTGCGGCCTGGCGAAATTCGGGACGGCGATGATCACCGATTTCAAGGATGCGCCGATCGTGCAGGCGAACCTCATCGCCGCGCACAAGGCGGGCAGGTCGGCGATCAAGGCGGTCCGAGGCGATCTGCCGATCGGCTTCAACCTCGCGCTCCAGGACGATGAGGCGGTCGGTCCGAACAGTGTCCGCGACGCGAAGCGCGCGGCCTACTATGGGGCGTGGCTGGAGGCCGCGAAAAGCGACGACTTCCTGGGCGTGCAGAACTACACGCGCGTGCGCTGGGGCGACCACGGGGCTCTTCCGCCGCCGGCGGGCGCGAAGCTGAGCATGATGGGACAGGAGATTTATCCGCCGTCGCTCGCCAACGCCGTGCGTTTTGCCCATTCCGCGACCGCGGTGCCGATCATGGTCAGCGAGCACGGCGTCGCCACCAACGATGACGCGGCTCGAGCCGAGTTCATTTCGGACTCACTGGTGGAATTGCAGAAGGTGGCCGCCGAGGGGCTGCCGCTCGAGGGCTATTTGCACTGGAGCCTCATCGACAACTTCGAGTGGTTCTCCGGATATGGCCCGAAGTTCGGCCTCTGCAGCGTCGACCGTACGTCCTTCAAGCGCACACGCAAGCCCAGCGCCGGTGTGCTCGGCGCAATTGCCCGGCGCAATGCCGTGTGATGGATCACCGATCCGGCTCTCTGCAAGCCAGCCCCGCAACGTCCGCCTCGAAAGCAAACAGTGCGCCGGCCAGCGGCTGCGCAGCGCGCTCCGCCGCGCTCAATCCCTTGCGTGCGCTGGTCACGAAGGCCGTTTTGAGCTCCTCCCCGCCGAGAGCGAGCTTGGTCGGGTTGGCGCACGGCAGCTCCACCACCTCGAGCAACTCGCCGCGCGGCGAATAGCGCCGCACGGCCCAGCCGCCGTAGAGGGCGACCCACAGACAGCCCTCGCCATCCACGCTGGTTCCATCGGGCCAGCCCGCGCCCTCCTCGATCTCGATGAACGGCCGCTTGCCGGCCGCAGCGCCATCGCCTCCGACATCGAAGCAGTAGATCATCCGGCGCAAGCTGTCGGTGTGGTAGAGCGTTCGTCCATCGGGACTGAAGGCGGGACCGTTCGAGATCACGAAGCCCTGATCGCAGGTGAGAGGCTCAGCCGCGTAGTCCCAGCGGTAAAGCGCTCCGCTCGGCTCGGATTCGCGATCATCCATGGAGCCGAACCACAGCCTGCCGGCGGCATCGACGCAGGCATCGTTCATGCGATTACCCGGCCGCTCGGCCTCGAGAGCAATGAGGTCCGCGAACGCCCCCGTCGACGGCGTGAAGCGAGCGAGTCTTCGCGGCAGGCCGACCACGAGATCTCCTTCAGGATGAGGCAGCACGAAGCTCACCTGATCCGGCGCGCGCCAGCTGCGCCCCGCGGCGGCGGCGGGATCGAAGCGGTGGATCTGCCTGCCCTTGATGTCGACGAACCAGAGCGCAGCTTCGCAGGCGGACCAGAACGGACCTTCGCCAAGCTGCGCCTCGACGGGCCACACGCAACGTACTTCGCGCACGGCTACTTCCGCAGATCGTGCCAAGTCGTGACGAAGCCGGCCGCACGCTCACGCAGCGTATCGAGCGCAACGCCGGGCTTGTAGAGAGCCGATCCGATGCCAAACCCCGCTGCGCCCGCGGCGACATACGCCGCCATGCGCTCGGTCGTGATGCCGCCGACGGGGAACACCGGGCATTGCGCCGGCAACACGGCCTTGAGCGCTTGCAGGACGCTCGCCGGAGCGGCTTCGGCCGGGAACAGTTTCAGGGCGTCGGCGCCCGCCTCGATCGCCGTGAAGGCCTCGCTGGGCGTCGCGAAGCCGGGAAGAGAGAGGAGCCCGCACGATTTGGTCGCGCCGATCACCGCAGCGCTCGTATTCGGCGAGACGATGAATTCCCCGCCGGCCCGCTGCACGGCCTCGACGTCGGCAGGCGTCATCACCGTGCCTGCGCCGATCAGGAGCCGTCCGGCGAAGCGTCCGCGAAGGCGGCCGATGCTCGAGAGCGGATCGGGGGAATTGAGCGGAACCTCGAGGCATCGAAAGCCCGCTTCGCACAATGCCTCGCCGACCTCGAGCACCTCGGACGGCTCGATGCCGCGCAGAATGGCGATCAGAGGAATCTGCTCGAAGAGAGGGATGCGCTCGAACAGCCGCTGTCTCGAGGATGAGGCTTCGCTGCCCATTCAAGCCTCCGAAGCGCACCGGCGCCATAGCTGCAGCAGTCCGCGGCTCACCGCCTCGCGCGCATCGACTTGCGCGACGTCGGCAACACCGGCCGCCGCGAGCGCCATCCCGTACAGGCGGCCGAGCGCCGGCGAGGCGACGACGAGGGTCGAGCCTGCCGCCCCGGTAGCTGCGGCACCCGCGATCTCGCTTCCGATCAGCAGTCCGGACAGATATGCCGCGAGCGCGCCGGGCGGCTGCCGGCCGAACAGCCCGCTGGTGCGCACGCTGAACAGCGCGTGCAGCAATTGCTCATCCTGGAGCGCGCGGCGCACCCCCGCGAGGAATGCCTCATCGTCAGGGTCGCTCTTCTCGACGTCCGCCATGAGCCACCCCAGGCTCGAGTGCTTGCAAAGCAGGCCGTACATCTCGCCGGTCATGTAGGTACGAAAGCTCTCGATGCGCGCGCCCTCGACGAGGGCCCACTTGCTGTGAGTGCCGGGCGCGATGACCCGGCAGCGGCTCTGCGACCTGACGGCGCCAAGAATCTGAATCTCCTCGCCACGCATGATGTCGGCATGTCCGCGCGCGTCGACACAGGAAAGACCGCCGACGATGAGGGCCGGCCCGCAGCTCGTCTCGACGCGCTGCAGACCGGGGATGAGATCTGAGAGCCGCGCCGGGCAGGGGCGATACGGCGCTTCGCGCCAGCCCTGGCGGCTGCCGATCATGCCGCACATGAGAATGGGTACGCGTTCCGCCTCGGGCTGCCAGTCGCCGATCAGCGAGCGCAGCGCCTGGTCGAAGTCACCGCGGGGCAGTGCCGCGATTCCAAGCGAGCTCTCGCGGCACTCCAATGCCTCGCCCGCGGCGCCGATGCGCAACGCGCGCAGCTGGCTGGTGCCCCAGTCGACTCCGATCAACGCCGCGGCTGTCTCGCTCCCTGGTTGAATGCTGGCGCACACTTCATTTCGCCCGGCTAATGATTGTCCCGCGGCAGTCCCCTGGTCTGCGCAATGCGCTGATATTTTTCGGCGCCTTCGAGGATCGCGCCGCTGTCCAGCTGCCCGACCAGACGGCGCTGGATCTCCTGCCAGGGGGTCTGCGACGCCGGGTACACATAGCCGCCGCCTGCCAGCAGCGCCCGCCGGCGCTCGGCCATCTCCTCCGAGGAGATGAGCAAGTCGATCGTGCCGCGGCCCAGATCGATGCGCAAGCGGTCGCCGCTGCGAACCAGCGCAAGGCCGCCGTTGGCGGCCGCCTCGGGCGATGCGTTGAGGATCGACGGTGAGCCGCTGGTGCCCGACTGCCGGCCATCGCCGATGCACGGCAGCTCGGTCAAGCCTTCGCGGATCAGGTGGGCGGGTGGCCGCATGTTCACGACTTCCGCGCTGCCCGGATAGCCGATCGGGCCCGCACCGCGCATGATCAGGAGGGTGCGCGCCGTGATCCCGAGGGCTGGATCGTCGATGCGGCGATGGTAGTCCTCCGGGCCGTCGAATACGACCACGGGCCCCTCGAACGCGTCGGGATCGGCCGGATCGGCAAGATAACGCGCGCGAAACTCCGCGCTGATGACGCTCGTCTTCATGATCGCGGCGTCGAACAGGTTGCCGCGCAGCACGATGAAACCCGCATTCGCCGCGAGCGGCCGGGAAAACGGGCGAATCACGCGCTCATCTTCGATGCGGGCGTCGCGGCAGTTCTCGCCGATGGTGCGGCCGTTGACCGTCAGCGCATCCTCGGCGATCAGCCCCGCCCTCATGAGTTGCGCCACGACGGCGGGCACCCCGCCCGCGCGGTAATAATCCTCGCCCAGATACTCGCCGGCCGGCTGCAGATTCACCAGCAGCGGGACCGGGTGGCCGTAGGTCTGCCAATCCTCGATGGACAGATCGACCCCCATGTGGCGCGCAACGGCCGCGAGGTGGATCGGCGCATTGGTCGAGCCGCCGATGGCCGAATTGACCGCGATCGCGTTGAGAAACGCCCGCCGCGTCATGATGTCGGAGGGTTTTACATCCGCCGCCACCAGCTCGACGATCCGCTTGCCGGTACGGTACGCGACCTCTTGCCGGTCGCGATAGGGAGCCGGGATCGCCGCGGATCCGGGCAGCTGCATGCCCAGCGCCTCGGCAAGCGAGTTCATCGTCGTCGCGGTGCCCATGGTGTTGCAATAGCCGGTGGAAGGCGCCGAGGAGGCCACGAGCGCAATGAAGCCTGCCTCGTCGAGCTCGCCGGTTGCAAGCATCTGCCGCGCCTTCCAGACGATGGTGCCCGATCCGGTGCGCTCGCCTTTGTGCCAGCCGTTGAGCATCGGCCCGACCGACAAGGCGATCGCGGGGATATTGACGGTCGCCGCCGCCATCAGGCAGGCCGGAGTGGTCTTGTCGCAGCCGATCGTCAGCACCACGCCGTCGAGCGGATAGCCATAGAGCACCTCGACCAGGCCGAGATAGGCGAGGTTGCGGTCCAGGGCCGCGGTGGGACGCTTGCCCGTCTCCTGGATCGGATGGACCGGGAATTCGAGCGCGACGCCGCCCGCTTCGCGGACGCCTTCGCGGATCCGCTGCGCGAGCACCAGGTGATGGCGGTTGCACGGCGAGAGGTCCGATCCGGTCTGTGCGATGCCGATGACGGGTTTGCCGGAGCGCAGCTCCTGCAGACTCAAACCGAAATTCAGATAGCGCTCGAGATAGAGCGCAGTCATGTCGACATTGGCCGGATTGTCGAACCAGGCCTGCGAGCGCAGCCGCGGCGTGTAGTCACTCACGCGGCCAGTATATACTCGAAGAAACGCAAAGCGTCTGCTGCGAAAGGTCCGCACGGCAGGAGTGCTGTCGAGCATGGCTGTGACAAAGCCGATCCGTGTGGCCGTGGTCGGCCTGGGCAAGATCGCGCGCGATCAGCATCTGCCCGCGATCGCCGGCGATGAGCGCTACTCGCTCGCGGCGACGGTGAGTCCGGATGATCCCGCGCTCGCCGGCATCCCTCATCACTCGAGCCTGGCCACGCTGCTGGCCGCGCGGCCCGCACTCGATGCCGTCGTGCTCTGCACCCCGCCGCAGGTACGCTATGAGCTGGCGATGCTCGCCCTGGCGCGCGGCCTGCACGTGTTTCTGGAAAAGCCCCCGGGTGCAACCGTCTGTGAAGTCGAGACGCTGCGCGAGGAAGCGGGCCGGCGCGGTACGACGTTGTTTGCGGGCTGGCACTCGCGCTTCGCGCCGGCAGTGGCGCCTGCGCGCGCGTGGCTCGCCGCCGCTCGGATCAGGCGGGTGACCGTCACATGGCGCGAGGATGTGCGCACCTGGCACCCGGGACAGGGCTGGATCTGGGAGCCGGGCGGGCTCGGCGTATTCGATCCGGGCATCAACGCACTGTCGATTCTGACCCATGTTCTTCCGCGCCCCTTCGTACTGACCGGGGCAAGGCTCGCCTTTCCCGCCAATCGCGCCGCGCCCATCGCGGCGGCCCTGACTTTCCAGGATACCGCGGGCGTCCCGATCCTCATGGATCTGGATTGGCGGCAGAGCGGGCCGCCGATCTGGGACATCATCGTCGAGACCGACGTCGGGACGCTGAAGCTGCAGTCCGGCGGTGCGCTCCTCTCGGCCCCCGCCGGCCCCGAGCCTGCGGGCACCAAGCCTGCCGGTGCCGAGCCGGCGGGCGCCGAGCCGGCGGGCGCCAGGTATGCCGAGGCGCGCGAATATCCGAGTCTGTACGAGCGTTTTGCCACGCTCATCCACGACCGATCGAGCGAAGTCGATGCAAGACCGCTGCAGCTGGTGGGCGATGCGTTCTTGTGCGCACGGCGCGAATCCGTGGCTGCTTTTCACGATTGAGCTCATCGCGCGAGACGCGGCATTTGCTATTGTACAGGGCTGTGCACTCCGTGAAGATTCACGACATCCTGCTGTTGTCCCCCGTGATTCCGGTGCTGACGGTTGCGCGGCTGGAACACGCGCAGCCGCTTGCGCACGCCCTGGTGCGCGGCGGACTCAAGGTGCTCGAGCTCACGTTGCGTACCCCGTGTGCGCTCGAGGCCCTCGCGATCATGCGCGCCGCCGTGCCGCAGGCCATCGTCGGCGCAGGCACGCTCACCCGGCCCGAGGATTTCACCGCGGCGGAGCGTGCCGGCGCGCAGTTCGGCGTGACGCCGGGACTCACGCAGCCGTTGATCGCCGCGGCCGCGACCGTGAGCTTCCCGCTCCTGCCCGGCATCATGACGCCCGCCGAGCTGATCAGCGCCCGCGCCGCGGGCTACATGGCGTGCAAGCTCTTCCCGGCCCAGCAGGCCGGCGGCCTCGGCATGCTGAAAGCTCTCGCGGGGCCCTTCCCGGATTCGGTGTTCTGTCCCACCGGGGGTATCACGCGCCACAACGCCAGGGAATTCCTGGCCTTGCCGAATGTGCCCTGCGTCGGCGGTTCCTGGCTGGCGACTCCCGAGCTGCTGCAGTCGCGCAGCTGGGCGGCGATCGAGTCATTGGCGCGGGACGCAGCCGGGCTCGCGCAATCATGAAGCTCGAGCTGCATCCCGACCGTCTCTTCCCGGCAGAGCCGGGCACGCGGGCGGTCGCCCGCGAGCTGTACGCGCAGGTCGCTCGCCTGCCCATCCTCAGCCCGCACGGACATACCGATCCGGCCTGGTTCGCGACCAATGCCTTTTTCGAGAATCCGGCGCAGCTCCTCATCGTTCCGGACCACTATGTCTTGCGCATGCTGTACAGCCAGGGTGTGCCGCTCGAGGCGCTCGGCATTGCCCGCATCGACGGGGGCCCCTCGGAAGCCGACCCGCGCAAGATCTGGCGCTGCTTCGCCGAGCACTATTACCTGTTTCGCGGCACGCCGTCGCGATTGTGGCTCGACTGGGTATTTGCGGAGGTCTTCGGGCTCGACCGGATACCGGACGCGCGCAACGCGGATGCGCAGTTCGACCAGATGCAGGCCGCGCTGCGCAGCGAGGCGTTTCGTCCGCGTGCGCTGTTCGAGCGCTTCGGCATCGAGGTGCTCGCGACCACCGAGGGAGCGCTCGATTCGCTGGCCAATCATCATCTCATCCGCTCGAGCGGCTGGCGCGGGCGCGTCATCAGCACCTATCGGCCCGACGCCGTGGTCGATCCGCAGGGCGAGGACTTCGTGCACAATCTGCAGCGCTTCGGCGAGCTCACCGGCGAGGACATCTCCAGCTGGGAGGGGTATCTGCGCGCGCACCAGTGCCGGCGCGCCTACTTTCGCGCCGCCGGGGCAACCGCCACCGATCACGGTCATCCGAGCGCGACCACCGCGGATCTCTCCCCGCCCGAGGCGCGGGCCCTGTACGCGCGCATCCTGTCCGGGCGCTACGGTGCATCGGATGCCGATGTGTTCCGGGGTCAAGTGCTGACCGAGATGGCGCGCATGAGCCTCGAGGACGGCATGGTGCTGCAGCTGCATCCGGGAGTGCACCGCAGCCACAACGTCCCGCTGCTGCGGCGGTTCGGCCGCGACAAGGGCGGCGACATCCCGCTCGCGACCGAGTACGTGCGCGCGCTCCAGCCGCTGCTCAATCTGTACGGGACCGATCCGCGGCTCACCTTCATCGTATTCACGCTGGACGAGGATGCCTACAGCCGCGAGCTCGCGCCGCTCGCCGGTCACTACCCGGCCCTGCGGCTGGGGCCGCCCTGGTGGTTTCACGACAGTCCGGAAGGCATGCGGCGGTTTCGTGAGCGCGTCACCGAGACTGCCGGCTTCTACAACACCGTGGGCTTCAACGATGACACGCGCGCCTTCCTGTCGATTCCCGCGCGGCACGATGTCGCGCGGCGCATGGACTGCGGGTTTCTCGCCCGGCTGGTCGCGGAGCATCGGCTCGGCGAAAGCGAGGCGCAGGAGCTGGCGCAGGCGCTGAGCTACGGGCTCGCGAAGGCCGCATACCGCCTATGAGCCGGCGCCTGGGCCGCTCGACGCTGGACTGCCTTTCGCCCGACGTTGCGCGGCCGGGCTATGACTGGCGAGCCGTGCAGACGGGCGTCGTGCATCTGGGCATCGGCGCTTTTCACCGCGCTCACCAGGCCGTGTACTTCGACGAGGCGCTGCGGCGCGGGGATCTGCGCTGGGGCGTGGCCGGCGTTTCGCTGCGCTCGACCCGGGTGCGCGACGAGCTCGTGCCGCAGGATGGTCTCTACAGCGTGCTGGTGCGCGAGGGCGACTCAGTCCGCGCCCGGATCATCGGCGCGGTGCGCGCTGTGCTGGTCGCGCCGCAAGACCCGCCCAGGGTGGTGCGGCTGCTCGCGCAGCCGCAGGTGCACGTGGTCACCCTCACGGTGACCGAGAAGGGCTACAAGCTCGACCCGGCGAGCGGCGATCTGCTGCGCGAGGACGGCGATGTGGCAGCGGATCTGCGCGACCTCGGCACCCCGCGCTCGGTCCCGGGCTTCATCGTGGCGGGCCTCGGCGCGCGGCGCCGGGCGGGGCTTGCGCCTTTCACGCTCATCAGCTGCGACAACCTGCCGCACAACGGCCGGCGGTTGCGCGGCGCAGTGCTCGCGCTTGCGCGGGCGCACGACCCCTCGCTGGCCGACTGGATCTGCGATGAAGGCGCATTCCCGGACACGGTGGTCGATCGCATCGTGCCGGCGCCCACGGCCGAGAGTCGCGCGCAGGCCTCGCAGCGCCTCGGGCTGGAAGATCGAGCGAGCGTCAGCACCGAACCGTTCCGGCAATGGGTGATCGAGCAGCGCTTCGCCGGGCCGGTACCCGATCTCGCCGCGCTCGGCGTGGATCTCACGGCCGACGTCGAGCCCTGGGAGCAGGCGAAGCTGCGTCTTCTCAACGGCGCTCATTCGGCGATGGCGTACATCGGCGGGCTGGCCGGTGTCGAGTTCGTGCATGACCTCGTGGCGCTGCCCGAAGGCGCCGCGTTCATCGAGGCCCTGTGGAACGAGAGCGCGCAGACGCTTTGCGCGCCGCGGGCGCTCGACGTGGCGGGCTATCGGGCCGCGCTGCTGGCACGCTTTCGCAACGGCGCCCTGCGGCATCGGCTGCGGCAGATTGCCATGGACGGATCGCAGAAGCTGCCGCAGCGGCTGCTCGCGCCCCTGGCCGCGCAGCGTGCATCGCGCCGGCCGGCAGCGATGCTGACCCTCGCCGTTGCCGCCTGGATGCGCTGGCAACGAGGCGTCGACGACCGCGGAGCGTCTTTCGCCGTGGACGATCCGCTCGCGCCGCAGACAAAGCGCTGCCTGGCGGGCTGCGCGGACGCCGCTGCGCGGGTGCAGGCGCTGCTCGGTCTCGAGGCGGTGTTCGGCGCGGATATCCGCGGCGACGGCGGGTTGCGGCAGGCGCTGAGCTGCAAGCTCGAGCGTATCGAGACGATGGGTGCGCTGGGCGCCTTGCGCGAGGCGCTCGCGCAGCGTGGCTAGCGCGCGGTGCCCGCCTCCAGCGAGTCGAGCAACGTGCGCGCAGGCAATCCGTCGCTGTCGCCTGCCGCTTGAATGGCCAGTGCGGCCACGATGTTTCCGCGCGCGACCGCCTCGCCGGGGCGGCGTCCTTCGAGCAGCGCGCTGATGAAGCCGACCGCAAAGCCGTCTCCGGCACCCACGGTGTCGATCACATGCTTGACGGGCGCGGCCGCCACCGTGAGCTCCTCCCGGGCAGTCTTCAGGTAAGCGCCCGCCGCGCCCAGCTTGATCACCACCCCTTGCGCGCCGCCTCTCAGAAAGAACTCGGCAATGGCCGCAGGGCTCTGCGCGCCGGTGATGGTGCGGCCCTCCTCGAGGCCGGGCATGACCCACTGCGCGAGCGCGGCCAGCCGGCGCATCTGCCGCACCATCTCGTCCCGGCCGGGCCACAGGACGGGCCGCAGATTCGGATCGAAGCTCACATGCTGAACGCCGGCGGCACGCGCCTCGCGCGCGATGTGAACCGCAAGCTCCAGCGAGCCGTGCGAGATCGCCGGTGCGACGCCCGACAGATGCAGATGGCGGGCGCCCGCGAAGTACGCCGCATCGTAGTCGGCCGGCGACAGCCGGCTCGCGGCCGAGCCCTTGCGATGGTATTCGATCAGCGGATCGCTGCCGTCGGCTGCGCGGGACTTCAAGTAAAAGCCGGTCGGCTGGGCGGCGTCGATCCTTACTTGCGAGGCATCGATGCGCTCCTGCCGCAGCGTCTGCATGACGAACTCGCCGAAGCAGTCGGCGCCGATACGGCTCACATAGCCCACCTTGAGCCCCAGCCTCGCCAAGCCCACGGCGACGTTCAGCTCTGCGCCCGCGATGCTGCGGCGAAAGTGCTGTGCCTGCGCCAGAGGTCCCGCCTCTTGCGCGGCGAACACCACCAGCGGCTCGCCGTAGGTGACGACGTCGAGAGCGAAATCTCGGGCAGTGGCGGACATGGCTCTCTTCAGTGGCAGCAACTACCGTACGGAATCGACATCGCCGCTCAGGCCGCGCGCTTACACCCGCAGCGCGTTGCGGCGTGCGATTGCCCCGAGATGGGCCGCGCTCGGCTTCGGCGCTCGCTCGAAGGTGGCTCGGTCCACGGCGAACAGGCCGAACTTGGGCTTGTATCCCTGCTCCCACTCGAAATTATCGAGCAGCGACCAGTGGAAATAGCCGAGCACGGGCACGCCGCCGGCGATGCTCTCATGCAAGCCCGCGAGCGCGGCGCCGATGTACCAGACGCGGCGCGCGTCGTCGTCCGTCTCGATGCCATTCTCGGTGACGAGGATGGGCTTCTCGGTCTGCGCATACACGTAGTCGACTCCGTTTCGCAGCGCCTCCGGGCGCGCCAGGCTCGCTCTCATGTCTCCCGGCGCCACGAACGGCATCGGCGGCGGCGCAGGCAGCGGCTGCCCGTTGCCTGTCACCCGGATCTGCCGGTAGATCTGCACGCCGACCAGATCCCCGCTGCGCCGCACGCAGGCAAGCCACTCGTCATAGGCGCGCCGTCGAACTTCGAGGTACGCATCGTCCTCGCTCCCCGGCTGGAAGTCGATGATGTTCAGGGTGACGCCCACCGGCAGGCGGGAGCGCTCCGCCTTGATGGCGGCGAAGCCCTGCTCGTGACCGGCGATGAGCTGCGGGGTCATGGCGTCGATGTCGGGATAGTTCGCCGTGATGTAGCGCTCGCAACCGCTCGCCCTCGCCGCCGCGGCATGCGCGGCCCGTTCCAGCGCATCGTGCTTGGTGAAGTAAGCCGACGAGTTTCCGATGGCCCTGAAGGTCTTCATCACCTGCGGCTCGTTGATCGTGAACGCGAACGCCATGTCGGCGCCGATGGCTCTTGCGGCGGTCGAGCAGAAGCGGGCGAACAGGGCGGGCGCCTCGGGATTGAGCCAGCCGCCGGCCTCGGCGAACCAGCGGGGCGCGCTCGAGTGCAGGAAGGTGACCGCCGGGTCGACCCGGTGCGCGAGACAGCATTCGATGACGCGTCGATAGTAGTCGAGCTCGGCGCTCGAGAATTGGCCGCGCGTCGGCTCGATCCGCGCCCATTCGAGCGAAAAGCGATAGGCATTGAATCCGAGCGCTGCGAGCAGCGCGATGTCTTGCGGATAGCGATGATAGCTGTCGCACGCATCGCCGGAGCGCTCGACAAAGGCGGTCGGCTCGATGTTCTCCAGCAACCACAGATCCGAATTGACGTTGTTGCCCTCGATCTGGTGGCCGGCGGTCGCCGGCCCCCAGCGGAAGCCTTTGGGAAAGCGCCGATCGGTCATGGCTGCGAGCGCAACGCCGCCTGTGCCGCTCGCCGCCAGCACCGCCCCTGCGGCCGCTGCGGCGAGCACCGAGCGGCGGCTGCAAGGAGGCGTCTCGAAGCTCATGCATGACCTCGTGCGCCGGCCATCCGGCACCTGCTGTGGTTGCGCCGCGCGCGACTACGCGCGTCACGGTCCATCCGACTGGAGTGGCGACCGATTCTAGTTCATATTGTGAATTGGTCAATTCGGGCATGTAATATTGGCCTGACCGGTTTGGAAGAGAGGAGGATACGCCGCACATGCGGATGCCCATGCGGCCAACGGACATGCGGGCGAGGAGATCGGCCTTCGGCATCGGGGCCGCGCTTGCGCTGGCCGTGCTCGCGGGCCGGCAGGCAGCGATGGCCGAGGTTGTGCGTCTCGACCCGGGCGCGCTTGCGCCGGCAGGCAAGGTCGATGCGCGCTTCCTCTCCTACAACGTCGAGATGGCCGAAGTGATCGGCGCCCGATTCTGGAAGCCCTACGCTCACATGTCGGCGCGGCAACCGCCGCCGGGCGCGATCCAGGTGGGCCGCAATCCAGGCCTGTTCGAGGCGCGCGCGCCGGCCGACCTCGGCAATCGCCGTTTACGGGCGCTGGCGGCCGCACTCGGCCCGGCTTATGTTCGAGTGAGCGGAAGCTGGGCCAACTCGGTCTATTTCCAGGATGACGATGCGCCTGCGATGGCGGCGCCGCCGGCGGGCTTCGACGGGGTGCTGACCCGCGCCGCATGGCGCGGGGTGGTCGAGTTTGCGACGGCGGTCGACGCCCGCCTGGTGACCTCGTTCACCGTCAGCCGCGGCGTTCGCGATGCCTCGGGGACCTGGACGCCGATCGAGGCGCGGCCGCTGCTCGATTACACGCGCTCGATCGGCGGCGACATCTACGCCGCGGAGCTCTTCAACGAGCCCAACCTCGCGAGTTTCGGGGCCGGCCTCAAGGGCTATGGTGCCGCGGCATTCGCGCGCGACAGCGCGGCGTTTCGCGCCTTCGTCACGCAGGCCGCCGCCGGCTTGAGAATTGCCGGCCCGGGGGATGTCACGACAGCCAATGTGCCCATCCCGGGGGCGCCGACAGCGGAGGATCTTCTCAGCGCGCAGCCGCGTCCGCGGTTCGATGTGTTCTCCTATCACTTCTATCCGGCGGTGTCGCAGCGTTGCGCGCCGCCCTCCGATACCCGGGTCGGAACCACCCGCGGCCAGGCGTTGAGCGAGGCGTGGCTTGCCCGCACCGATGCGGCCTTCGCGGCGCATAAGGCGCTGCGTGACCGCTACGCGCCGGGAGCTCCGATCTGGATCACGGAAACGGCGCAGGCGGCGTGCGGCGGCAGCCCCTGGGCAGCGGCCTTCATCGATACCTTCCGCTATCTGGATCAGATGGGGCGGCTCGCCCGGCTGGGCGCGAGCGCGATCTTCCACAACACCTTGGCGGCGAGCGAATACGGACTGATCGATCAGAGCAGCCTCGAGCCGCGTCCCGACTACTGGGCGGCGCTGCTCTGGCGGCGACTGATGGGCCCGGTGGTGCTGGATGCGGGTCCGATACGCCCCGGGCTGCATGTGTATGCTCAATGCCTGCGCCAGCGGCCGGGCGGTGTGAGCGTGCTCGCGATCAACCTGGCTGATGTCCCCGCGGTCCTCGCGCTGTCCGCGCCCGCGGAGCTCTATGCGCTGAGCTCATCCTCGCTCGCAGCGGGCACCGTGCGGCTCAACGGGCGCCCGCTCCACATCGGCCCGCATGACGTCGTTCCGCAGCTTCGGCCGCAGCGGCTCGAGGCCGCGCGCATCACGGTCGCCTCCCGAAGCATCGACTTCATCGCCATACCCCAAGCGCGAAACCGCAATTGCCCATGACGCTCGATCGTCGCACCTTCCTGCAGGCCGGCGCCCTCACCGTGGCATCGGCCGCGCTGCCCGCGTTCGCTCGAGAGCAGACGCCGCTCGTGTCCGTCGGCATCGACACGCGCGAGGTGAGCGCAGCACTGCCGCATGTCTGGGAGGAATGCGCCGGCTCCGATCGCGCGGCAATCACCTTGCGCGAGAGCTGGCGCCGCGATCTGTTGCGCTGGCACGATGAGGTCGGCCTCAAGCGCGTGCGCTTCCACGGGATCTTCAACGACGAGCTCGGCGTGTTCGCCCCCTCGATTCTGAATCGCGGCGCCCCGCAGGCTCCGAACTTCCAGGATGTCGACGAGGTCTATGACGGTCTGCTCGAGCTCGGGGTAAGCCCATTCATCGAGCTGAGCTTCATGCCGCAGCGGCTCGCCTCGGGCGATCGAAAGTTCGGCTTCTATGCCGCGAACGTCTCGCCTCCCACCTCGAACGAGGCCTGGGGAGCTTTCATCCACACTTTCGTGGCGCATCTGATCGACCGATATGGGCTCGCCGCGGTGAGCTCCTGGCCATTCGAGGTCTGGAACGAGCCCAATCTGCCGTATTTCTGGTCCGGCACGCAGCAGCAGTACTTCGAGCTCTACAGGGCGAGCGCCGTCGCGATCAAATCGATCGATTCCAAGCTGCAGGTCGGCGGTCCCTCCACGGCACGGGCACAGTGGCTGCCGCAGCTTGCCGCCTATTGCGAGCAGAGCAATACGCCCATCGACTTCTTCAGCACGCATGTCTATGCGGGGGACGACCAGAAGACGCTTTTTGGCGCTGCCGAGCACTACCCTCCATCGGACGTCATCCCCGAGGCGGTGCACCGCTCGCGCGAGGAGATAGACGCCACGGTTTTCCGCGGCCGGCCGCTCTGGCTGACCGAATGGTCCTCGGACAGCCCGGCGATGATCGCCCATGTCATCACGGCATGTCTGCCGTACTGCCGCGCCATGTCGCCGTGGGCTCTGAGCGGGACCTACGAAGAGCTCGGCGTGGCCGACACCATCCTCAGCGAGGGCGGAAGCTGGGGCATGATGACCCATGGGATCGCCATGCCATCGTTCAATACCTACAAGCTGCTGCACGCCCTCGGTCCGCAGCGCCTCACCGCGCGGGGCCCGGTGCTGGCGTCGCGGCGTGCCGATGGCTCCACCGCGGCGCTGGTCTGGAATCTCGCCGAAGTGGTGCAGCCGTCCGGAATCCCGGGTCAGAGCCACGCTCGCCGCGTTCAGGGCGAGGCCAAGCGGTTGCGGCTCGAATTTGCAGGCGCCCGGGCAGGGCAGCGCGCGCAAGTCAGGTACGTGGATCAGGAGCGCGGCTCGCCCATGCCCGCATGGCGCGCCATGGGTTCGCCTCAATACATCACTCGCGAGCAGATCGCGGTACTGCGGCGCAGCGCGCAGATTCCGCCGGCCCAGACGCTCGAGCTCGACCGCTCGCGGCGGCTCGTGCTCGACCTGCCCCCGGAAGGGGTGGCCCTGGTCGAATTGATGTGACCGTCACTCGCGCAGCTCCCGTCCCCGGGTCTCGGGGGCGAACAGGGCCGCGATGAGCCCGAGCAGGAATATCGAGCACATGGTCATCGCCGCGTAACGGAGCGGTGCCGGATAGGCAAAGCGCGCAAACAATCGCGTCGTGAGCCACGCCGACAGGAAACTTCCGCCCGCCGCCGCGAAGCGGCCCAGGTTGTAGGCGAAGGAAACGCCGGTGGCGCGCACCTTGGCCCCGAAAAGCTCGGGCAGGTAGATCGCGAATCCGGCGAAGACGCTGAACTGTGCAACCCCCATCAGGGGCATCATCCAGTACGCGTCGATCGGCGTGCGCAGGCGCCCGTAGACGAGCAGCGTCAGCACCAACGCCGCGAAGAAGCCGACGATGAATGCGGGCCTGCGGCCGAAGCGCCCGGCAACATAAGTGAAGCCGAACATGCCGAGCGCCGCCCCGGCCATCTGCGACAGATACGCCCGGTTGATCGCCTGCGCCACCAGTGCACCGACGTCCGAGGCGGGGTTGCGTTGCGCGAAATACGAGCTGAACACGGCATGCTGCAGGTCCACGGCATACTCGCCGATGCCCCACAGGCCGACCACGCCGGCGATGGCGAGCAGCGATCCGAGCAACAGGTTGCGCCGCTCTTCGCGCTGCGACAGCAGCTGCGCGTAGGATCCAAACCAGCGCCTCGGCAGCGCGCCGGCCGCCCTCAATCGAAGCCAGCTGTCCGACTCGCGCAGGTACAGACCGGATAACCCCGCAAGGGCGGCAGGCAGCGCGCCGGCCGCAAACAGCCAGCGCCAGCTCTGCTCGGCGCGGATGGCGCCGCTCGATGCCAGCAAGTCCACCCCCATCTTCACCAGCGCCGCGCCCATGTTGCCGACCGTCGAAAGCACCTGCAGGATGGCGAGCATCGCCAGCCGGGCGCGACCCGGGACGGATTCCGCCAGGATGGCCGCGGCGAGACCGAACACCCCGCCGATTCCGAGACCGGTCAAGAGTCGAAGCAGCGCGAATTGCCACCCGGATGCGCTCAGCGCCGTGAGCCCGGTGCCGACCGAGTAGAGGAGTATCGCAGCGGTGAGCAAGCGAGCGCGCCCGAACCGATCGCCCAGCGCGCCCAGAGTCAGGCCGCCTATTCCCCAGCCGATCAGAAAGAGCGCGGTCACCACCTTGGCGAATGCCTGCACCTGCAATGCCGACGCGCGGCCGTCCATGAGGGTGGTGAGCGCAGGGATGCGGGCCAGCGAGAACAGCCGCTGGTCGAGATTGTCGAACAGCCAGGCAGCCGATACCACGGCAAACATGAACCACTGATAGCGTGTCACCTGCCGCCACCAGCGGCTTCGCGGCGCGCGCTCGCCCCGCAGCGCCGGGGCTGTCAGGCCCAACGAAGGGGACCCGCGAGGCGCACGTGCGGCGCAAACGATCAGGACATCAGGCGCGCATAGCGGTGGCGCGTGCGCTCCGCGGCCTTGCGCGCCTCGGCCAAGGCCTGCTCTTCGGTCGCGAACAGCAGGTGCTCGAGCACCGCACGCAGGTGCGCGCGCATCGCGGTGCGCGCCTTGCCCGGATCGCGCGTGCGCAGTGCGCGGGCGATCGCGCGGTGCTCCTCGACCACGGGCTTGACCTTGGCGGTGCGCGCCTTCGCGTACAGCAACGCGCTCGCAGGCGAGCTGGTGCGCAGCCGCCAGAGCTCCTCGACCGTGTTGACGATGGCCGTGTTGCGGGTCGCGCGCGCGATCAGCAGATGAAAGTCGCGGTCGGCATCCTCGGTGCCCTGATCCCGCAGATTCTCATCGGCAATGCGCCGTACCAGCGCGTCCAGCTCGTCGAGCTCGGCGTCGTCGATATGCACGGCGGCGAGCGCTGCGGCCTCGCCCTCGATCACCAGACGCGCCTCGGTGAGCTCGAAAGCCGTGACATTGAATCCAGGCGAGTCCTCGGCGCCGGGCAGGCGGCGCACATAGGCGCCGGACCCGACTCGAACCTCGACCAGTCCCTGCACCTCGAGCGCGATGATTGCCTCGCGTACGGTCGGGCGGCTCACCCGGTGCTCGGCGGCGAGCTCGCGCTCGGGCGGCAGGCGCGCGCCCACCGCGTACTTGCCGTTGGCGAGATCCCTGAACAGCGCGCGCGCCAGGTTCTTGTACAGCCGGTCCTGACCGGCGAGCGCGGCGGCGCTGCCGGTTGCGGCACGGTTCTTTCTGGAAGCCGCCATCGGCTCATCTCCTTGCGGGAAGTGGCCTGACCAATTATAGTGAAAGTTGCGAGACCAAACAAAGCTTCGAGCGATCATCCGGCTACAGCCTGGGCGCTAAGATACACCAATCACCATTTGCTCCGGTGTGGCACGCAGATGAAGATCGAATCCGCCCAAGTCATCGTCACCTCGCCCGGACGCAACTTCGTCACCCTGAGGATTCAGACGGATCAGGGTGTGCACGGCATCGGCGATGCCACGCTCAACGGACGCGAGCTGGCGGTGGCCGCCTATCTGCGCGAGCACGTGATCCCCTGCCTGGTCGGGCGCGATCCGCGGCGCATCGAGGATGCCTGGCAGTACCTCTACCGCGGGGCCTACTGGCGGCGCGGTCCGGTGACCATGTCGGCGATCTCCGCCGTCGATACGGCGCTTTGGGACATCAAGGCGAAGATGGCCGGCATGCCGCTTTACGATCTGCTCGGCGGGCGCAGCCGCGACGGT
The DNA here is from genome assembly GCA_035504115.1 of Steroidobacteraceae bacterium. Lineage (GTDB taxonomy): Bacteria > Pseudomonadota > Gammaproteobacteria > Steroidobacterales > Steroidobacteraceae > Bog-1198. The sequence continues at coordinate 189,528 of DATJSL010000023.1, read as the reverse complement.
GTGCTGGTCTACGGGCATGCGAACGGGGCGAACCTCGAAGAGACCGTCGAGGAGGTCGGCCGCTACCTCGACATGGGGTACCTCGCGGTGCGCGCGCAGTCGGGCATCCCCGGCCTCAAGGACGCGTATGGCGTGGGTCGCGGCAAGCTCTATTACGAGCCCGCCGATGCGGCGCTGCCCGGAGAGACCGTATGGGATTCCGGCAAGTACCTCAACTTCGTCCCGCGGCTGTTCGAGCGATTGCGCGCCCGCTACGGGCTCGACGTGCATCTGTTGCACGATGCGCACCATCGCCTCACCCCGATCGAGGCGGCGGGCCTGGGAAAGGCGCTCGAGCCGTACAAGCTGTTCTGGCTGGAGGATGCGACGCCGGCGGAAAACCAGGAAAGCTTCCGGCTGATCCGCCGGCACACCACCACCCCGCTGGCGGTCGGTGAGATCTTCAACACGATCTGGGATTGCAAGGATCTGATCGAGAACCAGCTGATCGACTACGTTCGTGCGACCGTGGTGCACGCGGGCGGGATCACCCACCTGCGGCGCATCGCCGACCTGGCATCCCTCTATCAAGTCCGCATGGGCAGCCACGGCGCCACCGACCTGTCGCCGGTGAGCATGGGCGCGGCGCTGCACTTCGACGCCTGGGTGCCGAACTTCGGCATTCAGGAATACATGCGCCATTCGAGCGACACCGATGCGGTTTTCCCGCACGCCTACTACTTCAAGGACGGCATGCTGCACCCGGGCGAGGCGATCGGTCACGGCGTCGACATCGACGAGCGGATCGCGGCGCGTTTTCCCTACCAGCCCGCCTATCTGCCCATTGCGCGACTGAGCGACGGTACCATGTGGAACTGGTAGATGCCCGTGGATGTTAGGCCAATTCATGGCGGTTGGCTTGACAGCTTGACCTGCGCCTTGCGGGCTCCGATGATGGCGCTGCATCGAAGGGGCATGCCATGACGACGGCGCAAGACATCGTGCCGCAGGGTATCTTCGTTCCCGCACATACGGTGCCCGCACCGTCAACCGTGAGCCCGCAAGCGCGAGCGTTTCTTTCCAAGCGCCTGGAAGGCCCGAAGATGCCCTCGGACGTCGATGACAAGGCTGCCTGGCGCGCCTACATCGAGGAAAGCAATCGCTGGTTGACGGCTCACATGGCCGCCGGCGCGCAGGCCTTTCCGTGCGAGATTCTCACCCGCCGGCTGCCGCACACGCCCGCATGCGGGCTTTTGCCGTCGACTATCGGATGCCGCCGGACCATCCTTACCCGGCCGGACTCGAGGACTCCATCGAGGCCTATCGCTCGTTGCTCGGGCGCTACCAGCCCGAAAGGATCGCGGTATCGGGCGGCTCGGCGGGTGGCGGCCTGGCGGCCGCGTTCGTGCTCAAGGCCCGCGATATGGGTCTGCCGCTGCCGGGCGCCTGTGTGCTCGCGACCCCCGAGGCGGATCTGACCGAGTCCGGCGACTCATTCGAGGCCAACATCTTCGTCGATGTCGTGGCGTCGCAGCGGCTCACGGACAGCATCGCCCTGTATGCCAACGGACATGATCTGCGAGACCCCTATCTTTCGCCGGTATTCGGCGACTTCAGCAAGGGATTTCCACCGACCATCCTCACCTGCGGCACCCGCGATCTCTTCCTTTCCAACACGGTGCTCATGCATCGGGCGCTGCGGCGCGCGGGAATCGAGGCGCAGCTGCATGTCTGGGAGGCGATGCCGCACGGGGGCTTCTTCGGTGCTCCGGAGGATGAGGAGGTCCTCGAGGAGCAGGCGCGCTTCATCAGGGCGCAACTCGCGCAGCGCTAGCCGCGGCGCTATCGACGGCAGCCCCATAGAGCATAGAAAAGCACGTAAAGCTCGCAGCCGGCCGTCAGCAGAAATGACGCCTGTAGGCCGAAGGAGTCGGCCAAAGCGCCCTGAACGACCACCAGAGCCCCGCCCGCGATCGCCATGATGAGCAATCCCGACCCCTCTTCGGTCAGCGGCCCGAGTCCGCGGATGCCGAGCGTGAAGATCGTCGGAAACATGATCGAGTGGAACAGTCCGACCGAGATCAGCGCCCACATGGCGAGGTGTCCCGTGGCGAAACTCGCAGCCAGCATCACGGCGCAGGCAGCGACGCTCGCAAATGCAAGCACCCGTTCGGCAGCCACCAGTCGCATCACCGCGCTCCCCAGGAATCGCCCCACCATCATGCCGCCCCAGAGCACGAACAGGTAATGCGAGGCCTGCTCGTGGGACAGGTCGCCGATGCTGGGTTGAGACACGAAGTTGATGAACAGATTTGAAACGCCGATTTCGGCGATCAGATAGATGAAGATCGCAGGCACTCCGAAGACGAGATTGCGGTGCGCCCACAGGGTGTGGCCGCGGCGCTGCGCCTTGGAGACCCTGGACGCCGCAGTCCCCATTGCCGGCAATGGAAAACGCGCGATCGCGACAGCCAGCAGAACCAATACCAGCGCGACGATCATATAAGGGAGCTGCACGGATTGCGCATCGGCGAGGCGCTGTGCGGTCGTCAGCACTCGCCCATCTCCCGTGGCGGTGCCCGAGGCCGAGCGACCGAGAATGAGATACCCCCCGAAAAGAGGCGCGAGCGTGGTGCCGAGCGAATTGAACGCCTGCACGAGATTCAAGCGCGCCGACGCCGTTTCGGGCGGCCCCACCACCGCGACATACGGATTGGCGGCCACCTGCAGCAGCGTGATGCCGCTGGCGATGACGAACAGCGCGGTAAGAACGACGCCATAAGAGGGAATTCGAGCCGCGGGGATCATGATGAGCGCACCTCCCGCCATGACGAGCAGCCCCACGACCAGTGCGCGCTGATATCCGACCCGCTCGATGAGCCGTGCCGAGGGGAGCGATGCGACGAAGTACGCGATGAACCACACCGATTCGAGCAACGTGGTCTGTGTGTAGTTGAGAGCGAACACGGCGCGCAGATGCGGCAGCAGCGTGTTGTTGATGACGGTGATGAAGCCCCAGATGAAGAACAGGCTGGCGAGCAGCGTGAGTGCCGGACGATAGTGCTCATCGGCGTCGGGCGGCACGCGATTCTGGATCGACGAGTCCGGGTTGGCCGCCGTGAAATCGTGGCGCCGTTCGCTGTGCATGAATCCTACCGCTCGAGATGGGCCGCGTGCATCTTGACCGAGCGCCCCCTGTGAGCAAATCGAGCCCCTCGCCTGCCGAGCGGGCGAAACGAGCCCTCCCCAGGGCTCCCCTCGATGGGCGCACGCCATCCGGGGATGCCTTGTGTATTTGATTGAATTGTGCCATTAGTGAACATGCGTGTCCATTGGTGAGCTTCCTTGGGGCAGGCGACCTGGGCCAATAATGCGGATCGGTTGACTCAATTGGCCTGACAACCGATTGGCCGATGTTTTCATCCTCTTCAGGTCGGTAGGCCAATTTTGATATATTGGCTTGACAGCATGGCCGACATGCGCGACGCTCATTCCACACGCACATTCCAATAGAACGGCGCGGAGACGGCTGCTAAAGAACGATTTGGGGGGATGCATGGCTGTTCGGACTTTCAAGGTGTTGGCGGGAGCGGGTCTTTTGGCGGCAGCGTCGGGCGGGTGGGCGCAGAACTCCGCAGACACGAGCGCACCGGCTGCGGCGGCGTCGAGAGATCAAATTACCGAGATCGTCGTGCACGGCGCAGGGAGGAGCTGCTCGAGGATGTGCCGCAGACGGTGGATGTGGTCACTGCGGATACCATTCAAAAACTCAATATTTTGAATTTCCAGGATATACAAAGCATCGTCCCGGGCCTGACGATGAACGTCGATCCGGGCGGGCTCAACGACAGCGTGTCGATCCGCGGGCTTTCGTATTCGATTTTTTCGCAGGATCCGTTGCCGACGGTCGCACTCTATTTGAATGATGCGTATCTCGCTGCGCCGCAAGAGGTATTCCAGGCGCTCTACGATATCGGCGATGTCGAGGTGCTGCGCGGACCCCAAGGCACCCTGCATGGCGAGTCTGCGCCCTCCGGCGCCATCACGCTCACGACACGGAGGCCTGACCTGACGCAGTTTGGCGGCTATATGGACGTCACCGGATACAGCGAGGACGCCCTGCACGGACCGGGCGCAGTCGACGGACAGGCGGCGGTCAATTTGCCGATCATCAAGGACATGTTGGCCGTGAGGCTTGCCGGCGTGGTCGAGGACAATCATCTCGATCTGGTGCGTAGCCTGTACGATCCAACCTCGCCCTACGCGCACACCGTATCCGAGCGCGCGACCGTCACCTTTCAGCCGATTGATTCCCTCTCCGGCACGTTCATGTACCAGCACCTCGAGGAGGGGATAAACAATTACACGCAGGTTTTAGGACCGGGTTCGGCGGGCGGAACCTTTCCACCGCCCCCGCCGTTCCCCGGCTTTCCCTTCCAGTACACGGCGCCGACGGTGATACCGCCCGGCTACAATGGGCCCCCGATCAGCCCGACCCAACGTCTGTCGGTCAATAACGACCCGAATAGCAGCAATCAGAGATACGACTTCATCACGGGACAGGTCGATTGGCACATCGCCGGCCAGCGTCTCGCCTACACCGGCGCATATAACAGTGTATCCATCGGCACGAACACGGCCGAGGACACCGGCAATCTTCTACCGGGCACCGACTACATTTCGACGGGCGTGAGCAAGACGTTCTCGCAGGAGAGTGAATTGCGGCTCATGTCCGACGAACGCATACTCGGACTGCTCGACTACACCCTCGGCGCCCGGTACTACAGTGAAAACGGCAGCGCGGGAGGTTCCCCAACGGTGCAGTTCGCCGGGTTCCTGCCCGGCGCGTTCGGGTTCGGCCCCGCGGCAAACCCTTACGAGTTCAACCCGATGTTCGCCGAGGAGCTTCTGATCCACGCAACCCCGGCCCTGTATGAGCGCTCGGTATTTTTCAACGCCACCGTGCATCTAGGGGACCGCACGGAGCTATCCGCTGGCGTACGCTCGCTGAGCTACGATTCGTCCTCGAACAGCAGCTACACCCTCGCCCTGCTCGGCACCAAGACACCGCTCGACCTGTTCCCGAATGCCATCGACAGGGATCGGTCCACCATCTACAACGTCTCGTTGTCGCACCACTTCACCGACGATGTGATGGCCTATGCCACCACGGGAACCGCCTGGCGTCCGGGCACGACGGTCCTTGGGCCGGAAAATGCCACGGGTGACCCGACGCTCAATTCGCTCATCAACTTGCATCCGGAGTATTCGCACTCTTATGAGCTGGGGTTGAAGTCGCTGTTCCTGGACCGCCGGGCGGAAGTGAATGTCGCCATCTATCATCAGTACTTCGACGGGCTCATATTCCAGTCGCTGTATGCGCCGTATCTGGTCGTGACCCCCATTCCGGGAACGAGCTACACGACGACCTCCATCGCCGTGAATAACTTCAGCAACAATGCGAATTCCGTGGTCAATGGAATCGACCTCGACGGCTCGTTCCGCATAACACCGCGCTGGATCACGAACGCCGCTTTCAGCTACTCCAATGGCCATGTGGACAATGCGCTGACACCGTGCACGCCGCCCGGTGTCAATATTCTCGACCCGACCGTTGCTGCCTTCCAAGCGGCGGTCGCCGCAGCCGGCAAACCCGGCGCGCTCGTCTATGAGTGTAGAAACAACCAGTCGATCTCGAACGCGCCCTCGTGGAACACGACCGTGCGATCAGAGTACTCCATGCCGATTGCCCCGAGACTGGACGGCTACATCCGCGGTCTGGCGACCTACTACCCGAGCAACCCCAACGCGGTCGAGGGTTACGATGTGCCGAGCTACGCGATCGTGAACGGCTATCTCGGCGTTCGAGATCCGAGCGGTCGCTGGGAGGCGACAATCTTTGCCAAGAATCTCTTCAACCGTACCGTGCTGCTCAGCAAGAGCTACTTTCCGATTCAAGAGCCGGGCGGCCTCAATGCCGTCTTCGGCAATCCGGGATATTACGCAGCGGCCGGCACGGGCGTGCCCATGGTCACACCGCCGATGCAGGTCGGCATAAATCTGCGCTACGCCTTCGGCTCGCGCTAGGAGGGGCGGTGGCGCCGCTTCGGTCCCGGCGGCCGGTCTGCGTGGCGCGCAGATTGCGGTGCAGGCAAGGAGCCGTGCTTTGCCCGCGCCGAAATCCTCGGGACCACGGTCGCAATCGCCTTGTCCCACTCCGCTATCAGGTCGAATCCCTGATCCTCGCGCAGCCACTGCAGCGCCAGCCCCTGCATCAGCGCGAGTAGCTGGCGGGCCGTCGAGCGCGGGTCCGGCGCATGGGGCGCGACGAGCTTGGCGAACAGCCTCAATACCCTGGATTCCTGCAGGCGGAACGACTCGTGTCCGGGGTGGTGCTTGTCCAAGGACTCGGACTGCAGAATCGCATGGAAGCGGCTCAGTTCCGGCCGATTGACTCCGCGCGCGAGCATCGTGTGCAACAGCTCCGCGAAGGCCGCCTTCAGCCCGGCGGTGCTGAGCTCGCCCTGCCGCTCCGCGGCCGCCGCGAGCGGAGCGATGACCTCTATCTCGCGGCGCTCGAGCTCCTGCATCACGGCAAGGAAGATCTGGTCCTTGGTGCCGAAGTGATACAGCAGTCCGGCATTGGACAGTCCACAGCGCTGCGCCAGCTCCTGGATGGTGAAGCCATAATACCCGCGCTGGCCGATGATGCGGATCGCCTGATCGATGATCTGCTCGCGGCGTACCTCAGGGTCATCGCGTCGACGGCTTCGGGGAGGCCGCGGCATGGTTCGCCCCATTCAACGCGCCGACAGGCCCGGGTTGCCTGGAATCAGCCGCAGCCGAAGGGCGTTCTCGAGATACGAGACCCCCTGATATTGTCCGACGAGTATGGGCAGCTCGATCAGCTGCCTCTCGTCGAAGCGGCGCGCCAGAGCCGCCCAGGTCTGGTCGCTGATCATCGCGGTGTCGTGTAATTCCTCGACCGCTCGAATCAGGCTGCGGTCCTGCTCATTCCAGCCGGGCGCCGCCGAGCCCATCGTGATGCGCTCGATTTCCTCCGTCGTCAGGCCCGCGACTCGCTTGCCCGCCGCGACGTGCTCGCCCCATTCGTACGGTGCCATGCATAGCCACACCGTTCGTAGAATCGCGATTTCTCGATCGCGCGGCAGCAGCGCACCGGTGAACAATTGCATCGCCAGGTTGAGATGGGGCCGGAACAAGGCGGGATGGCGCAACAGGGTGGCGATGATCTCCGGCACCTCGCCGCTCGAGGGCCCGGCCGAGAGCGCCCCGCGCAGGGCCGCCACGGTCTCGGTCGCCTCCGGTCCGAACTCACCGGGCGCCAGAGGAGAAATCCGCGGCGGCTTGCCCGTTATGTGGGCTTCTCGCGCCTGTATTTCCTCCTCGGTGACCGGGCTGCTCCCGGGTTTGCGCGCTTCATCGGGCATAGGGGCTCCTGACAAGAGCTTGTGGTGCAAGATCTACCGAATCGTCCCGACGAAGCTTAACAGAGGTGCGGATTGCCGGTTCGTCGAGCCGACTTTCGTTCCATTGCCTTTCGAAGCATCGGCAATCGATCGACCCCGAAGTACATATCGTCGCCGTCCAGGTACATCGTAGGAGACCCGAAAGCGCCGCGCGCGATCGCCTCATCCACGTTCGAGCGCAAGGCGTCCTTGACGGATTGCTCGGCTATGCGGCCAAGGAGCCAGTCCGGCTCGACATCCACCGCGCGGCTCAAATCATTGAGCACTGCGTCCGAAGAGATGTCGAGACCTTCCGCGAAATAGGCGCCGAAGACGGCGCGCGCCCAGGGGATGAGCTTTCCCTGTTCCTGAAGCGCCAAGCAGGCGCGCATCGCTCTCACGCTGTTCACGGGATGGCCGGGCGGCGGAAACTTGATCTCGAGCCCGGCTGCGCGCGCCCAGTCCGCCAGGTCCTTGAGATAATAAGCCATTTTTCGAGGCGGCTCGGTCGCCAAGCGCTTCTTGTACTCGACGCGCGGATTCACCGCGTTGAAGATGCCGCCGACGAGTATGGGCCGCCAGGCGATCTCGGCATCGAACTCGCGCGCGAGCGGCTGGACACCCTCGAATGCCAGGTAAGTCCACGGGCTCGAGCAGTCAAAGAAGAATTCGATCCTCATCGCTCACCCGTGGCGGCCAACCCTATTCGACGACACCCGCCTGCTTGCCGCTCTCGCCGATCCTCAACATCGAGGTGTCGCCCGCCGGACAGCTCCAATTGGCGGCGTCCTTGACGTCGCCCCTGCCGCTATAGTGCGCCATCTCCGGGAATTTGCAGAGCGGCATCGTCCGCAGCGGCGTCTTGCCGGGATCGACGTCGGGACCTTTGGGATCATACAGCTTCGCGAGCAGTGCGTCGGGCGCCTTGCCCTTCTCCACCCAGTCCTCCATGGCGGTGAGGGCATCGAAGTTGTCCGGACCCACGCCGGTGATGCTGCAGTGGCTCGAATCGGGAATGCCGAAGAGGCGCACGTTGTGCTGCAGCTTTGCATAACCGCCGTGCATCTGCGCGAGCTGCTTGTAGTAGTTGATCGACATGTAGGGTGTCAGCCGCTGATCGCTGAGGTTGGTCCAGATCAGAAATTTGCGGTTGAGCTTGATCAGCTCGGCGGCATTCTGCGGAAAGTGGCCGATACCCATGCGTGCCTCGGCAAGCGCCCGCGCGACCTGCGCCTTGGGCACGACGATGTGGTAGTCGGTGATGGGACCCGGGCCGCCGGATTTGAACGTGAACAAAGAGCGCGTGTTGAAATCGGGATCGTTCTTGTGGATGAAAATCTTGATCGTGGCATTGGCGAGCGGCCACGGACCGGTGGCGGTCGGATTATCGGTGTCGGCGTTCGGCCACGGATCCGCGGCGGCAAGATCCTTGGGTCGGTTCGGCATTCGGAAGGCATCCTGCACTTCACTCACGGAGAAGCCGGGCTGAACGACGTGGCCGTCCTCATCGGTGACCGCCGTCAGCAGCGTGCTGATGGTCTCGACCTGCGCCTGTGTGAAGCATTGGTCGGCTGCGGTCTTGCCGTCGCAACGGGGAAGATCGCGCTCCGGCCGAAAACCGCAAGCGGCGGGGTTCTGGATGAGACCATCCTCGACCCCGTCGAGCTTGTCGCATTGCGCCTTGACGATCGGATCGATCCTGGCGATCAGCGCCGGCGGGACATCGGCGTCCGCGGATCGCAGGGTAGCGAGCGCAACGCCGGCAAACTGCAGAGAGGCTCCGACCAGATTGTAAGCCGAGCCGCCGATGATGCCGTCGAATTCTTCGGGGAAATAGGAGGCGGCCACGAAGGCGTCGCGCCCTCCGCCGGAGCATCCGCTGAAGTAGGATCGCGAGAGCTTTTGCGGGGTGTTCGTGGCGCGGTCGTAGAACGCCAGCGTGACTTGCTTGCCGACCCGGGTGAGCACTTCGTCGGCACGATAGTAGAAGTCCTCGATGGCATCTTCATCGACACGCCCCGGACCCTTGATCGCCCAGAGTCCACCCGAGAAGCCGGCGTGTCCTTCATCGGTGGCGATCGAGGCGTAGCCCTTGCTGATGATCTCGCCGGGGTAGCCTTGGGTCGTGATCGTCACACTGGGTGTGGCGGCATTGCTGACGGCGAACTGGCCGCAGTGGCCGGAGCAGCCGAGCTGCAGATATTTGCCGTTCCACTGCGCCGGGAACGTCGCCAGGAAGTTTGCAGTCTTGCCTGTCTTCGGATCGGTGACGAAGCTGCCGGAGACCTGGCAGAAGGCCGGCAGATTCCTGCTGGCGGCGACGAAATGCGTTCCCCCCGGCATGGCCGCTGCGGCCATCTCCTCCTTCGGGAGCTCGTGTACGGTCACGGCGGGCGAGAGCTTCGAGACGGCGGCTTGTACGATTTGCGGGCGGCAGATGGCGTCGAGATCCGCCACGCGCACGGTCCTGGTCTGTGCTCGATTTGCGGCCGGCGCCGTCATCGACGTCGCCAGCAGAAAGAGCCCGATCAGTGCCGCGCCAACGCGGCAGGTGCGGTGCGAGCCGCTCCGAGACCCGGACGCCCCGATCGATTTGTTCAGCATAAGCACGTACCCTCGAAGCGGGATCCATCACTGACTGAATGTTCAGTAGGTTACAAGGCCTTGCACCCGCAGGCAACCCTCGAGCCCGAGGCAGATTCCCGCCCCGGAATCCTTGACCGGAAAGGCCGGCCAAAACTAAGCTACGGCGTCGATCCGCCGACCACACGGCATCATCCAGGGAGTCGCGTCAGTGGATTTCAGCGGCCGTCATGTCGTCATCACCGGCGCCTCGAGCGGCATCGGATACGCGACCGCCGCGAAGATCGTGTCGCTGGGCGGTTGCGTCACATTGATGGCGCGCCGCGCGGAGCTGCTCGAGCGGGCGCAGCGTGCACTGGGTGAGGCCGCGAGCTGCCTGGCGGTGGATGTGGCCGACAAGCTCCGACTGCTCGCGGCGCTGGATGGTGCCGTCGAGCGCCGCGGTCCGATCGACGCGCTGTTCTTGAACGCGGCCTTCGTGGGTGATTTCGTTCCGATCTGGGAGTACCCGGACCATACCTTTGAGGAGGTGCTGCGCGTCAACGTGTCATCACCGTTCTGGACGGTCAGGCATGTGCTGCCCGCGATGATGGCGCGACGCAAGGGAGCGATACTCATCACCGGCAGTCTCTCCTCGGAGACGGGGATGGCGGGAAACAGCGGCTATGTCGTGAGCAAGCATGCCGCGCTCGGCCTGGCACGCTCGGTGGCGGTGGAGGCGGCCGGGAGCGGAGTGCGCTGCAACTGCATGCTGCCCGGTTTCATCGATACGGCCATGCTGGCGGCCGTCCCCGACGAGAAGAGGGCGGCCATGGCGGGGCGCACGCCGCTGCAGCGCATCGGCGATCCCGCCGAAGCGGCGGAAGTCGCCGCTTTTCTGTTGTCGGATGCTGCCAGCCACGTCACTGCCCAGAGCTGGGCGGTCGACGGCGGCTTGCTCGGCACGTTGATGCTCTAGCGATCGCGTCGGCCGCGTCCATCGAGGCGATCAGCCTGCGCCCCTGCGCCGCTCAGCCCACATCCCAGCGATCGGGCGTTTCCTCCAGAGTCAACGGGCGCTGATACGACACGTCGCGCTCATCCCGGGTCCCCCGCAGATAGCCCAGCTTGGTGAACAGCGGCAGGCTCAGTATGGACGCGTCTCCCGTCATCAAGACCTCGACGGTGGAGCGTCGCAGTGCGATCTTCCATTCTCCCTCGCGCCGCTCGAGCCGGTCGACGTAGCGGCCGGCGATGAGCCGAGCGGACTTGCCATCCGTATTGAGGAACAGACCGATCACATAGCTCTCGCAGTGTGCGGTATCACCGTCGATTTCGCAGGTGTGGGTGGTGATGTTGTGCATGTTGTGCATCGAGCCGGCCGCATGCACCTTGTTGGCGTAGTCCGGATAGCGAGCACCGGGATTGACCTCGTAGCCGTGCTCGTCGGTCCCGTCATCGTGATACGAGCTCGCGAGAAGCTCCCTATCGTGGCGGTCGCAGCCCCGGGCGTTGCGTGCGATGCAATCCAGGATTGCGGTGCGATCGGTCAGATATTGGATCTTGCGCTCCAGCTGCGCAAGCCGCTGTTCGTTGTCCATCGCTCGGGCTCCTCGGTGTTCTCATCAGTTCATGTAGCGTCCGCCATTGACGCTGAGCGTGTGGCCGGTGATGTAGTCCGCGGCCTCGGAGGCCAGAAATGCAACGGCGGCCGCGATGTTCTCGGGCTTGCCCGGGCGCTTCATCGGGGTCTTCTGGGCGAAGCCCTCGATGTCGACCGGGGATGCACGCAGGCCCTCCGTGTCCACGAAGCCCGGCGGCACGTTGTTCACGGTGATGCCGCGCGTGGCGTATTCGATGGCGAGCGCCTTGGTGAAGCCCATCACGCCGGCCTTCGAGGCGGCGTAATGCGCTTGCGCGGATGAGCCCGTCTGAGCGGACGAGGAGGATATGTTGATGATGCGCCCCCAGCCCGCCGCCAGCATGTCCGGGATGATCGCCTTGGTGCAGAGGAACGGCCCTTTCAGGTTGAGCGCCATCAGGGCATCCCACATTTCCTCCGTGATTGTCTCGAACGGAGCGAACGGCGAGAGTGCCGCGTTGTTCACCAGTATCGTGATCGGCCCGAGCTCGGCGCGAGTGCACGAAGTCGCGGCTGCAATGTCGGATGCGGATCCCGCATTGGCGACGCAGGCAATCGCGCGGCCCGACAGCTTCTGAATCATCCCGGCGGTTTCCTCGGCGCCTTCGCGCTTGAGATCCCAGACCGAGACGGCGGCGCCGTCGCTCGCGAGCCGCAGGGCGATGGCGCGGCCCAGGCCGCGGGCGCCTCCCGTCACGACTGCGGTCTTACCCTTCAAGGACATGCGCGCTCCACTCTCGAGCAGGTGACATGGGCCTCATGGGACATCCCACGCCCAACGGCTCGGCCAGATAGTCAACACATGTGTACACTAGTACTAACCTCGCCCTGCCGCAAGTGTGGCGCCGCTTCGCAGGTCCGGCATGTCCGCACTCGATCGCAAGTGCGGCAGTCGTACAGTAGTGATAGGATTTGGCGAAGGGCACCTCGGGCGCTCTGCCTCGCACCACGGGCCGTGAAGCCGCACGCGGTGCGCGTCTCGAGTTTAACGCGCATCATGGGGGAGGTTGGGCGATGACCAGCAAAACCATTGCCGTCGTCACGGGCGCAAGCCGCGGTGCAGGGCGCGGCATCGCGATCGCACTGGGCAGCCATGGCTGCACGGTGTATGTGACCGGCCGATCGGAGAAGGCGGGCGACGCCTCCTTCCCGGGAACCATCTACGAGACGGCGGACGCGGTCACGGCGGCCGGAGGCAAAGGCATAGCCGTTCGCCTCGATCACGCGGACGACGCCCAGACGAAGAGCCTGTTCGATCGCGTTGAGAAAGAGCAGGGTCGCCTGGACATCCTGGTCAACAATGCCTTTGCGACGCATGACCAGCTCAGTGCGCCCGGCAACTTCTGGGAGAAGCCGCTCGCGCTTGCGGACACTCTGACGGTCGGGATACGCAGCAGCTACGTCGCTAGCTACTACGCTGCACCGGTGATGGTGAGGCAGCGTCGCGGGCTCATGATCTTCACCTCCTCATCCGGCGCCGTTCACTACATATACGGCCCGGCGTACGGCGCTCACAAGGCGAGCATGGACAAGTTCGCCGCCGACATGGCAATCGACTTTAAGGACCATGGCGTGGCGGCGCTCTCCATTTGGATGGGCCCGCTCATGAGCGAGCGGCTCATCGCGATGATGGAGGCGAACCCCGAGAAGTTCCGGGGAATGGTACTCGAGACGACGGAATTCACGGGCCACATCATCTGGGCCCTGTACAACGATCCGAAGGTCATGGAGATCAGCGGCCAGACGGCGATCGGCGCGGAGCTTGCCATCAAATACGGTATCAAGGATGCGGGCGGGGTGCAGCCCCCGTCTTACCGCGACATGTTCAAGGTGGCGCCGTCGGTTCAATACCCGCGCATCATTCGTTGATTCCTGCTCGCATGATCCTGGGTCATCCACTCTCCGCGCGCGTGACTCGCAGGGCCGCATTGACGGCCGCAATGGCCGGCGGCCTCGGGCTGGTGCTTCCCGCCGGACTTCTCGCCGCTGCGCCCGAGCGTGCGGCGCCGCCGGACCAGTCGACCTCGCCGGTCGAGACGACGAGTGGTCGGGTGCGTGGCCTGCGCTCGGGCGGTGTGTCGCGCTTTCTCGGCATCGCCTATGGCGACGATACCGCCAAGCACCGCTTTCAGCCCCCTCGGCCACCGCAGCCGTGGACCGGCGTGCGCGATTGCTTCACCCCGGGGGCGCAGGCCCCGCAGGGCCCGATCACCATTTCGGGCGCGACTGGGATGAGCCTGGACGGGCCGGGCGTTCCCATCATCATGGCGGTGCGACGCGCCACGACCGCGCACGTGCCGGAGAGCGAGGATTGCCTGTACCTCAATGTCTTCACCCCCGAGCCCTCGCACGCCGGCAAGCGAGCGGTCATGGTCTGGCTGCACGGCGGCGGCTTTGCCATGGGCGCCGGCCTCAACTCCATGACCGACGGATCCGAGCTGGCTCGGCGCGGCGATGTCGTGGTCGTGTCGCTCAATCACCGGCTCAATGCGATGGGCTACCTCTACCTGGGTGCGCTGCACGAGGATTTTGCCGATTCAGGCAACGTCGGCCAGCTCGACATCGTGCTCGCGCTGCAATGGGTGCGGGACAATATCGCGGCCTTTGGAGGCGATCCCGCCAACGTGACCATCTTCGGCGAGAGCGGGGGCGGGTCGAAAGTCGGCACGATGCTCGGCATGCTGCCGGCGCAGGGATTGTTTCACAGGGCAATCGAGCAGAGCGGCCCGGCGGTGAGGCTGGTGGACCGGGCAGACGCGGCCATGATCGCCGAGCAGACGCTCGCCGCGCTCGGTGTGGCGAGGGCGGATGTCCACAAGCTGCAAACCATGGATCGCACGGCCGTGATCGCCGCGGCCTCGGCAGTCAAGCTGCACTCCGGCATGCCCGGCCTCACCCGCAGGACGCTCGCGCCGGTGGTCGACGGGCGCTCCATCCCGGCCCATCCATTCGATCCAGCGGCAACGGACATCTCGCGCAATGTGCCGCTGATGATCGGCACGACCAAGGACGAATGGACGCTGTTCATGGCCGCGGACGGCGAGTTCGGAAAGATCGGCGTCGATGAGGCCCGCCGGCGCTTTGCCGCCATTGCGGGCGAGCGCGGTGCGGCGGCCTTCGAGGTCTATCGCTCCGCGCGTCCGGCGGATCCACCGACCTATTGGATCAGCTCGCTGCTGACCGATCTCATGATGCGAACGGATTCGATCGTCGAGGCGGACCGCAAGTCGGCCCAGAATGCTGCGCCGGTGTTCATGTATCGAGTCGATTACGAGCCGCGAGTGATGGACCGCCTGCTGCGCAGCCCCCACGGCACCGACGTGCCGCTGATGTTCGGGACCCTGGTGCCGCCCGAGATGATCGGATCGGGCTCCGAAGTGCAAGAGCTCTGCGCCACGATGATGCAGGCCTGGGTGAATTTCGCCCGCGCCGGCAGCCCTGCCCAGCGCAGCCTCGCCTGGCCACGCTACGAAACCCGCCGGCGGTCGACGATGATCTTCGACGCGCCGAGCCGGGTCGCATCCGATCCGGATCGGGTCACACGAGAATTCTGGGCAGCCTGAGGTCCAAGTGAATACACCCAATTCGAACGCGCCGACGGACCTCGAGGCAGCCACGCAACGGCGCGAGGATCTCGTTCTCGGCAAGCCTCCGCGTATCCTGCCGCTCGACCCCGGGGAGATTGCCGAGGTTGCCATCGAGAGCACCCGGCGCTTGCGTCAAGCCGTCGGAACCTCCACGCCGGTGACCCGGGATACGATCCCGGAGCTGGTCGCGACCTTGCTGCGCCACCCGGACCTCTATGCGCGCGTGGCGGAGCTCTCGATTCAGCTGCAAGGCCATGGCGTGCTGGCGCCGCGCGACCGGCAGTTCGCGATATTGCGTACCTGCTGGCTGTGCCAGGCGCCCTACGCCTGGGGGGAGCAGGTCAAGCACAGCAAGAGAATCGGCATCACCAGTGAGGAAATCGACCGCATCACTCGCGGCTCATCGGCTTCAGGCTGGGATGAGCGCGAGCGGGCCGTGCTGCGCGCAGCGGAGGAGCTGCACGAGGATGCGATGATTTCCGACGTCACCTGGGAGAGTCTGTCCGGGCAGCTGGACGAGAAGCAGCTGTTCGAGCTGACGGTGCTGGTGGGTCAGTTCACGACCATTGCGTATTTCCAGAACGCGCTCAGGTTGCGGCTCGCTTCGTACAACATTGGGTTGAGAGCGCGTTGAGCCTCATCCGCGCCGTCAGGAGCGCCGCTCCTTCGCGAGCGCGCCGCTCGCGCGGCTCCTGGCCGCAAACCGCTCGGCGGCCCCATCGAAATGACGCCGTGGATTGTCGATCAGCATCCGATCGATCTGGTCCCGGGTGATTCCGGCCTGCTGCAGGGCGGGAATGACCTTCTGCAGGACGTAGAGATACGAGTGGTCGGGGAGAAGCCGGCTGCGGGCGTCCTCGGTCGGAAAATAATCGCTCCAGCAGAAGCAATCGTGAGAGAGGGTGATGCGGTCGAGATAGCCGCGCTTCACCAGCTGCGCGATCGTGGCCACGCGCTCTTCCAGCGGCAGCAACACGCTCATGCCGAATCGATCCATCCCGAGGATCGATCCTTGGTCCGCCACTTTCATCAGATAGTCCAGGTCGGTGGTATCGCCGCAGTGGCCGATGATCACGTCACGAAGGTCCACCCCTTCCTGCGCCAGCACCCGCTGCGCCACCAGGCCGGTCTCATGCCCCGGTGAGGTGTGCACGGTGATGGGTGTTCCCGTGCGCACGTTCGCCTGGCCGACTGCGCGCATGACGCGCTCGACGCCCGGGGTCAGGCCCGGAGCGTCGATCGCGCACTTGAGCTCCCCGGCCTTGACGCCGCTGTCGCCGATGCCCGTGCAGATATCCCCGACGAACAATTCCGGCAGCGGATCCGGCATGTCGAAAGTGAGTCCCGGGCCGGTCATACGAAGCGGCTTCGGCACTTCGTCGAACGTGTAGCAGCCGGTTGCCACGATGATGTTCAGATCCGTGCGCGCCGCAATCTTCGCAATGCGCGGGATGTAGCGGCCGAGGCCGAGCACGGTGAGGTCGATGATGGTATCGATGCCGGCTGCCTTGAGCTCGTTCAGCCTTGCCGCCGCCCGATCCACTTGATCTTCTTCGACGAAATCCGGACGGTAATTGAGCGTGTACTCGACGTCCATGGTGATCACGTGCTCGTGCACCAGAACGCGTCCGAGGCGCCTCGACTCGACAGGGCCCTTCATCGTTTGAACCGCCGCCATGGAATTCCTCACGTCGCGTAAGCGGGTACGGCCTGTCGGGCGCCATTTACGCGTCGAATAGGTCTGTTATATTGTCACTAGTAGGCAGTGGTGTCTATTAGCGGTCCGAGGGCGACGAGGCATGGTATGCCGGAACATAGGCCGATGAGGAGGCTCGAGGGCAAGACCGTCCTGGTTGCGGGCGGCGGCGGCATCGGGGGCGGGCTGGCGCGGCGCTATGCGCAGGAAGGCGCCAGCGTCGTGCTCGGAGACATCGACGTTCATGCCGCGGCGCAGACGGTCGAGGAGATCGTGGCAGCCGGCGGGACGGCGCTCGCCGCGCGGCTCGACGGCACGGACCAGCGATCCATCACCGAGGCGGTGGCTCTGGCCTGCAGCACCTACGGCGGCCTCGACGGACTGCACGCCAATTTCGCGAGCTTCGTCGACCAGGATCAAGACACCGGGATCCTGGAGCTGCCCCTGGAGGCCTTCGACGAGACGCTGCGCGTCAACCTGCGGGGCTATTATCTGTGCACGCGGATCGCGCTGCCGGCCATTTTGCAGCGGGGCGGGGGATCGATCATCTACACCAGCTCGCCGGCTGCCTCGAAGGGCGAGCCGACCCGCGTCGCTTATGCCGTCAGCAAGGCGGGTGGTCAAGCCTTGATGCGTCATGTGGCCGCCCGATACGGCAGCCGGGGTGTGCGCGCCAACAGCGTCTCGCCCGGATCGGTGCTGCATGCCAGACACGAAGGCGAGCTCACCCCGGCGACGAAGGAGTGGCTCTACAGCCTTGCGCTGATCAAGTCGCGGCTCGGCCGCCCGGAAGACATCGCGGCCATGTGCGCTCTGCTCATGTCGGATGAGGGGTCCTACATCACCGGGCAGGTCATCAGCGTCGATGGCGGAGTCACGATGCGGCTATGAGCCGGATGCATGGCGGCAAACGTGGATCGCGCTGAGTTGAGTGGTCTTTTCACGCCATTCAGGCTGGGTAATCTGACCCTCGCCAACCGGGTCGTGATGCCTGCGATGGGCTTGGCGGTATGTGAGAACGGAGCGCCCAACGCCGATCACGCCGCCTATTATGCGCGTCGCGCCCGCGGCGGCGCGGCTCTCGTCATGACGGAGGGTGTGTATATCGATCACCCCTCGTCAGGCGACAATCCGCTGCTTGGCCGCTTCCATGGCGAGCATGCTCTGGAGGGCTGGCGTGCCGTGGCCGCTCAGGTGCACGCCGCCGGAGCCTACGTGATGCCGGAGCTGTGGCACGTAGGGTTGATCCCCCTGGTGGCCGAGGTGATGGCGGGCGAGGAGGTGCGCTATCGGCAGGAGCTGGGCCAGGTCAGTCCGTCGGGCTACATCGCGCCGGGGAGGAGAGTGTGCGAGGGGATGTCCCAGGCCCAGATCGATGCCGTGATCGAGGCCTATGGCCGGGGCGCGGACATGGCCCGCAGGCTGGGCTTCGACGGTGTCGAGATCCACGGCGGACATGGCTATCTGATCGACCAGTTCCTGTGGGGCGAGTTGAACAAGCGCACCGATGCGTATGGCGGCAGTGCGCGCGCGCGCGGGCGATTTGCGGCAGAAGTCGTGGCGCAATGCCGCCGGCACCTTGCCCCGGGCATGCCCATCGTCATGCGTATCTCGCAATGGAAGACGATCGACTATGCGGGGCGTATCGCTGCGACTCCCGGCGAGCTGGAGGAGTTGCTTCGTCCCATGGCCGATGCGGGCGTCGATCTGTTCGATTGTTCGCAACGCCGCTTCTGGGAACCGGCGTTTGACGACAGTGACCTGAATTTCGCAGGCTGGACCAAGAAGTTGACCGGCAAGCCGACGATGACCATCGGCTCGGTCGGGCTCGATTGCGACATGCAGGCGAGCCTCGGGGCGGGTCAGGAGGCGGGCTGCAACCTGGCGAGCCTCGGGGAGCTCGCGCGGCGCTTCGATCGCGGCGAGTTCGATCTGGTCGGCGTCGGGCGGGCGATGATCGCAGAGCCTGACTGGGCCCACATCGTTCGAGAAGGCAGATTGAGCGCCCTGAAGCCCTTTTCCCCGAGCGTCATTGCCCATGCCTTGCGCCCCGCCGCGTAGCTCGCGCCGCGAAGGCAACATTAGCTTGCGCCGCGAAGGCAACAAAGGAGGTCCCATGCCAGGAAACGAACTGACGATCGAGGTGAGAACCATGAGCGCCGCGGGCTCCAAGCTGGCTCTCGCGGCCGCCGAACGGGCCGCTGCGGAAAAGGCACTCAAGGTGAGCATCGCGATCGTCGACAACGCCGGAAATCTCGTGGCTTTCCAGCGCCTCGATGGCGCGTGCGTGACGAGCATCGAGGCCGCAACGCGCAAGGCGCGCACCGCCGTGCACCTGGGTGCGCCCACGAAGGTGTTCGAGGATCTGCTGCACGGAGGAATGACGTCCCTGCTGGCGTTCGAGTTCATCAGTCCCTCTCAAGGGGGCGTTCCCGTCATGCTCGATGGCGCGTTGATCGGCGGGATCGGCAGCAGCGGCGCATCGGGGGACGAGGATGAAATGGTGGCGAACGCCGGAGCGGCGGCCATTCTCGCCGCCGCCGCGCAGCACGCGGCGGGGGATTGAGTGAGCCGCCTTACGCAGTCGCTTAACACGAGGGTGGCAGGATCACCGGGACTCCATGCGGCGCAGCTGGCGCTCGACGAACGCCAGCATCTCCGCGTGGCCGTCCGAAACCCCAAGCGCCGACTCGGTGACCAGGGTGCGAGCGACGCTCGCCATCAGCAGAGCGAGGACGGTGGGGGACAGCCCGACCGCGGGGGACAGATCCTGGGCACCGATGCCGCCTCGCCCCATGATGCCGGTGATGGCCGCGACATGCATGCTCCGGTCTCGCCGGGCGGAACGCTCGATGAGGGCGCGGATGGCCTTGCGGTGAGTGGCCAGGGCGGTGAATTCGAGGACCAGGCCCGTGCTCGCGGGATTCATGCTCAGCTTCCAAAGTTCCCGGATGGGATGGTCTGAGGCCGCCGCACGCGCGAAATGCTCGTCGTGCTGATCCTCCAGACGCTGGAACACCGCAATGAACAAATCATCCATGGTTCGAAAGTAATAGTGCAGGAGCTGAGATCGCAGGCCGGCCCTGGTCGCGACCTTCCTGGAGCTCACGGCTGCGTAGCCCGCCTCGAGCATGATCCGTTCCGTCGCGTCGAGGATGGCGGCGCGCGGGTTGGATTTTTCCTCGGCCTTTCTTTGACTTGAGCGACTGCTCAATTTTTTCATGACAAGGTGCAGATGGCGGCGTATAGTCGGTTGCACACAGCTATAGCAGATTTGCCCGGGAAAATCGCGCCGACAGGGAGTTGGAATATCGCCCGAGATGCGGGCGGGCAAGATTACCGGAGGAAGAGATGACGATCGCTGCTCTTGAAAATCCGATCATGCGCAACGTCGGCCACATCGTCGACCGCGATCCCGCGCGAGCCGCGCCGGTGCAGCTGCCGCCCGGTTTGCGGGTGTTCTCGGCGGACAACCACCTCGAGATCGGCGATGACGTATTCTTCGAAGAGTTCCCCGCCCACCTCAAGCACAAGGCACCGCGCGTCTGGTTCGATCGGTACTGGCACATCGGCTACAAGAACGACGTCGAGGCTCTCAAGCTCGGTCCCAAGGGAACCGATGCCCTGATACGCTGCAATCTGACCAGCGTGGCCGATCTCGATGCCCGCTATGAGGCGATGGACGCCGAAGGCGTCGAGTTCGAAATCTGCTTTCCGCAAACGCTGATCGCCTTCGCGCGCTATCCGGATCTCGAGGTGCAGGAGCACATGTACCGGATCTACAACGAATACACCCTGGAGCGGCTGAAAGCGCGCGGCGGGCGCTCCGTCCCCGTGGCCGTGTTCAGCAACTGGTGGAATCCGGCGGCGGCCGAGAAGGCCATGCGGCAGATCATCGACCTGGGATTCAAGACCTTCATGGTTCCCTGCACGCCCGGTAAGGGACCCGATGGCAAGGAGCTGTCCTACGGCGATCCGCATTTCGATCGCTTCTGGGCACTGGCCAACGAAGCGGGGCTGCCGGTGTGCTTTCATGTGGGCGAGGGTGTGGATCTCGAGCGCCGCGGCGGTCTCGGCGCGACCAACATGGTGCTGATGGCTCCGTTCCGCAAGCCCTTGGGGCAGATCCTGTTCGGCGGTGTTTTCGATCGCAACCCGAAGCTGCAGATCGTTTTCGCGGAGGGCGGTCTCGCCTGGGTGCCTCCTGCGTTGCAGGATGCGGAGGCCCTGTTCGATTCCTTCGTGAACGGTGAGCTGATCGATCGCCTGGAACACCGTCCCAGCCATTACTGGCATCGCCACTGCTACGCGACGTTCCAGAACGACAGGCTCGGCCTCAGCCAGATCGATTTGATCGGCGCCGAGCGGGCGATGTGGGCTTCCGATTATCCGCATAGCGAGGGCTCCTACGGGTATGGCCGCCAATCCATGAAGAGCGTGCTCGACATGGTGGGGGAGGACCGGGCGCGGGCGATTCTCGGCGGAACGGCGATCAGGCTTTTCAAGATGGGAGCTTGACCCGGTGATCGTACCAGGCTGAGGACAGCGAGGCGAAGCGGCGAGGCGTGGATATCAAGGATATCGTCGAAATACAGCAGCTCGAGGCGCTCTACAGCCATGCTGTCGACCGGCCCGATCAAAGCCTTTTCCCGCTCGTTTTCACCGACGACGCCGTGTTCGACGGCCGCCCTTGTGGCTCGCAGCGCTATGCAGGACGCGACGCGATCGCAGCCTGGTTCGCGCTCGGCAAGCCGCCGCATCCATTGGCCCATCACCTGACGAACTGCTGGGTGCGCGAGGAGAACGGGCGAGTGCTGGTGAGCGCAAAGTTCATCTTTCGCCATCCGCTCGACGGATCCATCTGCTTTGGAGACTACGACGACGAGGTCGTGCATACTTCCGGCGGCTGGCGCATCAAGCACCGCCTGGTGACGCCCCGCGATCCCGCGGCGCAGCCGCAGGAAACAACCGCATGAATGACGTCGCGAAGGTTTCGGGCGAGAGCACGGCGATGGTGATCCCGATCGAGGCCTATGTCTCGGAGGCTTATGCGCGGGCCGAGAACGAGAAGCTGTGGGGGAGGGTGTGGCAGATCGCCTGCCGTACGGAGGAGATCCCCGAAGTGGGTGACTACGTCACCTACGACATTCTCGATGAATCGATCATCGTGGTGCGCAGCGCGCGCGACAGGATCGCCGCCTATTACAACGTATGTCTGCACCGCGGCCGCCGCTTGACCGAGGGTTGCGGTCGCCTGCAGCAGTTCTATTGCCGTTTCCATGGCTGGCGCTGGGGCCTCGACGGTGAGAATTTGCATGTGCTCGATCGCGAGAACTGGGGCAACGCCCTCAGCGAGGAGAATCTGCGGATGAGGCAGGCCAGGGTCGACACCTGGGGCGGCTGGGTCTGGATCAACATGGATCCGAATTGCGAGCCGCTGCGCGACTACCTCGATCTCGCGGCCTCCCTGCTCGCGCCCTTCGAGCTCGACAAGATGCGCTATCGCTGGCGTCAGTGGCTGTACATGCCGTGCAACTGGAAGACGGCGCTCGAGGCGTTCAACGAAAGCTACCATCTCGATGCGACCCATCCGCAGATGATCCGCTGGGGATCGAGCAGCTACTGGAGCCGGGCCGCCGGCCGACACGCCTGGCACGGCATCGCAGCCCCGCGCGGCGGAGAATCCCGGGGCGGCGCGGGCCTCGGCAGCATCTCGACCAGACCTGGCCAGGACCCGCGCATCGCCGCGGCAGAGCTCAACAACGAGATCAAGAGAACGGTGGACGCCACCACCACGGACACGATCGTCAAGGCAGCCAACCGTCTCGTGAACGAGCTGCCGCCGGGGACTCCGGCCGCCGAGGTCGGGGCGTATCTGATGGCCTCCGCCGCCCGAGACGATGCCGCGCGCGGGGTCATCTGGCCGGCCATTGATCCCGGCGCCGCGATGGCGGCGGGGTTCGATTGGCACCTGTTCCCGAACTCCATCGTCCTGCCCGGCCCGACCTTCGCGCTCTGCTATCGGGCGCGGCCTCACGGCTACGATCCGGACAGCTGCATCTTCGAGGTCTACACCCTCGAGCGTTTCCCGCAGGGCGAGGCGCCGAAGACCGAGTGGGTGTACCAGCCCGATGCCTCCGAGGAGAAGTGGCGCAAGATCCTGTGCCAGGACTTCTCCAACATGCCCGCGGTGCAGAAGGGGATCAAATCGCGCGGCTTTCCGGGACCGCGGCCCAATCCGGTCCAGGAGGTTGCCGTGAGTCACTTCCATGAAGTGCTGGCGCAATACATGGGCACGGGCGCTCCGCGGCCCATCCAGGCGCCGAATGGCAAGGAGCGCCCGTGAACGAGCAAGAACGCGAGGAATTGCAGCGCGATATCGCCTACCTCAAGGATCGGCAGGCCATCCTCGATTGCGTTTCGCGCCACGCGCGCGGGCACGATCGCCACGACAGCGAGCTCATCACCAGCTGCTACTGGGAGGACGGCATCGATGAGCATGGCAATGCCATCAATGCCGGGCCCAGGTACGCGGCCTGGGTCAACGAGGACCACGCCAAGGCGTCGATTCTCCACACGCACAATCTCTCGACCCACAACTGCGAGATCGATGGCGATGTGGCGCATTGCGAAACCTACGTCATCGTCGGCCTGCTCGATCATGGCGGGCAGAGCGCTCGACTGATCAGCGGTCGCTATGTCGATCGACTGGAGAGGCGCAAGGGCGAGTGGAAAATCGCCCTGCGGCGCTCCATCGTCGACGTCGCGATCGCCGGCGATGCGTCGATGATCACGTATCTCGGCGACCTGGGTTACACGCATGGCACCTGGGACCGCAGCGACCCGTCGTACGTGCGGCCTCTCGAGATCGGGACGCCGGGCGTGAAATGGTGAGGCCGCAGGCCGAGGGAGCAGCCGTTGCGAATTGAGCGATGTTTCAGGGGGGCGATATGACCGCCAACGATATCGAGCAGCTGTCCCGCGATGTTCAGTATCTGATGGATCGTCTCGCGATCAAGGACTGCGCGGTGCGACACGCGCGCGGCTGCGACCGCTACGATTCAGAGTTGCTCGCGAGCGCCTACCATGAGGACGGCGTCGACGAGCACGGCGATGCCATCAATCCCGGCCCCAAGTATCCCGAATGGGTGAATGCGGCGCACCAGGAACGGTTCCTCACGCACACTCACAACGTCCTCCAGCAGGTCTGCGAGATAAAGGGAGATGTGGCACATTGCGAGACCTACGTCATCGGCATGTTCAAGGACAAGGAGGGCGCGACCTCGCGCTTTCTGTACGGGCGTTATCTCGATCGATTGGAGCGGCGCAACGGAGAGTGGAGGATCATGGTGCGGCGCTCGCCGGTCGACGGCCTTCTCGTCGGAGATGCCTCCATGCTCACCTCGCCGGCTTTCATCCGGCAGGGCTATGTCAAGGGGATGAAAGACGAGCGCGACCTCTCCTATCAGCGTCCGCTCACCTTGAGCGAAACGCCGGCCGATCGCTGGTGAACGCTTCGAAGCCCATGGACCCGTCGACTGGAGAGTTTCGATGACCGAGACCGAGACCCTCAGGCGCAATGTTCGATATCTCAAGGACCGATTGGCCATTCTGGACTGCATTGCGCGCCATGCCCGCGCCCACGACCGCCATGATGAGGCATTGCTCTCGAGCACCTACTGGGAAGACGGCACTGACGAGCATGGCAACGCCATCAACCCGGGGCCCAAGTACGCCGAGTGGGCGAACGCCGTGCATGCGGCCGGATCGTGCCTGCATACGCACAACATCACCTGCCATACCTGCCAGATCGAGGGCGATGTCGCGCACTGCGAAAGCTACGTGATCGTCGCGCTGCTCAATCGCGACGAGAGCACATCCCGATTCATCAGCGGCCGCTATGTCGATCGTCTCGAACGGCGCGGCGGCGAATGGAGGATCGCGCTGCGGCGCTCCATCGTGGATACGGTCATTGCCGGTGATGCATCGATGCTCAAGAACCCCCTGTTCAAGGAAATGGGGTACACGCGCGGCACGTGGGACGAAGCCGATATTTCTTACGACCGGCCGCTCGCTCTGGAAACCCCCACCAGGAAGTGGTGATCGAATCGTCCTGGCACCCACGGGGCTGAGCGCGAGCACAGGAGCTTTGGAATGAAGATTGCGACGGCGACTTCGGTGGCCGCTGAATTCGGTCCGCTGACAAGGATCATCAAGGAGTTTGTTCTGGCGCAGCAAAAGGCCATGGCCGCCGGAATCTCATCCGCGTCCGACTGGGATGCGCTCACCGAGTTCATAGAGCCCGGCGAATTCAAGCGCGTCGGGGCTTATCTGGAGGAATTCGACTGGCCGGCCTACCGCAAATTCCTCACCGGCTGGGCGAGCGGCGGCACCCGTTTCGAGATGACCGAGTTCCATATCACCGAGATAGGCAATACCGTGTTCCAGGAAATAGAGGAGCGGCACTCGCGGGGTGGACAGTTCATCCGCAAGAATGTGATCGCGGTTTACCGGTTCAATGACGCGAACAAGATCGTTCATCTCGATATCTACGAGCAGGCCAAGGATTCCGGCCGATGGATCATCGAGTCCGCCAACGCGGCAACCAATTGATGTCGCCTCACCCGTGCAATGAGTGGAGGGCCACATGACTGACATCGAGCGCCTCATCGCCATCGAGGAGATCAAGCGCCTCAAATCCAGATATTTCTACTGCCTGGACTACAAGGATTGGGCCCGCTGGAAAGCGGAGGTCTGGGCGCCGGACGCAAAGCTGGAGGTGCCCGAGGCCAACAAGGAAGTCAGCGGCGTCGACCGGATCATCGAGTGGGTGGCGCAGAGCACCGCCCACCAGACGTCGACGCACCACGGACACATGCCGGACATCGAGATCCTGTCGCAGAGCACGGCGCGAGGGATCTGGGCGATGGAGGACATCCTGCGGCGGCCCAAGGACCAGCCGTCCGAATACGGATACACCATGCTTAATGGGTTCGGGCATTACCACGAGACCTATGTTCGCCTCGCCGCGGGCTGGCGCATCAAGAGCACCCGCCTCACGCGCCTGCATGTCGAGAAGTCATAGCAATCCCCGGGGGCCGGCATGATATCGCAAGCGGTGGTGCGCACAGGAATGTGCCCGGAGCGGCTCGAGACGGCGGTCTATCGGGCGATCCTCGCGTGAGGAGTGCAGCCCCTGCGCGCCTGACGCGCCAGCCGCCCGCGGAATCGCCGCCCTTCCTGCCCGCGGGTGAGTACCTCACCCGTGCAATCGACCTGGGATATGTCGAGGAGGAATGGTTCGCCACCGGCGAGGACGGCGCCGGGCGGCCGTACTCGACGCAAGTCTTGGTGCGCCGGCCGAAGGATCCGGCGCGCTTCAGCGGTGTCGTGCTGGTCGAGCCGCTGCACATCCATCGGGTCGCGCCGATCTACATGTACAGCTCGCCCTACATATTGCGATCGGGACACGGTTGGGCATGCGTGGCGTCGCAGAAGTCGGCGCTCGACGCCCATGTGAAGCCGTCAAACCCGCAGCGCTATGCGTCATTGCACATCGAGACCGATGCACCGCCCGGCGGCGTGCGGACCGATCTCACATCTCCCCCCTTCAGAGGCGCCAGCGCCGGCGTGCGCACAGCGTGGTGGGACCAGCTGGCGCGCTTCAATCAGGCGTCAAGCGCCGTATTGGCCCAGGTGGGCGCTGCGCTGCGCGCGGCCGGTCCCTTCGCGGCTGTCAGCCACGTGCTGCTGGTTGGACACTCGCAAACAGGCTTCGTCACCACCAATTTCATCCGCGAGGCACACGAGTCGCAGCGGCTCCCCGGCGGTGCACCGGTGTTCGACGGCTTCTTTCCGTCCGGATGGCCGACGATCGCCTTCTCGCCATGCGATGTTCCGCTGGTCCAGGTTCTCAGCGACGGGGATATCTCCGATCCGAATTTCTCGTTTCAACCCGGCCATGAGGGCCGTCGGTACCGTCGTCCCGATGGAGATTCGCCGGGCGATCGCTACCGGCTGTACGAGCTCGCCTCCGTGCCGCACATGGGCACGCGATACCCACCGCATGACGATCCGGGCATGTGGCAGCAGGTGGCCACCGCCGGCGCGATTCCGCTCGACGCCACGATGAACAGCCTTCCGCACCATGAGCTCTTCGACATGAGCCTGCATCATCTCGTGCAATGGGTTGCCAGGGGCGCCGCCCCTCCGCGCGCGGATCGCATAGAAGTGGGCGCCGACGGCTACTTCGCCAAGGACGAGCAAGGCAACAGCCGCGGCGGCGTGCGGTGCGTGCAGCTCGACGTCCCTAGGGCAACCTACCATCCCAATCCGCTGAACCCCGACGGCACGCCGGGCTTCGGCACGATCGGCACGGAGGTGCCGTTCGACAAGGCGAAGATGCAGGCGCTCTACGGGAACCCTGCGAGTTACCTCGAGCGCTTCAACCGCAGGCTCGATGAGCTCATCGATGAGGGCTGGTTTCTGGCCGAGGACTCCGAGGGGATGCGCGCCGAGGCCCGGGAGCAAAAATGGTGATGGAGGCATGATGGAAATGCACGGCGGGCCGGGCGGTGTTTTGCATGGAAAGACGGCGTTGGTCACGGGCGCATCGCGCGGAATAGGACGCGGTATCGCACAACGGTTGGCGGCGTCGGGCGCAATCGTGGCGGTCCACTACGCGACCAATGCCCAGGCAGCGCAAGAGGTGGTGTCCTCGCTGCAGGCGAAGGGCGGCCAAGCCTTTGCCATACAAGCCGATCTCGTCATGCCGGGCGCGATCGAGAAGGTGGTCGGCGAGCTCGAGGCCGAGCTTACCCGCCGCACGGGCGAGGCGGGCTTGGACATTCTGGTCAACAACGCCGGCGGCGGCTCGTATGCGGGGGTACAAGATACATCCGAGGACTTTTTCGACCGCACCTTCAAACTGAATGCACGTGCTCCCTTCTTTTTGACTCAGGCGCTGCTGCCCCGGCTGAGAAAGGGCGGCAGCGTCATCAACATCTCGTCGGAGGCCGCGCGCATTCATCTGGTGCAGACGGTCGCCTACAGCATGGCCAAGTCGGCGCTGGAGGATTTCACCGTCTGCCTGGCCAAGGAGATCGGACCGCGCGGTGTGCGGGTGAATGCGGTAAGGCCCGGTGTCATCCATACGGCGCAAAGCGATGACTACCTGTCCATACCGGAGAAGCGCAAGGAGATCGAGGAAGGGACGGCGCTGAGACGCATCGGCCATACGGACGACATGGCGGAGTTCGTCCATGCGCTCATCACCGCGGCGGGCTTCGTCACCGGGCAGGTGATCGAGGTGAGCGGCGGCTATCTGCTGTAGGTCCATACGCTCCGTCGCGCCAATCGCGCGACGCGCAGCCAGGTACTCAGCGCCGCGGGGAGTTGCCCTGACTTTCGAGCGCGACCCGAGCCCGGGATCGGATATAGGCGTAGAGCTGGCCCATCTGCGCCTTGCTGAACATCTCGAAGCCCGGCATCCCATTTTGCCGCAGGGCCCCGTCGTGCACGACGGTCCAGAGACGGCGGGGATCGAGCGCGAGCGCGGATTCGCGCAGATCCGGCGCGGGCGCACCCGCGGACACGGCATCTCGCCCGTGACAGACCACACAGCTCAAATAGAGCGACTTGCCCGCCTCGATGTCTGCTTCGCTCAACCGCAGCCTCGCATCATCGAGTGCGTGCACCGTCATATCGCGCGCAGGTGAGGCCGGCAGTGCGGCTTCGCCGCCGATGGCGAAGCTCAGCAGCCGCCGGGGCGCGCCCCATTTCCATCCGACATTCATCACGTCGCTGCCGATGGCGGCCGCTCCGCCGTAGCCGACCAGCACGGCGATGTACTGCCTGCCGTGCGCCTGATAGCTCATGGGCGGGGCGATGATGCCCAGTCCGGCGTCGAAGCGCCAGAGCGGCCGGCCGCTGGCGGCGTCGTAGGCCGAGAGGTAGCCATCAGCAGTACCCTGGAATACCAGGCCGCCCGCGGTCGACAGCGCGCCGCCATTCCAGATCGTGTCGTGCTGCACTCTCCAGCGTGCCTGCTGCCTCACCGGGTCCCAGGCGAGCAAGGCGCCCTTGCCGTCCGCAGGATCCGCTTTGAAGGATCCGATCGACAGACCCGCCACGAAAACGTCGCCCGTCTTTGCGGGCCCTCGGTAGAAGTGCACGCCATTTTGCATGTAGGGGATGTAAACGAGCCCGGTCTTCGGGCTGAACGACATGGCCTGCCAGCTGTGTGCGCCGGTGGGATTGGGCCACATGACCGTGTCACCGCTCTCGTAGCGCACGTTCTTCGCCTCGACCGGGCGGCCGGTGGCGAGATCGATGTGATCTGCCCAGGTCACTTTGCCGATCTTCTGCGCCGAGATCGGCTTTCCGGTCATCCGGTCGATGACGTAGAAGAATCCGTTCTTGGGGGCCTGCATCAGCACGTCGCGGGGCTTGCCGTCGATGAGGAGCCGCGCGAGCGTCATCTGCTGCGTGCAATCGTAATCCCAGGCATCGCGCGGATTGATCTGGTAATGCCACAGGTACCGGCCCGTGTCGGCATCGAGAGCGACGATGGAGGCGGTGAACAGATTGTCCCCGCCGCCGGGGCTGCGCACCGCCGGATCGGAGGGACCGGCGTTGCCGGTACCCAGATAAAGGCGGTTGAGCTTCGCATCGAACGTGATGCTGTCCCACACATCGCCCCCGGTGCCGGTCTTCCAGTAAGCGCCGTGCCAGGTTGCGGCCGCGCGCTCCATCACCGGATCTGCGCGGTTTTCGGCCGGCGAGCCCGGCGCCACATAGAACCGAAAGGCCTGCTTGCCGGTCGCCTGGTCATAGGCGGTCACATAGCCGCGTGCGCCGAAATCCGCGCCGCCGCTGCCGATGATGACCTTGTCGTCGAATGTCCGCGGCGCACCGGTGATGAATTGCATGGAGTCGGGCGCGGTGGTTTCGACGCTCCACAGCACTCTGCCGTTGCGCGCATCGAGGGCGAACAGTCGCCCGTCGAGCGACGCGGAGAACACCCGCCCGGCGGCATAGGCGACGCCGCGATTGGCCGCGAAGCTGAGGCGCATTTTCGCCGGATCGTGGTTCCAGATTTGCGGATCGTGGCTCCACAGCAGCTTGCCGCTGGCCCCGTCCACCGCGTAGACCTTGCCGTAGCTGCCGGTGAAATACAGCACGCCGCCGATCGCGAGCGGAGTCGCTTCCAGCGACACCTCCCCCGGCAGATCCAGCCACCAGCTCAATCCGAGCCCGTCGACGTTTGCGGCCTCGACCTGCTCGAGTTCGCTGAAATTGGTCTCGTCGCTGCCGGCGCCATGCGCCGGCCAGTTTGCACCCGCGCCCATCGACCGTGCCGGACTCTCATCGCCGAGCGCCAGCGCCAAAAATCCGAAAAGCAGCAAGAGAAGATCAGCTCTTCGCATCGGACAGTCCTCCCGCAAATGCTAGCACGACGAGCCTGCGCGGCCGCCAAAAAATTAGTGGACGCATGTGTCCATTAGCGCTACCTTGCCGTCTCGATAGGGCGGCATCTCCGAGAGCGCCGCCGCCGAAATCCGGGGGGGGCGCCCATTTCCGCCATGAGAGCACGAGCCATGATTGCGCTCTGCGGCTTGATCGTCGCGCATGCAGCTACAGCTTCAAGCGCGGCCGCGGCGACGCCGGCAAGAAAGCTCACTTGCGATGATTCCCTCAAAACGGCGTTCAAGCCCGATGCCCTGACGAGGGTCGTGGCGGTGAAGGCCTTCAAGAAAGGCGATCCGCTGATACTCTCGGGGGCGCCGACGGAACGTACCGCCAGGGCCGCGAACGACCTGTGCATGGTAAAGCTCAATGTCGGCCCCGGGAATCCAGGCCCTGCGGGCGCCCCGTCCACCTCGCCAGGCATCGGAATCGAGGTATGGCTGCCCACGCCGGCGAACTGGAACGGGCGCGTGCACAACTTCGGCGGCAACGGCTGGTCCGGCGGCAACGCGGGCTCGCCGACGCAGATCTCCAATGCGATGAGCTCGGCCGACGTCGCCGCCAACGAGGGAGCGGTCACTTCCACCTGCGATTCGGGTCACAACGGGACGAATCCCCTGTTTCCCGACGTGCCGACCAGCAATGGCGCTTTCGGCATGGACCCGGATGGCACGCTCAGCAAGGCTCAGTGGAGGGATTTCTCCTCGCGCAGCTTGCATGAACAGGCTGTGAAGACCAAGGCGCTCGCGAGCGCTTATTATGCGAGAGCTCCGCACCATTCCTACTTCGACGGCACCTCGCAAGGCGGGCGGCAGGGCTTCAAGCTGGCCCAGGAGTTCCCGGACGATTATGACGGTATCGTGGCGACCTCTCCGGCGATCAACTACGCTTTGTTCGGCCTGGGCTGGCAACAGATCGTCATTCAGCAAGATCTCGGCGGCGTGCCGCTGACGGAGGCGCAACAAGACCTCGTCTCGAATGCCGCGATCGACGCCTGCGATGTGGTCGGCGGCCGGCACCTGGGCTACGTCATGGACAATGCCGCGTGCCGCTACGATCCCACCCGCGACTCGAAGGTCCTCTGCAAGGCCGACGGCGGTCAGAACGCGAGGAACTGCGTCAGCAAGATTCAGGCGAACGCGTTCAACAAGATCTGGTATGGCATTACATCGGACGGCTCGGTGCCATCGCCTGCGCTCGACAACGGCTGGGACAAGGAGCTCGACGCCGTTCATCGCTGGTACGGATATTCCCGTGGCGCGTCGCTCTACAACGCTTCCTTGAGAAAGATTTTTCCGGCTCTGGCGAAGCTGCTGAGCGCCCCGCGCCCGGGAGGGGTGGTCGGTGGAAATGACTGGGTCGCCTTGGCTCTCGTGAATCCAACCATGGCAGGAGCCGATTTCAAGAATGCGAGCGGCAACGGTCTGGGGCTTTCGAGAACACTCTCTTACCTGCAGTTCAACAACGCGTTCGATCGCGCTTTGGCGCTTCAGCCGGTGTTCGACCAGGTCGACACGGACAGTTCGGATCTGTCGGCGTTCAAGGCGCGTGGCGGAAAATTGCTGACCGAGCATGGGTTCGACGACGTGGCGATCCCGACGCGCGGCTCGATTCATTACTACAATCAAGTGCTCGAGAGGATGGGCGGCCTGGACAAGGTCCAGAGCTTTTACAGACTTTACCTGATACCCGGCGTCGGCCATCAGCTGACATTGAACGGCACGGCGAATCCCGAGGCCAATCCACCGCGCCTGCCTCAGGCGCAGCTCTACAGATTCATGCTCGATTGGGTGGAGCACGGTGTCGCTCCGCCCGATCGGATCGACATCGAGTCGCCCGCGGGTTCGCCGAATCCGATCTCCCAGCCAGTCTGCGCTTATCCACACAAGCCGAAATACACCGGCGGCGACCCGCGTGTCGCCGGGAGCTTCATCTGCTCCTGACGAGCTCATTCTGTCGGCGTCCGGCGGATCTCTTGCAGCCCCCGGAGGATCCCGTGAAATACATCAGGACCGGGATCGTGCTCATCCTCCTCGGACTGTTGGCGGCCGCCGCAGTGCCGGTCCAGGCAGCCCGAGTGCCGGTCCAGGCAGCCGGCCAGGGCAAGGCGCCGGAGGGGATTTTCGAGACCGACATCACGAACGATCTCAACATCTCGAGCGGGGAACCGCAGATCGCGGTCGATCCGACCAATCCTCGCAATCTCGCCATCATCGAATTCGCCATCGGCTCCGCGAAAATGCCGGCCTATTCGCTGAACCCGATTCTGGACACCAAAACGCCTGAGCAGAAGGCCATTGCAACGATGCACAATGGCCGGATTCTGCTTTCCCACGACCGGGGCAGTACCTGGAGCATCCGCGCAGCCCCTGCCTATGACCCCAATATGTCGCCGCACCTCGGCGGCGGCGATCCCATGATCGCCTATGGCCCCGACGGTACGCTCTATGTTGCCGACTGCGTCGGTCCCGAAGCGGGGACCGTGAATCTCAAAGTGAGTCTCGCGGAGCTGCAAAGCGCCGCCCTGCGCGCGGTCAACATGTTCATTGCGGCCTCGATGGACGGCGGGAAGACCTTCACGCCGCCCCAGCCCATCGAGACGCCGCGCGACCGGCCCTGGCTCAAGGTCGATGCATCGACAGGCACCGTCTATACCGCGAGCACGGGTCCGTTCGATCCCAAGACGAAGGTCTACAACGTGCCGGGTCCGGACGCGCCGTTCGACCGTTGGTTGACGGCGTGGAAGCCGCACCTCGTTGGGCATAGCGAGCCGCGGCGACTCGGGGGGCCGGATTTCAGTGCCGCCGGCGCAAGTACCATGACGGCTGCGAACGGTACGCTTGCCGCCGTGTTCGTCCTGGGCCTGCCGCATCCCATGGAACAGTCCCGAGGTGAGCCCGAGCCAGTCCCCGCTTCGCTGCAGAGCCTGATCAAGGATGGCACCAGGACCTGCTCGCGCGAGGCACCCTGCCTGTTCTTCGAGACCTCATCCGACGAAGGCCAGACCTGGAAGCGGCATCACGTGCCGGCGCCTGGGGGAATATCGGGCCTCGCCGCTCATGTGGCGGCAGATCCGGGACGGCCCGGGCGTTATGCAATCGGAGTGCTGGGCCATGGCGCGACGCGGCTCAACGTGCTCGTCACCGACGATTATGGCGAGACGTGGTCCGGGCCTCATGCGGTTCCCGAGACGGCGCAGGGCGTCGACTTCAAGCCCTGGATGGATTACGGACCATCCGGTGTTCTTGGCTATATGTGGAAGAAGCGGCGCGATGACCTCAGCACGCCGGCGCCGCCATCGATGGCTCAATTGGTGGGGCAAACCTGGGGAGCGGCTTTCGATGTGTATGCCGCGATCTCTTGTGATGGCGGTGAGACGTGGCTGCCGCCGGTGCGGGTGAATGCCACGAGCTCCCCTTCAGGTCCGAACGGCTTCGATGATTTGAGCTATATCGCCATGGATGCCCATTATGCGCACCTCGTCTGGGGCGATCGTCGGAACATCTCCAAAGTCAAGAATGCGCCGACGGGCGTCGGCGGGCTGCAGGTTTATTACGCCCGCGTGCCGTTCGCGAGCGTATCGAACGGAGCAGCCTGCGGCCGCCAACCAGACTGACGCCGGCTGCGACTGTCGGCGATCTGCCGCCGGTCAATGACAATCGCAGATCTCGCTCGGCGTGCCGTCCGTACACATGACGAGCTTATCGGGCTGGAGATAGGCGACTTGACCATGCCCCGCGCAGCATCCCTGCAGATTGCATGCGGGGGATATGGCGCCCTTCGCGGGCGCGGGCGCGGGCGGCGGCCTCGACGCACAGGCCGCGATGGCCATGCAGATCATGACCATCACTGCCGACCTGAGCGCTTTGCCGGGGCGATGCTTATGAGCAGGCGTAGCTCGTCTCCACATTGGGGTCGCCCGCGATATACCTCGGTCTTTGGGGATAGGGGAAGATTGGCTGCCTTCGCATGACCGGAGTCGGCGTCGGCGACTCGATGATGACTCGATGCGGCTCGATGCCGCGTTCGACCCAGTCGACCAGCAGCTGGTAGAACTGCCCCGCTGCCACGGCGGGCGGGTTGGCCTCGGGGTTCGACGTGCCGTGCGGCGACATGTGGCCGCCTCCCGGAACCAGATACAGCTTGAAGAAGCTCTGCACGTTGGCAAGCCCCCCCATCCTCTCGATGACCCGTTCGTAATACTGGATCGTGCCTTGCACCGGTATCGCCTCGTCGTTCCAGCCGTGCCAGCTCAGGAATTTGCCGCCGCGCGCCTTGAACGCCGTGAGGTCCGGATCGTCGCTTGCGAGGCGGCCGAAATCCGCGTCGAGTGCGACACCCCGGTCGAATGCATGGGCCAGCTGCTCGTAGGACATGTCTTTCCAGAGACCTTGACCGTCACCGCAGGCATTCTTGAATGTCGGCTCGGCGATGGCCGGGTTCTGCAACTCGAGCGCGACTTGGCCCGCGACGTATCCGTGGTGGGCGCCCATGGGGTACCCCAGCCTGGCGAAGTAGGCGCCATAAAGGGAGGTACCGCGCGTCAGGCCATACCAGCGACGCTTGCCTGCGAGCACCGCCTCGACGCCATTGTCGATTTCCGGGGACGGGGCAGAGCCGTCCGAGGTCATGCCGTACCACATTTTGTTGATGGTCTGGGCCTGCAGCCTGGTGACGGCCTGCGCACTCGTGTTGGTGCCCCCGTCCGCCACGCACAGAACGCCGGGATCCTGAGTCGGATCGTAGCGGCATGCGGCATTGTCGATGATGTAGCCCAGATGCTGGCCGCCCACGATGTCGCAGGCGTGGATCGCGGCATTGGAGACGAGATCCATTTGTCCCTCGGTCAGCGCAACTCCGCCCAGATCGCGCTCGATGAGCAGGCTTCGATAGACCCAGGCGGTCGCCAGCTCGGCGAAGTTGAGCGCCGGCAAGTGCGCCGCGATGCCGTCATAGTCCCCGGGATATTCCTGCGCGAGGCGGTAGCCGTGCCGGCCGCCCGTCGAGACACCTTCATAATAGGAATACCTCGGGGCTCGCCCGTAAAGGGCGGTTGCCAGCGCCTTGGTTTTCACGGCCATTTCATGCTGGGCGCGATGGGCATAGTCGATCCACAGCTGCGTCGCGAACGTTCCGTCCGGATTCATTCCCCATGCGCCGTTCGTGGGTGAGTGACCCGAATCCGTGCTGGCCGAAACCGCGCCCTCGACACCGGCATGCACGGCGGCGAAGGGCCAGCAGACTTGCGTTGCCGATCCCTGCATCCCGCCGTCATATCCGCCGAGGCCGCCGATATTGTGGATGCGCTCATTCCAGTTTTCGGGCGTGGGCAACCACATCTCGATGCCGATGCCCGGCGATGTGGACGGCGCGCCGGCCGGACCCGGATTGCCGGGACCAACGTTCAATTTGACGAGGACGAGGTCATTGGCCGCAGTGGGCGTCATCTCCGTGACGGGCTCCGCGATCACCAAGGGCTCGCCCTTGCCGAAGATCTTCGCCAGGATCACGCTCGTCTGCCCGTCGGATCCAAAAGCCACCCTCAGGGCCTGCTTGACCGCCTCGAGCAGCGCGCCATCCGATGCGTTCATGTGCCCCCACCCAGTAGCCATGCAACTGAGCAAATGTTAAGTTGAGCCGAGTCAGGGCGTCAACGGTGGTGTCGCAACCCCACGCAAGCGCGGCGGCGCCAAAGATCGGTCACACCTGCCGGAGACCTCGATGAGAGCTTTGAGCGCAAGAATCACGATCACGCTTGCCGGGCTGCTGGCGGCGTACCCGAGTCACACGCAAACGAGCGAGTCGCCGAAACCGGCGCAGAGGATCTTCGAGACCGACGTCACGAACGATCTCAACCTCTCGAGCGGTGAGCCGGAGATCGCTGTCGATCCGACCGATCCGCGCAATCTTGCCATCGTGGAGTTTGCGGTGGGCTCGGCCGAGGTGCCGACCTTCGAGCGCAATCCGATCATGGACGTCAAAACGCCGCAAGAGCGGCAGTCGGCCATGGCGAGCGACGGACGGGTCATGCTGTCCCGGGATGGCGGCAATACCTGGACAGCTCGGGCGCCGCCGGCGCATGAGCGCGACCACGCCGGCGGCGGCGATCCCATGATTGCCTACGGTCCGGACGGGACGCTCTACGTGGCCGACGAGCCTTTCCCGAAGGATCCCGCAGGCGCTCCCGGGGATATGTCTCGGTACACCTTCGTGATCACTGCATCGCGGGATGGAGGCAAGACGTTCAGTACCCCGCAGTTCGTCGGTACCCCGGTCGATCGGCCGTGGCTCAAGGTCGATCAATCCACCGGCGATGTCTACACGGTGAGCACCGGTTTCTATGACCCGCAGACCAAGCAACTGGGCAAGCCGGGCGGCGGAGCCATTCGCGACCGTTGGCTGGTGGCGTGGAAGCCGCACCTCGCGGCAAAAAGCAAGCCGCGCCGGCTCGGCGGTCCGGATTTCGGCGTCACCAGCGGCAATGGTTTGGCGGCCGCGCATGGCATCGTGGCGGCAACGTTCGTACTCGGGACCGAGCGGGAAGGCCCGATGCCTGCGCAGCGGGGGCCGATGCCCGAATCTCTCGAGGGACTGCTGCCGGCGGGCACGACGACCTGCACCCCTGCAGCTCCTTGCCTCTTCTTCGAGACGTCCACCGACAAAGGCCGGCACTGGGCGCGGCATCATGTTCCAACCCAGGGAGAATTTGCCGGTTTCTTCGTCAACGTCGCCGCGGACCCGGGCCGTCGCGGACGCTTCGCCGTCCTGTACGCGATCGGAAGCGGCCGATCGTCGGGCATGGGCGACCTTGGCAGCGGCAATCAGCTCGCCGTGATGGTCACCGATGATGCGGGAATCACCTGGTCTGCGCCCGTCATCATCCCCGAAACGGCGACCGGCAAGGATTTCAAGTACTGGATGGATTACGGGCCCACAGGGGTTCTCGGCGCCATGTGGCGCAAGGAGCGCAGCGATCTCGCCACCCCAAGACCTTCATCGCCAATCCCGGACCCGATGGCGCCGTATCGGCCGTGGGGTGCCCCGTACGATATTTACGCCGACATATCATGCGATGGCGGCAAGACGTGGGCTGCGCCGGTGCGGGTGAATGCCGCAACCTCACCTTCGGGATACGTCAATCAGGATGACTTCAGCTACATCGCCCTGGATGCGCATTATGCGCACCTGGTCTGGGGGGATCGGCGGATGGTTTCCAAGGTCAAGAACACGCCGCTCGGTACGGGTGGCCTGCAGGTCTTTTACGGCCGCGTGCCATTCTCCGCCCTATCCGGCGCGGCGGCTTGCGCTGCGCAGCCGAGATAGAGAGCTTGCCGGCGTCGTGCAACGATCGGCGAATTCCGATTCCGATCAGCTTGGCGCCTCATCTGCTGCTCTGCCGGCGCGGGTCGTCCGCCAGCGCGCAATGGCAGCCGCGGCGCGCGCCGCCACGAGCTCGGTTGGCAGCGCGCGCAGCTCCTCGTTCAGTACCTCGATCTCGGCGCTGATACCGGGGGTATTGGCAAGGGCTGCCGCGACGATCTCGACGAGCGGCAGTGCTCCTTCCCCCGGCATGCTGCGGCCGCTCATCGGCACATACGGAGCGTCCGGCGGCGGGGCAATGCGGTCGCTCAGCTGCACTCCTGCGATCACGCCCGGCGGCAGGCGGCGCACGTCTTCCACGGTACCGCCCGAACGGGCGAGGTGCCACGTGTCGAGGGTGATGGCGCAGTTGGGTTCGCCGCAGCTCTGGACGACCCGCAGCGCGTAATCCAGATCCGGCAGGCCGCTGCCGGGATAGAACTCCAGTGCCACCTTCAGGCCGCGCCGCGCCGCACGCCGGCACAGACCGCCGATGGCCTCGGCCATTTCCTCGAGAGGAACGCGCCGGCCCCGGAACAGCGATACGTTGACGTAGGTCGCCTGCAGTGCCTCGGCGCTGCGCAGGCAGGTCTCCTCATCCGGCGGATCGATGCTGTCGGGTGGGAGAATGCGGCGCAATGCCGGCTCGAAGGTTGCCGGCGGCGCGGCGCCCGGCAATCCCTGGGTCAGAGCATCCACCATCGTGACGCGCACGCCGGCCTGCGCGATCAGCCGGCGGAGCTGCCTTTCAGTGAACCCGGCCTTGAGCGCGGCGGCGAAAGTGTAGGGACGTGCGGTGATGGTCGCAAAGCCGTGGCGCGCGGCGGTCTCGATCAACTCGGGCAGGCTCGCCTCGAGCAGCATGCCGCAGCACAGGCCGATCTGCAGATCATCGATCAAGCTCATCCCTCACTCGCGGCTGGATCCGTGCGCGGGCCACCCCGTTCCGCAGCCGCCTCACTGGGCGGCCGTGCTTGCGGCGATGAAGCCGAACACGCTCGACGCGGCGATGCTTTGCCCGGCGCCGACATAATGAGGTCCGCACAGCGATGCGGAGCAATTGCCCGTGGCGAACAGTCCCTCGATCACTCTGCCGTCAGGCCGCAGCACCTGCGCGTGCTCGTTGATGATTGCACCGCCGCATGTTCCGACGTCACCCGGGTAGAGGGGAGCCGCCCAGAAGGGAGGCTCGGCGAGGGTCCCCAGAGAGGGATTGGGTTTCATGGTCGGATCGGCGTAGAAGCGATTGTATGCGCTGCTGCCTCGGCCATAGTCCTCGTCGACGCCGCGCTCGCAGAAGCGGTTGAAGTGCGCGACCGTATCCTCGAGACCCGCCGGATCGATTCCGCATTTGCGTGCCAGTCCCGGCACGGTGCCGTCCTGCTTCACGCAGCCTTGGTCGACCCAGGCTTGCGGCATTTTCCCCGGGAACCGAAAGCCGAACATATAGCGCTTTCGCGCTCTGGCATCCAAGATGAGCCATGCCGGAATGGCGGGAGTGGTGGCGTGCCGCGCATACATGGCACGCCCGATCTCCATGTAAGAGTTCGCCTCGTTGACCATGCGCCTGCCCGAATGATCGACGAGGATTCCATGCGGTTTTGCCAGCTCCGGAACGATCTGCGCCAGCTGTCCGCCGGGGCCGATCCAGGTCGGGATCCACCATGCCTCCTGCATGACCGCGAGCCCGGCGCCCGCCCGCGCCATGGCATCGATGGCCTCGCCCGTATCGCCGGGATTGGCATGAGTCCATTCATCCGAGATCGGATGGCGCTGGAACTGCTTGCGCATGGCGGCGTTGCGTGAGAAGCCCCCGGCGGCGATGAGCACTCCGCGCCGGGCGGCGATGGTCAGCTCCCGCCCGGCATGATTCACGTGGACGCCCTCGATGCGGCCATTGCGAAGGTCGAGGCCCGACAGAGCGGCCTCCGTCCAGATGTCAACGCCCAATCGCAGCGCGATTTCCAGCATCCGGCCCTGCAACGCTCCGCCGCTGCCATAGAGCGTCTTGCCGGTGAGTTTCGCCCATGCGATGCGGCCGCCCACGCGCGCAAACATCGCCTTGCCCGAGAACGCGACACCGAGATTCTGCATCCTCGTCCCTTCCGAGGTGCGGATCGGCAGCGGCACGTACGGCATCCGTAGCCGCGACTTCCAGGAACCCAGGCGATTGACGTCGAAGAGCTCGGCCTGCAGCGAGCGCCCTGACGATTTTCCGCCCGGCAAGGTGTCGTAATAGTCCGAGTATCCGGGGCAGCGCAGGTATCTCATCCCTTGCGCCTCCAGGGTCCTGATCATCGGCTCGATGTTGTCGACGAAGGCCTCGCGGCGGGCGGGCGTCGAGTAGGGCGCATCCTTCTCGACGAAATTCTCCATGTAGCGGAGCGCTTCCTCGCGCGAATCCGCCACACGCTCGCGCCTCATCAGCGGATTGTCCGGCAGCCACAGCACCCCGCCCGACATGACCGAAGAGCCGCCGAGCAGCGGCGTCTTCTCGAGCAGCAGCGGATGCAGGCCGGCGAGCTTCGCCGTGATCGCCGCGGCGATACCGCCCGCGCCGCTTCCCACGATGGCAAAGTCGAAGCTTGGATCGGACATCAGCCCCCCCCCCCGGCGACATGGTAGCGCATCCGCGCGCCGGTCCGTGGCGCAGATCTGAAACAGGGTGTGCCGCAACTGAGCGCGCACCGCTCTCGTCCCGCGAGCCCCGCGGCTCAGCCATGGCCGGTGCGCGGCGCTGATTCATCTAATTGAACCATGGAACAGTCCCGCGAAGGATGGCGCCTGTAAATGAAGCATTTCGTTGACCCGTAGACCATTGCAACTTAACCTCCGTTAAAGGGTACGCTTCGCGGTACGACATTGGCGTGCGGACCTACGGCATCGGGAAGGCCGGTGCGCGCGAAAATAATCGGGGGTGAGACAAGTGAGAAGCTGGCACCGTACGCTTTCCTTTTGTACGGCGATCGTCGGTATCGCCGTGACTTGCGGAGCAACCGCGCAGCAGGCCGCCACGTCCGCGGCCTCGCAATCCGAAAACTCCGAATCCGGGGGCCTGCAGGAGATCGTGGTCACCGCACAACGTCGATCGGAGCGCAACCAGGACGTGCCGATCAGCATCGTCAGCATGAGCGCCCAGCAGTTGACCGACGCCAATATCCTGGATCTGGCCGGAATCGCCCAGCTCGCGCCGGCGACCCGATTCGACTACCAGGGCCCCTTCTTGCAGGGCACGATCCGCGGCGTAGGAACCTCCGTGGTGACGACCGGATCCGGGCCGAACGTCGGCATCTACATCGATGGCTACTTCGTGCCGAATGCGGAGGCGGCCGATACGCAGCTGCTCAACATCGAGAGCATTCAAGTATTGAAGGGTCCCCAAGGGACACTCTTCGGACGCAACACGACCGGCGGGGCGATCCTGGTGAACACGCTCAAGCCGAGCGAGCAAACCAGCGGTATCGTCGATGTTTCCTACGGCAGCTACAACTCCCAGATCTACCAGGGCTACTTCACCACCGGGATAACGGATCATGTTGCGGCGGACGTTGCGGTCATGGACAGGAGAGGGGACGGCTACTTCACGA
The DNA here is from genome assembly GCA_035504115.1 of Steroidobacteraceae bacterium. GTDB lineage: Bacteria > Pseudomonadota > Gammaproteobacteria > Steroidobacterales > Steroidobacteraceae > Bog-1198. The sequence goes on along the minus strand of DATJSL010000023.1, from coordinate 148,180 downwards.
ACATTGCGACCGATAACGACAAGGAAGGAGCCTACGACGAATGGACGGTGCGCACCGGCCTCAAGGTCGATGTCTCGGACGACATTTCCGTCCTGTTGCGATATGAACATCACTACACGAACGATCCGACGACGCAAGAGGCCAACGCCTACGTGCAGAATGGCCAGCCGATATCGCTCGAGGCAGTCATCCCCGGCGCGATCGTCGCGACCAAGCCGGGACAGGTGTCCAACAGCTGCATTCCCCGTTGCGTCGGATTCGTGCAGGACAACGATGTCGTGAACCTCACTCCGACCGCCGATCTCGGCTTTGCAACCCTGACTTCCTACTCCCAGTACCGTTACGAGCTCGGCACCTTCTATGAGGCCGGCATACTCGGATCGATCCCGATCGAGGGCGTCGAGGTGCCGATCAGGGACCACACCGTCAGTCAGGAGTTCCTGCTCACATCCAAGCCCGGCCCCCGCCTGCAGTGGACCACGGGACTGTACTACTTCGATTACACCGATCTGTTCAACGCCAACATCTCGCTCAACGGGGCGCCCACCTACAGTGCCGTCACCGGGTCGAACACGGATACTCGAAGCTATGCAGGGTACGCGGATCTGACCTATCAGGTGACGGACAAGCTCTTTGCCACCGCCGGCATCCGCTATACCCATGATGAGGTGCGGGACGGCTATTACATCGTGCCCTTCACCTCCACCCGCGTGGATGCCCCGACCCTCACGGGCGACAAGGCGACGCCGCGTGCGGTGCTGCGCTATGCGCTGGACGAGAACTCCAACGTTTATGCCTCCTTCTCGCGAGGCTACAAGGGAGGCATCTACAATCTGGGGGGGGATTCGCTGGCACCCATCAAGCCGGAGACGATCTCGGCCTACGAGGTCGGCTACAAGTACGCGGCGCAGTCGCTGGCTTTCGACCTGGCCACCTACTACTACAAGTACAACGACCTGCAGGTGACGAGCTACGGCATCGGCGCCAACAACGTGCCGATCGCCGAGATCGCCAATGCGGCGAACTCCCGGATCTACGGCCTGGATGGGGATGTGCGCTATGAGATCGTTCGCGACTTCGAGGTCAATGCCAGCGCGGCATATCTGAACGCAAAATACGTCAGCTTCCCGGGCGCGCCCGGCAATGCACCCTGCTTCACTTCGCCCGCGGCCTGCGGCGCCAATTACGGGTCGGCGCCTCCGGTCGTCATCAACGCGAGTGGTTTCGACATGCAGCGTGCGCCGGAATTCACTTCGTCGATCGGTGCGCGCTACAGCATGGGTGTCGCCGGTGGACGCATGGCTTTTTCAAGCAACCTCTATTACAGCTCGCGCTTCTACGAAGATCTGGCCGATCAGATAGCGCAGCCGGCCTATACCACGCTGGGGCTCCGCGCAGAGTGGACCGACCCGTCGGACCGACTCACCGTCGCGGTGTATGGAGACAACGTGACGAACAAAAGATACTACCTCTCCGGTCAGACCTCATCGACATCCTATCCGGTTGTTTGGGCCGCTCCAGCCATGGTGTTCGGCGAGATCAAATACCGGTTCCACTGAGCCGATACGGCCGGGCCGGCGTCGCACTTTCACTTGCGTCGAACGCGCGATTGATGAAGTATACCTACCGATCAGTCGGTAACTTGGGGGCGCCCGGGCCTTCCCGAGGCGCCGTTTGATACCGGACCACATCACAGTCAAACGTTTTGGAAAGGATTTGCCCATGTATCGAGTGACCATGCGGCCTGCAGCGGGCGCGACACTGCTGTTGGGCGCCAGCCTGATTCTTTTCGGCTCTCCGGTCCGTGCCTCGCCGGATGAGGCACCTCCGTCGGCTCCGGCTGCGATGGCGCAGGCAGCCGGCGCAGCGACGGTGCACAGCGGCGCGGCCGAGATCGTCGTGGCGGACCTCGCCTCCATGTGCCGGCCAGCCGCCATGCAGGCGATCGCCTCGCGACTCTCGATCAAGGTGCAGGTGCAGGAGCTGCCGCGCGAGGAACCCCCGGGACCGTTTCTGACCGGCGGTACGGCGTTCAAGCCCGAAAGCAAGGAGCTGCCGGCCTATTGCCAGGTCACCGGCAGTTTCGTGACCAATCCAAAGACCGGCAAGACCGCCAATTTCCTCGCAACCTTCCCCGCCGTATGGAATCAGAAGTACCTGCAGCTCGGCTGCGGCGGACACTGCGGCACGTTCGCGGTGAGCGATGCCGCCTCGCCAGCCATCACGATCACCAACCAGGGCAAGCCCGGCGAGAGCATCTCCAAGGGCTACGCCTCCTTCGCCACCGACGAGGGACATGCCGGTTTCCTGCAAGGCCAATGGGCCGTGCAGGCGCCGGGCCGGATCAACGAGGATGCGCTCGAGGACTTCCTGTATCGCGCGAACAAGGTGCTGGCGCGGATGGGCAAGGAGTTCACGACCGCGTTCTACGCCCAGGCGACGGGCACGCCCAGAAAGATCAGCTATGCGTACTTCTGCGGCTGTTCGGGCGGGGGGCGCGATGCGCTCGTTGCCGCCGCCTATTTCCCGGAGGAGTTTGACGGCATCATCGCCGGATCCGCTTACGCCAACATGGCGAATCTCGCCTTCCTGAGCACCGGCGTGTCGCTTGCCACGATACGCACCGAGGACGCGAGAGTTCCTCCCGCGCTCATCGCGCAGATCGATCCCATCGTGAAGGCGAAGTGCGATGCGCTGGACGGCGTCAAGGACGGGCTCATTCAGAACCCGGCGGCCTGCGACTTTTTGCCGCAGCGCGACTTGCCGCGCTGCGCCGCCGGGAGCAGCGGCGGCGATCACTGCTTCACCGAGGCGCAGATCCAGTCCGTCAGCACGCTGCTCACGGCGGTCACCGACGCGCAGGGCAATATCGTACAGCCCGGTTATACCGTGAGCGAAGTGCAGCCCGCCTTGCTCATGCCGCCCGCCGATCCCGGCCTGCCCGACCCGTGGCCGGACACCGGCAATCCCGCGACCAGCGCGAGCGGAGGGATGGGGCTGCTCGGCGATGCCGTGCTGAGGGTGTTCACCCATCGCGACGATCCGGATTTTCACACTCGGATGGTCATCTCGTTCGGCTCCGGAGGGTCGGGCCAGGTCACCGGCTACCGCGTCATCGTGCCGGCGGCGGAGGTCGCCAAGGCGAATGAGGCGATGCGCATGGGCATCGGCGACATTCCGCGGAATGCCGCAAAGCTCATCAAGCTCGATCACAAGCTGCTCATCTGGGCCAATCTCAGCGACCAGCTGCTCACTCCCTACATGTCGATCAACTACTACAAGCGGTTGGCGAAGATGTACGGCGGCTACGCAAAGCTGCAGAGGAACATCAGGCTGTTCGCAATCCCGGGCACCGCCCATTGCAGCGGCGGCAGCGTGGGCCAAGGGCCGGGAAGCTTCGATGCGCTGAGCGCGATGGAGCGCTGGGCCGAGAAGCGCGAAGCGCCCGACGGCCTTCTGGCCACCCTCTACCAACCCACGGCTTACGGCGTGGACTTCAGCAAGCCGCTCGGGCGCACCATGCCGTTGTGCAAGTTCCCCGAGATGGCGCATTACGGCGGCAAGGGCGATGTGAAGGACGCGGCGAACTGGAGTTGCCCGGCCGGCGACACCTCGATGCTCAAGGTGGGTGCCAGCGGGCGACAGGCGGGCGTGGTGCCATGAGCCGGCATCGAGATGCCCGCTGGCGCCTGGCCGCGTGCCTCGCGCTGCTGCCCTGTCTCGCGCTGGCGGGGGGACCCGTCTGGGCGGCGGACCATCTCGAGCCGGGCCTGCAGGGCCAGACGATGCCCGAGGACCTCAAGACGGACATTTTGCCGCAGCCCTATTCCAAGGGCGTACGTCTGATCGGCCACACCGATCTGTGGAAGCGCGGCACGAACCTGCAAATGGCATGGGTCGACAGCTGCGCCTATGTGTCGAGCGCGATAGCGATCCCCGGCCTGCCGATCAGCGCGGAGAAGGCGAACGACCCTTCGATCAGCGGCGTCGCGGTGATCGACGTGAGCGATCCCACCGCCCCCAAGCCGGTGAGATTGCTTCAGGACAAGGCCTCGATCAGAGCGGTCGAGACCATGCACGCGGTCGTGGCGCCGGGCCGCAAGGTTCTCGCCGCGGGCGCCTACGAGGCGAGGGGCCCGTCCGGCAAGCCCTGGCTCGACGTGTATGATGCGTCGGACTGCAAGAACCCGAAGCTCATGAGCGAGTTCGAGTGGCCGGAGAAGGTCCATGAGGTGACCGTGTCGCCGAACGGAAAGCGCGTCTATGGCACCGTGATCAGCCCGTTCGACGGCAAGGGCGGCATCCTGGTCCTCGACATCACCGACATGGCTCATCCGCGCTACCTCGGCAAGTTCGGTGTCACCCGTCCGGACGGGACCACCTACGAATTCGCGACGCACGAAATCTCCATCAGCCCCGACGAGAAGCGCATCTATGCGGGCGTCATCGCCTCGCGCGGCGGCGATCTCAATCGCGACATCACTGCTGCGCCGCCGAGCGCCGAAGGCCTGGGACCCAACGCCGGCGGCATCTACATTCTCGACAACAGCGACATCGCCGAGGGCCGTCCCAATCCCAAGATGCGGCTCATCGGCACGGCCGAGCACGGGGGATGGCATTCGGTGGAGCAGGCCAACATCAACGGCAAGCCCTACCTGGTGGGCGCGGGCGAGCTCGGAGCGTGTCCCGGGTCGTGGCCAAAAATCGTCGACATCTCCGACCAGCGGCACCCGCGCATCATCGGCGAATTCAAGCTGCAGATGAACCACAAGGAGAACTGTCCGGCAGCGGAGGGGATCGAGATCGCGACGAGGGGTATCGTCGGCAGGCCGGGAACCGCGGCCTCTCACTTCAACGACGTGGACAGTGCGACCCACACGCGCCTCGGGCTGTTCCCATTCATGTATGCGGGGCTTCGCATCGTCGATCTGCGCGACCCCGCCAAGCCCGCCGAGATCGCCTACTTCAAGCCGGGCGACCCGTGCATGTCGCATGTGCGCTACCTCGCCAGGACGGGGCAAATCTGGTTCTCGTGCGTGCTCAGTGGTTTCTACGTGATCGAGTTGACGCCGCAAGTGCGCGCATCCGTGGGCGAAAGACCCGGATGAGCGCCGACCCGGCCGTCGCGGCACTCGCCCGGGTTCGGCAGCTGATGGCGCTTTATGCGGATCCGGAGCTCAGCGTCGCCTCCATTCTGTGTGACCGCCGTGAGCCCGCCGCGGTCGCGTATCGAGTGATCGGACAGGACCTCGAGGTCCGGTGCCTCCGCTATGGCGAGCTGCGGGAGGAGTCCGAGCGATTTGCCTCTGCTCTGGTGGAGCTTGGCGTCGGCGCCGGCGACCGGGTGGCGACGCTCATGGGCAAGAGCCGGGAGTATCTGGTCGCGCTCATGGGTATATGGCGCATCGGCGCGGTGCACGTGCCGCTATTCACCGCATTCGCGCCGCCCGCCATCGCTTTTCGCCTGACCGGCAGCAAAGCCAAGGCGATCGTGTGCGACGCGAGTCAACGCGCCAAGCTCGAGCCCGGCGAGGACATGCCGGCGCCTGCGACCTTGATCACCACCGGCCCGGGCGATGGGCGGGCATTGCAATTCCACGCATTGCTGGCGGGCGCAAGGCGCGCGCCCGCGGCAGCGATCACCGGCGGTGATGCTGCCATGATCCACATTTACACGTCGGGAACGACGGGACGGCCCAAACCGGTGGTCGTGCCGGTCAAGGCTCTTGCATCTTTTCAGGCCTACGCCGAATTTGCGCTCGATCTGCGACCCGACGACCTGTACTGGTGTGCGGCGGACCCGGGCTGGGCCTACGGCCTGTATTTTGGCGTGCTCGCTTCCTTCACCACCGGTGTGGAAAGCGTATTGCTGCAAGGCGGGTTCTCCGCGGAGTCGACCTTTGCGGTGCTGAGCGGTCAGGGCGTCACCAACTTCGCCGCCGCTCCGACCGTGTATCGGTCGCTGCGCGCCAGCGATGCCCCCGTTCCCCGCAAGCTCGCCTTGCGTTGCGCCTCGAGCGCCGGCGAGCCGCTCACGCCGGAGATCAACCGGTGGGCGAGGTCGGCGCTCGGTATTGCCGTGCATGACCACTACGGTCAGACCGAGGTTGGAATGTTGATCAACAATCATCATCAACCGCCGTTGCAGAGAGCGCTCAGACCCGGATCGATGGGACACGCCATGCCGGGCTGGACGGCCCTGGTCCTGCATGAACAGGAGAACAGGCCCGCGGCCGTGAACGAGCTTGGGCGGGTGGCCATGGATTGGCATGCCAGCCCTCTGGCCTGGTTCGGCGGCTATCTCGATGATCCGCGAAAGAGTGCGGAGAAGTTCTCCGCGGACGGACGCTGGTACCTCACCGGCGATCGCGGCCGGGTGGATGAGGACGGATACTTCTACTTCTCGTCGCGCGACGACGATGTCATCATCATGGCCGGCTACCGCATCGGTCCCTTCGAGGTCGAGTCGGTGATGCTGACCCATCCGGCGGTTGCCGAATGTGCCGTGATTGCGGTCCCCGACCGGATACGAGGCGAGGTCATGGAAGCGTTCGTCGTGCTGCGCGATGCCACCGCAAGCTCCGAGACCCTCGCGCAGGAGCTCAAGGACTGGATCAAGAAGAAATACGCGGCGCACGCCTACCCGCGCGCCATCCATTTCACGAGCTCGCTTCCGAGGACCCCTTCGGGCAAGATCCAGCGCTTCATCCTTCGTCAGCAGCGCCGCGCGGATCCGCAATGATCGATCTCTGGCACTGCCCCGACGCACGCTCGTTCCGTGTGCTCTGGGCGCTGGAGGAGCTCGGGCTTCCCTACGAGCTGCACCTGCTGCCGTTTCCGCCGCGGGTGCGGGCGCCCGAGTACCTGCAGATCAATCCGCTCGGCACGATTCCCGCGATGCGGGATGGCGCGACCTTCATGACGGAAAGCGCAGCCATCGTGCAGTATCTCGTATCTCGCCACACACCCAACGACCTGGTCGTGCCGCTGGACGATCCCGCCTACGGCGCGTGGCTGAACTGGCTGTACTTCGGCGAGGCGACGCTGACTTTCCCGCAGACGCTGGTGCTGCGCTATCGGCAGTTGGAGCCGGGACGCGCCGAGCACGTGGCCGACGATTACGCACGCTGGTTCATGAGCAGGCTCCGGCAGGTCGACCGCGCTTTGCAATCGAGCGGCTGGCTTTGCGCCGGACGATTCACCGCGGCGGACATCTCGGTGGGGTATGCACTGCTGCTCGCGAACTATCTGCAGCTCTCGGATCGCTTCACGCCGGCCGTGGCCGACTATTGGTCGCGTATCAGTACCCGCCCGGCGTTCAAGACGGCGAAGCGCGTACAGAAGGGGGACATGGGAACGGAGCTGTCGTCGTTCTTGTGAGTGAGCTCAAGGCGGCACTTCCACCTCGGCCGCGCCCTCCACCAGCACCGCGCCCAGCTGGTTCGTCATGCGCACTTTGATGGCCACCAGCGGCACTCCCCATGGCGAATCGGCGTGCTTCGCGGTGACTTCGCCGTCCACATAGGTGACGTCGCCCTCGAAGGAGGGTGAGCGGAAGTTCATTTTCGAGTGACGCACCATGCCCTCGTGGCCGGCCCAGTAGGCGAGATAATCGGTCGCCCAGGCGCCCATGGTGGCGCCATAGCCATAGCCGCGCGGAATACCGATCTCGCCGCCCTTTGCGCCATCGACGTGCCCGGCCGAAGGTCCCTTGTACAGTCCGTCGCGGTAGCGCGGGTCGATTTTCGCGCCCTCATCGTTGATGGTGAAGCCTTCCACCCAGCCGGCGTCCTGATTGATCCAGGGATCTTTCATCCCCGGCACGCCGACCCAGTGGTAGGAGCCCCACACGTTCTCGAGGAACGCCCGGTACTCGGTCGTGAACGAGGCGATCGAATGCGGTCCGAGTACGCGGCGCGGCAGCTGCTCGCCTATCTCGACTTCTTGGTAATGCGGGGAGGCGCCCGCGCGGTTGGACATGATCCAGTCCTCGCGAGCCTTCTGCACCTGCTCGAGCGCTTCCGGGGTCCACGTCGGCAGGGCGCTGTGGTCGTGGAACAGGCCGCGCTGCTTGGCTTTCTCCACGAGGTAGCGGATCGAGGTCGCGCGCACCTTGGAGACGAGGGTGCCGTTCTGGTTCCTGCTGATCGTATCGCCGCGCGCGAACAGGGTTGGACCGGCGAACCGCGTCTCGGTCACCTTGTAGTCGAAGAAGCGCCGCTCCTGAATCAACCGATCGCCCGGGCGGATGCGATGGCCGTAGTGCCACCATTCCTCGCCGCCGAAGATCAAGTGCGAGCCCGGGATGCGGCCGACGCAGGCGGGCTGCACGCCGTGCCCGATATCCAGGGCGATCGCCATGGATTGCGGGGCGATGATGCCGCCGAACCTCGACTTGCGGGCGAAATCCTCGTCCCAGTGGACCGGATTGGGATAATCCAGGGCCATGACCCAGCGGCGGATGTCGCTCGGCCGGCAGGGCTCCCACAGTTGTCCCCCGCCGCACAATTGCCCCACGCGATGCTCGATGTCGCTGAGATCGAGCTGGGCCGCGTCTTGTTCGGCAGTCGAGGTGGGCATTCGTGTCACTCCGTGCTTGATATTCATTGCCGCGCAATCGCAGCCCGGCTGCTCGAACGCACAGGCGTCCAGTCGAGGCGAGCCACGGACTTAACATACGTTAAGTAGGATGGGCGCGTGAAGTCAAGTCGGTGCGCCGCGGCCGGGCCGGCGCGCCCGGGGTCGGTGCGCCGCGGCCGGGGTCGTGCGCCGGGCCGGGGTCGTGCGCCGGGCCGGGGTCGTGCGCCGGGCCGGCGGGTTCCCTTTGCCGGCAAAGCTGCTATCTTCCGGCGAGTTTCCCAAGGGAAAGCTCCTGACGCAAAATGACCAGAGAGTCCAAGAAAAAGCGCCGCGTACGCAACCCCACACAGACTCGCGCCAAGCTTCTGCAGGCCACGGTCGATCTGGTTTCGGACAAAGGACTCGAGGCGCTGTCGCTGAAGGAGGCGGCCCAGAAGGCAAACTTGAGCCGCGGCGTGGCTTATCAGCACTTCAGGGACCGTGATCATCTGCTGAGCGAGGCCAAGGCCTGGATTTCGGGCCGATTGCAGGACGGCGTGACGCGCTTCGTGGATGCGCCCATGCACGATCGCGTGCTCTACACCACCAAGCTCGTCCTGGAGAATCCGGTTGCATCCAAGCTGATGATTGCCGATGCGCTGGCAGGCCGGGATCTCGATCCGCATCATCCGCTCTATAAACTGGTCATGAAGATGCTCAGGCAGCTCATCGCGAGCGGAAGCGCCAGAGCGGACATCGATCTGGAGATCATGACTTACATCATGCTGGGAACGATCGCCACCACCATCATGCTGGGCGAGCAGCACAAAGGCGGCGATCTGGATGCGCTCGCCGAGCGGTTCACGAAGGAGTGGAGACATATATTGCGCGATGGAATATTTGCCAAAGGCCCCGCCCGGCGCATATCAGGCAAGGCCCGGAGCGGTCAAGGACCGCGCCCGCGGTCGAAGCCCCGCAGCCGATCTCGCAGCTGATCGCCTCATTGCCGCGCGCCCTCCGGGCGATCGCTCGGCAACCTGCAGCTATCGGGTCCCCTGGGACCGGGGGACCATGAGCGTAACCGGTCCCATCAAGCCCGAGGGGCGCAGCGGTGCGCCGGGCAAGTAGGTCGGTAGCGTGGTGTAGGTGATCTTCTTCGCACCGGGCTGAGCATCGCCGATCAGACGGTTCACCCACAGGTCCGCAACCTTGACTTCCAGGGTATTGCGGCGACGCTTGACGAAGTTCCCGATGTTCACCCGGTAGGGCGCCTTCCACGCGTAGCCGACCGGATTCCCGTTGACGGCGACCTCGGCGATGTCCCCGACCCGGCCGAGATCGAGCATCAGCGGCGCACCGGGCTTCACGCCCTTCGGCAGGTCGAAGCGGGTGCGGTAGGTCACGGTCCCGGAGAAGTACTTGATGCCGGAGTCGGCGCTTTCGGTCAGCGACTGCAGCGTGTCGAAATGGGCGCTCGGCGGTGCGCCGCGATCGGGTTGAAAGGCGAGATCCCAGCCGCCGGCAATGTCTCCCGCCGAGCTCCACACCGGCTCGCTCACCACTCGGGAGGGGGCTTGCGCGGGCGATCGGAACACGAGGAACAGCGCGTCCTCCGGCGCGAGGTCGAGCGGCACGACGGTCGCGCCGGCCTCGATCCGGTAGGAGGCGGGCTCGTGCGCCCCGCTGTCGGCCCGCCAGATCTCGGGCGCCTTGCCGGCCACGCGAAAGCGTGCCTCGATGTGCTCCTCGCGTGCCTTGCGGTTATTGATGAAATAGATCTCGCCGTCCGCGAGACGGCGGTGCAGGAACAAGATCTGAGCGTCCGGGGAGACGGGCGTATAGCTGAAGTCCGGGGCGAGGCCGCCCGCCTGCAGCACGGCCTCGACCTCGTGGCCGGCGACCACCTGCCCGCGGCCGATTCGCGTCACCGGACTGCCGCTCCAGAGCCGGTGCACGAGACTCGTGAACTGCGCAGGATCGTCCTTGAGGCTCGGCGAGCTTTCGGGGGCGTCACCGATGATCGTGGCACCGGCCTCGGCGAGCTCGGCGAGCCGGTGCAATACCGGAACCGTCATGCGCCGGCTCGATCCGCCGAGGTAGAGCGCCCTGTAGCGCGCGCCCCCATGGGTCACCAGGTCCGCACCGTCGACGGCGAGCTCGTTCAAGACGATGTCGGCGTTGACGTAGTCGTAGGCGTAATGTGCCGGCGCATCGGCCGGGAGCGAGCTCTTGTAGAGCGCCACCAGCGGCGCCTCCTCGCCATAGAAGTAGGCGAGGTCGGCCACATTGCGGCCCTGCTGCAGCAGGTAGGCTGTGCGCGCCATGTAGTCGATCCAGGGTCTCGCCATCTCTGCCCAGGTCTCGTGGCGGTTGAAGTACTGGCCGAAGAACAGCAGCGACAGTCCGGGAACCTTGTCGTCGACGGGCTGATGCACCGAGGTGTGGATCACCGGCCGGTTCACGCCCGTGACGAACTCGAGGTCGATGTAGCGCTTCAGGTCGCGAGGGGCGAAAGCCCAGGGCGCCATGGCGGAGGTCATGGACTCCGCCGCGGTGAGGTTCTGCCCATAGATGTGGGCCACCGACGCCGCACCCTTCATGTCCGTGATGTAGACGACCTTCGGCCCCGTCGCCGGGTTGTACGCCCACAGCGCGGACATCGGAACGTCGGTGTAGCGGCGCATGTCCAGATCGTCGCCGAGGGAGGGACGCACGCTTTCCAGCGCCTCCCCGTACTCGATCATGCCGTGCTCGTGCACCACCTCGGCGATGGTGCGGTAGTGCTCGCTCGCGACGAGATCGGCGAGCGTGCGCCGGAAATCGTAGAGAAAGGCATCGCTTTGCGCGCGCGAGCCGACGAGCACGCCGGTGAGAGCCGCAAGCCAGGGACGCGGGTCGTAGCCACGCAGCCGCTCGAACTGCTCGAGTATCGCCGGGGTCCAGTTCGAGGGACCGACCTCGGTGCTGTCGTTGACCTGCGCTCGAAGCCCGCGCCGGCCGATCAGCTCGGGCCCCGTGATCTGGGCGAACATGCCGAGATAGGTCTCGAGGTAGGAGCGCACGGCCGCACCGTCATACTCGTCGACCTCGAGGCCGGTGGCCTCGCGCGCCGCGGGGTGGTTGGTCGTGCCCTCGAGCGAATATCCCAGCCGCAGCACCTTCCATCGTCCCGGGGGCGGTGTCCACTCGAGGTGCCCGTCGCGTGAGACCTTGTGGCTCAGGTCCACCACCGACGACGGCGGGATGCCCGCGACGTCGGGGCCGACTTGCCCGTCCAGGGCGTAGTAGTCGTCGACGACCACGAATCCGGCCTTCGCCTCGACTCGGTTGACGCGCGGCTCGGCCGAGAGCTCGAGCAGCGAGACCTTGTCGCTGTTCGCCTGCGGCAAGGAGAATGGCAGCGTCACCACACCCGGCAGTCCCATCCCGGGAGCCGGATTCGCCGCGGCGGAGTGTCGCAGGACGAGCCGGAACGCGCGTGCGGTGATCGGGGCGAAGCTCACCGTCGCAGGAACGGGCTCTGCGGGAACGTCCGCGACCTTGCGCCAGCTCCCCGCGCCGACCTGCGCCTCCAGGGTCGGCGCCAGGCCGGCGCCGAAGAACAGCGATGCGCTGCCGGGCAGATAAACCGAAGCGGAGCGGATGGTCTGCGGCTTGGGGTAATCGATCTCGATGGAACCGGGTGTCTGGCCGGCACCGCGCGCAATGCTCACTCCTGGACCCGCCGCATCGCTGAGGAGCTTCGGGTCGATCTTCTGGCCCTCGGCCGTGTGCACCGTGGCCGATGGCAGCGGAGGCCAATCGGGCATTCGGTAGGCGATCACCGCCGCATCGGCGTAGTAGGTGGGCGGTGCTTGCGGCTTCGCGCCCGACATCAGGTCGGCGATGCTGGGAGGCTTCGGGATCGCCTGATACGGACCGGTCACCGAGGGCGGCTGCGGCAGGCGGCCGCTGAAATGCCGCCCGCCCGGGAGCTCCGTCTCGCTCCAGACCAGCTTCTTCATGCCGTCCTTCGGCGCAACCCACGGGCCGCCGGACTCGCTCCACCCCGGCGAGCCCGCGATGCCGAACTCGAGGCCCAGGCGGTCGGCGGTCACCACGGCGAAGCGGAACGCGTCCTTCCACGCCGGGGTCATGTAGATGAGCGGGTGAGGGACGATCTGGGGGGTGGCGAGCGCGGCGTCGAAGCTCTGGACACCGCCGAGGCCCACGCGCGACATCCATTCCAGGTCCTTCTGGATGCCGTCCTTGGTGATGTTGCCGTTCATCCAGTGCCACCACGTGCGCGGCCGGGCGCTCGCCGGGGGGTCGGCGAAGCCGGCAGCCAGCGGATCGGGCGGGGCAGCGGATTCGCAATGGACCCCCGCCGCATCGAGCAGCAGGAGCGAGGCGCAGACCACGATAGCCGGGCGGAGCGACACGCGGGCTATCTCAGACGATTCCGCTGCGCGATATCCCAACCGCCGGGCGCTGCTCGGCACAGAGCGCCCGATAGCCGCTGCGGCGATACGCGGTGATGGGATCGATCGCCGCGCCGCGGCGCTGTCGAGCGACGGCCAGGATGGGCGTGACATCGGTGGTAAAGGCGCGCTTCAAGGTCTGCGAGGCCAGCAGCACGTCATTCCTCTCTTGGTACTCGTCGAGGCGCGCGCGGTCGACGAGCAGCGCTTGGGCGTAGGCGCGCTGCAGCTCGATCGCACTGCTCATGAGGCTCTCGATGGGATCGGTGAGGTTGTGAGACTGATCGAGCATGTGCGCGAGATCCAGCTTCTTTCCGCCCCTCATCGCATCCACCAGCTCGTTGAAAATGAGGAACAGGCGGAACGGGTCGATGGATCCGGCGTCGAGGTCATCGTCCCCGTATTTCGAGTCGTTGAAATGAAAACCGCCCAGACGCTGAGCATGCAGGAGCCGCGCGACGATCATCTCGATGTTGACGTTCGGTGCATGGTGTCCGAGGTCCACCAGGCAGAAGGCCTTGGCACCCAGCGCCTGCGCGGCCATGAGCGAGCTGCCCCAATCCTGGATCACCGTCGCGTAAAGCGCGGGTTCGTACATCTTGTGCTCGATCAGAAGGCGCCAATCCCCGGGAAGCGCCGCATAGATCTTCGCGGCCGAATCCAGATAGCGCTCGAAGGCGCGCGCGAGATGCTGCTGGCCGGGGAAGTTCGCGCCGTCGCCGATCCAGAGCGTCAAGGCCGTCGAGCCGAGCCTCTGCCCGATCCGGATGACTTCGAGATTGTGCTCGATGGCCTGAGTCCGTACGGAGGCGTCCGTATGGGTCAAGCTTCCGAACTTGTAGGAACGCTGCTGGCCGTGTTGATCCTGAAACGTATTGGAGTTCACTGCGCCGAACGCGAGGCCGCGCCGCGCCGCGTACTCCCTGAGCTCCCCGTAGTCATCGGCCTTGTCCCAGGGCAAGTGCAGGGACACGGTCGGGGTCGCGCGCGTCAGAGCCTGAATCACTGCACAGTCATCGAGCTTCTCATGCACGTTTCGAGGCTCGCCGCTGCCGGGAAAGCGCGCAAATCGAGTGCCGCCCGTGCCGACTCCCCAGGAGGGAATCGCCACTGCAAAGGCGCTCACCGCCTCCGTGACCGCCGCGATGTCGAGTCCCGCGTGCGCCAGCCGCCGCTCGAGAGCCCCATACTCGTCCTGCAGCTCCCCGAGGAGCGGGCCGTTGCAGCGCTCGATGAATTGCGCATCGCGCGGATCGGCCCTCGAGTTCAAAGTGCCTCCATGACGTTCGGCTCAGCGCGTGAACGCCGCCGCATTGCCGGCATCGACGTTGAGGATGTTCCCGGTCGACTTCGACGACCGATCCGAGGCCAGAAACAGCACCGCTTCGGCGACGTCTTCCGGGTACACGCTGCGCTTGAGCAGGCTGCGATTGCGATAGACCGCCTCGAGCTCCGCCGCAGTCGTATTGTTCGCCCGGGCGCGCTGCTCGGCCCACTCGCCTTGCCAGATGCGCGATCCGCGCAGGACCGCGTCGGGGTTGACCACGTTGACGCGAATGCCGAGCGGTGCGCACTCGAGCGCGAGGCAGCGCGCCAGGTGCAGCTCCGAGGCCTTCGCTGCGCAGTAAGCGGATGCGCCGGCGGAGGCGGCGAGGGCATTCTTCGAGCCGATGAACACGACGGATCCGCCCAGGCCTTGAGCTCTCAGCAATCGCACGCATTGACGGCTCACGAGGAAGTAGCCGGTGGACAAGATGTCCATGTTCCGGCGCCAAAGATCGAGCGTCGTGTCCTCGATCGCCGCGGCCGACGCGATGCCGGCGTTGGAGACGCAGATGTCCAACCCCCCGAATTGAGCGCAGGTCTCGGAGAACAGAGCCTCGATCGAAGGCTCGCTCGTGACATCCCCGGCAATGCCGACCGTGCCGTCCGCACCGTGCCGTTCCTGAAGCGCCGCCACTGTCTGCGCGAGGGCGTCGCGATCGATATCCGTGAGCACGACCGAGGCGCCCTCCTCGAGGAGCCGGCGCGCCGTGGCGGTGCCGATGCCGCCGGCACCTCCGGTGACCAGCGCCACGCGCCCGGCGAGGGGCTTGGGGCTGGGCAGGCGCCGAAGTTTCGCCTCTTCGAGAGGCCAGTATTCGATGTCGAAGGCCTCTTGCTCGGGCAATGCGCGGTAGCTCGACACGCTCGATGCCCCGCGCATCACATTGATCGCATTCACGTAGAACTGCGCAGCGATGCGCGCCGTGGATTTGTTCGCTGCGAATGTGATCATGCCGACCGCCGGTATCAAGTAGACCACGGCGTTCGGATCGCGCATCGAGGGCGAGAAAGAGCGCTTGCAGCGCTCGTAGTATTGCGCGTACGCGGTCCGATACTCCTGCACGGCCGCGGGGATGCGCTCGATCAGCCGCTCCTCGGTGTCGCGCTGCGGATCGAAGGGCAGGACGAGGGGACGAATCTTGGTGCGCAGAAAATGATCGGGGCACGAGGTGCCGAGAGCCGCCAGCCGCTCGAGCGCTGCGCTGTCCACGAATTCGAGCACCTCAGGGCTGTCGTCGAAATGCCCGACCTTGGGGCCGCCCGCGCAGATGAGGCCACGCAGACGCGGCATCACGGCTGCCGCAATTGCGCGTCGACGCTGCGTCGGGAGTGCCGCCACGCGGCCGTCACCGAAGGCCCGATCGCGGCCTGCGCGCGTCTCGAGATGATCGATTGCGCGATTGATCGCATCGATCGTGGTGCGATAGCACTCCTCGGAGGTCGCGCCCCAAGTGAATAGACCATGGGATTCGAGCACGACGCCGCGCGCCTGGGGGTTCGATGCGACAAAGCGCTTCAGCTCGAGGGCCAATTCGAAGCCGGGTCGCATCCAGGGCAGCCATCCGATGTCGTCACCGTAAATCTTGCGGGTGAGCGCACGGCCGTCAGCGCAAGCGGCGATCGCAATCACCGCGTCGGGATGCACGTGATCGACGTGCGCGCGATCGATGAGGGCATGGAGCGGGGTGTCGATGCTCGCGGCGCGCGGATTCAAATTGAATGCACAGTGCGCGTACAGGCTCACGATCCGATCCTCATCCGCCGCACCGTGATGGCGCGCCTCGAGAGCGAGGAGCTTGTCCAGATAAAGAGTCGAGAAGCCGTCGAGCTTCATGGTGCCGAGGTCTCCGCCCGATCCTTTCACCCACAGGACGGGGACCTCGGAGCCTGACAGCGGATCGCTTTCCGGCAGCTTGGCGGAGGTGTTTCCGCCTCCGAAGTTGGTGATGCGCGGATCGCTCCCGAGGAGATTGGAGCGGTAAAGCAGAAGCTGCGGCGGCGATAGCTTGGCCGCGGCGGCGCCGTCCCAGAGGTTCGAGATCCGGGAACTGGGCGAAGCCGTATATGCGCGCGCGCTTTTTTCCTTCATTTCCCTTCATGGACTGACTCTGGGATGCTCAATATCTTGCATGAATCCTTCCAATGTCAAGCATTTTCAGTCATGATCGATCATGACTGATCATGGGAACGACACACTTGATCGAAGCCGAACGCCACCGCCTGATCCTGAAGCTCCTCGCAGAGCGCTCGGTGCTCGCCGTCAACCAGCTGTGCGAGATTCTCGGCGTCTCGGAGGCCACCGCGCGCCGTGACATCAATGCGCTGGCCGACGCCTCGCGCCTGCGGCGGATTCGCGGCGGGGCGGAAGCGCTCGCTCCGCGGCACGAGATGCACCTGGTTGGCGTGCCGTTCGAGCTCAATCAAGGGATCGGCGCCGAGCAGAAGTCGGCGATTGCGCGCGCGGCGGTCGAGCTCATCCAGGAGGGCGAGAGCATCATCATCAATGGGGGTACGACGACCTACGCCATGGTCGAGTTTCTCCTCGGCCGCGAGCTCGATATCCTCACCAATTCAATTCCGATCCTTTCGAGGCTGCTCGCGCGGAGCCGCAACCGCGTGACCGTTCCGGGCGGCACGGTGTATCGCGAGCAGAACATCGTGCTGAGCCCCTACGAGAGCGACACCATTGCTCACTTCTGGGGCCAGAAGCTCTTCACGGGCTGCTACGGACTGAATCGATTCGGTCTGATGGAGGCGGATCCGCTCATCGTACGGGCGGCGATGCGCCTGCTCGCGCGAGCCGAAGAGCTCATCGTGCTCGCCGACAGCCGCAAGTTCCGGCAGCGCTCCTCGATGGTGGTCGCGCCGATCGAGCGCATATCGACGCTCATCACCGACGCGCGAGCCACCGAAGCAGAGCTCGAGCCCTTTCGCAAGGCGGGCATCCGAGTCATCACCACGCAGGTCTCGCTCGCTGCCCAGGCGAAGGCGCTGTAGAAGACTAAAGGGAAGGACAGAATGGCCATCGAACTCGGGGCCAGCACCGGCCGCCACGCGCACGCGGCGCGCTCGCTCCGCAGACCCCTCGGTTATGCGATCAGCTGTTTCCTCGTCTGGGGCTTCGCCTACGGGCTGCTGGATGTGCTCAACAAGCATTTTCAGGAGACGCTGCACATCGGCAAGGCCCGCTCCTCGTGGCTGCAGATCGCCTATTTTGGGGCCTATCTTTTGATGAGCATGCCGGCGGGCATCCTGCTGCAGGCAAAGGGCTACAAGGTGGGTATCCTTTGCGGGCTTGCAGTCACTGCCGCGGGGGCGCTGCTCTTCATCCCCTCCGCGCAGGCGGCGAGCTTCCCGGATTTTGTCGGCGCGATGTTCATACTGGCGGCGGGATTGTGTTTTCTCGAAACTGCCGCGGATACGTATGTAAGCGTGCTGGGTCCGGCGGAGCACGCCCCGCAGCGCCTGAATCTCGCCCAATCCTTCAACGCCGTGGGCGTCTTCTTTGGGCCGCTGGTCGGCGGGGCGCTGTTCTTCAATGCCTCGGTGGCAGCGCATCTGGGGGGCGAGCAGAAGGCCGTGCAGATCACCTATCTCGTCGTCGCGGGCCTCATCGTGGTCTTCGCATTGGCGCTGTGGCGGGCCGATCTGCCCGAGATTGCGGGCGCAAGCGCGGGCGAGGCAGTGCACGATCGCTCTCGCGAGTCTCTGCCATTGTGGAGTCGACGACACTTCGTGCTCGGCGTTGCAACGCAGGCGCTCTATCTCGGCGCTCAGGTGGGCATCGGAGCCTTCTTCCTCAATCTCGTCACCGAGACCTGGCCCGGTCTGAGCTCACAGCAGGGCGCCTTTCTGCTGTCGCTTGCCGCGGTAGGCTACCTCGTCGGCCGGTTCGCCTCGACGGCCCTCTTGCTGCGCATCTCTGCCCGAGCGCTCTTGACGTTCTACGGGCTCGCCAATGTGATCCTGTGCCTCGTCGTCGCCGAGGGGATTCGGATGCTGTCCGCCATCGCGTTGGTTGCCGTGTTCTTCTTCATGTCGACGATGTTCGCGACGATTTTCACGCTCGGCGTCAAGGATCTCGGTGCATCGACCAAACGAGGGGCTTCCATCATGGTCATGGCGATCGGGGGCGGGGTGCTGCTGCCTTACCCGATGGGGCGCATCGCGGATCTGCATGGCACGCCGGCGGCCTTCCTGCTCCCCGCCGTGAGCTTTGCAATGGTCGCACTCTACGGTTGGAAGGGTGCCGCACTCGCCGATCGCGCCGCCTGATCGATCGCCGTGAGATCCAACAGCCAACCGGCGCCCGACGTGGTCGGCATCATCGACATCGGCAAGACCCACGCGCGCTTCATGCTGGCGCACGCGGAGCGCGGGATCATCGACTCGCATCAGTGCGAGGTGCCTCGAGGGCCCGCCGCCGCACTCGTCCAGCAATTGGACGTGCGCGGGGTGGAAAGCTGGCTTGCCGATGTCATTCGAAACCACCCCTGGCGTGATCGGATCGGCACGCTCCTGCCGATTGCCCACGGTGCGGCGGGAGTGCTGATCGATGAACGGGCGCGGGTTCTGATCGCGCCGGACTACGAGGACAGCCGATACGAGGACCTGCGCGATTGCTATCGCGGGCTTCGCGATCCGTTCGAGCTCACCTATTCCCCGTTCTTGCCGTTTGGACTGAATCTGGGGCGCCAGCTGTATTATCTGGAATCGCGTGCGCCGCAGCTCATGGCTCGAGCGCGCCGCCTGCTCCTCTACCCTCAATATTGGGCCTGGCGCCTGAGCGGCGTGGCGGCGAGCGAATTCACCTCGCTCGGCTGCCACAGCGACCTCTGGCGTCCCCTCGAGAGACGTCCTTCCAATCTCGCCGTCGAGCGCGGATGGTCGCATCTGCTCCCCGCGCTGCGCCCCGCCTGGGATTGCCTCGGAAGCGTTTCAGCCGAATGGGCGTCTGTCACAGGGCTCGACTCGCGCTGCCGCGTGCTGTGTGGGCTGCACGATTCGAGTGCATCGTTCCTTTCGCATCTGGCGGCACGCGCCGGCCGCCCTTTTTCGCTGGTGTCCAGCGGCACGTGGACCATCGTCATGGCTTGCGCCGGGAGACTGGAGCGCGTGCGCGAGGATCAGGACATGCTGTTGAACGTGGATATCGACGGGGCTCCCGTCGCCACCGCCCGCTTCATGGGAGGGCGCGAATACGAGGTCGTCGCCGGCGAGACGGGGATGCAAGCACTTCCCACGCGAGAGGACCTGGCAATGCTCCTCTCCCGCGGGACATTCGCCCTGCCGTCGTTCAGTGCGGCAGGCGGTCCGTTCGCAACCGTTCCAGGGAGATTGATCGGCGCCACGCACTTGACCGCGGGCGAGCGCGCCACGCTCGCGACGCTGTATGTGGCTCTGATGACGGATTATGTGCTCGACGCTCTGGATGCGCCGGGTGACCTCATCGTCGACGGCCCGCTGAGCCGCAACGCGCTGTACGGCCAGATCCTGGCGCAGCTGCGCCCGCAGAACAGCGTCTATCTGGCGCCTCGCGCGGCGCGCGCCGCAGCGGCCCTGGCTTCCTGCCTTTCTCGGTCGGGATGTCTTTCCCGGTCGGGACCCGTGGCGGATCAGCCGTACGCCCGTGCGCCCGCCGCCGGCGACCTCAAGGGGCTCGAGGAGTATCGGGTCGCCTGGATGGAGCGCCTCGAGGTCGCGCACAGGCGCCCGTGAATCCTTTGCATCGAATAGACACCGGTGTACATTATCGCGTCGCTGCGTGATCAAGCATTCCGCGCACGAATCTGGCCGCGGCCGATGATGTACACTCGATTTCCGGTCGGCCTTCGCGGATTGGTCGGCTGCGACCGGCGGGACCGATCGAGCGGGGAGGGTTTGATGAACCGTATTGCAGAGACGGCGGTGCCGCGCGGCTGGTATTACGGCTGGAACATCGTTGCGGCGACGGTCCTCTCGCAGGTGGCCGCGAACGGCCTGACCTACAACTGCTTCTCCCTGTTCGTTCACGATTGGTCCCGGGACCTGCACGCGCCCATCAGCCAGCTGCAGCTCACCGTGGCGGCGATGGTGCTGGTGGCGGCGCTCGCCTCGCCCGTGATCGGATCGCTGGCCGACCGGTTTCCCGCCCGCAAGCTGTTTGCCCCCGGACTTCTGGGCATCGCTCTGTTCTATGTCGCAGTCAGCGCGGCGAGCGCCGCCTGGCAGGTGATCGCGCTGTATGGGTTGCTCGTTCCCATCGCGCTCGGCCTGTGCACCTCGCTCACCGCCAATCCACTGATTGCGCGCTGGTTCGTGCGCCGTCTTGGCCTGGCCATCGGGTTGAGCTCGTTCGGCGTAGGCATGGCAGGGGTGATCCTGCCGCCCATCATCGCCGCGCTGCTGCCGGAGTTCGGCTGGCGGGCGCTGTGGCGCACGGGCGGATTCATCGTCGCGCTCATCGTGATGCCCTTGGTGGTCCTCGTCATCCGCGACCGGCCGACCGAGCGCGAGGGTCTGCATTACCTCACCGGCGATGGCAGCGCGAGTCTGCAGCACGGACATCCGACGGGCGCCGCGGATCCCGGTCTGAGCTGGCGCCAGGTCATCGCCCGCAAGAACTTCTGGCTGCTGGTGTTCATCTATTTGCCGATCATGGCGGCCTACGGCGGCGTCGCGCAGAATCTCGCGCCCTATGCGGCGAGCCGCGGACTGCCCGAGCTGTCGGCCGGGCAGCTGCTCTCGATCCTCAGCCTCGCCCACCTCGCCGCGAACCTGGTGCTCGGGCTGCTGTCGGATCGCTTCGGCAATCGGCTTCCGCTGGTGGGCCTTGCGCTGGCCGTCGCCACGGGCGCCGCGGTGCTGGTCTTCGCCAGGGGATTTCCGGCCGTGGCCTTGGGCTGCGCGCTGGCGGGTCTCGGCGGGGGCGTGTTCACGCTGCTCGCGGCGGCCATGGCCGTGGAGTTCGGCGCGAGAGCCATGGGCCGGGCATTCGGCATGGGCATGTTCTTCTTGCCGCTGGGTTCTCTGGCGCCCTTTGCGATCGCCAAGGTTCAGGAGAGCACGGGAAGCTATTCCCCGGCGTTGCTGAGCATGGTGGCGATCGTGATGCTGAGCGCCGTCCTCAGTCTGTTTCTTTTTCGCGAGCGCCCGAGGTAACGCGGCGCGCACCCGCGAGCGTCGCCTTCCGCTCTACAGGAATCACTCATGGCTCCAATCAGTTTGCGCGTGAACGGCAGGCCCCACACCGTCGAGGTGGATCCGGACACGCCGCTCCTCTGGGTGCTGCGCGATCACCTGGAGATGACCGGGACCAAGTATGGCTGCGGGATTGCGCAGTGCGGCGCCTGCACCGTGCACGTGAACGGCCTCGCCACGCGCTCGTGCTCGGTGCCGATCCAGGCCATACAGGGCTCGGATGTCACGACCATCGAGGGCCTGTCGGAGAGCGGCGATCACGTGCTGCAGAGGCTCTGGGTGGAAATGAACGTCCCGCAATGCGGCTACTGCCAGGCGGGCGTGCTCATGGCCGCCGCGGCGCTGCTGAAGGAGAAGAAGCATCCGACCGACGAGGATATCGACGCTTACGTCTCCAACATCTGCAGATGCGGCACCTATCCCAGGATCCGCGCCGCCATTCATCGCGCCGCTAGCGCCCCAGGCTCTTCCTCGCCGCCGGGATCTGGTCGATGACCCGGCGCATCGCGGTCATGGCCTCGCGCGCCTGCATCTCGGCCGACATTCCCTGCGCGGCACGGCGGCGGCTCGGTGCCTCGATGCCCCAGGTCACATCCGTCGGCACGTTGCTGAATATCTCGACCAGCGGAAAGGCGCCATCGCCGGGATACAGGCGCTCGTACGACGCCTCGTAGTGCATCTGCTCATGAGTCACCGATGCCGCACCGTCGCAGAGCTGGATGTAGCGGATCAGCCCGGGCTCGATGGCGCGCACGTCGGCCGCGGTGCCGCCCTTGCGCACCAGATGAAATGCATCCAGGACGATGCCCGCATCGACCCGTGAGCCACGGATGATGTCGCGCGCCTGGGCGAGCGTCGCAGTCTCGAACATGGCGAGCGGCTCGAGAGTGACGCCGAGACCATATTCGCGGGCGAGCTCCGCGAATTGCGCGAACAGCTCGCTCAGCTCGACCGGATTCGCGTTGTTGATGTTGATGGCGGAGGCGGTCTTTCCGCCGAGCCGGGCGCCGAGCTCGAGCGCCGGACGGTAGGACTTGATGGCCTCGGCCGAGCCGAGAACGAATACTTCCAGCGCACCGACGCCAATACCCGTCTCGGCAAGCGCCGCTGCGCATGCTTTCGCTTTCGCCGGGGTCACCAGCTGCAAAGGAAAGATGGGTGGCGGCTGCACCCACAGGCTCACCAGGTCGAAGCCCGCGCTCTTGGCGCCGCGGATCAAGTCCACCGGCTCGGTATCGGTGACCGTGAGGGAATCGAGAGATAGTTTCATATGCCCGTTCCAAGCTGTTCCATGGACTCTACGCCCCGGACGCCATCTGCGGCAATTTCAGCTAATAGACACCCCTGTCCATTATTGGCAATATAGCACATGAGCTGGAGCGGCATGCAGCAACCTGGAAGTGGATTGGGACAGACGAGCCTCACCCGCCGGCAATTCATCGTATCGGCCTCGCGGGCCGCCGGCGGCCTGGTTCTTGGAATAGGCTGCGCCGACCTCGATGCCGCCGCGAGCCCTTCCGGGGCATCGAGACCGGGGCCGGCAAGACCCGGCGCGGCCCCGGGCAGCGAGCTGTCCGCCTGGATCGAGATCGATCGCGACGGCACCGTGATCGTCCGTGGACCCACTCCGGAGATCGGCAACGGCTCCATGACCCAGGTGGCCATGAACGTGACCGAGGAGCTCGCCTGCGACTGGTCGCGGGTCAAGGCCGAATGCGGCTCGGTCCAGCGCGACTACCTCGAGAACGGCGTCTACAGCATCGGCTTCCAGCCCTTCTTCGGCGGCCACAGCACCGAGAAGGCGCGCATGCAGCACGCGTTGCAGCTCGGCGCGAGCGCACGCGAGCGGCTGAAGGCGGCGGCGGCGGCACGCTGGAACGTCCCGGTATCGGAGATCGAGGCGAACAGCAGCATCCTCACGCACACGCCCAGCGCGCGGCGCTTGCGCTACGGGGAAGTGGCCGCGGAGGCTGCGCAGGTGACCTTGGCCGCGGAGCCGGCACTCAAGCCGCGCAGCGAGTGGACCTTCCTCGGCAAGGCGTCGCCGGCGAAGCTCAGCATTCCACAAGTGGTCACGGGGAAGGCGACCTACGGCATCGATGTCAAGGTGCCGGGCATGGTGCATGCCGCACTGAAACAGTCCCCGGTCCAGGGCGGCACGCTGAAGAGCCACAGGCCCGAGGCCGTGCTCGACATGCCGGGCGTGCGCGCCGTGGTGGTCATCGACCCGGCCAAGACCAAAGGATCGCCCGTGCCGAACAAGGCCACCTGGGGGCTCATCGACAGCCGGGCGCAGAGCGCGGTCGCCGTGATCGCGGATCATTACTGGCAGGCGAAGCGGGCCCTCGATGCGCTGCCCGTCGAATGGGATGGCGGTCCGGGCGGGCGCTGGGAGAGCGATGAGCAGATCTACGCTGCGGCTCGCGCACTGCTCGAGGAGAGCGGCGCCGCCGTGCTGCGCAAGTCCGGCGAGGTGGCCGGCGTCACGGCCGGCAAGGTCGTCGAGGGCGTTTATTCCACGCCGTATTCCGAGAATGCGATGATGGAGCCCCTGAACGGCACCGCGCTCGTGACCGCGCAGAGTGTCGAGGTGTGGTGCCCGACGCAGGATGCCGTTCAGGCGTGGTGGGTCGCCATCGACGAGACCGGCATGCCGCCCGAGAAGGTGAGGCTGCATCAGACCTTCGTCGGCGGTGCCTTCGGCCGCAGGACGCAGGCGGACGACGTGCGCATGGCCGTCGCCGTTGCCAAGGAGTATCCGGGCGTCGCGGTCAAGACCATCTGGTCGCGCGAGGAGTGCTTTCAGCAGGGCCGGTATCGAACGCCCATCGTGACGCGGTTCAAGGCGGTGCTGGGCGATGACGGCTATCCGCTCGCCGTCACCTCCAAGGCGAGCTTCGTCGGCAGCCGGCCGCTGTTCCAGCTGACCTTCGGCTATGACGACATGCCGTATTTCGCGAGCGGCATCATTCCGAACGTGCATTTCTCGTCCGCCAAGCTCCCGGTTCACGTGCTCAATGGCGCCTACCGCGGACCTTGCTTCAACTCGCATGCCTTTCTGGTGGAAACGTTCATCGATGAGTGCGCCGTGGCGGCGGGTATCGATCCCCTCGATTATCGCCTGAAGCTCGTCTCACGATGGGACAAGTCGTGGGCGGACTGTCTGCGCATCGCGGCACAGAAGGCCGGCTGGGGACAAGCGCTGCCCCGCGGCGAGGGCAGGGGCATCGCGATCACCTGCTGGCCTCAGGCGGCAATGCACGACACCGGAACGGTGGTCTGTGCCGTCGCGCGCGTGAAGGTGAGCAGGCGCGGCGAGCTCTCGGTCGAGCAGATCGACATCGCCTTCGACTGCGGCGGCGTCGTCAACCGCGACGCCGTGCGCGCGCAGATCGAAGGCGGCGCGATCTTCGGCGTGAACATGACCTTGAACGAGAAGATGACCCTCGAGCAGGGCGCCATGGTGGAGCGAAATTTCGATCGCTATCCCATGCTTCGGATCGCCGACAGGATGCGGATCAACGTGCATTTCGAAGCCCTGTCCGGCCAGGAGCGCTTCGCCATCATCGGCGAAGCGCCGGTGGGTCCGGTCGGCCCGGCCGTCGGCAATGCCATTTTCCAGGCGACCGGCAAGCGCCTGCGCAGCACGCCATTTCGCGATCACGGGCTGAGCTGGACCTAGGGCGGGTGGCTTAGGATGGCGGCATCGCCAATGAAGAAGGGCTGGACGATGACATGGGATGGACGATGACAAGAAGATCCGCGTTGCTGGCGGTCGCGGCGCTCGTGGGCCTCGCAATGTATCGAGCGGCATCGGCTGCGGCACCCGAGACCGTCGGCGCGGCCGCCGATTGGCCCTCCTACGGGGGCGACACGCAGCAGACCGGCTACAGCCGCCTCGATGAGCTCAACACCTCGAACGTCGCCAAGCTCGGCCTCGAATGGGCGCTCGACCTGCCGGGCGAGGTGTCGCTCGAGGCGACTCCGCTGGAGGTCGACGGCGTCATTTACTTCACCGGAAGCTACGCGGCGGTCTACGCGGTCGATGCGGCCACCGGCAAGATCCTCTGGAAATTCGATCCTCAGACCTGGAAGTTCTACCCGCAGAAGATGCATTTCGGCTTCGGCGCCAACCGCGGCGCGGCGTATGCCGATGGGCGCGTGTTTGCGGCGGCAC
The DNA here is from genome assembly GCA_035504115.1 of Steroidobacteraceae bacterium. Lineage (GTDB taxonomy): Bacteria > Pseudomonadota > Gammaproteobacteria > Steroidobacterales > Steroidobacteraceae > Bog-1198. Next base: position 122,479 of record DATJSL010000023.1, on the reverse strand, counting down.
TGGACGGCCGGCTGTTCGCGCTGGACGCGAGGACGGGCAAGGTACTGTGGAGCGTGGAGACCGTGGATCCCAAGTCGGTGCAAACGGTCACGGGCGCACCGCGCACCTTCAAGGACAAGGTGATCATCGGCAACGCCGGAGCAGACTTCGGCGCGCGCGGCTACGTGACGGCCTATGACGCCGCGACGGGCCGGCAGGCCTGGCGCTTCTACACCGCACCCGGAACTCCACAGGAGAATCGCGGGGATGCGGCGATGGAGCGCGCCGCGGCGACCTGGCAGGGCGAGTACTGGAAGACGGGCACCGGCGGTGCGGTGTGGGACAGCATCGCCTACGACTCCGAATTCAACAGGATCTACATCGGCACGGGCAATGCCGGTCCCTACGATCCTTCGGTGCGCAGCCCGGGCGGCGGCGACAATCTCTACACCGCCTCGATCGTCGCGCTCGATGCCGACACCGGCAAGTACGTGTGGCACTACCAGGTCAATCCGCGGGACGCCTGGGATTACGATTGCACGCAGCCCATGGTTCTCGCCACGCTCGTGATCGGCGGGGAGCCCCGCAAGGTGCTCATGCAGGCACCGAAGAACGGTTTCTTCTACGTGCTCGATCGGCGCACCGGCAAGCTCATCTCCGCCGCCAAGATCGGCAAGGTCACCTGGGCCGACCGCATCGACATCGAGACCGGAAGGCCGGTGGAGGCGCAGGGCATCCGCTACGAATCCGGGAGCGTCACGCTCTGGCCGAGCTCCCTGGGCGCACATAGCTGGCAAGAGATGGCGTACAGCCCCTTGACCGGCCTGGTGTACATCCCCTACATGCAGGTGGGCATGCGAATGTTCCGGGGCAAGCCCGGACCCGATGACATATCGGTGGGCGGCCTGAACATCGGCTGGGCCGAGACCGGCCGGGAGGACGGCAAGGGCGCTCTCATCGCCTGGGATCCGGTGCGCCAGCGGGCGCGCTGGAGAGTGCAGTTCGCGACGCTGTGGAATGGCGGCACGCTCGCCACGGCCGGAGATCTCGTCTTTCAGGGCACCGCCGACGGCTACTTCTCCGCCTACGATGCGGCCAGCGGGCGGCGCTTGTGGCGTTTCAACGCCGGTCTCGGAATCATCGCCGCGCCCATCAGCTACTCGATGGGAAAGCGGCAGTACGTCTCCGTGCTCGTCGGCTACGGCGGCCAGGCCGCCATCGCAAGCGATATCATGAACGTGGGCTGGAAGTTCGCGGTGCAGCCCAGACGGCTGCTCACGTTCGCGCTCGGCGGCAAGGCGGTGCTGGCGCCGTCAGCGCCGCCCACCCTCGCGGTGAATGCCGTGGATGATCCCTCCTTGCAGCTCAAGCAAGCGGATGTCGCGGCGGGCCGCGGTCTTTATCTGATGTGCGCCGCCTGCCATGGCCGAAACCTCGTCTCGACCGGCGCGCCGGCGCCCGACCTGCGTGAATCGCATCTCGCGCTCAGCCCGCAGAGCTTCTGGTCGGTCGTGCACGATGGCTCCTTGATTCAGTATGGAATGCCGCGCTTCGAGGCCTTGACGCGCGAGCAGGCGATGCAGATCTACGACTACATCCGAGCGGGCGCGCGCCAGGCGCTCACGCCCCGGCCCGCGTCCTCCCACTGAATGATGGCTCAGTAAGATGCATCGGTGCATGGCATAAATGTGGACATATGCGATCATTTGGTTTATTAATACTTATCGTGTGTTAAGTTCATGAGAAGACCGTCAACCCGTTGATTCGTCGGGTCGAGCGGCACAAGCAGCAAATCGGGGGAGAGTTGATGAACAGGGGATATGGCTGGCGAGTCGATCATCGTTGTGCTCGAGGGCGAAGCGGACCGGCAGAGAGGCGCTTGCAGAGTGCGTGCCGCCTGCTGGCGTGTTGCTCCGCGATCGCTGCGCTGGGGCTGCCGCTCGGGGCCATGGCCCAGCAACAGGCCGATACCCAGGAATCTTCCCAATCGAGCGGTTCGCAAGGATTGACGGAGATCGTCGTCACGGCCCAGCGTCGTGCCGAGCGTCTTCAGGACGTGCCGATCAGCATTGTCGCCGTCGACAGCCAGCAACTGGCCGACGCGCACATCACGGACCTGGCGGGAGTCCAGCAACTCGCACCCGCGGTCCGGTTCGACGCTCAAGGGCCGTGGAGTCAGGTGACGATCCGCGGCGTCGGCACCTCGGTGGTGACCACCGGCTCGTCGGCGAGCGTCGGCGTGTACGTCGACGGTTTTTTCGTGCCGAACGGGGCATCGATCGACCAGCAGTTGCTCAGCGTCGACAGCATTCAGATCCTGAAAGGCCCGCAGGGGACGCTGTTCGGGCGCAACACCAACGGCGGGGCGATCCTGGTGAATACGCTGAAACCCAGCGAGGAAACCAGCGCCATCGTCGATGCGAGCTACGGCAGCTACGGCTCCCAGCGCTATACGCTCTACGGCACCACGGGCTTGACGGATCACGTGGCGGTGGACGTTGCCGCCCTCTTGAGCAAGGGCAACGGCTACGACACCAACATCGTGGACGATGACGACAAGGTGGGGCAGTACGACAACTGGACGATCCGAACCGGCCTCAAGGTCGACTTCTCGGATATGTTTTCGGTCTTGTTCCGATACGAGCACCAGAACTCCCAGGACCCGACCCAGGAAGAGGATGGTGTCTACGTCTATCAAAACCACCCGGTCACTGCCCAATTGGGGATTCCAGGCGCGATCCTCGCCACGCAGCCCGGGCAGGTGGCCGATCCGGGGGGCGTGATTTATGTAGGAAACCACTCCAGCAACAACGTCTACCAGATCACCCCGACCCTGGACCTGGGCTTCTCCACCCTGACCTCATATAGCCAATTTCGCAGCGAGGACGGCACCTTCGGCCAGAATGGCATAACCGGATCGCTGGCGCTGCTGGCCGATGTCGTGCCCGTCAAAGACCAGACGATCACCCAGGAATTCATCCTGACGTCCAAACCGGGCAGTCGGTTGCAATGGACGACCGGCCTTTACTTCTTCGATTGGGTGGATCTGTTCCACGCCAACATTTCGATCGGCGGCGCACCTTACATCTCCGTGACCGGATCGAATACCGATACGCAAAGCTTTGCCGGCTACGGGGATCTCACCTATCAGGTTCTCGACGACCTGTACGTCACGGCGGGCGTGCGCTACACCCATGACGAGGTCAAGGACGGCTACTACATCACCGCCTTCACGGACAATCGCGTGTACGCTCCAACGCTGGTCGGCAGCAAGGCGACGCCCCGCGTCGTGGTGCGCTACAACACCACCGAAAACTCGAACGTCTACGTCTCCTTTGCGCAGGGATACAAGGCGGGCATGTTCAACCTGGGCGGCGATTCGCTGACACCGGTCCAGCCGGAAACGATCAACGCCTACGAGCTCGGCTACAAGTATGCGGCGAATGCCCTGTCGGTCGACCTCGCCACGTATTACTACAAGTACAAAAACCTGCAGGTGCCGAGCTACGGCTTGGGTCCGAACAACGTCCCGGTCGGCTTTGTCTCGAACGCGGCGAATTCGCGGATCTATGGGCTCGAGGGGCAGGTGCGCTACCAGCTTTTGCGCAACTTCGATATCAATGCCGGCGCCGCCTATCTCAATGCGAAGTACACCAGCTTTCCCGACGCGCCGGGATACGCACCGTGCCTCACGTCGGCTGCGGCATGCGGCGCCAATTACGGATTGTCGCTGCCTGCGATCATCAATGCGAGCGGCTATGACATGGCGCGGTCGCCGAGGTTCACGGCCTCGGCCGGCGGCCGCTACACCATGGATTTCCTGCGCGGTCGCCTGGCTTTCTCCGCCAATGCCTACTACACATCGCTGTTCTACGAGGATCTGGCGGATGAGCTCCCGCAACACGCCTATGCGACATTGGGGCTGAGGGCGGAGTGGACCGACCCTTCCGGAAAGCTGAGCCTTGCGGTCTACGGAGAGAACGTGACGGACAGGAGATTTTACCTGCAGGCTTACCCGGAAAACGAGGCCTGGCCCGTCACCTGGAACGCGCCCGATGAGGTTTTCGGAGAGGTCAAGTATCGATTCTGACCGATGCGCTCCAGCTGCCATCGAGGCGGAACGCGGACACTCGATCAGCCCTCGCTGCTCGGCACCCACTTCGGGATGACGTTGTCGGGTCCCACCGGGGAGTCGTATTCCACGACCGTGCATACGGGATTGCTGTTGGTCGCGAACAGCTTGCGCTCATCCTCGAGGCGCGTCTGCAGATACTGCGGATTGGCGAGCCCCTTCATGGCGGCCTCGAAGTCCTCTCGCGAATTCCACCAGATCTCCATGATGCAGTCATAGCCCGGATGAATGACCTCGCCGGTGAGCGGATTCTTCTCCGGCGTGACGTAGCGGCGCACGTAGCGCTGCGCGTTGGGCAAGGAGGGCTTCGCACCCATGCGCTTGGCAAGCTGGGAGTGCTGATTCTCGTAGTAGTCCATGAACTCTTCCATGCTGATGTCGGGACGGCGCTTCAGAAAGACGACTTGCTTGATCATGTGTGGCTCTCCAGGTTGACGGTGTATTGGGCCTCGCGGTGCGCCTTCAGGCCGGCCGGATCGCGAGTACGCTGCCCTCGGCATCGCCCGAGACATAGAGCGTCCCGTCCGCTCCTGCGGCGATGCCTGCGAACGGACCCATCGGTCCGGATAGGGTCCCGACGGCTCCCAGGGCCTTGGGGATCACGCCGGGCGGGGCGCCGACCGGCAGGTCGGAGGCGATGGTGCGGCGGATCTTGCGCGCCGGATCGTATTCGATCAGCTCCTTCGCACCCACATCGACGACGTAGAGCGAGCCGCCGCGGGCCAGGATGCCTTGCGGCGTCTTGAGGCCGTCGAGCACCGTTTCACCCTTGCCGCCGGAGAGCTTCACGATGCGCCCGCCCGCCGACTCCGCCACGTAGCAGGTGCCGTCGGCGCCGACCGCGACGCCGGACGGCTTGGAGAGGCCGCTGCCGAGCACCTCGACGCTGCCCGAACGCACCGACAGCACGCGACCCGTGCCCTGCTCGGCGAGCATCACCGCGCCGCCCGGCGCAAGGGCCACCCCATAGAGCTGATCGAACCCGCGGGCGAGCATCTCGCTCTTGTGCTGCGCGGGCCAGTAGCGCGCGACGTCGCCGTTGGCGGTGGTCACGATGAACTCGCCCGGCCCCGCCGCGGCGACGCCGCGCGAATAACCCGGGTAGCCTTCGGTGAACAGCATGCCTGCGAGCTTGCGCTCCTGTCCCGGCCTGAGCGTGTAGGAGAACGGTCCGTCGGCGATGAACAGCAGACCCTCGGGATCCATCGCCAGGCCCAGCGGCCAGCTCAGGCCGTCGGGCACGAGGTCCCGGGTCTTGCCGCCGCCGAGGATCTCGACGATGTAGCCCGAGATGTTGGAGACGAACATCCGTTCGCCGACGAAGGTCACGTTGTCCAGCCCCGGGGTGAGCTGGGCGAGCACGGTACGCTCGCCGTTGCGCGGATCGATGCGCAGCACCTGGCCGCTCGCGACCTGGGTCGAGACGATGTAGCCCTGGGAGTCGAATTTGACCGAATCCGGCACGCCGAGATCGCCGGCCACTTTTTCCGGCGTGCCGCCCTCGAGAGCGATGCGCCAGATCTCGTTGGTTCCCATGACCGGAAAGTAGAGCTTGCCGTCGGGCCCGACCTCGAACGCGTTGGGCATGGGCACCTCGTTGAGCACAATCCGCGCAGAGCCTCCCTCGAGGTCGAGCTGCATGATGCGCCCGCCCGGGCGGCATTCGCCGGCGAACAGCCGCCCCTGGTGGAAGGTGATGGGATTGGCGACGGGCATCTCGCCATACAGCACGCGCGTCGTGCCGTTGGGCGAGCGCACGCTCACCCGGCCCATCGTGATCTCGGTGGCGTACAGGTTCCCCTGCGGATCGAAGGCGAGGTCGTCGGGGCCGACGATGTCCCCGCCCATCGGGCTGATGGCTTCGATCGCCCCGGTGTCGACATCGATGGCACTGATCTGGCTGCCGCTCACCTGGGCGACGTAGATGCGCCCGTCGGGGCCGGTGCGCAGGCCGTTGGCACCGAACAGGCGGCTCGCTGGGGTCAATCGTTCCAGCTTCCATCCTGCGGCGATGCCGGGGGGGTTCGCGGCGCGGTAGCGCCCTTGTTGCAGCGACATTCTGATGGTCTCCTGGGCTCGAAGACCCTAGCATAGCGCCGTGACCGAAAACCCGCTTCGTAACCTGCCGCAGGTGAACCGGCTTCTCCAGGTGCCGGCCGCGAGCGCCCTCTGCGAGGAGTTCGGCCGCGGCGCAGTGACGGATGCGCTGCGCGATACGCTCGAGGGGCTGCGTCAGCAGCTCGGCGCGGGCGCGCTCACCGACGTACCCGATGCCCAGGCGCTCCTGGCACGCTGCGCCGAGACATTGGCGATCCGCTGCCGCGGCGCTCTGCGCCGAACGATCAACGCCACCGGCATCGTGCTGCACACCAATCTCGGCCGCGCACCGCTCGCGCCCGAAGCGATCGCAGCGGTCGCGGAAGTCGCCGCGGGTTACTGCAATCTGGAGCTCGACCTCGCGACCGGCCGGCGCGGATCGCGCACCCAGGGCATCGAGCCCTTGCTGCGCGAATTGACGGGCGCCGAAGCGGCGCTGGCGGTCAACAATGGAGCGGCCGCCATCCTGCTGGCGCTGAGCGCGCTCGGCGGCGGCGGCGAGGTGATCGTCTCGCGCGGGGAGCTGGTGGAGATCGGCGGCGGGTTTCGCGTGCCGGATGTCATCCGACAAGGCGGCGCCCGCCTGGTCGAGGTGGGCGCCACCAACAAGACGCGGCTCGAGGATTATCGCGCGGCGATCGGCCCCGCTGCGCGCGTGCTGCTCAAGGTGCATCAAAGCAATTTCCGAACGATCGGATTCACGGGACAGACGAGCATCGAGGAGCTGGCGGCGCTGGCGCGCGAGCATGCCCTTGCGGTGGTGGCCGATGTCGGCAGCGGCTTGCTGCGCGAGACGCCGGGTGCCCCGGAGCCGAGCCTCGGGCAAGCGCTGTCGGCCGGTGCCGATCTGGTGACTTGCAGCGGCGACAAGCTGCTCGGAGGACCGCAGGCGGGCCTGATCCTCGGCAGGCGCAGCGCCGTCGATCCGCTGCGCCGCCATCCGCTGTTGCGCGCGGTTCGGCTCGACAAGATGTCGCTCGCCGCGCTCGAGGCGACGCTCATGCTGCATCGGGACCGGCCGGAGCGCGTGCCGGTGCACCGTTTGCTGGGTCAGTCCGAGCTCACGCTGCTGCAGCGGGCCGAGCGTCTGCAAGCGCTGCTCGGCAGCGGCACCGTGCAGCGGACCGAGGCCTTCGCCGGCGGCGGCGCGCTGCCCGAGGAGCGCATCTTGAGCCGCGCGCTCGCCCTGAATCCGCCCTTGGGTGCCGAGGAGGCGGCCGCCCTGCTGCGCTCGGGTCATCCGCCGGTGATCGGTCGCATCAAGGAGGGCCGGCTGCTGCTCGACATGCTCACCGTCGCGGACCACGAATTGCCGCAGCTCGCGGCGGCGCTTCGGGCGGTGCTCGCATGACGCGCCTGGTCGTGGGTGTGATCGGGCATGTCGATCACGGCAAGACCGCGCTGGTGCGGGCGCTGACCGGCGCGGATACGGACCGGCTGCCCGAGGAGAAGGCGCGCGGGATTTCGATCGCGCTCGGCTTTGCGCACCTCGCGGCCGGACCGCAAGCCGACATCGACCTGATCGACATGCCCGGACACGAACGCTTCGTGCGCACGATGATCTCGGGAGCCACCGGGATCGATGCGGTGCTGCTGGTGGTCGCGGCCAACGAAGGCATCAAGCCGCAAACCATCGAGCACGTCGACATCGCGGGTCTACTGGGTTTGAGTCGCGCCGTCGTGGCGATCAGCAAGACCGATCTGGTCGCCCCCGGGCAGGCCGGGCGGGTCGCGGAGGATGCGGCGCGGCTGCTCGCGCGGTCCGGTCTCGAGCCGCTGCCCCCCGTGATGACCTCGACGTTGCGGGACACCGGCATCGAGGATTTGCGCCGGGCGCTCGCCACCCTTGCCGTCCATCACCGTCCGCGCCCCGCCGATGGCTTGCTGTTCCTGCCGATCGATCGGGCGTTCAGCATCGCCGGCCATGGCCCGGTGATCACGGGTACCTTGCGCGGATCGGCCGTCAAGCCCGGCGACACGCTCGAGTTGCTGCCGCGGCGGCGCACCGTGCGGGTGCGAGCGCTTCAGGTGCATGGAGCGCACGTGGCGCAGGCCGCGCCCGGCCAGCGGGTGGCGCTCAACCTGCGCGATGTCGAGGTCGCACAGCTGCGCCGCGGCATGGCGCTTGCCGTGCCGGACACGCTCTCGCTCTCGGAGTGGCTGACGGTTTCGATTCGCGCCGTACCGGGCGCTCCGCCCTTGAAGAACGGCATGAGGATTCAGGCGCTCCTCGGCACCGGCGAGCGGCAGGCGCGCCTGCGCCTGCTGGACCGGGACGTGCTCGAGGCCGGCCAGAGCGGCTTCGCTCAGCTGCGCTGTCTCGAGCCGGTGGCGCTGCCCGCCGGCGAGCCCGTGATCCTGCGCCTTGCCTGCGCGCCGCGCACGGTCGCCGGCGGCAAGGTGCTCGAGCCCGAAGCACGGCGCGCGCGGCGCAATTGCCCCGCAATGCTCGAGCATCTGCAGGCGCTGCGCACGTTGCCCCCGGCGGCCATGCTGAGCGCCGAGGTGCAACGTCAGGGGGCCGCCGGGACGACGTTGCGGCGCCTGTCGCAGCTCTCCTCGCTCGCGAGCACGCGAATCGTGGAGCTGCTGCAGCCGCTCCCGCTCCTCGTCACGCGGTCGGGGTGGGTGGTGCGCACTGCGGATCTCGATGAGCTGCGCGTGCGCCTGCCTGCGCTGCTCGCGCCGCACCCGTCCGGGCGCACGCACGGCGAGCTGCTCGCGGCGCTTCCCGGGACCGGTGCCGCGGTTCTCGACGAGGCGCTCGCACGCCTGCTCGCCTCGGGCATGATCGCAAGCCGCGGCAACAAGTTCGCCGTGCCCCGGCCCGAGCAGGACCGCGCCCGCGCCCGCAGCGAGGCAGAGCTTGCCTCTCGCATCGCAGAGACTCTGCGGCAGGCCGGGCTCACACCGCCCAATCCCAGCGCCCTCGTGACGGATCTGCAGTCGAAGCGCGCCGTCGATCGCTTGTTGCGCGAGGGTGTCGTGGTGCGCGGCCTGGACCGGGGAAAGGGGCGGGAGATCCTGTTTCATCGAGTCGCCATCGAGGATGCGCAGCGCCGGCTCGCACCGCTCCTCGAGCGCGCGCCGGGACTGCTGGTGACCGAGGTGGGCGCAACGCTCGGGATCTCGCGCAAGTACACGCTGCCGCTGCTTGACCATCTCGACGCGATCCGGTTCACTCGACGCATCAAGGACCGTCGCATACGGGGCGTGAGTTTGAAATGAGGCCGCTCAAGAATCCGTGTGAAGTTGCCGTCATCGGCGCCGGCGTTTCCGGGCTGTGCGCGGCGCGGCACGCGGCGCGGCTCGGATGTCTGGTGACACTGTTCGAGGCAGGTGCGCTGTACGGCGGGCTGCTCGCCACCATCGATGAGGTCGACGGCCTCGCGGTTCCCGGCAAATTCTCGGGGCAGGATCTCGCCATGTATCTGCTGGAGGAGGCACGCAAGGCGGCGGTCCGCGTGGTCGAGTGCGGGGTCGCGGGTATCGGGCTCGACGCGCGCCTCACCCTCACGGATCAGGAGGGAGCGACTCATCATCCCGAGGCCATCGTCATTGCGTCCGGCGCATCGCTGCGCAAGCTCGGCGTCCCCGGCGAGGAAGATCTCGCCGGCCGCGGCGTGTCGCGCTGCGCAACCTGCGACGGCGGCTTTTTCCGCGGCCAGGATGTGGTGGTGATCGGCGGCGGCGACGCCGCCGTGCAGGAGGCGCTCATTCTCGCCAGGACCAGCCGCCGCGTCATCATGGTGTGCCGAAGTGCGCTCAAGGCGAAGCGCGACTATATCGAGAAGCTCGCCGCGCGGGAGAACGTCAGTTTCATCTGGGACAGCGAGGTGAGCGCGATTCTCGGCAAGGAGGGTGTGCGCGCCGTTCGGCTGCGCAATGTGAAGGACGGCGCCAGCTCCGAGGTCGAGTGCGCCGGCGTGTTCCCGTTCATCGGCGCGACGCCGAACACCGAGTTCGCCCCGGCATCGCTCCGTGGACCGAGCGGACATATCGCCACCGGCCCGAGTCTGGCCGCGTCGGACGCCCGCGTGTTCGCGGCCGGCGCGGTGCGCGCGCAGTACGGCGGAAACGCCATTCAGGCCATGGCCGAAGGCGTTGCGGCGGCCGAGGCGGCGGCCCGGCTGCTGCTACACTCATCGCCGCAGTGAGCTCGCATCCCGAGGATGCGGGCTCGCGGCGAAATTCGAGCCCCTGTGGGGCGCAGTACGATTCAAGCGTGGTCAAGGAGTTTGCGATGACGAAGAAATCCAACGGCAGCGGGCAGGGCGGCGGGCTCTATGAGGTGGTCTGGCCCTGCGGGGAGCGCAAGCAGGCGCTGCGGCCGCTCGCCAAGCGGCTGGACACCCTCAACGGCAAGACCATTGCGCAGCTCTGGGATTATCTCTTCGCCGGCGACGAGGTCTTCAGCGCGCTCGAGGAAAAGCTGCGCGACCGCTATCCGGACGTGAAATTCGTCAGCTGGCGCGAGTTCGGCTCCACCCACGCGGTGAACGAGAAGGAATTGCTCGCCTCGCTCCCGCAGCGCTTCAAGGACCTGGGAGTGGACGCGGCCATCTCCTCGATGGCCTGCTGAGGCAGTTGCACGCCCGCCGTGCTGCGGGCGAGTGAGGCATGCGAGCGGGCCGGATTTCCGACCTCCTCGCTGGTCTGCGAGGGATTCTTGAGCCAGGCCGCTGCCACGTCGGTGGGCTTGGGGATGCCCAATCTTCCCGTGGCGATCATTCCCGGCCATCCCGGCGTGCAGAGTGTGGAGGAATTGCGCACCAACAGCCGCAACGTCACGGCGCAGCAGGTGATCGAGAATCTGCTGGCGCAACCCGCCGAGCAGAAGCTCGCGCCCGAGCCGAGCGCGCGCGAGATCGTGTTCCGCGGCACCTTCGAGGAAGTGAACGCCCATTTCTACGAGCGCGAGTGGAGCGACGGACTGCCCGTGGTGCCGCCGACCCTCGAGAAGATCGAGGAGTTCCTGAGCTTCACCGATCGCGCGCCCGAGGAGTCGCTCGGCATCTTGTTGCCCGAGAACCGCGCCGCCACCGTCTGGGGGGTCGCCGTGAACGGCGTGATGGCCGGGTGCCGTCCGCAATACATGCCCATCCTGGTCGCGCTCGTCGAAGCCATGGCGGATCCGATATATGGGGTCGAGCACAGCGGCAACACGCCGGGGTCGGACACGTTGATCGTGCTCAATGGACCGATCATCAAGGATCTCGACTTCAACTACACCCAAGGCGTGCTGCGTGACGGCTTCATGCCGAATACCTCGGTGGGACGCTTCTGGCGGCTCGCACTGCGCAACCTCGCGGGCTTCCGGCTGCACAAGAACGACAAGGCGACCTTCGGGAACACCTTTCGAGTGGTGCTGGCCGAGAACGAGGAGGCGCTCGCCAAGATCGGCTGGCCGCCGAACAGCGTCGACATGGGCCATGCGGCGGGCGACAACACCGTCACCATCTCGCGCTGCACGGGGGGCGGCGTCATCGTGTCGGTCACCGGCAGCACGCCGCAGGAGATGATGCCCTACATTGCGGATGCCGTCGCCAAGCAGACCGGCTGGGAAATCGTCTTCACGGTCGGGAGCCTCTCCATCGGCACATTGCGTCCCGTGCTCGTGCTCAGCCCCATCCTCGCGCAGACGATCGCGCGCGCCGGCTGGAGCAAGGACGACGTCAAGCGCTACCTGTACGAGCACGCGCGCACGCCCGCCTGGCGCGTCGAGACCCTCACCGACCGGTGGACGGATTTTCCCATAGGCTCGCTCAAGCAGCAGGTCAACCTCGGCCGCCTGCCGAAGGCCTTTCATGAGTCGGATGATCCGAACCGCCTGGTGCCGATCGTGCTCGAAGCCGACGATTTCATGGTGCTCGTATCGGGCGACCCGCTGCGCACCAACGCTTACACCTTCGCGCACAACGGTTATCTCGGCTTCCCCGCGGCGCGCAAGATCGCGCTGCCGAAAGACTGGAGCGAGCGAATACGCGCGATGCGCAAGTGATCAGCGCCCGACCATGCGATTCAGCTGCTCCGGGTAGCGATCGCCCTGCACCGTGACCTTTGCGGCGGCGCCGTCGATCTCTCCAAGCTCTTGGGGCGTCAGCTCGATCGCCGCCGCGCCGATGTTCTCCTCGAGGCGGTGGAGCTTCGTGGTGCCCGGGATCGGCACGATCCAGGGCCTCTGGGCGAGCAGCCAGGCGAGCGCGAGCTGCGCCGGCGTCACCTTTTTTCGGGCGGCGAGTGTCGCGAGCAGATCGACCAGCGCCTTGTTGGCCTTGCGGGCCTGCGGCGTGAAGCGCGGGACGATATTGCGGAAGTCCGAGCTGTCGAAGGTCGTGTTCTCGTCGATCTTGCCGGTGAGGAAACCCCGGCCGAGCGGGCTATAGGGGACCAATCCGATGCCGAGCTGCTCGAGTGCCGGCAGCACCTCGGATTGCGGCGCCCGCCACCACAGCGAGTACTCGCTCTGCAGCGCGGTGACCGGCTGAACGGCGTGCGCGCGCCGAATCGTCTGCACCCCGGCCTCGGACAGCCCGAAGTGCCTGACCTTGCCCGCCTGGATGAGCTGTTTCACGGTGCCCGCGACATCCTCGATCGGCACCTCGGGATCGACGCGGTGCTGGTAGAACAGGTCGATGGCCTCGACCTTGAGGCGCTTGAGCGAGGCCTCCGCGACCTCCTTGATATGGGCGGGCCGGCTGTCGAGGCCGGCTTGTTTGCCGTCGACCACCTTGAAGCCGAACTTCGTGGCGATGACCACTCGCCCGCGGAACGGCGCCAGCGCCTCGCCCAGGAGCTCCTCGTTGGTGAACGGCCCGTAGATCTCCGCGGTGTCGAAGAACGTGACGCCGCGCGCGACGGCGCCGCGGATGAGCTCGATCATCTGCTGCTTGTCGCCCGGCGGCCCGTAGCCGAAGCTCATGCCCATGCACCCGAGGCCGAGCGCCGACACTTCGAGATTGTTTCCCAGTTTTCGCTTCTGCATGATTCCTCCGAAGGCTGTAGGGGCGAGGCACAATGTAGGCCGTCCTCGCCCTCGCGACCAGCGGCTGGAATGCGAATGGGCGACGCCTGCGCAGCGGCATTTTTGCTTATACTCGATTGTCCGATTCGCACCGGAGCTCTGGGCTCGTGACGAGAAAGCTGACCTTCGGATATCTCTACGATTTCAGGAATCCGCAGCCATGGCGCAGGCCCTGGGCCGACCTGTATGCGGAGACGCTGGATTTCGTTTCCTGGAGCGAGAGCGTCGGGTTCGAAGGGGCGTGGGTGCCCGAGCATCACGGCGCGGACGACGGCTACATCCCCTCGCCGTTGGTCGTGCTGGCGGCCATCGCTGCGCGCACGAAAACGATCAAGCTCGGCTCGGCGATCGCGCTGGCGCCGCTCTATCATCCGGTGCGCTTCGCCGAGGAGTGTGCGGTCCTCGACATCCTGTCGGACGGCCGGCTCGAGATGGGGGTTGCGGTGGGCTATCGACGGCGCGAGGCGCAGGCCTACGGCGTCGAGTTCTCCTCCCGCGGCCGCCGAATGGACGAGTTCCTCGAGATCGTCCTCAGGCTCTGGGCCGGCGAGACGCTCTCTCATCGGGGTGCGCATTTCACGCTCGAGAACGCCTGCATCGTGCCCACGCCGCTTCGCGGGCGCGTGCCGCTCTTTCTCGGCGGTTTCACCGGCAAGGCGCTCGAGCGCACGGCGCGCTACGGTGACGGCTACTTCGGCAACGAGGACGTATACGAGCTCTACGTCGAGAAGCTGCGCGCCTGCGGCAAGGATCCGGCTGCCGCGCGCGTGCGCATCCAGGGATTGTTCGTGCTCGTGGCCAGGGATCCCGACAGAGCCATGCACGAGCTGGCGCCCTATTTTCACTACGTGAACAATACCTATGGGCGGTGGATCAGCGAGGATCGCGACGCCACGGGGTTCGGCGACGAGGCCGTGCTCAGGCCGATGACGCTCGAGGCCTTCAAGAGCAGCGGCATCCTCAGAATCTTGACCCCGCGCGAGGCCATCGACATGTTCAATGGGATGCTCGCCAAGGCGCCGGTCGAGCACTTCATGATGATGGCGCCGCCCGGACTGCCGGCCTCGAGCCTGGTCGAATATGCACGCGTCTTTGCCGAGGAAGTCATCCCGGCATTTCGCTGAGCCGCGATCTGCGCTAGCGCGAGTTGCGCGGCTCGGCCGGCGCCGGGAGCAGTCCGAGCTCCTCGAGCACTTCTTGCGTGTGAGCACCGAGCTGCGGGGCGGGCCCGCCCACTCGGCCCGGTGTTCGGGAGAACCAGGTCGGCACGCCGGGAAAGCGCATCGGGCCGTGCGGCGTGTCCACGGTCTCGAACAGGCCGACTGCATTCAGATGCGGATTGTCGAACAGCTCGTCAGGCGTGCGCACCGGCGCAGCGGGTATGTCGAGCTGGCGGAACAGCCTCAGCCACTCCTGCGTCGTTCGCTCCTTCAGCGTCTCCCCCAGCAGAGCGTACACCTGGTTGATGTGCCGCGCGCGCCGCTCGAGCGTCGCGTACTGATCGCCGGCCCACGGCGGCCGCACGGCCTCGACGAACGCCGCCCATTGCTTGTCGTTGTAGATCAGTGCGGAAATGAAACCGTCCTTGGTGCGGTAGGGCCGGCGGTTGGGCGCCACCGCCCGCGGATACACGGCCGGGCCGAGGCGAGGCTCGAATACCGCGCCATTGGCATGCTCGACCAGCATGAAGGTTGCCATGGTTTCGAACATGCTCACCTCCACCTCCTGGCCCTCACCCGTCCTCTCACGGTGGAACAGCGCGGTCATGGTCGCGTACACGGCCGTCAGGGCCGCCACCTTGTCGGCCAGGATCGTGCCGACGTAGTTCGCTTCGCCGGTCAGCATCTGCTGAACGGCGGGCACTCCGCATTCCGCCTGGATGGTATCGTCGTAGGCCGTCAGATCCCGGTCGGGGCCTCGTCGGCCGTAGCCGTAGCAGTTGGTGTAAATGATCGCCGGGGCGATGGCCGCGACATCCGCATAGCTGAATCCGAGCTTGGCGATCGCCCGGGCGCGCATCGAGTGGATGAATACGTCGGCTCGGCCGATGAGGGCACGCAATGCCGCGGCGCCCGCCTCCGACCGCAGGTCGAGCACGACGCTGCGCTTGCCGCGGTTGACGTTGACGAAAACGCCGCTCATGCCGGGCACCGGGCCGACCGAGATGTAACGGGTATCGTCTCCCTTCGGCGACTCGATCTTGATCACGTCCGCACCGAGATCGGCCAGGATCTGGGTGCAGTACGGCCCCATGACCATTGCGGTCAGATCGATGACGCGCACGCCCGCGAGCGGACCCTTGCGCTGGGCGGGGCTATCCATCGGTACTTCTCCCTTCAGCCGGCACCGAGGCCCGAGTAGTTGATCGTGGGCGCATCCAGGTCCGGCATCGCCGGCGGGGCGCCGTAGTCGGCTTGCTCGAAGAATGAGCCCGACAGGTCGGCCGGGCCCATGTAGTGCAGCTGAAACAGGCGCCAGCTGAATCTCCAGCGGTCTCCTTCGTCCACGAAGCGCTCGTAGTAGATGCCAATCGTGGCGCCCGGTCGGCCATTCAGGAGGGCGCTTTGCTCGGTGACGTAGGTCCTGCCCACGGCGGTTCCATTCCCGACCTCGATGATCGGCGTGCGAAAGGTCATCAGCACCCGGTGAAATCTCTGCATGAAGCGTTGCAGGGCCGCCTCGATCTGCGGGCGGCCGCGTATCACCATGCCCGCGATCCGCCACTCCGCATCCTGCGCGAAGCAATCTCCGAAGGCCGGATAGTCCTTGCGCCAGACCGCATCGACATAGCGCGCGTGCAGCTGACGGATGGCGTTTTCCGCAACGACGAAGTCGGTCATATCGTTCACCCGGGGTGGTCGAGCCTGAAATCCTTGTCTGTACAACCACGATGGAGCGATCCAGTTGCCCGATATTTTATCCGCGCCCGGGCGCAAGTAAAGTCTGCAATTGTCCGGACAATATGGTCAAGAGGATGACGGGCTTGCGCTTTACCGCGCCGCGCTGTTGCGATGATGGGCGATGGCTGTAGACTTGGCCATGCCGTTATTCTTCGGCTTTCTGGCTTCGGGCAGTGGATTTCTCACTCACGGCGGATCAGCAGAACATCAGGGAGGCGATCCTCAGGCTATGCTCCGGTTTTCCGGACGAGTACTGGCTTGCGCGCGATCGCGACGGCGTGTTTCCGCAGCAATTCTACGCCGCGCTGGTCGAGGCCGGCTGGCTCGGGATCGCGATGCCGGCGCAGTTCGGGGGCTCGGGCCTCGGCATCACCGAAGCGGCGGTGATGATGCAGGCGATTGCCGAGTCGGGCGCGTGCATGAGCGGGGCATCGAGCGTGCATCTTCCCGTGTTCGGCCTGCAGCCGGTGGTGCTGTTCGGCACGCAGCAGCAGAAGGAGCGAATCATCGCGCCGGTGATCGCCGGCGAGCACAAGGTGTGCTTTGCGGTCACGGAACCCAACGCCGGACTCAACACCACGGAGCTCAAGACGCGGGCGGAAAGGCGCGCTGGCGGGTATCTGGTGAATGGCGAGAAGATCTGGATCTCCACGGCGCAGGTCGCGGACAAGATGCTGCTCCTCGCGCGCACCACCCCGCTCGATCGGGTCAAGCGCAAGACCGACGGGCTGTCGCTGTTCTACACCACGCTCGACCGCTCCAGGATCGAGGTGCGGCTCATCCACAAGATGGGGCGCCACGCGGTGGATTCGAACATGCTGTTCATCCAGGATCTTTGGATTCCGGAGGAGGACCGCATCGGTCCGGAGGGCGAGGGCTTCAAGATCATCCTGCACGGTCTCAATCCGGAGCGCGTGCTGATCGCCGCCGAAGCGGTCGGCATCGGCCGTGCGGCCATCGCGCGCGCGGCTCGCTATGCCCGCGAGCGCATCGTGTTCAACCGCCCGATCGGCATGAACCAGGGCATCCAGCACCCCCTTGCCAAGTGCTGGGCGCAGCTCGAGGCGGCCAACCTGATGGCGATGAAGGCCGCGACGCTGTTCGACCGCGGTCTGGAATGCGGCGTCGAGGCCAACGCAGGCAAGTATCTGGCCGGGGAGTTCGGGTTCGAGGCGTGCCATACTGCCATGCTGACCTTGGGCGGCATGGGGTATGCCCAGGAATATCACGTGGAGCGCTATTTGCGTGAAAGCCTGATTCCGAGAACGGCGCCGGTGAGCCCGCACATGATCCTGAGCTTCCTGGCCGAGAAGGTCCTGGAGCTGCCCCGGTCGTACTGAGCGTGCCGTGCCGGCCGCGCCGTACCGGCGGCGTCGCACCGGCCGTGCCGTAGCGGCGGCGTTGCACGGGCCGCGCCGTACTGATTGAGTGCTGCTGATCGACGGGAGATGCAACCACACATGGCGACTGCAGAAAGCATCAATGCGCGGTCCTGGCTGTTCGCCCCGGGCGACAGCGAGCGCAAGACCGAGAAGGCCGCGGCCGGCGCGGCGGACATCGTTCTGCTCGACCTGGAGGATGCCGTGGCCGAGGGGGAGAAGCCCAAGGCCCGCTCGATGGTGAGCGCGTTCCTCAAGGCGCATCCGGCGCAGCGCGCGCGGCTGTGGGTGCGCATCAACCCATTGCAGACCGCGCATGCCCTCGCCGATCTCGCCGCGGTGATCCAGGGGCGCCCGGGCGGAATCATGTTGCCCAAGTCGCGCGGCCGCGCCGATGCCGAATTGCTCGACCACTATCTGACGGCGCTGGAGGCCGCGGCCGGCATCGATCCGGGCGCGACGCGGGTGATCGTGCTGGTCACCGAGACGGCCGAGGGGATGTTCAGCACCGCAAGCTATGCGGGCACGCCGCGGCTCGCCGCCATGAGCTGGGGAGCCGAGGATCTCGCGGACTCGCTGGGCGCAAGCGAGAACCGCAACGCCGACGGCAGCTATGCGTTCACGTACCAGCTCGCGCGCAGCCTCTGCCTGCTCGGCGCAGCGGCGGCGGGCGTGGCTGCCATCGAGACGATTCACGGCGACTTTCGCGATGAGGCGGGCCTGCGCGCGCGGGCGATGCAAGTGCGCCGCGACGGCTATCGCGGCATGCTCGCCATTCACCCGGCGCAGGTCGAGATCATCAACGAGGCCTTCACGCCGAGCGCGCAGGAGCTCGCATCGGCGCAGGAGATCGTGGATCTGTTCGCGGCGAATCCAGGCGCCGGCACGATCGGCCACAAGGGCGCCATGCTGGATCGCCCGCATCTTGCCCGCGCCAGGGCGCTGCTGGCGCTCGCTGCGCGACGGTGACCCTCTCGACCGACGTGGCGGGGCTCGACTTCGGCGCATTTTTGCGACCGGGCGATCACATCGTATGGGGCCAGGCATGCGGCGAGCCCACGACGCTCATCGAGGCGCTGATCGCGCAAGCCGGGCGCATCGGCCGGCTGTCGGCATTCGCGGCCACGAGCTTCTCCGGGATTCTGGATGCGGAGGCCGCGCACAAGCTCGATCTGTCCAGCATGGGCGCCATCGGCGCGCTGCGCACGGTCGCGGCGGCCGGGCGGCTGGGCATCATCCCCTGTCACGTCAGTCAGATCGGCCCGATGATCGAGCAGGGCTTGATCGGCTGCGATGTCGCCTTCGTGCAGGTCAGTCCGCCCGATGCCGAGGGCAATCACAGCTTCGGCTTGATCAATGACTTCGTACAAGCGGCCGTGGCGAAGGCGCGAGTGGTCATCGCCGAAGTGAACGAGCGCGTGCCCTTCACGCTGGGCGATGCGGTGCTGCCGGGTGCGCGCATCGACTGCGCCGTGCACGTGGCGCGCACGCCGGTCGAGGTCGCCCCGGCCAAGATCGGCGCGACGGATCTGGCGATTGCCGAGACCGCGGCCCACTACGTCCAGGACGGCGCGGTGATCCAGGTCGGGATCGGCGCGGTGCCCGACGCCATCCTGCGTCTGCTCAAGGATCGGCGCGATCTGGGCGTTCACTCGGGCATGATCGGCGACGGGCTGGTCGATCTGGTCGAGGCGGGGGTCATCACCAATGCCCGCAAGCCGATCGATGCCGGCGTTTCCATCACCGGTGCGCTCATCGGCACCTCCCGGCTGTACCAGTTCGCCCACCGCAACCCGCGCATCGGCATGCGCCGCGCCTCCTACACCCACAGCGAGGCGGTGCTCTCGCGCCTGCCGCGGCTGGTGACGGTCAATTCCGCCATCGAGGTCGATCTGACCGGCCAGGTGAATGCCGAGCAGAGCGCCGAGCAGTATCTGGGCGGTACCGGCGGGCAGGTGGATTACGTGCGCGCCGGGAGCCGCTCGCCGGGCGGCCGCTCCATCATTGCCCTGCCTGCCACGGCCAAGGGTGGGCAGGTGAGCCGCATCGCGGCCGCTCTGTGCGGTCCGGTCACGACGGCGCGCAGCGACGTGGATGTGATCGTCACGGAATACGGGGCCGCCGAGCTCAAGGGGCAAACGCTCGCCGAGCGCACGCGCCGCCTGATTGCGATCGCGCATCCTGATTTTCGAGAGGAGCTGGAGCGCTCGGCGCAGGTCATCCGGCGCCGAGGATTCTGATCGAGCGAGTTCTGCAGGAGATTCCGATGAGCGAGGCCGTGCTGTTCGATGCGCGCGAGGATGGGATCGCGCTGATCACCTTGAATCGACCCGAGGCGCGCAACGCGCTCGGCAAGGACATTCGGGCGGGACTGTTCGCCGCCTGGGAGCGCTTCGAGCGCGATCCCGCCTTGCGCGTCGCCATCCTGACGGGCGCCGGCGACAGGGCATTTTGCGCCGGCGGCGATCTGAAGGAGATGACCGAGCTCGCGCTGGCCGTGCCGCCGCGCGGCATGTTTCCCGTTCCCGGCGACAACATCGAGCTCAGCAAGCCGACCATCGCCGCGGTCAACGGCGTGGCCTTCGCGGGCGGCTGGATGATCGCCCAGGCCTGCGACTTGTGCGTTGCGAGCACGCGCGCTCAATTCGCCATCACCGAGGTCAAGGTGGGCAGGAGCTCGCCCTGGGCGGCGCCGCTGATCCACATGATCCCGCAGCGGGTCATGATGGAGATCGTCCTCACCGGCAAGCCGATCAGCGCGCAGCGCGCCTACGAGATCGGACTGGTCAATCGGCTGGCCGAGCCCGACGCGCTCATGGCCGCCGCCCTCGCGCTCGCCGGTGAAATCCTGGAAGGTGCGCCCTTGTCGGTGCGGGCGGCGCGCGAGATGGTCATGCTCTCGACGGAGATGGGCCGCACGGCCGCGTTGCGCGCCGCGCGGCACGCCTCGGAGGCCGCCTATCGGAGCGAGGATGCCCAGGAAGGCCCGAAAGCGTTCGCCGAGAAACGCCCGCCGCGGTGGCAGGGGCGCTGATTGGCGGCAGCTGCGCCGGCCAGGGCGGATGATTGCCAGTAGACAACATTGTTGATTACAGATATCATGAATCGTGGGATTTGACAGGGTGAGATATGCAGTGTGCGCCGACACAGACTCCTAGGGACGTGAACATTCCCGAGCTGCGGGAGAGGTACCGCGAGGAGCGCGACAAGCGCCTTCGCAGCGAGGGGCAGCGCCAGTATGTGCAGCCGGTCGGCGAGTTCGCCGACAGCTACGAGGCCGACCCGCACATGCCCGTGGCCTCCCGCGATCCGGTCGTGGAGGACATCGACGTCGCCGTCCTCGGGGCCGGCTGGAGCGGCATCATGGCGGCCTACCACCTGAGACAGGCGGGCGTCAGCACCTTCCGTCACATCGATCACGCGGGCGATTTCGGCGGCGTGTGGTACTGGAACCGCTATCCGGGCCTGCAGTGCGATAACGACGCCTACTGCTACCTGCCGCTGCTCGAGGAGACGGGCTTCATGCCGTCGAAGAAATTCGCCGATGGCGCGGAGATCTTCGAGTATTGCCGCCAGGTGGCAAGACGCTGGGGCTTCTACCAGGGCGCGCTGTTCCACACCCTGATCACCGCCATGCGCTGGGACGAGAACATCAAGCGCTGGCGGGTCGGCACCAACCGCGGCGATGAGATTCGCGCCCGCTTCGTGATCATGTGCAACGGCGTGCTGAACACGCCGAAGCTGCCGGGTATCCCGGGCATCAAGGACTTCAAGGGTCGCATGTTCCACACGGCGCGCTGGGATTATGGCTACACCGGGGGGAGCCAGAAGAATCCCGTGCTCGACAAGCTGGCCGACAAGCGCGTCGCCATCATCGGCACCGGCGCGAGCTCCATCCAGGCAGTCCCGTATCTGGGCCGCCATGCCCGGCAGCTGTACGTGCTTCAGCGCACGCCGTCCACGGTGGATGAGCGCCCGAACCCGCCCACCGACCCCGAGTGGGCCAAGTCCCTCAAGCCCGGCTGGCAGAAGGAGCGGCAAGCCAATTTTCATCGCGCCGCGATGGAATTCTTCAAGCCGGGCGAACCGGACCTGGTCTGCGATATCTGGACCGAGATCAGCCGCAACCTCGCAGCGGAGCTCGCCGCCGAAGGCTGGCCGCCGCTCACCCCGCAGCAGTTCATGGCGCGCCGTGAGCTGGTCGATTACCGTGTGATGGAGCGCCTGCGCAACCGGGCGCTGAGCAGCGTCGAAGATCGGCAAACGGCCGAAACATTGAAGCCCTGGTATCGCTTCCTCTGCAAGCGTCCCCTGTCGAACGACGATTACTATCCGACCTTCAACCGCCCCAACGTGAAGCTCATCGACGTGTCGGCGACCAAGGGCGTCGAGC
Organism: Steroidobacteraceae bacterium; assembly: GCA_035504115.1. GTDB lineage: Bacteria > Pseudomonadota > Gammaproteobacteria > Steroidobacterales > Steroidobacteraceae > Bog-1198. Next base: position 100,575 of record DATJSL010000023.1, on the reverse strand, counting down.
AGATCACCGAGAAAGGCTTCATCGCGCATGGCGTCGAGTACCAAGTCGATTGCATCATCTTCGCCAGCGGTTTCGAGGTGTCGAGCGACCTCGATCGCCGCTGGGGCATCAGCGTGGTGCAGGGCCGGGGCGGCAAGTCGATCTACGAGCACTGGGCCGACGGTCCCCAGACGCTGCACGGCGTGATGGCGCATGGTTTCCCGAACCAGTTCTACACCGGTTACATCCAGGGCGGCTTGAACTCCAGCACGACCGAGCAATTCAGCCGCCAGGGCTATCACATTGCCTACGTGATCAGCGAAGCGCTGAAGCGCGGCCTCAAGGCCGTCGAGCCCACCCAGGAGGCGCAGGACGCCTACGTCAACCATTTCAAGGAAGTCGAGTTCGATAGCAGTCAGTTCCAGCGCGAATGCACGCCGAGCTATTTCACCAATGAGGGCCAGGTGAAGGCGCCGTGGGCCCTGTTTCGATCTTACGGTCCCGGCTGGGACGCATTCCAGAAGCTGTTGGGCGACTGGCGCAGCAAGGGTGAGCTGGAGGGGCTGCTGCTCGAGTCGTGAGCGGAGCGAGTCTCGGTCCTGCGGCGATCGATTTCGTTCGCGGCGATGCGACGGGCGTTCTCATCCCGGCGCACGTCGCAGCGCTGCGTGCCGGGGGCGAGGCCTTTCTCACGCAGGCCTTGCGCATATTTGGATCACTTTCCCGTGATAACCGCGTCGCGCGGATCACGCGCGTCGACGGGTGCGCCGGCGGCAGTACCGGCCAGAAGCTGCTCCTTTCCGTCGAGTACCAGCGGCCCGAAGCGGGCCTGCATACCGATCTGTTCGTGAAGTTCTCCCGCGACTTCGGCGATCCGATTCGCGACAATCGCGGAAAACATGAGATGGAATCGGAGACGCGCTTCGCCGCAGTCTCGCGCCTTCCCGGATTCCCGATCACCGTTCCTGCCGCCTATTTCGCCGATTATCACCGCGACTCCGGAACGGGCTTGCTCATCACCGAGCGCATCGCCTTCGGCACCGGCGGGATCGAGCCGCATCACGAGAAGTGCCTGGATCATGAGCTGACCGATCCATTGGCTCACTACGAGGCGATCGTGAGCGCGCTCGCCCGGATCGCAGCCGCGCACAAATCGCAGCGATTGGGCCCCGATATCGACGCGCGCTTTCCATTTGATCCCGCAGCCGCGGCCGCCCGCGATCCGATCTGCCACGACGAGCGGCGGCTGCACGCTCTGGTCGCGCAATACGGCGATTTCGCCGCGCGCTGTCCGGGGCTGCTCCCTCCCGCTATCGTCTCTCGGGCATTCATCGAGAAACTGGACCGCGAGGTGGGCCTGTTCCTCGAACACCAGAGGACCATCAAGCGCTTCCTGCAGGCCGATCCCGACTTCATCGCGCTCTGTCATTGGAATGCCCACATCGATAACGCCTGGTTCTGGCGCGATGCGTCGGATAGGCTCCAGTGCGGCCTTTTTGACTGGGGCCACGTCGGTCAGATGAATGTCGCCTTTGCGTTGTGGGGATGCCTGAGCGCGGCTCCCCTCGAGATCTGGCGTCGGCACCTCGAGAGCTTGCTTGGCCTGTTCGTCCGCGAGCTCTGCGACCATGGCGGACCGCGCCTCGACGTGGCGGGACTGAAATTGCGAATGGAGCTGCATGCCGCCATGATGGGCCTGGCGTATTTTCTCGAAAGCCCCGCGCGGATCCTGTTCCGGCTGCCGGAGGCGGCTGGCGCATCCGGGCCTCTGGATCCGGTCTTCCGCAAGAGTGAGACCGCTCGCAACAACCTGCACATCCTCGCCGTGTTGATGAGCTTCTGGCAGACCCACGACTTCGGTGCAACCCTCGAGCGTTTGCTCGCCGGGACCGCTGACCCACCCGGACAGGGGAGCCACCATTGAGGCGCAAACGCCGCTCCGGGCATTCCGCCGTTTCGCTGGCCCGGCGCGGATTTTTCACGCGGGCCGGAATGACGGGACTCGCCGCCGTCGCATCGAGCCTGAGCCTCGGGGCCGAGAGCGGCGGCGCGGCCGACGGCACGCCGGAGCAGATTCACCTGACTTTCGGCGACGATCCGGCACGGTGCGTATTCGTTTCCTGGGTGTCGCCGGCTCAAGCCATCAAGCCGCGGGTTCTTCTGGGCGGCAAATCAGCAGAGACCGTCGTACACGCGGTTCAGCGGGCTTATACCGACGGGCTCAATGGCCAGACGGTCTTCACCTACCACGCCAAGCTGCAAGGACTGGATGCCGGGTCGCGGTATCGCTACTCGGTCACCGCCGACAACGATCGCAACAGGGCGACGCCCTTCTCGGCCACGTTCCAGACCGCTCCCCGGGGCCGCGTGCCGTTTCGTTGGACGAGCTACGGCGATTTGTCGACGCCGGTGGGCTCCTGGCTGCTTTCCTCGCCACAGAGCCGATTTGCGGTGCAGGCGGTCGAGCGATTCGAGCCGCTGTTTCACCTGCTGAATGGCGACCTTTGCTATGCGAACTTGAATCATGCGGCTCAACCGGCGGTGTGGGCGGACTTCGGCAGGAACGTTCAGGTGTCCGCGGCGAATCGGCCCTGGATGCCGTGCCCCGGCAACCACGAGATCGAGTTCGGCAACGGAGCGCTGGGGTTCGATTCCTATCTGACCCGCTACTCTCTCCCGAGCAACGGCACCTCTTTTGCGGGACTCTGGTATCGCTTCCAGGTGGGCTCGGCCTTGTTCATTTCCCTTTCTGCGGATGACGTGATTTACCAGGACAGCGGCGCCTTTGTGGCGGGTCCGGAAGAGCTGCGGCCCGCTCCGAGCACGGGCAACGCAGCGATCGCGCCGGGCACGTCGCTCTATATTCGCGGCTACAGCCGGGGCGCACAGACACGCTGGCTGGAGGAGACGCTGGCCGGCGCAGCCAAGGATGAGAGCATCGACTGGATCATCGTGCAAATGCACCAGGATGCGCTCAGCTCCTCCAAGAACGGCAATGGCTCGGACAGGGGAATTCGCGAGGCCTGGCTGCCGCTGTTTGACCGCTACGGGGTCGATCTCGTGCTGTGCGGTCATGACCATGACTACGAGAGAAGCTGGCCCGTCCGCGGCTGCAATCACGACGTTGGGCGGGACGCCGTGACCGGTGGCGCAGTCGATACCTGTCAGCCCAGGCCGGTCGTCACGGCCGAGCCGCCGGATGGGAAGTTCGACGCGAGCCTGGGCACCATTCATCTCATCCTGGGCGGCGGCGGCACGAGCGCGCCGCTCGATGTGTATGGCGTCAATGCGAGGAGCGGGTTGCCGGAGGCCAAGGTCATCACGAAACCAAATCGTCCGGCGCCCGGTCCCGATCCGGGAATCTTCGTCAAGCCGGGCGCGGATGCGCGCGAGGATGCGATCTGGTCGGCGCGGCGCGATACGCAAACCGGATATGGCATCGGCGTATTTGATCTCGATCCCGGCGAACGGCACGGCAAAACCACGGTCACGCTTCGCTACTATCATGCGATCGGCGCGGATCGTACGCCGACGGCCAACTACGAGCTGTTCGACAGCTTGACGTTGACGAAGGATCGGCGGGATGGAAAATAGCGCGAAAACCGTTCTTGGGGCTCGTGCTCGGCGCAGCCTGTCCCTGCAAGCATCAGCGCGGCCACTGCCGGGAGCATTTGCGACCGGGGTCAGACCATTTCGGCCGCCACCCTCTGTCGCTGCCCGTGGAATATCCGGATCGCGATCACGACGCCGGCCAGCAGGACGATCATTCCGACCCCTTCGATCAAGGTGGGCCAGCGGCGCCGCACCAAAAGTCCGAGCATCGTTCCGAATACGGTTTCCATGGTGATCAATTGCGCGGAGAGAGGCACCGGCAAGCGTTGCGAGGCGAAGGTCCAGGCGAACGCGCCGCCGAGTGAGGCGGTGAGCGCGAGGACGGTTCCCCAGACGTATAGAGATGAGGCGGCGTGCCAGCCAAGGCCCAAGCGGGGCGCGGCGAATGCATCGAGCGGGAGTCCGATGGGGACGAAGACGAGCATGCCCAGGGTGGCGCCCACCATGATGAGCGCCGTCCAGACACCGGCCGGCATCTGCGGCCGTTTGGCCAGCGCGCTCTGATTGAGCAGGCCGAAGCACACCCAGCACGCGGCCGCCAAGACCGCGAGCGCAATCCCGGCGACGAGCGCAGGCGCCTCGTTGAGACGTGCCTGCGCGAAGCTGCCGGCATTGACGAACAGCAGGCCGACGGTCGCAAGGGCGAACGGAAAGGCGAGATGCCGCCAGGCTATCGTCGGCTGCTGCAGGTTCCCGGCGACCCCGAGGACCACGGGTACCAGCGCCAGGAACGCCGGGGCGATCACCGGGCCCGCGTAGAGTGCGGCACCGGCCAAGGCCTGGAAGTACACCAAGTAGCCCACGAGTCCGAGAGCGCAAGATACGAGCCAGTCGGCGGTGCGAAGCTGCCGCACTTCGCGCCATTTGGCCATCAAATAAGCCAACGCGATCAGCCCGGAAATGAGAAACCGGAACAGCGCGAGATCGAAGATCGTGTAATCGCCGATGATGATCGGGACGATGAAATTCAACGACCACGCGAAAGCGGCCAGCAGGGCGGCAAGGACGCCGAGGACGAGCGAGGGATTCACCGCAGGAGTATACCGAAGCACAGTCGTGCGACCGGGCCTGGCGCGCCGCCTGAGGTTCGCGCAGCCCCGGCGGCAATGTCGCCCCGGCGGCAATGCGGCATCGTGCGATCATGCTTCATTGACACCGTCTCGTGATCTGTTTCTAATCCTGAATGATACCCACCGGGCGATGTCAAATCGGCGAGGCGCGCGATGCGTGGGAGTGCGTGATCTCGCGTCCTCCCCAGTGACCGACCACAGAAGGCAAGGACTCGTATGCACACTGAGATTCTGAAATATGAGGCGGATGGCCTGCGGTTCGAGAGCCATCTGTATTTCGATGAGACCAAGACCGGCAAGCGGCCTGCGGTGCTGGTGTTTCCGGAGGCATTCGGGCTCGGCGGGCATGCGAAATCGAAGGCGAGGCGCCTGGCCGAGCTGGGGTATGTGGCCCTCGCCAGTGACCTGCATGGCGAGGGGAAAATCCTCACGGACATGGAATCCCTCATGGCGTCGATCGGGCCGCTGATCGCCGATCCGTCGGGAACCCGGGCGCGCGCCAAAGCCGGCCTGGCGGCGCTCGTGGCGCGCCCCGAGGTCGATGCGGCTCGCATTGCGGCGATAGGGTATTGCTTCGGCGGGACGATGGCGCTCGAGCTTGCTCGCAGTGGCAGTGCCGTGGTGGGCGTCGCGGGGTTTCACAGCGGCCTCGGCACCGCGCGCCCGCAGGATGCCGGCAACATCAAAGGCAAGGTGCTGGTTTGCATCGGAGCGGACGATCCGATGATAGGCGCCGAGCCGCGCGAGGCATTCGTGCAAGAGATGCGCGCCGGGGGCGTGGACTGGCAGATGGAATTGTATGGCGGCGTGGTGCACAGCTTCACCAACCCAGAGGCCGACAAGCAGGGGAATCCGGCCTTGAAATACGACGCCAGGGCGGACGCCCGGTCCTGGGCGAAGTTGCGCGGGTTCCTCGAGGAGATCTTCGCTTAGGTCGAAAGTTCGGCTCCCGGCATCCGGGGATTCAGACCGCAGAAGATCTCGGCGGCGTGGTAGGTGTCCACGTATTCCTTGACCTTCGCGATCTTGCCGTCGCGAAAAATGAACAGGTAGTGGTAGGTGTTGTTGTAGCGCTTTCCGGTGTTCGCGATGCCGTTGACCTCGACTTCGACGGCGACTCGGTCTTGCTCTGCGGTGACCGCGCCTATCGTCTGTGCCAGCCCATCCTTGAAGATGCTCGGGGTTTGCATGTACCGGTATATCTCGGCTTTGGTCTTCTCGCCCGCGTACGCAAACAGATGAGGTTTACCTTGAACCCAGTAAGTCGCATCATCGGTCATCAGAGAGGCGAGACGATCTGCATCATGCTTGGCGCTCGCCGCCAGGAACTCCCTGGCGGTCTGCTTGTTTCGTTCCAGGGTCATGTGGTCCCTCCCGAAGTCGGGGCTCAAAGAGGTTGCGCTCACCCCATGCTAACTCGGGCCTCGAGTTGAGGGAAAGATGCTCCAATGAGAGTCAATCTCGGCGTTTTCGCGCACAACTCCAAGGACTGGGAGCGGGTAATGAGCGGAGACTTCAGCGGGCCTCCCGGCACACCGGATCACGAGTTCGTCGAGGCCGGACTCGCGCTCGGCGATCTGGCCGAACCGCTCGGCTTTGACGGCATCTGGGCGCCGGAGCATCAAGGCACCCCGTATGGGATGACGCCGAATCCGTTGCAGGTGCTGACCTACTTCGCGGGACGCACCGAGCGCGTCAGCCTCGGCACCATGGTCGCGGTCGCCCCCTGGTGGCATCCGGTGCGGCTGGCGCACCAGATCGCCTATCTCGACATCGTCTCGAAGGGCCGCTACACCACGATCGGGCTGGGGCGCGGGGTCGCAAAATCGGAGTTCGACGCCGTGGGAGTGCCGCGTGAGGAGAGCCGGCAGCGCTTCGACGAGACGCTCGATATCCTGAGGCTCGCCTTTACCCAGGAGCGATTTTCCTACGAGGGCAAGATCTTCAAGATTCCGCAGATGTCGCTTCGCCCCGCACCCAGAAGCCGCGACCTGTTTTCGCGCATCCACGGCTCCTCGGCGACGCGCGATTCTCTGGCCATACTCTCGCGTCGCGGGCTGGTGCCGCTGTTCGTGGGCAACAAGCCGATCGAGGAAGCCGGCAAGGAGGTGCAGTTCGTGAACACGGTGCGCCAGGGGGTCGGATTGCCGCCCTGCCAGCCCAAGAACGTCTTGTTCATGTACTGCGCATCGCGGGCGCAGGAGGCCGCGAAGGTCGATGACTGGATCAACCAGGCCAATGTCGACGTCAATCTTCACTACGGGTTCGCGGACGCCTCCAATTTCAAAGGGGTCAAGGGCTACGAAGCCTATGCGGACCGGGAAGCGGCCGCCACGGCGGTGCTTGCTTCGGCCGTGACCGCAGGCGCCCCGAAGCCCAAAACGCCCGGCTATCATCCTTCCAACCTCATGATCGGAACGCCGGATGAGGTCATCGGCCGGATCGAGGCCGCCCAGAAAGCCTGTTCCTTCTGCGAGATCACGCTCGTGCCGCAGTTCGGCGATATGACTTATGCCGAGGCGCAGAAGAGCACCCGATTGTTTGCCAGGGAAGTTCTGCCGGTCGTGCACAAGATGGCCGCGCCGCTGCATGCCGCCGCGCTTCCCGTGCGCTAAGCCTGCGGCCGCTGGCGCGCGGCCGGTACCGCAAGTCGCGGCAGCGCACAAGCGGACTCGTCCGACCGGATGAGCGCTGCTCGGATTTGACATCCATTCTGTATCTGATCAACATCGTTGTACACGCGTTTCGGGCTGCGGGGTAGGAGAGCGCTTATGAACAAGCCGACGAATATCAGCGTCGTGAGCAAGACGCCCAACGTCAGCGTCGAGGACCTGTCCGAGCCGGTCACCTATCCGCTCGATGCCTTCCTTTCACGGGAATATGCCAAGGCGGAAGCCGACCGGCTGTGGGCCAAGGTCTGGCAGATGGCGGGCCGCGTCGAGGAAATCCCCGAGGTCGGCAGCTTCCTCACCTACGAGATCGGCGATGACTCGATCCTGATCGTGCGCGCCGCGCCCGACAGGCTCAAGGCGTTCCACAACGTGTGCCCGCACCGCGGCCGCCGGCTGGTCAGCACCCCGCCCGGCGAGAACCGTGCGTGCGGCAAGCGCCAGCGCTTCGTCTGCGGCTTTCACGGCTGGACCTACAACCTCGAGGGCAAGAATACGTTCGTTCTCGACCCGCAGGACTGGAAGGGCGCGCTCAACGAGGAGCGGACCTCGCTCTCGGAGGTCAAGGTCGACACCTGGGGCGGCTGGATCTTCATCAACATGGATCCCGAGTGCGTGCCGCTGCGCGAGTATCTGGAGCCTGCCGCCAGCATTCTCGATCCCTTCCAGTTCGAGAAGATGCGCTACAAGTGGCGTCAGTGGGTGATCTACCCCGCCAACTGGAAGACCTCGCTCGAGGCCTTCATGGAGCCTTACCATGTGGCGGGCACCCATCCGCAGCTTCTGAAGTACGGCGAGTTCTACGCTTACAGCAAGGCCTATGGCCTGCACGGGGTCAGCGGCTTCGACGAGCGCGATCCCGCGCTCAGAAAGGCGGGAGGCACTTCCGTCACGCGCGCCGGCAAGGGATTGGACGCTCGCATATCGACCTACGAGCTGGTGCGCGAGAACTATGAGACGGTGAACCACGCGAGCTCCACCGAGACGCTGGTCAATGCGGCGAAGCGGCTGGTCGACGAGCTGCCCGAGGGCACTCCGGCACCCGAGGTGATCAAGCACTGGCTCGCCTCGGCTCGGGCCGACGACGCGGCGCGCGGGGTCATCTGGCCGACGATCACGCCGGAGCAGACGTCGGAGGCGGGCCTTGCCTGGCACATCTTCCCGAACGTGTCGATCCTGCAGGGGGTCACCTTTGCCCTGTGCTACCGCTCCCGGCCCTACGGCGACGACCCCGACAAGTGCCTGTTCGAATCCTATGCCATCGAGCGCTTTCCGGAGGGGCAGGAGCCGAAGACCGAATGGGTGTATGCCGAGGCGACTGCGCAGAAGTGGGGTCCCGTGCTCGCGCAGGATTTCTCGAACATGGCCGAGGTGCAAAAGGGCATGAAGTCGCGCGGCTTCCGCGGACCCCAGCCCAATCCGCACCAGGAGCGCAAGGTCACCAACTTTCACCGCAATCTCACCAAGTACATGGGCAGCGGTGCACCGCGCCTGATCAAGTACAAATAGAGAAGAGCGCGAGCCGAATTCCAGCACATTGGGTGCGACAACAGCATCAAGGCGAGGTCCAATCATGTCCGTCAAGGTTTATGAGCGCATCCTGGATCTGTTCGAAGCCGAGGGAGTCAACACGCTCTTCGGCATTCCCGATCCGAACTTCGTGCACCTGTTCCTCACCGCGGAGCAGCGCGGCTGGCAGGTGGTTGCTCCCCATCATGAGGCGGCCGCGGGCTTCATGGCCGAGGCGGTCTCGCGCATGACGGGCAAGGCCGCGCTCGCCATCGGCACCCTGGGGCCCGGTATCGCCAACCTGGCGCCCGCGATCATGTGCGCCAAGGTCGAGAACTCGCCGGTCATTTTTCTCGGCGGTCAGCGGGCGCGCATCACCGAGCAGCGAGTGCGCCGCGGCCGTATCCAGTTCGTGCAGCAAGAAGCGCTGGTTGCGGCGTCGGTGAAGTACTCGGCGTCGATCGAATATGCGGCTCAGACGGACGAGATCATCCGTCAGGCGCTGCGCCAGGCGCTGTCCGGCACGCCCGGACCGGCTTACATCGAGTATCCCTCGCACGTGATCCAGGAAGCGCTCGACGTGCCCGCCGTGCGCCCGCCCTGCGCCTATCGCCTGGTCAACCAGAGCGCCGGCGGCGCCGAGATCGCCGAGGCGGTGAAGCTCGCTCGCGCGGCGAAGAGCCCGATCCTGCTGGTGGGTCATGGCGTGCACACGGCGCGCGCGCAGGAACCGGTCGGCGAGCTCGCGAAGCTGCTCGGCTGTCCGATCATCCAGACCTCCGGCGGCACCTCGTTCATCAAGGGTGTCGAGGAGCGAACCTTTCCCTATGGCTTCTCGCCCTCCGCGATCGAGGCGGTGGTGAAGTCCGACCTGTGCATCGCGCTCGGCACCGAGCTCGGCGAGCCGGTTCACTACGGCCAGACCCGCCACTGGGCTGCGAATGCGGCCAACCGCAAGTGGGTCTACGTCGAGCAGAACCCGATGGCGATCGGCGTGAACCGTCAGATCGACGTGGCGCTCGTGGGCGATGTGCGGGCGGTGGTGCCGCAGCTGGTGGCGGCGCTCAAGGACTCGCCGCGCAAGCCCTCCGCCGACCTCGATCGCTGGATCAAGGAAGACGCGGCGCGCATCGTGGACCTGGCCGAGTCGGCGCCCAGCGGCAGGAATCCCGTGCATACCGCGCGCTTCGTGGTCGAGGCGACCAAGGCATTCCCGAAGAACGGCATCCTGACCCGCGACGGCGGCGCCACCGTCATCTTTCAGTGGACCTATTCGCAGTGCAAACCGAGCGATGTCATCTGGAACCAGAATTTCGGCCACATCGGCACGGGGCTCCCCTACGCCATCGGTGCCTCGGTGGCGGACGGAAAGAAGCGGCCGGTGATGCTGCTCACCAGCGACTCCTCGTTCATGTTCCACATCGCGGAGCTGGAAACCGCGGCGCGCCTGAAGCTGCCGCTGGTCTGCGTCGTCGGCACCGACTACCAGTGGGGTCTCGAGGTGGGCGTCTACAAGCGCACCTTCGGCCAGGGATCGCTGGAAACCGGGACGCACTGGAGCAAGAACGTGCGCTTCGACAAGATCGCCGAGGGCTTCGGTTGCCACGGCGAGTACGTCGAGCGTGCGGAGGAGATCGGGCCGGCCATCGCTCGCGCTTACGCGAGCGGCAAGGTCGGCGTCATTCACGTGCCGATCGATCCGAAGGTGAACTCCGAAGAGATGCCGAGCTATGACGAGTTCCGTACCTGGTACGCCGAAGGCACGCAGTAAGCGCCGAAGGCACGCGGCAACGGCCGAAGGCACGCAGTAAGGGCTGAAAGCACGCGGCAACGGCCGAGCGCACGCAGTAACGAAAGGAGCGAGCCATGCGCGAATATCTGAAGTTCTACATCGATGGCCAGTGGGTCGCTCCGGCCGAGCTCAAGATCCTCGACGTCGAGAATCCGGCCACCGAGCAGGTTTGCGGCAAGATCGCGCTCGGCTCGGCGGCGGATGTGGACCGGGCCGTGAAGGCCGCGCGCAAGGCGTTCGCCCGCTGGTCGCTGAGCAGCCGCGAGGAGCGGATCGGCCTGTTGCAGAGCATCCTCGAGCACTACCAGAAGCGCGCGGCGGATCTCGGCGCGGCGATCAGCGAAGAGATGGGGGCGCCCGCGGCGCTCGCCAATGGCTTTCAGGTGGGGCTCGGAATCGGCCATCTGAACACGGCCATCGAGGTGCTGAAGAGTTTCCCATTCGAGGAGCAGCGCGGCGCGACGCTCATCACCCAGGAGCCGATCGGCGTCTGCGGCCTGATCACGCCCTGGAACTGGCCGATGAACCAGATCGCCGTCAAGGTGTTCCCTGCGCTCGCAACCGGCTGCACCATGGTGCTCAAGCCATCGGAGATCGCGCCGTTCTCGGCGCAGATCTTCACTGAGATCCTGCAGGCGGCGGGGGTTCCCGCCGGGGTGTTCAACCTCATCCAGGGCGATGGTGCGGGGGTGGGCGTGGCGCTCTCCTCGCATCCTGACGTCGACCTGATCTCCTTCACCGGCTCCACGCGCGCCGGCGTCGAGATCGCCAGGAACGCCGCGCCGACCATCAAGCGGGTGGCGCAGGAGCTGGGCGGCAAGGGCCCGAACATCATTCTCGACGATGCGGCTTTCGCCAAGAGCGTGAGCGCCGGGGTTGCCAGCATGATGGTCAATTCCGGCCAGACCTGCAGCGCGCCCTCGCGCATGCTCGTGCCGAAGGCCCGCATGGAAGAAGCCATCCGCATCGCCCGCGAGGCGGCCTCGCAGGTGACGGTCGGCGATCCCAAGGGCGATTTCGCGATGGGTCCGGTGGTGTCGAGGGCTCAGTTCCAGAAGGTCCAGGCGCTGATCCAGAAGGGCATCGATGAGGGCGCCACGGTGGTCGCGGGCGGCACCGGCCGTCCGCAAGGGCTCGACAAGGGCTATTACGTCAAGCCCACCGTGTTCGCCAACGTCACCAACGACATGACCATTGCGCGCGAGGAGATATTCGGGCCGGTGCTCTCCATCCTGGGCTACGACAGCGTGGATCAGGCCGTCGAGATCGCCAACGACACCGAATACGGCCTCGCCAGCTACATCGCCTCCTCGGACCTGGACAAGGCGCGGGCCGTGGCCCGCAGGATCCGCTCGGGCTGGGTGGTGATCAACGATGGCTTCGATTTCAACGCGCCGTTCGGCGGCTACAAGAAGAGCGGCAACGGGCGCGAGTGGGGCGAGTTCGGCTTCCACGAATATCTGCAGGTCAAGGCGACTCTCGGTTACGGCAAGGCGGCGCAGTAACGCCGCGCACTGGAGAACTCATGACGACGATGGACGTACTCGATCCGGCGGGCCAGCTCCAGAAGCTCGCCCCGGTGCAATGCAACCCGGTGATGCCGCTGAAGGGCCGCCGGCTCGCGATCCTGGATAATGGCAAGCCGAACTTTCAGCGTCTCGCGATGCTCGTGGCCGAGCGGCTGCGCGATGCATGCTCGCTCGCCGACATCGTGCATTTTCGCAAGCCCAATCCGGCGGTCGGTGCGAGCCCGCAGATGCTGAGCGAGATTGCGCGCTCGGCGCATCTGGTGCTGACGGGCTCCGCCGACTGAGGGTCCTGTACGTCGTGGAGTGTCCACGACCTCGTTGAGCTCGAGCGCCGCGGCGTCCCGGCCGTGGTGCTGACCTCCTCTGGCTTTTACGCCAAGGCGCGCCATGACGGGCGCTCGCTCGGCCTGCCGGATCCGCGCATCGCCGTGTTCACGCATCCGCTCGGCGGTCTCTCCGACCCGCAGGTGATCGATCGTGCCGCGCAACTCTATGAGAGCCTGCGTGAACAGCTGGCGCGCACCCCGGCCCGCTCCGAGCCGTCCGCGGCCGCGCAGGCGCAGCGCCTGCGCGCGCCGGCCGATCCGGCCGAGCTGCAAGCCTGGTTCTTCGAGCGCGGATCGAGCGATGGATTTCCGGTCATCGCGCCGACGCCCGAGGCGGTAGCGAGGATGGTCGAGGGCTCGGGACGCGGCGCACAGGATCTCATCGGCATCGTGCCGCCGCGCGGCGGAATGGCGACCGTGGAGCAGATCGCGGTCAATGCGGTCATGGCCGGCTGCAGGCCGCAGCACATGCCGGTGCTGCTCACGGCCGTGGCGGCGATGCTCGAGCCGCGCTTCAATCTTGCCTCCGTGCAGGCGACCACGCACCCGGTCGCTCCGCTGCTGATCGTGCACGGACCGATCGCAACACGGCTCGAGATGAACGCCGGCGCCGGAGCGTTCGGTCCGAGCGCGATGGCCAATGCCGTGATGGGCCGTGCCGTGCGGCTGATCCTCTGGAACATCGGCGGCGCCGTCCCCGGCACGGTCGATCGCTCCACGCAGGGCTCGCCGAGCAAGTACAGCTTCTGTATGGCCGAGAACATCGAGGCATCGCCGTGGGGACCGTTCATCGCCGAGCGCGGATTGGACGCGCAGGCGAGCGCCGTCACCGTCTTCGGCGCCGAGCCTCCGCACAACGTGAACGATCACGAGCATGGCGACGCCGCGGGCATTTTGCGGGTGGCGGCCGACGTCCTCAGAACCCTCGGCAGCAACACCTGGTTCATCGCCTGGCAGGGCCGCAAGGAGCTGATGCTGATCCTCGGGCCGGAGCATGCGGCGAGCATCGCAAGCTCGGGATGGTCGCGGCGCCAGGTGAGGGAGTACCTCTTCGAGGCGATCGCCCGCAGGCGCGACGAGCTCGCGCTCGGCGGCATGTACGGCATGCGCGACTGGCCGCCGCAGCTCGAGGCGCTGGCATCCGAGGCGCTCGTTCCCGCGGTCCCGAGCCCGGACGACATTCTGGTCCTGGTCGCCGGCGGTCAGGGAAAGCATTCGGCGGCCTTGCCGAGCTTCGGCGCCACCGTTTCGGTGACTCGCGAGATTCCCGACGCCTAGCGGCGCCCGGGACTCATCCGGTCCGTCGAGCGGGATCCCACTCCGCCGCGATCTCTCCCGAGAGCTGACTCGACAAGGTGTGCGCGGCGGACAGAAGGGCATCCTGCAGGGCGGGCAACCCGCTGCGCTTCAGCGCGCCGCCGATGCCGATGGCCACCAGGGCGTGACCGAGCTTCGCGCGCGCCTTCCACACGGGCGCGGCGAGCACGGTCACACCGGAGATGTAGTTGCCGGCATCGACCGCAAAGCCCTGAGCGCGGGTCTGCCTGACCTGCGCCTTCCATTCCTCGAGCGTCGGCGGCTCGTCCCAGCGAAGCATGCGGAACCCGGCCTCGAGCTCCGCTTCGGAGTGCTCTGCGAAGGCCGCAATACACCGCCCGGTGGCACTGATGAGCGCGGGAAAGCGGCTGCCGATCTGCGTGCTGAGCTGGAAGCTGTTTCCCGACTGGGAGATCGCCACCACGATGATGTGCTCGAGGCCGACGATGTGCACGCCGAGCATCGTCACGCCGAACTCCTGGCCGATCCGATCGAGCAGCGGCTGCGCAAGGTCGTTGAAGCGGTTGCGCCTGAGCCAGTGCCGCGCGAGCGTGAGAACTCCCGCCTCCAGGGAATAGCGCTTGGTATCGGGATCGAAGGCGACCAGCTCCTCGGCCACCAGGGCTCTGAGCACGTACAGACAGGTGCTGGGAACCAGGCCCAGCTCGCGCGCGATCGCTTGAAGCGCCAGCGGCGCATCGCTCTTTCCGAGCAAGCGCAGCACCGCGGCGGCGCGCGAGATGGCGGGCGCTTTGCTCGCTTCCACGGCCCGGGCGAGCTCTCGGTCCGGTCGAGGGAGGCGTTGCCTTGAGTCGCTCATGGGATAGTCAATATATAGAAAGTCATTCAATATTTGCAATTATATCTGAATTGCGGCATAGTCATTTCCCCGCGAACCAGGGGCCCGCATGCGCGGGCGCCTGCGCAAGAACACCGTTGGAACGATGGCGAAGCTCACGCAGTACACCCGCTACGCAGATGCTCAGGCGCACGCCGGCTCACGGGCGCTGTGGCAGCTCTTCAGCGGCGACAGCGAACGGCTGAACATCGCGCACGAGTGCATCACGCGCCACGCCGATGGCTCGGGGCGTGCGGCGGTGCGCATCGCGCATGCCGACGGGAGCGATGAGATCCTGAGCTTCGATGCGATCGCCGCCGGTTCGGCGCGCTTCGCGCACTGGCTGGTCGAGAACGGCATCCAGCCCGGCGACCGCATCGCGTTCATGCTCGAGCCCTCGCTGCCGTTCTATCTGAGCCTGTTCGGCGCGATGATGATGGGCGCGATCAGCGTGCCGCTGTTCACGCTCTTCGGGCTCGACGGGCTGCGGCTGCGGGTCGATGACTGCAAACCGAAATTGCTGATCACCAACGCGGAAAAGCTGCAGATCGCGCATCAAGTCGAGGGAATCCGCGTGGTCGTGGCCGATACCGCCCTGCTCGAGCAGATGGCGCGCCTCCCCGCCACCTACGCGGCGAGCACCCGCGCCGACGATCTGGCGGTGTTCCAGTACACCTCCGGCACCACGCGCGAGCTGCCGGCCGCGGTGAAGCACACGCATCGCGCCATCGTGACCTTGATGTTCGCCGCCCTGTACGGCACGGGCATCCGGCCCGGCGATGAGTTCTTCTGTCCCTCCTCGCCCGCCTGGGGGCACGGCCTGTGGCACGGCACGCTCGCCCCGCTGGCGCTCGGCGTCACCACCGGGACGTTCGCGGGCCGCTTCGATGCCGTGCGGCTGATGAGGGGATTGCAGGATTACGCGATCACGAACCTGTCGGCGGCAGCCACGCACTACCGGATGATGAAGAATTCCGGCAGGGCCGCAGAGTTTCGCTTCTTGATCGAGAAGCTGTCCTATACCGGCGAGCCCATCGACCCGGCCACGCTCGAATTCATCGACCAGACCTTCCACGTCCCGGCGTGCAGCATGTACGGCACCACCGAGGTCGGCGTGGTGCTGGTCAATTATCCGGGAGCGAGCGACTACCTCGTCAAGCCGGGCGCGCTCGGCAAGCCGGTGCCGGGGCTCAAGCTGCAGGTGCAAAATCCCGACGGATCCGCGGCCGCACCCGGTGTGGTCGGGGAGCTCATGCTGTGGCGGCGCAACCGCTGGGAGACGACCAAGGATCTCGCGCGCATCGACACGGACGGCTATTTCTATCATGCCGGGCGCGCCGACGATGTGATCATCTCCGCCGGCTGGACGATGAGCGCGGTCGAGATCGAGAATACGCTCCTCAAGCATCCCGACGTGAGAGAAGCGGCGGTCATCGCCGTGCCCGATGCGACGCGCGGGCAGGTCGCCAAGGCCTTCATCGTCGGCGGCCGCGCCCCGAGCGAGGAGTATGCCGACGAGCTGAAGAAGTTCACGCGCGAGCGGCTGAGCCAGCACGAGTTTCCCCGCCATGTCGCTTTCGTGAGCGAGATTCCCAAGACGCCGGCCGGCAAGGTCAACCGCAAGGCGCTGCGCGATCGTGAAGCCGCCGCCGCAATCCACGACTGAATATCTCCAGGAGACGAGCCATGTCGATGCCGCAAAAAGCCCTCACCAGCCGATTCCCCAAGATCACCGAGGAGGGGCTCGCGGACCTGCGCAAGCGCATCGGCGTTCCGATCACCGATACGCTGGAGCCGTGGAACCACGAGGCGACGCGCGACGCCATTCGCCACTACGCGCACGGCATCGGCGACGACAACCCGCTCTGGACCGATCCCGCCTATGCCGAGAAGACCAAGTTCGGAACCCTGGTCGCGCTGCCCAGCTTCCTGTTCTCGACCAGCCGCATCGTGTCGGGCTATTGCGGCGGCCTCTCCGGCGTTCACGCCATGTGGGCGGGCGCGGACTGGACCTGGCACAAGCCCGTGCTGCGCAACGACGTGATCAGCACCGAGGCGCATCTGAAGGATCTCATCGAGCATCAGACGCGCTTCGCCGGTCGCAGCTTCCAGCAGATCTATCACGTGGATTTCTTCAACCAGGGCGGCGACAAGCTGGCGGAGGCCGATTCCTGGGTCTTTCGCACCGATCGCGACGAGGCGCGCGAGCGCGGCACCAAGTACACCGATGCGCGCGGCCGCGTCGAGCGCTTCACGGATGAGCAGCTCGCCGAATACTACAAGCTGTACGAGACCGAGGAGATTCGCGGCGCAAAGCCCAGGTACTGGGAAGACGTCAAGGAGGGCGAGGCGCTGCCGCGCATGATGAAGGGCCCGATGACGGTGACCGGGTTCATCTGCTATGCCCAGGGCTGGGGCGGTCTTTACATCCGCGCGAACAAGCTCGCCTGGAAGATGCAGGCGAAGCACCCGGGTCTTGGGATCCGCAATCGCTTCAACGTGCCCGACTGCCCCGAGCGCGTCCATTGGGACGAGGCCTTCGCGCTCGAGGTCGGTGCGCCGGGCGCTTATGACTATGGCCCCGAACGCTGCTCCTGGTTGACCCATCACGTCACCAACTGGATGGGCGATGACGGCTTCCTGCGCAAGAGCAAGAGCCAGGTTCGCCGCCACAATCCCGACGGCGACGTGCTGTTCATCGACGGGCTGGTCAGCCGCAAGTGGATGGAGGAGGGCAGGCATCTGGTGGAAATCAGCCAGAGCGCACGCACGCATCGCGGCGAGCTGTCCGCGACCGGCGCGGCCATCGTGGAACTGCCCGCGCGCTCCGGGTCCCGCTGAGCCCGGGCGCTCGCGAGGTAGTGCACAATCACGTCCATGCACGACCGAGCTGCGCCGGGCTGGGCGGGCCCCCTCCAGGGGATTCGCGTTCTGGACTTCACGCGCGTCCTGGCCGGACCCGCAGCCTCGCTCGCGCTCGCGGATCTGGGCGCGGAGGTGCTCAAGATCGAGCCTCCGGGAAGCGGAGACGAGACGCGCTCGTTCCCGCCGTTCCGCGCCGGCGAGAGCCATTACTTCCTGAGCGTGAACCGCGGCAAGAAGAGCATCGTGGTGGATCTGAAGAGCGATGCCGGCGTGGCGCTGGTCAAGGACCTTGCCGCCCGGTGCGACATCCTGGTGGAGAACTATCGCCCGGGAGTCATGGATCGCCTGGGCCTGGGGTACGAGGCTCTTTCCGCCATCAACCCCCGGCTGATCTACTGCGCCATCTCGGGCTATGGAATGACGGGGCCGCTGCGGGACCAGCCCTCCTTCGACATCGTGCTGCAGGCCCGCTCGGGTGCATTGAGCGTGAACGGCGAGTCCGGGCGTTCCCCCACCAAGCTCGGCATTCCGCTCGGCGATCTGGTGGGCGGCATCAACGGCCCGATCGGGATTCTGGCGGCGCTGTACGAGCGCAGCCTCACGGGCCGCGGACGCTTGATCGACGTCAGCCTGCTGGACGGCATGCTCGGCATGCTCGGGTATCTCGCGCAGCTGGCGTTCTTCACGGGGCGGGACCCGACGCCGCAAGGGTCCGAGCACCCCAATCTGGTTCCCTACGGCATGTTTCCGGCGAGCGACGGCTCGATCATCATCGCCTGTCTGACCAATGGCTTCTGGCAGCGCATCTGCGAAGCCCTCGGGATGCCGGACTCGACCCGCGATCCACGCTTCGACACCATCGAGAAGCGCCGCGAGAATCGCGGCCTGGTGAACGAGATGATCTGCGGGTTCACGCGGCAGCGCTCAGTGGAGGAGCTCGCGGCGCTCTTCACGCGCCACGAGGTTCCGCACGCGCCGCTCCTCGGCATCCGCGAGGCGCTCGCGCAGCCCCAGTCCGACGCGCGCGCCATGGTGGTCGAGACGGATCATGCGATCCTCGGCAGGATTCCGATCGTCAATCGCTCCATAAAATTCCCGGGCGCCGCCCAACCGGTTCCCGCCGCGCCGCCGGTGCTGGGACAGCACACCGATGAGATCTTGAGAGAGGTGCTCGGACTCACGCCCGGGCAGATTGCGGCGTTGCGCGCATCGAAGGTGGTGGCTTGAAGGGAGATCGGCCTGTTGTTCAGGCGAAGGCTTCCTCGCCGGCGAGCTTGGTCCGGTGCAGCATGCGGCCGGAGCTCGGATCGTACGGCGTCGCCCGGTGCATCGTGCCGGTGTTGTCCCAGATCACCAGATCGCCCACCGACCATCGGTGACGATAGACGAACTGCGGCCGCGTGGCCCAATCGCGCAGCTGCACCAGCAGCTCGGCGCTCTTCCTGAAATCCATGCCCACGATGTGGCGCGCCGTGGCGCCGATGATCAGCGACTTGCGCCCGGAGCGGTGCGTCCACACCAGCGGCAGCTCGCGGTCGCCGATGGCCATCATGGCTCGCAGCATCTCGATGCCCGGCTCGGGCTCGTAATAGAAGAGCGTGTTCCATGCCGAATGCATCACGCGCAGCTCCTGGTACTGCCTCTTCTCGGCCTCCGGCAGGTCGTCGTAGGCGGCGTAGGTGTTGCAGAATTCGGTGTCGCCGCCGCTCGGAGAAAGCACCTTGCTCGACAGCAGCGAGGCGAGGATCGGCACCTCGTTCATGGTCCCGTCGATGTGCCAGTACAGCGAGCCCTTGAGATAGTCCGCCTGATTGTTGACCTTGGTGTCGAGGGTGATCTTGAACACCTTCTCGCCGCGCAGCTCGGGCGCGAAGGTGCCCAGCGTGTGGGTGAAGGCGATCTGCTCCTCGTCGGTGAAGTCGATCTGCGGAAAGACCAGCACCCCTCGCTGGTCGAGCAGATCGCGGATCCGGGCCGCATGGCCGCCGCCGAGCAGCGCCGCCTTGTCCGAGCGGATCTCGGTGGCGATGCGCGGCGTGAGGTCGCGGGTGGCAAAGCTCATTGGGATCTCTCTACTCGAGGCCAGGGTCACGCTCACTTGAGCGCACGCGGCGCACCACTGCCCATGTAGCGCGCGAGGTTGCGATGCAGATTGGCGACGCTGCGCTCCCGATAGGGGTTCGGCAGCGTGCCGCGAAAGCCCCCCGATCTCATGCCTGCTTGAACCGCCGCCATGTTGGCAAAATCCTGCGGCAGGACGCTGCCCCAGCGAGGGTCGTCCACGGCCGTGTATTGCCACTCGGCCTTCGGCTCCTCTCCCTTCGGGTACAGCTGATAGACCGCGACCTCGAAGATGCACTTGTTGGGATCGTATCCGTACGGCCGCGCGCCATAGCACAGGGCGTTGTTCACCGCGTGACCGATCTGAAAATTGGGGAAGATCTGCCAGGAGGTACCGCTCTTGCCCACCAGCTGCGGATCGACCGTCGGCCAGAGCACGCCGCGCGCGGCATCGTCGCGGCGCGCCGAATCGAGCCAGTGCTTGAGCACCTTGTCGGGCGGTGTGCCTTCCGGCAACTCATCGACCAGCCGCAGGGCCGCATCGACCAGCGTCTTGGTGGTGTTGGTGTTCACGTGCTCCCAGGTATAGACCTGCATCTCCGCGGTCGATACGCGCGCATCGGCCCCCGAGCCGAGCCTGAGCTTCGCTTGATTCTCCTCCAGGCCCTTGGGTGCGTCATAGCCGATGTTGCTGTGCTTGCCCTGCGCGCGCGCCCAGCCGCGGAAGTCGCCGAATTTCATGAACTCCGGGTGCGTGCCCGGCACATGGTAGGTCTCGGCGAAGGCCTCCATCGCCACCTTCCAGTTGCAGTCGAACACGATCCAGCGGCGCCATCGGCAACGCATGTTTTGCAGCTCGAAGGGATCGAGCATCGTCGCCGCGGGCTCGAGATATTCGCGCAACGGCTCGCAGCTCGGATCGAGATTGATCCAGATCCAGCCGCCCCAGGTATCGACCTTGACCTCGCCCAGCCGCGTGCGCTCGGCGCTCAGCGCACCCTTCCAGTCTTCCTTGTTGAGCACGTGCGTGCACTGGCCGTCCAGATTGTAGGTCCAGGAGTGGAACCCGCAAACGAAGTGATTTTTCTTGCCGCAGGCGCGCTTGTCGCCCTTGGGGGTGTCCACCAGCCGGCGGCCGCGATGCGAGCACACGTTGTAGTAGGCGCGCAGCTTGTCGGCCGCCGTGCGCACGATCAGGATGGAGTCATCGAGGATGTCGTAGGTGAGGAAGCTCCCGACCTCGGGAATCTCCTCGACGCGGCCCGCCTGCTGCCAGACCTTGCGCCACAGCCGGTCGCGCTCCGCGCGCGCATAGCTCTCGGATGTGTACGCCTCGACCCCGTAGCTCATCGGCTCCGACAGATCCTCGCTCGATTGGGACGCCGTTTCCTTCGCGATCTCAGCAGTGCTGCTCATGGGTTCTCCGCCACTTGTCCGGACATGATGATGCCGACAGCTGACGCCTCATCAGGCCAATTCCCAGTATAGTAAGCGCTCACTGGAAGTAAAGCCCGTCATTTGTCTGGACCAGGATCATCGATGGCGCCGCGGCCTTGGCGGGCGCCTGCGCGGACCGGGCGAGCCGCCTGCGGAGAATTATCTGGACATATCATTTATCGAGCTCTTAAATAGCCCTGCGTCTCGATTCGTTGCGGGGAGCCTATTTCGGATATCATCCGGACAAATTCGCGGCGCTCCAGTCGCCTTTTCGAGCGCCGCGCCGACACCCGAACAGACCGGCCACCAGAACGGATGATGCGCTCAAAGATCGCAGCAAAGACACAGCGGGCAAAGCCCATGAGAATCGGCCAGCGTGTCGTGCCCGCGCCGGCCAGCCTCAAGGCCCCCGAGCATCTCTATCTGCAGGTGGCGCGCGCGCTGAAGGAGGAGATCGTGGGGGGCGTGTATCCGGTGGGATCGCAGCTGCCGACCGAGGACGAGCTGTGCGAGCGCTTCGCGGTGAGCCGCTTCACCGTGCGCGAGGCGCTCAGAAGGCTGCGCGAGGACAACCTCGTATCCTCACGCCAGGGGGCGGGCACCGTCGTCGTGCCGCGCCGCTCCTCGGATTCGTACGTCCAGGACACCATGTCCATCAACGACCTGCTCGCTTATGCGGCCGGTGCGCGCTTTGCCATCGAGTCCAGCAAGATGGTCGTGATCGACGACAAGCTCGCGGCCCGGACCGGGCTCGCCAAGGGCGAGGAGTGGCTCGCAGTGCACGGGTCGCGGCAGCTGGAGGGGGCCGCGGCCCCGGTGAGCTGCATCGACTACTACATCAACCGGCAATTTGCCGCGGTGGGCAGGCTCCTGCAGCGGCACACGGGGCCGGTGTTTCCGCTGATCGAGGACCTGTTCGGCCAGATCATCGTGGAGGTACATCAGGAAATCGCCGCGGTGCTGATCTCCTCGCCGCTCGCCGACCGGCTCAAGGTGGAGGCGGCAACGCCTGCGCTCGAGATCCGGCGCACCTACAAGACCTCCGACAGGGAAATCGCCCAGGTTACGATCAACACCCATCCGGCATCACGCTTTCGCCACTCGATGACGCTGCGGCGGGTCAAGGGCTGATCGGGTTCGCTGGCGCCGGTGCCGGGAGTTCAAGCGTGGATTTTCACTGGGACGCTGAGCAGCAGGCATTTCGCTCCACCGTGCGCGCCTTTCTCGCCGCGCATCTGCCGCGCGATTGGGAGTCCCTCGCGCACGGCCCGGGCTCGGCGGCGCAGACGGCCTTCTCCAAGAAGTTTTGCGCCGAGCTCGCGCGCGCGGGGCTGCTGGTGCCGCACTGGCCGCAGCGCTGGGGAGGCCGCGACGCAGACCCCTGGAGCGCATTCATCCTGGCCGAAGAGATGTGGGAGGCCGGCGAGCCGCGCGGCGGGCAGTACATGAACGTGAACTGGATCGGTCCGACCCTCATGCGCTTCGGCAGCGACGAACAGCAGCGGCGCTACATCCCGCCGATGGCGCGCGGCGATACGATCTGGTGCCAGGGCTTCTCCGAGCCGGAAGCCGGGTCGGATCTCGCCTCGCTGCGCACACGGGCCGAGAAGCACGGCTCGAGCTATCGCATCAACGGCCAGAAGATCTGGACCTCCTATGCGGCTCACGCCGACACCTGCTTCTTGCTGGCGCGAACCTCGCCGGGCAAGGACGGGATCTCCGTCCTGCTGCTGCCGATGGACACGCCCGGCATCATCGTGCGCGAGATCCCGAGCATCATCGGCGAGGGCGATATTCACGAGGTGTTCCTCGACGACGTCGAGGTGCCGGCCGGCGCGCTGCTCGGCGCCGAGGGCCAGGCGTGGGAAATCGCGCGCACCGCCCTCTCGCTCGAGCGCGTCGGCATTCCGCGCTTCGCGCTGGCCACGCGCATGCTGCATCGCGGGGTGGCGATCTTACAGGGCGCCGCACGCTTCGGTCACGGCGCCGTCGAGCAGGCGGCGCGCGCGCGCGCCGCCTGCGAGGCCGCGCGATTCTACAGCTACGGCATCGTCGATCAGCGGCGCCACGGAGTCGTTGCCGGCGCCGAGGCGAGCGCCGCGCGTTTCGCGACCGTGATCGCCGAGCGGCTGGTGAGCGAGTTCGTGGTCGAGCACGTGCCCGAAGCCCTGTCGGGCGCCGACGCCATGCTGCTCGCCCATCATCAACGGGCCATCGTCGCCGGCATCGCATCGGGCGCCGCCGAAATTCAGCTCAACCTGATCGCCACGGAGCTGCTGCGGCTGCCGCGGGAGCCGCGCTGATGGATTTCAAGCTCACGCCCGATCAGGACGCGCTCGCATCGGCCATCGGCAAGCTGGCGGAGCGATTCGAGCTCAAGCCCACGGAGTTTCGCGGATTTGCGCTCATCGGCCAGGAGCTCGAGCGAGAGCTCGAGGACGGCCAGTACTTCGACATCGCGCGAATCCCCGAGCTCGGACCGCTGGCCGCGGCAGCGGCGGTCGAGCGGCTGGCGCGCCTGCCCTGCACGGCGGAGATTGCGCTCTCGATGCTGGTGCGGCCGCAGCTCGAGGGCGAGTGGCCTCGACCGCTGGCGGCGATCGAGAACGGGCGCCCGGGACGTTTTCTCGCCTCGGCCAGAACCCTGCTGGTGATCGACGGCGAGAGCCTGGGCATCGCCCGGATCGAGGCGCATGATGTCGCGCCCACAGAATCGCTGTTCGCCTATCCCATGGGGCGTCTGCAAGGGCGCGTGCCGCTCAGCCCGGTGTCGCAGAAGAGCGCGGCGAACCTGCGCAAATGGCTGCGCGTCGCGCTCGCCGCCGAGGCGAGCGGCCTGCTGCACGCGGCCATCGCATCGACGGTCGAGCACCTGACGGCTCGCAAGCAGTTCGGACGACCGCTCGGCGCCTTCCAGGCGCTGCGCCACCGGATGGCGGAGTGCGCGGTGCTGGCGGGCGGGGTACGCTGGCTCGCATTGAAGGCGGCCGGTACCGAAGACCCGGCAGATGCGGCGCTCGCCGCGCTGCACGCGCAGGAGAGTGCGACGCGCGTCGTCTACGACGTCCATCAGATGCTTGCGGCGATGGGGATGACGCTCGAGCACCCGCTGCATCTTTGGACCTATCGGCTGAAGGCGCTGCTCTCGGAGTTGGGCGGGCGGGGCGGACAGGCAGCCGCCGTGGCGCGCCATTGCTTCGACGCGCCGCCCTCCTGAAGTGAAGGGATCAGGCGCGGATCCGCCGCGCCGCTCAGCGCGGGGCGTCGCGCCGCGCGGGTCCGCCGCTCAGCGCGGGCCCTTCGGCAGCCCGAGCACGCGCTCGGCGATGATGTTGCGCTGAATCTCCGCAGCGCCGCCCGCGATCGTCTCGGAGAAGGCGTCGAGATAGTCGTGTCCCCAGCCGTGCATGCCGATGACGGCGGGCGCATCGATGCCGTAGAGCTCGATCGCCGCCGCCGTCACGCGCTGGGTGAACTCCGCGAAGCACAGGCGAATGATCGAGCCGCTCGCGTCGGGCACGGCATTGTCGGAATCGAGCGCGAAACGGTAGGTCATCGCGCGAATCGAGGCACCTTCGGCGCGCAGCCGCGCGAGCCGCATGCGCAGCTCCGCCCGCTCGGGCGGGCAGGCGCCCAGCAGTTGCTCGACCTTCAGGATGAGGCCGATGAGCAGCGCGAGGCTCGCGGTGCCGCGCTCGAAACCGAGCGTGGACATCGCCGTCGCCCAGCCGTTGTTCAGGCCGCCCACGACATTGGACAGGGGCACGCGCACGGCATCGTAGAACACCTCGCAGTACTTGCGCGGACCGGCCATGGTACGGATGGGCCGCACCGTGATCCCCGCGGCGTTCATGGGGCAGATGACCCAGGAGAGCGCGGCCGAGGTCCTGGCCTCGGGGTCGGTGCGAATCAGCAGCTCCTGCCAATCGGCGACGTCGGCAAAGCTCGACCAGATCTTGTGGCCATCGATGACGAGCTCGGTGCCCTCGACGCGCCCGCGCGTTCTCAAGCTGGCGAGATCGGAGCCGGCGCCGGGCTCGGAGAATCCCTGGCACCACAGCACATCGCCGGCCAGGATCCTGGGGAGATGGAATGCCTTCTGCTCCGGGGTGCCGCAGGCGATCAGCGTCGGACCGGCATGATTGAGCCCGACGAAGGAGGCGTTCAAAGGAGACGGTGCGCCGGCGCGCGCATATTCCTCGAACCACACGATCTGCTCGAGCACCGACAGGCCGCGGCCCCCGAACTCCTTGGGCCAGGCGATTCCCGCCCAGCCGCCGCGCGCCTGCGTTCTCTGCCACTCGAGCACGTACTCGCGCGAAGCCGGCCCATCCTCGGGCGGCGCCGACCCGGGCACGTGCGCTTTTAGCCAGCGGCGCGCTTCGCGACGAAATGCCGCCATCGATCGGCTCGGCTCGCTGCCCTGCACGGCACTCCTCAATCGGTCTGCGCGAGCGCGGCGCGGATCTGGTGCTTCAGCACCTTGCCCGCATCGTTCCGCGGCAATGAGTCCCAGATCACCACCTGCTCGGGCGCCTTGAACGTCGCGACGCCCTGCGCATCGAGAAAGCTGCGCAAGCTCGCGACGTCGGGACCCGGCGGGGCCTTGGGCACGATCACCGCACAGGCACGCTCTCCGGTACGCGCATCCGGCACGCCGACGATCGCGATCTCGGCGATCTGCGGATGGCCGACGAGGACGTCCTCGACCTCCTTCGGCGATATGTTCTCGCCGTTGCGAATGATGATGTCCTTGGCTCTTCCGGTGACCACCAGATAGGCGCCATCCACCCATCGTCCGAGATCTCCCGTCCGGAAGTAGCCTTGCGCGTCGAAGCACTCCCGTTCGTCCTCCGGATGCAGATAGCCCGCGAGCATCTGCGGCCCGCGCGCGTGAATCTCGCCCTCGCCGGCAGCGGCCGCATCGCGGCCGACGAGCTTGATGTCCGCAAGGCCCGCTCGTCCGTCGGTATCCGCCGCATGCGCGGCATCATCGCGCCGGGTGACGCCGACCGTCGTCACGGGCACCTCGGTCGAGCCGTAGACACGCGTGACGACGGCGCGCTCGAAATACGCCGCCGCCTTGCGGATCAAGGAAGGGGGTACGGATGCGCCGCCGCAGATGAACAGCTTCAGGCTCGGCACGCGCGTGCCGGCCTGCTGCGCCGCCGTGAGTATCTGCTCCAGGAACGGCGTCGCGCCCGCCATGTGCGTGCAGCCTTCGGCTTCGAGCAAGCGGACCGCCTCGGCGGCATTCCAGCGCTCCATGAGCACCGCCGTCGTGCCGAGCAGCAGCGGGCACTCGAACGCGTAGATCGAGCCGCCGATGTGCGCGATCGGCGAAGGCACGAGAAATCTGTCCCCCGGCTCGACCAGCCAGTGCTCGCGGATCTGGCGGATGAGCGCATGGATCGAGTTGTGGGTGTGCAGCACCCCCTTCGGACGGCCGGTGGTGCCGGAGGTGTAGAGAATCATCCTGACCGCATCCGGCTCGAGCGCCGGCAGGTCGCCGCCGGCTCCCGGCCGCTCGAGGAGCGGGGCGTACGGCGTGTGGCCCCCGGCATCGCCGCGCAGCACCACCACCTCGGGCGGCGATTGCATTCGAGCGCTCACCCGGCTCAGCATCGCGCCATAGTCTTGCTGGCGCAGAGCCCGCGGCACGAAGATCCAGCGGCTCTGCACGTCGCTCAGGATGAACGCCAGCTCGCGGTCGCGCAGCGAGGGCAGGATGGGATTCACCACCATGCCGGCCAGCGTCGCGGCCATGTAGATGACGGCCGCTTCGTGCCAGTTGGGCAGCATGAAGGACACCACGCTGCCGCTCGGCGCGCGGCCGAGCAGCACGCCTGCCAGCGTCGTCGCTTGCGCGTGCAGAGTCTCGCAGTCGAGACGGCAATCGCCGTCGATGAGCAGCACCCGCCGCGGCGTCTCCCGCGCAGCCCGGCGCAGGTTCGCCGCCAGCGTCTCCTGCACCCACAATCCGCGCGCATAGGCACCCGCCGCGCGCTCCGCGTCCCAGCGCAGCGAACGTCCGGCGATCAGTTTTCGATGTTCGTGCAACTCGCTCGGCATTGCGGCGCGGCCCCTGCTAGTGCTCTAATTCCGATCTCGCGGCGATGGCATGCACCAGCCAGTATACCCCGACGTAAAAGGCGCGATGTCAACGGTAGACCGATTCGTGGAGGCCCAGACCCGTTACCACCCGAGTGCCGAGCAGCTCGCGCTCGCCGGCACGATCGAGGAGTCGCTCCGCGCGGTGCTGCCGTTGTCCCGCCTGCATGCATCGCATCGGGAAGATCCCCGAACCTGGGCGAGCCTCGAGGAGATCGGGCTGTTCGGCATCTGCGCGAGCGAAGCGCTCGGTGGAAGCGGGCTCGGTGCGGTCGAGGAAGCCCTCATCGTGATGGGTCTCGGCCGCCGCCTGGCATCTCCCGGGATGCTCGCCAGGGTCGGTGCCGCGCACGCGCAGCTCGGCGCGGACTCGGCGTTGCGCGGTGCGGACTCGGCGTTGCGCGATGCGCGGGCTGCCGCGGCCTATCGGCATGCGGGCCGGATCATCATCGTGGAGGAGCCCGGAGCGGCCTTCATGCTGCTGCGGGACGGCGCCGGCGCGGCGCTGCACGACGCGCGAGCCTCGAGCTCGAGGATGCTGGATGCGCGGCTGTGGCTCGCGGAGCTGCGCGAGGCGGACGGCGTGGGCGAGGCGCTCGGCCATTTCGACGGCGCCGGGCTGCTGCGTTTGCGCTTGATCGATGCCGCCGCGCTCGCAGGCATCGCCCAGGCGGCGCTGGAGATGAGCGTCGCCTACGCCGGGCAGCGCGAGCAGTTCGGCCGTCCCATCGGCAGCTTTCAGGCCGTGAAGCACCACTGCGCCAACATGGCGATCGCGGCGCGCTGCGCCCGCGACCAGACGAGCTTTGCGGCGGTGGCGCTCGATGAGGGACGCGCCGACGCGCCGTTGCAGGTCGAATGCGCGTTCTTCGTCGCTGCATCGAATGCGCTGGAGAATGCCGGCAAGAACATCCAGATTCACGGCGGCATGGGCTTCAGCGACGAGGCCGACCCGCACCTTTTCTTGAAGCGCGCGCAGCTCCTGATTGCCATCGCGGGCGGATTGGAGGCTGCGAATCGGCGCGTCGCAAACGCCACGGCGGGTGAGTGATATGCAAGTAGCAATCGTCACGGGCGCAAGCAGCGGCATCGGCTTCGGCTGCGCCGTGAAGCTCGCGCAGATGGGCATGGCGGTCCTCGGCGTGGGAAGAGACGAGAGCAAGCTCGCCGAGCTGCACAAAGCCATCGGCGCTGCCGATCGCGTGGCGACCCTGGCCATCGATCTGACGCGTGACGAGGCACCCGGGCGCATCGTGGATCTGGCCGTCTCCCGCTGGGGTCACGTCGATTTCCTGATCAACAATGCCGGCGTCGGCAGTCCCAAGCCGCTGCACGAGACGGACGATCAGGCGCTCGATTATTTTCTCGGTCTGATGCTGCGCGCGCCCTTCCGGCTGGCGCGCGATACGCTGCCGCACATGCCGCCGGGGTCGGCGATCATCAACGTCACCTCGACGTTTGCCGTCGTCGGCGGTCTTCGCGGAGGCGCATATTCCGCGGCCAAGGGCGGACTCACGGCACTGACCCTGCATATCGCCTGCCAGTACGGCGCGCAGGGCATCCGCTGCAACGCGGTGGCGCCCGGCGTCACGCTCACGCCGATGGTCGAGCATCGCCTGCAGGACGAGCGATTCCGCAAGATCAACGTCGAGATGACGCCGCACCAGCGCCTCGGCACGGTCGAGGACATCGCCGGCACCGTTGCCTTCCTGTGCTCGCCCGGCGGCGCCTTCATCAATGGACAGACCATCGTGGTCGATGGCGGCTGGAGCTCCACCAGGTATCTGTCGGAGTTCGCCCTCTCATCGGTGTGGACGCCGCGATGAGGCCGCGCGCCGCGCCCGTTCGCGCGCCCGGCAGCTCTCATTCATTCGGTTGAACAGGTCCGCGCTCCGTGCCGCCTGCGATGTATGGCGCATCGATCGTGATTGGGCTTAAATGAGTGCACGGCGGAGCCCTGGCGGCGGCGCAGCCCGTGGGGCGGCCCCGGGGCGGTGCACCTTCGGGACCGCGCAACGTGGAAACGTGATGGATCTGTCCAGCTACACGAGTTTTCGATTCGAGCGCGAGGGGCGCCTGCTGCGAGCGAGCTTCAATCGGCCCGAGACCTTGAATGCAATCGATCGCACGACTCATGGGGAGCTGGCGCGGTTCTTCACGGAGCTTGCCGCGGACCCGCTCACCGACGTGGTCATTCTCTCCGGCATCGGCCGCGCCTTCTCGGCGGGCGGGGATCTGGATCACATCCAGGACATGATCGCGGACCCCGCCCTGTTCCACGAGGACGTGCGCGATGCGAAGCGCATCGTGTTCGGCATGCTCGATTGCCCGAAGCCGATCATCGCCAAGCTGAACGGGGCGGCGGTCGGTCTCGGTGCCACCATCGCGCTGTTGTGCGACGTGATCTTCGCCGCACCCGGCGTCAAGATCGGCGATCCGCACGTGAGGATCGGATTCACGGCCGGCGACGGCGGGGCGTTCATCTGGCCGCATCTCATCGGGCACGCGCGCGCCAAGGAATACCTCATGACCGGCCGGCTGCTCGCGGCCGAGGAGGCCGAGCGCATCGGGCTGATCAACCATGTGGTGGCGGCCGGCGAGCTCGATCGGGCGGTCGACGAATTCGCGCAGGAGCTGCTCAGCGGGGCGATGCGCGCCATCCAGTGGACCAAGCTGTCGGTCAACATCGGCTTGAAACAGCTCGCCCACGCCGTCATGGACGCTTCGCTCGCTTATGAGGCGCTCTCCAATGTGACGGCCGACCACCATGAGGGCGTGCAGGCGCTGCGCGAGAAGCGAGCCCCGCGCTTCACGGGAAAGTAGGCCGGCGCCATGGCCGCACCCTCCGTCATCAAGGGAATTCCGCTGAGCGAGGAGCCGGGTCTCGGCGCCCTGACGCTGCCGGGGTTCTTGCGCGAGGTGACCTCCCGTTACGCCGAGCGGGAGGCATTGGTGCTGCGCACGCCCGAGGGCGTGACGCGCTGGTCGTACGCGATGCTGTGGGAGCGCGCCGTGCAGGTCGCGCGCGCGCTCCTGGCTTGCGGAGCGGGCAAGGACACACGCACCGGCATCTTGATGACCAATCGGCCCGAATGGGTCGCCGCCTTCTTCGGCGTCGAGCTGGCCGGCGGCGTGGCCGTTGCGCTCAGCACCTTCTCGACCGTGCCCGAGCTCGACTATCTGCTGCAGACGACCGCCGTCTCGACGCTCTTGTTCGAGCGCTCGGTGGCTGCCAAGGACTTCGCCGCGATGCTGACGGAGCTCGAGCCCGGCGTGCGCAGCTCTGCGCCCGGTCGGCTGCACTCGGTCAAGTATCCATTCCTGCGCCGTCTCGCCCAGCTCGGCGAGGGCGCCGCTGCCGGCGCCATCGAGACCTGGCCCGCCTTTCTCGCCCACGCCGCGGAGATTCCCGGCGCGCTGGTGGAGGCGACGGCGGGCGCCGTCAAGCCCTCGGATGGCGCGGCGCTGTTCCTGTCATCCGGCTCGACCAGCCGGCCGAAGGCCATACTGCATGCGCACCGGGGAGTGGC
Organism: Steroidobacteraceae bacterium; assembly: GCA_035504115.1. Classification (GTDB taxonomy): domain Bacteria; phylum Pseudomonadota; class Gammaproteobacteria; order Steroidobacterales; family Steroidobacteraceae; genus Bog-1198. The sequence continues at coordinate 69,930 of DATJSL010000023.1, read as the reverse complement.
GATTCAATGCTGGCGCACGCCGCGCATCTTCGCCTTCAGGGAGGACCTGCGCACCTGGACCCCCAACGCCTTCACCTGGTCGGGCAATTTCATGATGGCGCTCGGCGGTACCCTGGCCGCCGGCGGCACCATCATTCTGCAGCGGATCTTCGAGCCCGAAGCGGCGCTCGAGCTCATGCAGGCGGAGCGGGTCACCTTCCCCCAGGCATGGCCCCATCAATGGGCGCAGCTCGAAGCGGCAGCCAACTGGAAGAGTGCCGACCTGAGCAGTTTTCACTACGTCGACCGCTCGCGGCCGGCGGCGCGGCACCCGACCTTCCGCGATACCTCCTGGAACGATCCGATGTCTTCCTACGGCAACACCGAGACCTTCACGCTCTCGGCGGCATTCCCCAGCGACACGCCGCGCGAGGTCTGGGAAGGAAGTCATGGCGAGGCGTTGCCCGGCAACACCCTCGAGATCGTCGATCCGCAGACCGGGGCCGTCGTGCCGCGCGGCGAGCGCGGGGAGATCGCCGTCAAAGGCCCGACCCTGATGCTCGGGTATCTCGGCTCACCGCTCAGCGAGACGCTCGATGAGGGCGGCTTCTTCCATACCGGCGATGCCGGCTATATCGATGAGCGCGGACGATTGCACTATGAGGGCCGCTTGAGCGACGTCATCAAGACCGGAGGGGCCAACGTGTCACCGGTCGAGGTCGATGCAGTGCTCAGCGCATGTCCCGGGGTGAAGATCGGCCAGACGGTCGGCGTGCCGCACGAGACGCTGGGTGAGCTGGTGGTGAGCTGCGTCGTCGCGCACCACGGCAGCTCGCTCAGCGAGGGCGACGTGCGCGAGTACCTCAAGCAGCGCCTCGCAAGCTACAAGGTGCCGCGGCGCGTGCTGTTCGTGCGCGAGGGCGAGCTGTCGATGACCGGCAGCGCCAAGATCAAGGCGGCCGCCCTGCGCGAGCTGGTCGTGAAACGGCTCAAGGCCGAGGCCTCGCCGACGTGATCGCGCGGCGCGGCGGCGCGCGCCGCTCAGGATGGCGCGAGGCCCGCGAGACTCGCGCGCGTGTTGGCGCCGAAGGCGGGCAGGGTGCCGATGGGCCTGCGGCGCACGGCGGGGAAAGGCCGCCCCGCGGCCGCGCTCCACGCCGCGAGGGATGAGTGCAATGCCGCCGCATCCTCCTCGCGCGCCGCCGCGAGGCAGTGCGCGGTCAGGTGGCTCATCGCCAGGCCGAAGCGTCCGCCCCGCCGCGAGGCCCAGGCCTCCCATCCCGCGAGGGCGGCAAACACGCCGGTGAGCGGATCGGCGATGGCATCGCCCACGAATCCGCCGCGGCCGCTCGCGGCGCGCAGGGCCGCGCTCAGCCCGGCGCAAACGCCGCAATCGTCCCCGAATCCGACCCAGCCCGCGGCCTCGCCGCTCGCGCCGTGGCCGGTGATGCTCAGCCAGACGAGCCCCGGCGTCGTGCGCACGATCTGCGCGGCATCGATGCCGAGCTGCGCGAGCGCGCGCGGCCGCGCGGCCTCGATGACGATGTCGGCGCCGGCGATGAGCGCGGCGAGCGCGCGGCGATCCTCGGCGTCCGCGAGATTCACAGCCACGCTCGCCTTGCCCTGGTTGAGCAGCGCGTAGAAGCGCTCGTCTCCAAAGCGCATCGCGTCGGGGCGTGTGCGGCTTTCCACCTTCACCACCTCGGCGCCGGCGAGCCACAGCAGATGCGCCGCGAGCGGGCCCGCCCACAGCGCCGATAGATCGATGACCCGCGGGGCGCTGCGCCTCGCGCCTGGCGCCGGGCAGCCGGCGCTGAGCTCGATGCACCCAGCCGCGGCGCAGGGCGGCAGCTCCTGCTCGGCGGCGATGGCGAGGCCCATCGAGCGGCCGCGCCTGACGAGCGCAGCGGCCTCGCTCGCGCCGATCAGGCGGGCGATGGCGGCATGATCGCGCGCATCGAGCGCGTCGTCCTCGAGAAGCGCGGGCAACAGCTCGCGGTCGGCGGGGCGCGCGAGATTCAGCGCAACGCCGTCATCGAGTGCCGCGAACAGGCGGCATCCCCCGCCCGCCGATATGCGCCCCGGTATCCTCATGCCGGCGAGCGCGGCCCGCTCGCACAGCAGCGCAGCGCCATCGAGCGCCGCGAGGCGTGCCGAGCGCGTCAGCCGGGCCAGTCGGCGAATGGCTCGATCGGCGCAGGCGGCGAGCGGCAGGTCGCTGGGGCGCATGCGGCTATTTCTTGGCCTCGTGGCGCGGGCGGGCGGCCGACAGGTTATGCGAGATGCGGTCCAGCAATGCCTCGAGCCGGTCCAGGTCATCGCCGTCGAAGCCTGCGAATATCGCCCCTTCGTGCTGCCGGGCGAGCTCCCCCAGGGTGTCCAAGATCGGCTGCGCTCCGGGCGCCAGATGCACGCAGTACGCGCGCCCGTCGCTCGGATGCTCGCGCCGCTTCAGATAGCCCGCCGCGCACAGCCGGTCGATCAGCCGCCCCGCCGTGACCTCCCTGATCTCGAGCGCTTCGGCGATCATGCGCTGGGTGGCGCCTGGATTGCGGGCCACCGCGGCAATCAGCGTCCATTTGGCGCGCGTCAAGCCGCTGCGCTCGACGCTCTGATCGAAGCTCTGCCGCAGATGGCGGGCAACGACGATCAGCTTGAGTCCAATGGATCTTTTTCGATTGCTTGTCTTTGCGATGATGCGCCCCCGTCTGCATCGCCCCGCGAATATCATCCTTGGTAAGCCGCGCCTTCGCCAGTGGTTTCGCGACCCGTGCACGCGCCCGCGCGGCGCTCGACGGCCTCGTGCACCGGGCCCTTGACACCCGCCGCCGCAGATACTAATCTACCTTAGTATTAGAGATCTAAGTAATTGTGGATCGGGTATTGTTGAAGGGCCGTTTCGGACATATCGTCGAGGAGAGGACGTGAAGAGCTCGTGGTTAATCGTGATGACCTGCACATTCGCGATGGCATCGTTCGCTGCACAGGCGCGCTCCGCGCCCGAAGCCGCAACGCAGGCCGTCGTCGCGTTGAAAGGAAAAATGCTGCTTGCCGCCAACGGGGCGCGTCTCGCGCCCGTCTATCGGGTGACCGAGGACGGATCCGCCCAGATCATCATCGATGGGAAGCTCGTCACCATTCCGGCCTCCACGATATCGATGGTCAAGGGCGAGCTGACGACCAGCCTCAGTAAGAGCCAGGTCCTCGCCCTTCCTTGAGGTCGGCCGCCAGGGCCGTGCGCAGGAACGCCTCGTAGGAGGCGAAGTACTCGCGCGTCACCGAGGCATCCGGCGCCAGCATCTCGAAGCCCAAGCTGCGCGGCTCGATCCTGCGCTGTCTCGCACCTCACCCCCTCCTACCCTTGCGCGCCTGCGGCCCGCTCGCCGATGATAGCCGCGAGGACAGGCCAACGAACGACCAAGAGGTGCGCCATGGCGCGATTCAGCTTTGTGGTCTACAGCAACCCCGAGGAGGGCCGGGAGCAGGAATACAACGACTGGTACTCCAATCAGCATCTGAAGGATCTGCTGGCGATACCGGGCGTGCTCTCGGCGCGCCGCTTCAAGCTGTCGGACACGCAGATCCACGCGGGTGCGCAGCCGTACCGCTATCTGGCGATCTACGAGATCGAGTCCGACGGCGTCAAGAGCTTCCTCGAGGAGATGACGCTGCGCACCTCGAGCGGTTCGATGGTCGTGAGCAGCGCCATGTCGCCCGACGTGTTGCCGGTGTTCTGGGAGCCGCTGTGACGGTGGCCGATGCAGCGAGCCGCGCCGCCGGCCGCCCCGCGGCCCTGCATGAGCCGTGCCGCTGCGCCAGGTGCAAAGGCGCCCCGTTCCGTGCTTTACTTGGGCGGGACCGCCCGCTGATAATCGACAGCGTTGTTGCTCAGTGACGAGGCCGCCCGGCATGGCGGCGGCCTGCAACCCGACATGACATCACACCTATGAACATGACCCAGAAACAATCCCTCGCGCCCGCGACCCTGCTCGAGATCTTTCGCAAGGCGCTGCTGATCAACCTGGTCGATGAGCGCATGCGCTCGCTCCTGAGCTCGGGACGCCTGGCTGCCGTGTATTATTCGCCACGCGGACAGGAGATCGTCGCCGCGGCGATGGGCGTGCACCTGCAGCCGACCGACTATCTCGTCACCATGTACCGCGGCATCCACGACCAGCTCGCCAAGGGCATGCCGCTGCGGCAGCTGTGCGCGGAGTACTACGGCAAGGCGACGGGCACCTGCAAGGGCAAAGGCGGCCCGATGCACATCACCTATCCCGCAGCCGGGATCATGGTGACCACGGGGGTGGTCGGCGGCGGGCTGCCGATCGCCAACGGGCTTGCGCTCGCCTCGCAGCTGCGCAACGACAAGCGCGTCACGGTCTGCACCTTCGGCGACGGCGCGGCCAACATCGGCGCCTTCCACGAATCGCTCAACATGGCGGCACTGTGGAAGCTGCCCGTGATATTCCTCTGCCAGAACAACGGCTACGGCGAGTGCACCAAGTACGAGTATGCAACTTCGGTGCCGCACATCGCGGACCGCGCCGCCGCCTACGCCATGCCCGGGGTGAGCGTCGACGGCAACGATCCGGCGGCGATGTGGCATGCCATGCGCGAGGCGGTGGAGCGCGCTCGCTCGGGCGCCGGTCCGACGCTGCTCGAGGCGAACACGTTCCGCTTCATGGGCCATTACTTCGGCGATCCCGGGGCCTACATCCCGAAGCCCGAGTACGCCGCCGCGCTCGCCCGCGATCCGATGCCGGCCTGCCGGGCCGCCGTGCTCGCGTCGGGCGCCGCCACGGAAGCTCAACTGCAGGAGCTCGCCGCGCAGATCACCGCGGACATCGACGATGGCCTGAAGTTCGCGGCCGACAGTGCGCCTCCCGATCCGCGCGAAATCGACATCGACATCTACGCCGGAGCACGCGCATGAGCTCGACCATGGAGAAACCGCAGACCATCTCCTTCACCGAGGCCTATCACCGCGCCCTCGACGAGTGCATGGCCGCCGATCCGGGCGTCATTCTGCTGGGTGAGGACATCGCCGACCGCGAGGGCGGCGGTGTGTTCAAGGTGACCAAGGGGCTGTCCACGAAGTACGGCGAGCACCGGGTGCGCACCACGCCGATCTCCGAGGAGGCGATCGTCGGCGCGGCGGTGGGCGCGGCGCTCGCCGGCATGCGCCCGGTCGCGGAAATCATGCTCATGAACTTCGTCACCGTGGCGATGGACCAGATGGTGAATCACGCCGCGAAGCTGCGATTCATGTCCGGCGGGCAGACCTCCGTGCCGATCACCATCCGCACGCGCACCGGGGCGGGCGGCGGCACGGCGGGACAGCACTCCGACATGCTCGAGGCGTGGTTCGCACATGTCGCCGGCATGAAGGTGGTCATACCTTCCTCGCCGGCGGACGCGGTGGGCCTGCTTGCCTCCTGCATCTTCGACGATGACCCGTGCCTGTTCATCGAGGACTCGATGACGCGCGCGCAAACCGGCCCCGTGCCGCCGCCGGGCCATCGCGTCCCGCTCGGCAAGGCCAGCATCGTGCGCGCCGGCAAGGACGTCTCGGTGGTGAGCTACGGCCGTCCGATCCGCGACGCGCTCGCGATCGCCGAGCGGCTGGCGGGGGAGGGCATCTCGGTCGAGATCGTCGATTTGCGCACCATCTCGCCGCTGGACACCGACACCATTCTGCAATCGGTGGCGAGGACGCGCCGCGCCGTCATCGTGCACGAGGCGCCGCGCAGCTTCGGCGTGGGGGCGGAAGTGGCCGCGCGCATCAATGAGCATCTGTACGGCGAGCTCGCCGCTCCGGTGCTGCGGGTCGCCTCGCGCGACGTGCCGGTGCCGTTCGCCAAGGTGCTCGAGCAGGAGTTCCTGTACAAGCCGAGCGCCATCGAGGCCTCCATCCGCCAGACGCTCGAGGCGAAGCCGCGCCGATGAGCGTCGAGGTGCGCATACCGCAGATCGGCTTCTCGATGACCGAGGGCAACCTCGCGGAGTGGCTGGCCGCGGACGGCGCGCGCATCGAGAGCGGCGCGCCGCTCTACACGCTGGAGATCGACAAAGCCGTGCAGGAAGTGCCCGCACCGGCCGCGGGAACCCTCAGGATCCACGGCCAGGCGGGGCAGGTCTATCCGGTGGGCGAACTGATCGCGGAGATCCTGTGAGCAGCGCGCCCGCGCTGCAGTCCCGGGGCGGCTGGCCGGAGCTCGATCGCTAGCTGCGCGCCTGAGATTCCGCCGAGCGCTGGCAACTCGCGAATTGACGACCCGTCGGACGCTTGGGGGGGAATGATGAATTTCGACATCTCCGACGACCAGCAGATGATGCGCGACAGCTTCGCGCGCTTCCTCGACAAGAACAGCAGCATGGCGCGCGTGCGCGCCGCACTGCCGGGCGGCTTCGATGCGGCGCTGTGGTCGGGGCTCGCCGAGCTCGGCGCGTTCGCACTGCGTGTCCCCGAGGGCTGCGGCGGCCTGGGGCTCGGCCTGCTCGATGCCGCCGTCCTCATGGAGGAGGTCGGCCGGACGCTCGCGTCGGGGCCGGTGGCCGAGACACTGGTCGCCGCGCGATTGCTCGCCCGCCTGGGCGGTGCCGCGACGGCGGATCGGCTCGAGCGCGTGATCGCCGGCCGCGCCATCGTGAGCCTGGCATTTCGCGACCTCGCCGAGGAGCCCGTACAGTGGGTCGCCGGCGGCGCCGTCGCCGAGGCGGTCATCGCCCGCGACGGCGGCCGGATCGTCCTGGTCGGCGTCGCAGCGGGCGACCGAAAGACCGAAGCCAATCTCGCCTCGACGCCGCTGGCCGAGCTGCGTCTTGGCGGCATGCCGCACACGCTCCTCGCCGACGATGCGGCGGGCCGGCAGGCTTTTGCCGAGGCGATCGAGGAGTGGAAGCTGCTGATCGCCGCGGCGCTCGCCGGCCTGTCGCGGCAGGCGCTGCAGCTCGCCGCCGCCTACGCACGTGAGCGCATGGCCTTCGGCCAGCCCATCGGCAGCTATCAAGGCATCGCGCACCCGCTGGCCGACCTGGTCTGCGAGGTCGATGGCGGCAAGTACCTCAACTGGATGACCATCCGCGACATCGCCGATGGCAAGGCCGATGCCGGCGCCGAGGTTGCGCTCGCTCTGTGGTGGAATGCCGATGCCGCGAACCGCGCGGTCTCGCAAGCGCTGCAGACCTTCGGCGGCTACGGCCTCACGACCGATTACGACATCCATCTGTACAACCTGCGTGCCAAGGCCTGGCCGCTCGTGATGGGCGATCCGACGCGATTGCTCGAGGAGGCCGGGCGCCGTCTGTACGCGGGGGAGACGGTTCCCTTGCCCGACGCCGGAGCCGTGACGATCGATTTCGATCTGGGGGAAGAGGCGCGCACGCTCGCCGCCGAGGTCGATGCGTTCTTCCAGCAGCACCTGACCCCGGAGCTGCGCGCCAAGGCGCACTATTCCTGGGAAGGTCACGACCCCGGGCTGCATCGCAAGCTCGCCGAGGCGCATCTGCTGTTCCTGTCGTGGCCGGAGGAGCTCGGCGGGCGCAATGCACCGGCCTACGCGCGGCATGCGGCGATGCACGTCTGGGAGAAGTATGACTGGACCAGTGCGCCCAGCAGCGTTGCCGGGATGGTCGGGACCATCATCCGCCGCTACGGGAGCGATGAGCTGAAGCGCGAAGTGCTGTCCAAGATCGCCTCCGGCGAATGCATCTGCAGCCTCGGATACTCGGAGCCGGGCTCGGGATCCGACGTGTTCGCGGCCGTCACGCGCGCGACGCGCGACGGCGAGGGCTGGCGCATCGACGGCCAGAAGATGTTCACCAGCGGCGCCAACATCGCCGACTACGTGCTGATGCTCACCCGCACCGATCCCGATGTGCCCAAGCACAAGGGCCTGACGATGTTCATCGTGCCGCTGAGGGCGCCCGGGGTGGAGATAAAGCCCGTCTACACCTTTCAGGACGAGCGCACCAACATCAGCTACTACGACGGCGTGAGGATCGCGGACAGCTATCGGCTCGGCGAGGTGAATGCGGGCGTCAAGGTGATGGCCGCGGGCCTGGAGCTCGAGCACGGCGGCGGGTTCTCCAAGTCGCAGTCGAAGATGCTGCAGGCCGCCGTCGCGCTGTGCCGCGACATTCGCTTTCGCGGCCGGCCGCTGATCGAGGATCGCGACGCGCAGGCGCGGCTCGCGCGCACGATGGCGCATCTGCTGCTGTCCGAGGTGCTCGCATGGAGGGCGCTGTGGGCGGGAGTCGAGAAGAAGCCCAACCTCGCTTTCGGCCCGATGGCCAAGCTGTTCTCGTCGGAGAAATTCTTGACCGATTCGGCGGATCTTCTGAATCTGACGGCGCCCGTGTCGCTGTCGAAGCGCGACGGCCCGGCCGGCTTTCTCAATCAATGCTATCGTCACGCGCACGGCACGCGCATCTACGGCGGCACCAGCCAGGTCCACCGCAGCATGATCGCGGAACGCAACCTGGGACTGCCCCGCACGAGAGCCTGAGATGTCCGACGCCCCGCACCGGTCCGACGCCCCGCACCTGCTGACCGAGGAGGACGGCGCGATTTTGATCGCGACGCTCAACCGGCCCGAGAAGCTCAACGCACTGAGCGGCCCGCTGATGGAGCTGTTCGAGGCCGCGCTGCATCGGTTTCGCGACTCCCCTTCACTCAAGGTCATGCTGGTGCGAGCCCATGGCCGCTATTTCTGCGCGGGCGCGGATCTGCATTCCGGCGACGGCAGCTCGCAGCCCGCGAAGGCCTCGGCGATTCGCGAGCGCCACCGCCTGAAGCTGCACGGCATGCACCGGATCTATGACGAGATGGAGGCGATCGAGAAGCCGATCGTCGTCGCCCATCACGCCACCTGCATGGGCGGCGGCCTGGAGCTGTCGATGTCGTGCGATTTCCGGCTCGCCGCGAAGAGCGCGCGCTATGCCTTTCCCGAAGGCAAGTTCGGCGTGCTGCCGGCCTCCAACGGCGTGAGCCGCCTGACGCGCCTGGTCGGCACGCACTGGGCGCGATATCTCATCATGGCGAACCTGCCCGTCGATGCGGACCGGGCGCTGCTCATGGGGCTCGTTCACGAGGTGTTCCCCGATGAGACGTTCGCCAGCGAGGTGCTGCGCTTCTGCCGCCACCTGGCCGAGCAGAACGGCGAGCAGATGGGTGCGGCGAAGCTGGCCATCGAGATGGCCCGGGACGTCGGTCTCGCGCAGGGCCGCAACGTGGAGCGTATGGCGAACAGCGCCCTGATGCTCAATCCGGAATATCTCGAGGGCATGGCCCGCTACGTCCAGGGGATCGGCGGCAAGGCGAAGAAGGACAAATGACCGCCGCGCGGCCGGCTGTGGCGACTGACGGCGGCGCTCATTTGACAGGGTTCTGAGAGGCTTCGCCGGTCAATTGACAGGCTGGGTAAATGTGAACTATCGTGTTTCACATCTATCGGCAAACCCGTTGTCCTCACCATGAACTCCGAAAGCGCTGTCTACTGGGATCCCTACCGGCCCGAGCTCTGGATGAATCCCCATCCGGTATTTCGACGGTTGCGGGAGGAGGCGCCGCTCTACTACAACGAGCAGCACGATTTCTATGCCGTCAGCCGCTTCAGCGACGTCGAGCGCGGCTTCATGAACAAGGAGACCTTCAGCTCCAGCCGCGGTGACATCCTCGAATACATCAAGGCGGACATGGACATCCCCAGGGGGATGTTCATCTGGGAGGATCCCCCGTTTCACACGGTGCACCGCGCGGTGCTGACCCGGGTATTCACGCCGAAGAGGATGAACGATCTGGAGAGCGAGATTCGCGCCTTCTGCGTTCGATGCCTCGATCCGCTGGTGGGCGCGGGCCGCTTCGATTTCATCACCGATTTCGGTGCGCAGATGCCGATGCGGGTGATCGGCATGCTGCTCGGCATTCCCGAGGAGGATCAGGAGGCGATTCGCGACCGGGTGGACGCATCGCTGCGCACGGAGGCCGGCAAGCCGCTGGAAGTCTCTCAAGCGAGCTACCAGGGCCATGGCTTCGAGGAGTACATCGAGTGGCGCACTCACCATCCTTCCGACGACCTCATGACCGAGCTGCTGCAGGCCGAGTTCGTGGACGAGACCGGCACGAAACGCAAGCTCACGCGCGAGGAGATCCTCATCTTCATCAACGTGCTCGCGGGCGCCGCCAACGAGACGACCACGCGCCTGATCGGCTGGAGCGGCAAGGTGCTCGGCGATCATCCCGAGCAGCGCGCCGAGCTGGTGCAGAACCCCGCGCTGATTCCGAACGCCATCGAGGAGCTGCTGCGCTATGAGCCGCCGGGCCCCGCAGTGGCCAGATACGTGCTCAAGGACGTCGAGCTGCATGGACGCGTCGTGCCGGCCGGCAGCGCAATGCTGCTGCTCGTGGCTTCCGCCAATCGGGACGAGCGGCGCTACCCGGACGCCGATCGATTCGACGTTCACAGACTCGGTCCGCCGCACATCACGTTTGGACGCGGCATTCACGCCTGCCTCGGCTCCGCGCTGGCGCGAGTCGAAGGACGCGTCGCGCTCGATGAGCTGCTCAAGCGCTTCCCCACCTGGACGGTGGACCTCGACAACGCCAAGCTGTCGTCGACCTCCACCGTGCGCGGTTGGGACAACCTTCCGGCCTTCACCCCGACCGCCGGCTCCAAGGCCACTTCGAGCGCCGGCGCCAGGGCGGTCCTCCGCGAGGCCGCAGCGGACGCCGCGCAGCAGCCGCTCTCGAGTACGCCGCCCGCCGGCGAGAGCTGGGAGCTCACGCTCTCGACACCCGCGGGCCCGCAGTCGATGACCGCCCGCATCGTGCGCAACGGCACGGCCTTCACGGGCAGCATGTCCTCGGCGGAGATGGGAACTCGAGACATCAGCGGCAAGATCTCCGGCAGCACGCTCACCTGGACGTTGAACCTCACGAAGCCGGTCTCGATCAAGCTGAGCTTCGAGGCGAACGCCGACGGGGCGCAGATGAGCGGCAGCGTGAAGCTCGGCATGTTCGGCCGAGCGGCGCTCAGCGGCAGGCGCACCCCGTGATGCGGCGCCTCGCCGCTCGAGCGCGGCGCACGAGGTAGCAGTCGATGGCGAAGATCACTTACGTCGAATTCAACGGCCGCGAGCACGTGCTGCAGGTCGCTTCCGGTGTCTCCGTCATGCAGGGCGCGGTCGAGAACAACGTGCTCGGCATCCTGGCGGAGTGCGGTGGGTCATGCTCTTGCGCGACGTGTCATGTCTACGTCGATGAGGCCTGGATCGACAGGGTCGGTCCAAGGAGTCCGGGCGAGGAATCGATGCTCGACGCCGTTTGCGAGCTGCAGCCGAACAGCCGCCTCTCCTGCCAGATCACGGTCAGCGAGGAACTCGACGGCCTGATCGTGCGCATGCCCGCGAAGCAGGTGTGACTCGACCCATCCGAATGGCATCATGGGGTCGGCGTCCTCACTGGCACAGGTGACCCATGAGAAAGAGCTTTTTCGGCGCGCTGGGATTGTGCGCCATTGCCGCGGTGGCTCTCGGCGTTGGACCGATTCGCGCCGCCAAGCCGCAGCCGCCGTTCATCCGCATCACCCCCGGGCAGATACGCTGGCGCGACGTGCCGAACTCTCACGGCGTGCAAGAGTCGGTGCTGGCCGGTGATCCGGACAAACCCGGAATGTACGTCATACGGGGCTCAGCGCTGCTTGAGGTGACGGGCGGCTCGCTCGGCGCTCAGCCGTTCTTCATTGACCGCGGGCGCGATGATCACCCGGTCATGAATCTCCGCCACTTGCTCGACCGTCAAGGGCTTTCGGTCGCGCAGCCACCAGGACAGCAGCTCGATGGTCGAGCTGACGCACAGGATGGTGGCGATGTCCGGCGGGGGCCAGGCGCCGGGCCGCGCCCGGGTGGCCGCGATCTGCCGGGAAAGGCGCATGAACTCATCGCGCATCGCGCCTGCTGCACCTCCGGTGAGCAGCGTGGACCACAGCTTGCGGTGATCGTCCACGTAGCTGCAGAGCGCCAGCGACGCCGATCGCGTGTCCTGAGTGTCCAGCACCGAGAGGGTCAGCCCGACCAGCCGCCCGATCTGCTCGGCGGCGACGTCGTTGAGCAGGGACTCCTTCGTGGGGTGGTGGCGGAAGAACGTGGTGTAGCCCACGTCGGCGGCCTCGCAGATGTCGCGAATCGTGATCTGCTCCAGCGGTTTGAGGTCGAGCAACCTCAGCAATGCCCGCCGCAGCGCCTCGCGCGTGCGCACGGCGCGCGCGTCCCGCGCCGTTCTCAAGTGAGGCCTGAGTATCTTGTGAGTCATGCGGTCTCAGCGCCGCGGGACACGGCGCGCCGCGCGCGCCGGTCCGCGTATGTCATCGCGCACGACCCCGCGTCGGGTCAGGCCACGGCGACGCCGATGGCCTTCGTTTCCATGTACTCATAGATACCCTCGATGCCCCACTCGCGGCCGATGCCGCTGTGCTTGTAGCCGCCGAAGGGCAGGTCTCCCGTGACGCTTGCGCCGCCGTTGATGCTGACGGCGCCGGCGCGCACGCGCCGCGCGACCTTGAGCGCCCGCTCCGGGTTGCCGGATACCACGTTGCCGATGAGTCCGTAGTCGCTGTCGTTGGCGATGCGGATCGCATCCTCATCGTCCTCGTAGGCGATGACCGAGAGCACCGGGCCGAAGATCTCTTCGCGCGCGATCTTCATGTCATTGGTGACATCGACGAAGCAGGTCGGTTCGATGAAGAATCCGCCGCCCTTGTCGGTGCGGATCCGGCCGCCCGCGAGCAAGCGCGCGCCCTGCGCCTTGCCGGACTCGATGTAGCCCATGACGCGCTGCTGCTGCCGCCGGGAGATGACCGGACCCATGATGCAGGTCGGCGCATTGAAATCGCCCCATTGCGTCGAATAGCCGGCATAGGCCTTCTCGAGGATGGCAACCGCCTCGGCATAGCGCTTCCTCGACACCAGCAGCCGCGTCGGAATGCCGCAGCCCTGACCGGCATGGAAGCAGACGATGGAGCGCGCGATCTGCAGGGCGAAGTCCGGCGCATCGTCGAGGATGATGTTGGCCGATTTGCCGCCGAGCTCGAGGAACACGCGCTTGAGCGTCGCCGCACCACGTTCCATGATGCGCTTGCCGACGGCGGTGGATCCGGTGAAGGAGATGAGGTCGACGCGCGGGTCATCGACCAGCATCTCCCCGGCCATCACCGGGTCGCCGGAGGTCACGACATTGAACACGCCGGCCGGGAAGCCCGCCTGTGCCGCGAGCTCGCCCATGATGGTGCCCGAGCTCGGCGTATTGGGCGCCGGCTTCAGCACCACGGTGCACCCCGCGAGCAAGGCGGAAGCGACCTTGGCGAAATTGATGTAGAAAGGCACGTTCCAGGGGGTGATCGCGCCGACGACGCCGATGGCTTCGTGCACGACCCAGCGGTCGGTCGTACCGCGCTGCGTGATGTGGCGCCCGCGCTCCTCCTGCCAGACGATCTTCTCGAACAGCTGCAGCAAGTCGCACAAGCCGGTGAGGGCACCGTCGACCTGTGGCCCGAACACCGCGCCCATCGCCGAGCCGGCCTCATGGCGCACGATTGCCACCAGGCGCTCGCGATTGGCGACCAGCAGATCGCGAAGCTCGCACACGAGCTCGTAGCGGCGCCCGTGACTCGTCGACCAGTCGGTCTGGTCGAATGCGCGGCGCGCCGCGGCGATCGCCTGGCTCACGTCTTGCGGCGAGGCGTCGGGCGCCTTGCTGACCACTTCGCCGGTCCAGGGACCGATCACGTCATAGGTCCGGTTGGCGGCCGCCGGGCGCAGCGCGCCGTCGATGTAGAGTGTGGATGCGGGTAGTGTGCTCACGGTGTTTCCTAGGTTGATGCAATCAGCGATCCGCGGCCCGGGCATGCAGCGAGAGGAAATCGGCCTGCACGTCCGGCGGCAGGTCGATGAGCGCGCGGAATGCGCTGGTCACCGACTTGAAGTGCGAGATGGGCCGCACGCGAAAGTCGATGCCTGCGGCGATGTTGCCTTCCACGAAGCGCTTCCTCACCTGCGGGTCGAGATTCAGGGTGCTATCCTCATCCATCATCGCACCGGCGCGGATCAAGGTGACGCGTATGCCGCGGGGCGCCAGCTCGCGGCTCATGGCCTCGGAGAATTTCTCGAGGCCGGCCTTGGAGCTGCGGTACAGCGAGTGCATGAAGAACGGCTCGGCAACCGACTCGCTGCTCACGTTGATGATGTGACCGCCGCGCGGCAGCACGGGAATCGCCGCGCGCGTGCAATAGACCGGTCCGGCGAGATTGGTCATGAGCGAGGCCAGGATCTGGTCATCGCGCGCCTCCTCGATCATGAAAGGCTCATAGATCGCGGCATTGTTGATGAGCACGTCGATCCGCGGGTGGCGTGCCGCGATCGTTGCGAAGGCGGTGCGCACCGAATCCGGCGAGCGGACATCGCAGGCGACCGCCATCGCCGCTGCGCCGATGTCGGCCGCCACTTGCTCGATTCTCGCCTGCGAGCGTGCCAGCAGCACGACCCGCTCGCCGTCGGCCGCGAAGCGGCGCGCCAGGGCGCGCCCGAGGCCCTTGCCGGCGCCGGTGATGACGATGACCTTCGACACGGCTTGCTCCTTGCTGCTGTCGCGATGAATCATGCTCAGCGCCTGGCCTCGTTGGTCATTCCGGGATAGACGGATAGATCCCCGGCGTAGGCGATGCCACCGCTCCAGAAGCGGCTGCCGCTGATTTTCCTGAAGTAATGCACGGTGCGCGCGATCGAGCCGGACGCTGAGCGCGCCGCCATGGCGATGCCGCTGGGACTCACCCCGCGCGCCCGCTCGCTGAAATCCTTGACCGTGAACGCCAGATCGGCGGTCTGCTGCGCGCACATCACCAGCTGGTCGCCGGGGCAGTAGTGGCGCGGGTCGATCTGGATGGGCGAGAGCTCTCCGCGCTTCATCGCCACATGTCCCGGGACGTTCGACACCTCGACGCTGTGGACCGTCTCGTACCAATCGAGGTACTCCTGCTTGCGGCCCGCCACGTAATTGCCGAGGATTACGCTCACGCCCGACAGGGGCTCGCTTCGGCGCCAGTTGGGACTGCCTTTCCAGTCGCCATAGAGGCGAAACGTGTGCAGCCGCTCGGTCTCGTCCCGCGCGATCAGCCCCGGGCGGCGCGCCTGCGCAATGAGCGGACCCAGCGAGGGGATGCCGACGATCGGGTCGGGATAGTCGAAGTCGTAGACGCTCAGGTAGCGCCAGGGCTGGGGGATATCGCGCATGATCTGCTCCGGGGTCACCTCGAAGCGATCCATGGCCGCGAAACCGGGCAGCGCGGCGGCCGCCGCACGGTGCGGCCCGTCGAACCAACGGGCATATTCGGCCTCGCCCGCCTGCGGTACGTTGTGAAGATGCAGCGTGGTGTACAGACTCATACGCCTCACGGCCCCGTCGTTCGCGGGCGACGCTGTCCCCGGGAACCGCCCCGGCGCCCCTGTTGCTGATCAGCAGCGTTGTGTACGAGTATAGTCCGGGCGAGCTGCGAGCGTCGATAAACTATTGAAAACTAAGCAGACAGCTCCATCGGTTGCGGACGGCAGCCCGTGCGCCGGCGCTTTCGCGGAATACCGCGACATTACTGAGTATAATCAGTATCGGCAAGGCGGTATCCGGTGGCGGGCAGTCCTCGATGGTGGCAGGGGGGGTTGTGGCATGAAAATCCGCATCGACAAGGCAAAGTGCGTCGGCAACGCGCGCTGCGCCGCGGTCGCGCCGCAGTTGTTTCCGCTGGATGACGAGGGCTATATCTCCGTCCAGGAGATCGAGGTTCCGGCGGGCATGGAAGAGCTCGCCCGGCGCGGCGCGCGCGCCTGTCCCGAGCGCATCATCGTGATCGAGGATTGACGTATGACCGATTTCATGGGCTACCGGAGCAAGCGGGTCGTGGTCAGCGGCTGCTTCTCGGGTATGGGCGAGGCGACCGCGAAGCTGCTGCTGAGCCTGGGTGCGCAGGTGCACGGTCTCGACTACAAGGACAGCGCCTTGCCGCTCGCCTCGTTCACCCGGGTGGACCTGCGCGAACCGGCGTCGATCGATGCGGCCGTGCAGCGCATCGGCGGGCGGGTGGATGCGCTGTTCAATTGCGCGGGCCTGCCGCAGACCTTTGCGCCGCTCGAGGTGATGAAGGTGAACTATGCCGGCACGCGCTTTCTCACCGAGCGCATGCTGCCGTTGATGGCGGGCGGCGGCGCCGTCGTCAGCATCGCCTCCACCGCCGGCTTCGGCTGGAGCCGCAGGGTTCCCGTCATCATGGAGCTTTTGAAGCGGGACACCTATGCCGGTGCCGTCGAGTGGTGCGAGGCCAACCTCGAGACCGTGGGCGAAGGCTACTCGCTCTCCAAGGAGGCGATGATCGTCTGGACCATGATGAGCGCCGCCCATCTGATCAAGCGCGGCATTCGCCTCAATTGCACGCTGCCGGGACCGACGCAGACGCCCATGATGTCGGCATTCGAATCCAAGACCGCGCACTCGGTGATCGCCGCGGCCACCCAGCCGATCAATCGGCGCTCGACGCCCGAAGAGCAGGCGGGCCCGCTGGTATTCCTCAACAGCGATGCCGCGAGCTATGTCAACGGGGTCGCCTTCCCCGTGGACGGTGGCTTCATCGGCGGCGTCGCCACCGGCCAGGTCGACGTCAGCGCCATGATGGCCGGCGGGGCCCAGAGGAGCGCATGAGGACGGGCCGGATCAATCGGACCAAACCACATCGGAGAGTTCGATGAATGCTGCCGCTCCCTTGAGTCCCGCAGTGCCGAAGCCCGCGCATGTGCCCGATGCCGTCGTTTACGATTTCGACGTGTACCGCGATCCCGGCCTGCTCACCGATCCGGCCAAGCGCATCGCCGAGCTGGCCAGGGAAGCGCCGCCGATTTTCTGGACTCCGCGCAACGGCGGCCAGTGGATCATTCGCGGCTACGAGGCGCTGTTCAACGCCTACCGCGACCCGGAGACATTCTCCAGCCAGGCCATGCCGCCGGAGATGCTCAAGGCCATGCTGGCAAGCCTGCCGCCGGGCACCCCGCGCATCCCGCAGGCCCGGCCGATCAATCTCGACCCGCCCGAGCACACCAAGTATCGCGCTCCGCTGCAGAAGACGTTTTCGCCGAAGTCCGCGCTCGCATTGAAAGATGACATCCGCAAGCTCGCCGACGAGCTCATCGACAAGGTCGCTCCCGACGGCCGCTGCGATTTCGTCCCGGCGATCGCCGAGCAGCTGCCGGTGCGCGTGTTCCTCAAGCTGTTTGGCCTGCCGCTCGAGCGGCAGGACGAGTATCGCGCGCTCGCCAAGGAACATCTGTCGAACTTCAGCCTCGACCTGCAGACCACCATGCGCAAGCAGTTCCGGCTCGTGGAGGTCATGCGCGATACGCTGATCGAGCGGCGCGACCATCCGCGCGACGACATCATCAGCATGCTGTGGAAGGCGGGCGTCGACGGCCGTCCGACGACCATGGAAGACATGGAGGATTACTCGGTGCTGCTGTTCATCGCGGGCCTCGATACGGTCGTCAACGGCGCCTCGTTCGTGATGCTGCATCTGGCCGGAGATTTCCCCCTGCAGGATCGGCTGCGCGCCAATCCGAAGATCATTCCGGAGGCCGTGGAGGAGATGCTGCGCCGCTACACGTTCACCGTGCCGGTGCGCAGCGTCGCCAAGGACGTCGTCTACCAGGGGCTGCCGATGAAGGCCGGGGAGCGGGTGCTGATGTACGACCCGGCGGCCGACATGGATCCGAAGCAGTTCAAGAATCCCGAATCCTACGATCTCAACCGCGAGGAGAAAACGCACATCGCGTTCGGCGCGGGACCGCATCGCTGCCTCGGATCGCATCTGGCGCGCGTCGAGCTGCAGATCATCACCGAGCAGATGATGTCGCGGCTGCCGCAGTTTCGCCTCGATCCCCACAAGCGCCCGACCTTCCACGGCGGCCACGTGATCGGACCCGACTCCGTGGCGCTCGTCTGGGATGTCTGAGCCATGACGATGACGCGGCCGGTGCCGAGGCTCACGGAGGAAAATCGCTTCTTCTGGACCTCCGGGGCGGACGGCCGGCTGCGCTTCATGCGCTGCAACGACTGCGGCACGACCCTGCATCCGCCCTACCCGGTATGCCGCCGCTGCTTGTCGGAGAACGTGGCGCCGCATGCGGTGCCAGGCACGGGTGAGATCTACAGCTTCACCGTCAATCACCAGAAGTGGGATCCGGCGCTGGAGGTGCCCTTCGTCATCGCACGCGTCGCCATCGACGAAGCGCCCGGCGTGCTGCTCACCAGCAACATCGTCGGCTGCCCCGTGGACTCGGTCGACATCGGCGATCGCGTGCGCGTGAGGTTCGAGCGGCAGGGCGACATCTACTATCCGCTGTTCGAGAAGCTATGACGGCGCGCTCGGCGTACATCACCGGGATCGGGCAGTCCGAAGTGGGCGTGAGGCTGTCGCGCTCTCCGCTGCTGTTGACGGTGGATGCCGTCAAGGAAGCGCTCCGCGATGCGGGGCTGAGCCTCGAGCAGATCGACGGGGTCTCGACCTATCCGGGACGCATGCCCATTTTTCTCGGCTTCTCGCCCATCGGTCCGGATGATCTCATCGACGCGATGGGCATCCGCGCCGTCTGGCGCTGCGGCGCCGCGGAAATCAGCTCGCAGCTCGGCGCCGTGGTCGCCGCCGCGCAGGCGGTGCTCACCGGCATGTGCCGCCACGTGATCTGCTTTCGGACGGTGTACGAGGCCGCCGCTCTCGCCAATCCGCAACAGTGGCCGCCGTTGAAGCGCGACACCGTCGACGCAGGCTCGCAGTGGACCGCCCCCTTCTTCGCCTACTCGGCGGCCACCTGGACCGCGCAATATGCGAGCCGCTACGTCAAGTATCATGGGCTGACGAGGGAGCAGCTCGCGCAGATCGCGATCAACGATCATGCGAACGCGACGCGCAATCCGCGCGCCCTGGTGCGTGAGCCGCTCACGATGGACCGCTACCTGTCATCGCGCATGATCACCACGCCGCTGTGTCTTTACGACTGCGACCGGTTCGCCGACGCATCGACGGTGCTGATCGTGTCCGCGGCCGGGGCGCTGGATGAGGTGCAATGCCTGCCGGTGCGCATCGATGCGATGGCGGGAACCGTGGAGCGGCCGAGCTGGGATCAGACCGAATTCATGGCGTGCGTGCCCACGGGGCGCGACCTGTGGAAGCACACCGACTACAAGCCCAAGGACGTGGACACGGCGCAGCTCTACGACGGGTTCAGCTTTCAGGCGCTGCTGTGGCTGGAGGCGCTCGGCTTCTGCGGGGTCGGGGAGGCGGGCAAATTCATCGAGGGCGGCAAGCGGATCGCCATCGACGGGGAGCTGCCGCTCAACACCGGCGGCGGGCAGCTCGGCGCCGGCCGCCTGCACGGCTTTGGCTACGCGCACGAGGCGGTCGTGCAGCTGCGGGGTGCGGGCGGTGCGCGCCAGATCCCGGGCGATCCGCGCGTCGCCGTCTGCGCCTCCGGCGGCGGTCCGCTTGCGACCGCGCTGTTGCTCGCCAGGGACTAAAAGCGCGTGGACGCACGGCTCGCACCGCTCGATCAGCTGCCCGGCTTCCGGCGGCGCTTGCGCATCACGCCGCGCGCGGACTCGGTGTGCAGCGAGCTGGAAGACGACTATCACCGCATGAGCGTCACGCTGGTGCACGATGGCCGCACGGTGAGCCGCATCGAGCCCCTCATGCAGCGCATGCCCTGGACCACCTGTCCGGGGGCGGTGCAGCAGCTGCAGCGGACGTTCACCGCGGTGGCGCTCGCCGACTTCGCCGCGCGCGGCGAGAAGCGCGAGAATTGCACCCACCTGCACGATCTCGCCGTTCTGGGGGCCGCGCATGCGCTGGACGCCGAGCCGCTGGTGTACGACATTCTGGTCTGCGATCCGATCGAAGGCCGGCGCAGGGCGGAGCTGCGCCGCGACGGCGCCGCAGTGCTCGCCTGGAGCGATGAAGGAAATCGCATCGTCGAGCCGGCGCAGCTCGCCGGCACGGCGCTGGACAAGCTGCGGCCGTGGATCGAATCGCTCCCAGCGCAGCGGCGGGAGGCGGCGCGCCTGCTGCAATGGGGGGCCATCATCGCCAACGGCCGGAGCCGATCGTTCGAGAGGCAGTCCGATGCCCGCGCGCTCGGCGTCGGCCGCTGTTACACGTTTCAGGCGCACCGCGTCGCGGCGGCCAGGCGCATCGACGACATCCGGGATTTCAGTCAAGGCACAACACAGTTGCTAGCGAGGACCTTATGAAAATGAACGACATGGTGATCATCAGTGTGGACGATCACATCAGCGAGCCGGCGACCATGTTCGACAAGCACTTGAGCGGCGCTGCGCTCGAGACCGCGCCGAAGCTGCGCACCACCGAGAAGGGCACCAACTACTGGGACTACCAGGGGATGAGGCTTCCGTCGGTCGGGCTCAACGCCGTCGTCGGACGCGTGCCCGAGGAATACGGCGTGGAGCCCACCGCCTTCTCGCAGCTGCGCAAGGGCATCTACGAGCCGGACGCGCGCGTCGGCGACATGAACGTCAACGGCGTCGCGGCCTCGCTCAACTTCGGCAGCTGGCCGGGATTCGACGGCGGCGCGTTTCTCAAGGCGCCGGACAAGTCCCAGGCCATCACGCACCTGCGCGCCTACAATGACTGGCACATCGACGAGTGGTGCGGCTCGAATCCGGGCCGCTTCATCCCTTGTGCGATTCTGCCGTGCTGGGACCCCAAGTTGATGGTGGAGGAGCTGACGCGCGTCGCCCGCAAGGGCTGTACCGCGATCTCGATCAACGAGAACCCCACCATCCAGGGCTTGCCGAGCATCCACAACCCCTACTGGGAGCCGCTGTTCAAGGCCGTGGTGGAGCAGGACATGGCCATCTGCCTGCACATCGGCGGCGGCAACCCGGCTCCGCACGCGTCCATGGAAACGCCGATCGAGGCGTGGATCAGCACCATGCCCATCTCCATCGCCGTGGGCGCCGCCGACTGGCTGCATCTGGAGGCGCTCGAGCGCTATCCGACGATGAAGATCGCGCTGTCGGAAGGCGGCATCGGCTGGATACCGTACTTCATCGAGCGGTCGGATTTCAGCCACGAGCGCCACAAGGCCTGGACGCATTCGCGCTTCAAGGGCACGAAGCCGAGCGAGGTGTTCAAGAAGCATTTTCTCTGCTGCTTCATCGACGATGCGTACGGGCTCAAGAACCTGGAGTTCATCGGCGAGGACATGGTCGCCTACGAGTGCGATTATCCGCACTCCGACAGCCTCTGGCCCGAAGTGCCCGAATATCTCTTCAAGAGCGTCCGGCACTTGACCGATGCGCAGATCGACAAGGTGACGCACCTCAATGCCATGCGCTTCTTCCGCTTCGATCCCTTCAAGCATCACCGGCGCGAGAGTCTGACGGTGGGCGCCCTGCGGGCGAAGGCTGCCGCCGACCAGGTCGACATCACGCTCAAGTCCTTCGGCGGCGAGAAGCCCCTGGCCGAAGGCGAGGCGGCGCGTCCCATCACCTCGGGCGACGTCATCGACATGTTCACCCGGCATCGCAAGGCGTCGTGACCTCGAGCCGCCCGATCGATCTGACGGACCAGGTCGCCCTGGTGACCGGCGGCGGCGGCGGCATCGGTCGGGCCATCGCCTTGACGCTGGCCCGGGCCGGGGCCGACGTGGTCATCGCCGACATCGTGCCCGAGCGCTGCGAGGAGACGGTTCAGCGGGTCGCGGAGCTGGGTCGTTCCGCGCTCGGTGTTCCGACCGATGTGGCGCAGACCGATCAGGTCCGTGCCCTGGTGCAGAGGACCGACGAGCGTTTCGGGCGTCTCGACATCCTGGTCAACAACGCAGGCGGGGTGGGGCGCCGGGCGTTTCTCGAGCAAAGTGAGAAGTCATGGCGCCGGCACATCGACCTGAACCTCATCGGCATGCTGGCCGCGACCTCGGCCGGCGTGCCGCTCATGATCCGCGGCGCCCGGGGCGGCGCGATCGTCAATGTCAGCAGCATCGAGGGCTCGCGCGCCGCCCCGCACTATGCCGTCTACGCGGCTTGCAAGGCCGGCATGAACAACTTCACGCGCACCATGGCGCTGGAGCTCGCCGACCACGGCATCCGCGTGAACGCCATCGCGCCGGACTTCACGCTGACCCCGGGGCTGCAGGGCAACGTGAGCGGACCGGTCGATCCCGCCCGGTGGGTCGAGGTCCCGCCCGAAATGCAGGACGCCAACAATCGCCGCATCCCGCTGGGACGGCCCGGTCTCGACGTCGAATGCGGCCAGGCCGCTCTGTTCCTGGTCTCGGCCATGGCCAGCTACGTGACCGGCGTCATCTTGCCGGTGGATGGCGGCACCTGGGCCTCCTCGGGCTGGACCCGGCATCACCAGACGCGCCAATGGGCGCTCACCGACGTGCCTCGCGGGGGCGGCTGAGCCGGCCGCGGCTTGAGCCCCGGCCGAGCGCCCGAGCGCCCTCATGAAGATCAACGTTCCGCTGCCCTTCGACCGCACCCAGGACCCGGAGCAGTTCCTGACGCTGGCGGCGGTGCGGGAGGTCGGGGCCGCGCTCGAGCGCGCCGGATTTCATGCCGGGCTGGTGACGGACCATCCTTGTCCGACGGGGCGCTGGCTCGACAGCGGCGGCCACCACGCGCAGTCCCCGTTCGTCATGCTCGCGCTCCTCGCCGCCGTGACCTCGACGCTGCGGCTGCAGACCGGCATTCTGGTGCTGCCGTATCGCAATCCGTTCATCGCCGCGCGCGATGCGGCGACGCTCGACCGCTACTCGAACGGACGGCTGACGTTGAGCGTCGGCGCCGGCTATCTCAAGGGCGAGTACCGGGCGCTCGGCGTCGATTTCGAGCGGCGCAACGAGCTGATGGACGAATACATGCGCGCGCTCAAGCTGTCACTCACGGGCGAGGAGTTCGAGTTCGAGGGAACGGGATACAAGGCGCATGGCAATCGCATCCTGCCGGGACCGGTGCAGAAGCCGCACCCGCCGCTGCTGGTGGGCGGCAACAGCCGCCGCGCCATCCGCCGCGTCGTCGAGCTCGGCGATGGCTGGAATCCGTTTTTCACCGCGCCATCGGCCGGGGCCGGCGCGGCGGGGGCGGCTGGACGGGGCATGAGCAACACCGCGCGGACTGCCCCGATGGAGACCGAAGAGGACCTGGCCTCGGGCATCGCCTACCTGCGCGAGTGCTGCGAGAAGCTCGGCCGCCGGGACCTGCCCGAGGTGATTCTCGGCGGCATCACCCCGCCCGGCCATACCGGCTCGAGCCAGCAGCTGGTCGATCGCCTGTCGCGCTTTCGCGAGCTGGGCGCGAGCGGCGCGGCCCTCAATGTGGATGGACGCACCCGCCGGGAGTGGTGCGATAACGCGCAGCGTCTGGGTGAGGACGTGATCGCAAAGCTCTGAGCACGGGGTACCTTCCGATGAAAGCATTCGTGCTGCGCGCCCCCGGCCTCGACTCCCTGCGGATCGAGGACATGCCGCGGCCCGGGCCGATCGCCGGCGGACAGATCCGGATCCGCATGCGGGCTGCCTCGATCAACTATCGAGACACGGGCGTTCTGTCCGGCGCTTACGGTGCGCCGGGTCCTTCGGGCCTGATTCCCTGCTCCGACGGAGCCGGCGAGGTGGTCGAGGCCGCTGCGGACGTCACGCGGTGCAAGCTGGGTGACCGCGTCGCGCTCACCTTCAATCCGGACTGGATCGCCGGCCCCTTCCGCGCCACTGCGAGCGCCATGGGCCGCGGCAGTGCGCGCCTGCCGGGGACGCTGCGCGAGGAGATCGTGGTGCATCATTCGGAAGCCGTGCTGCTGCCCCGGCACCTGAGCTTCGAGGAAGGCGCCGCATATCCCTGCGCCGGAGTGACCGCCTGGCATGCGCTCTGCGCGGCAACGCCGCTGTTGCCCGGCATGTCGGTATTGCTGGAAGGGAGCGGCGGGGTATCCATGCTGGCGCTGCAGTTTGCCAAGCTGTTCGGCGCTCGAGTCATCATGACCACCTCCAGCCCGGAGCGCTGCGCGCGGCTGAAGCGCTTCGGTGCCGATGAGGTGATCGATTACAAGGCGCAGCCCGAGTGGCATCAGGCGGTTCGTGCGCTCACGGACGGCGCGGGCGTGGACCTCGCCATCGACATCGGCGGGGCGGAAACGGTGGAGCGCTCGCTCGCCTCCACGCGCCTCGGCGGGCGCCTCGCGCTGGTCGGGGTGCTCACCGGACGTGCCAACGCCGTTTCATCGCTGGCCGCCGCCGGGGTCGACGTGACGCCGATTCGGGTGGGAAGCCGCGACGATTTCGAGGCGATGAACCGCGCCGTCGCCTTCCACGAATCCCGTCCGCTCATCGACGCCCGCTATCGCTTCGAGCAGCTGCCCGAGGCTCTGCATCACCTCAAGAGCGGTCGACACATGGGCAAGATCGTGATCGGCTTCGATTGAGCCCGCCGTTCCCGCCTCACGTGACCGAGAACCCGCCGTCCACGGCCAGCACCTGGTTGGTGATGCAGCGCGCCGCGGGCGTCGCGAAAAAGTAGACGGCCGCCCCGATGTCGCGAGGCTCGCTCATCCCGAGCGGCAGCGCTCGCCGAGCCGGCCCATCGGCCGCCGGGCCCTTCGCGGAGCGGGCGCCGGGCGTGGGGACGGCGCCGGGCATGACCGTGTTCACGGTGATCTTGTGTTCGGCCAGCTCGAAGGCGCCGATCCGGCTCAGGGCCAGCAATGCGCCCTTCGATCCGACGTACGGTGCCAGGCCCTTGATGACCGAGCCGCGCAGTCCGGCCGTCGCGATGTTGATGATCCGTCCGCCGGTCCCTTGCGCCACCATCGCGCGGCCGATCTCGCGGATCATCAGGAACGGGCCGCGCGCGTTCACCGCGTTCATGCGGTCCCATTCCTCGGCGGTGCCCTCGAGCAGCATCTGTCGGTCCTGGATGCCGGCATTGTTGACCAGCACCCAGGGCGGCCCGAAGCTCGCGATCACCTCGGCGCAGGCGCCGACGATCGATTGCTCTTGGGCGAGATCGAGGTGCACGCTGCCCGCGCGGCGCCCCGCCTCATGGAGCGCCGCGACGGCGCGCCGCGCGGCGTCCGCGTCGCGATCGGCGATGACCACGGTGGCGCCGGCCTCCGCCAGAACCGTCGAAATGCCGATGCCGATGCCGCTCGCGCCTCCCGTGACGAGAGCGATCTTGCCGCTGAGACTGAATGAGTCGATCGCGTCGGCGGGCATGGCTCGATACCGACTAGGACCCGATCAAGGCCGCCTCGATGGCGGCGATCTCGGATCGCAGCCACATCACTTCGCTCAGGTTCGTGCCGCCCGAGGCGGTCAGGAGCGCCTGCAGGGCGCTCTTCTTCGCGGACAGCGCCTCGCGGTTGGAGGGTTCGGCGCCGAGCGCCACCTCCAGAAGATGCAGGGCGGGGAGCGGTTGATCGCGGCCCAGATACGCGCGCGCGCGCGCGGCAAGCGCCGCCGCGCCGCCGCTCAGCTCGGCCAGATCGGCATCGATGCTCGAGCGCGGCACGCCATACAGCGAAGTGGTCGAGTCGTAATGAAACCAGCCCGAATATTCCTCCCAGATCGTGCGCACGGCCCACGAAACCTTGCCGTGAAACTCCCCGATCTTGAGCGCCTCGGGCAGCTTGATCTCGCGCATCAGGGTGTGCACGTCCTTGCCCGCATTCATCCCGGCGATGGTCGCCCCATCGACATAGGCCACCGCCTCGTGCAGCTTGTCGAGATCGGCGCGGATCCGCGCGGCGCCGCGGATCGGATCGCCGTGCCCCGTGATCAGGATCTGCGCGCCGAGCTTGCGCACGGTGTCGAGCGAATCCAGATAGCGCAGCACCGAGCGCGGCTTGTCGCCGCGCAGCGTGCACAGGAAAGGCATCGACATGAACACGGGGCCCAGCAGATTGCCGATGAAGGCGACGCGCTCCTCGGGCAGCCACACGGTCAGCGAGTCGATGGTCTCGCCGCCCGGCGTCGACAGCAGCACGAAGCGGCGCCCGCCGAGCTCGAATTGCAGCTGCCGATCGACCGTGACGTCGGGCACGATCTCATCGGGGGGCTTGAAGCCGGGATCCTTCTTGATCGTGCTGCCCCACAGCTTGCCGGTGCGCGGGCCGAAGTAGGGCGCAAGCGCCTGGTAGTAGCGGCGCGTCTCGAGGAAGCGGCACTCGGTGATGATCTGCGTTCCCGGCTCGCGCAGGGTCGGCACGCCGCCGTAGTGATCACCATGGCTCTGAGTGACGATGATCTTGCGCAGCGGGCCGCTTCGATGCGGCGCGAACAGCCGCCGGGTGCGCTCGGCGCCGGTGTTGAAGCCGGTGTTCACCAGCAAATCGCCGTCGCCGGTGGTCAGCAGATAGGCGTTGGATACATCCTTCGCCATGAAGATGTCGCGGGTGATCGCGACCGCCTCGGTTTGAGCGTCCCCGGACAGCACCAGCTGCGCGAGCGGCGGCGCGCTCACGGCGCGGCGCCGTCGAACTCGACCATGACCTTCGCGGAGCCGGGGGTGCCGGCGACGCCGATCGCATCGAGCGCGCGATCGAAGGGGAAGCGATGGCTGATCAATGACTCGAGCTTGTGCTTGAGCCTGGGGAGCGCTGCGACCACGTCGGGCAGCTCCGTCGGATAGCCCATGGAGCTGGTGATGGTCATCTCGTTGGTGAGAATCGACCCGAGCCTGAACTCGACCGGCTTCATGTAGGCCGCGATGATGATGAGGCGCGCATGCTTGCGTGCCATGGCGGCGACCTCGGCCAGTATGTTGGGCGCGCCGGCCGCATCGATGTAGATGTGAGTGCCCACGCCTTCGTGGTTGAACACCCACTCGCGGCCGTGCAGCTCCGCGAGGCGGGCCCGCAGGTCCTCCTTGCCCGCCTGGACCGTGGCGCGCGCGCCGAGCTGCTGGGCGCGCTCGAGCCGCTCCGCGCACAAGTCGACGGCGACCACCTCGGTGACGCCGCGGTCGACGAGCCACAGCACCACGCCGAGCCCGATGGGTCCGCAACCGAACACCACCACCTTGTCGCCGGGCTTGGCCTCGGAGCGATTCACGCCGTGCAGGGCGACGCCGAGCGGCTCGGTGAGCGCCGCGATCTCGTAGGACACGCCCTCCGGGATGGGCAGCAGCACATTGCCCACGTCGGCGTCGCGCACCAGCAAGTGCTCGGTGAAGGCGCCTTCGGAACCGCCGTTGCCGATCACGCCGCTCTTGGTCTGCGGATTGATGACCACGCGCTGCCCCGGCCGCACGCTCTTGACCGACCCTCCGACCGCGATGACCTCGCCGGACGCCTCGTGGCCGAGCGGCATCGGCTGGCCGCCGGGTTGCGGCATCCCGCCGATCCTGATGAAGGTCAGGTCCGTGCCGCAGACGCCGCAGGCCTTGATGCGCACCACCGCATCGTCGGCGCCCGGCCGGGGCGCCTCGATCGGGTCCATGCGCACATCGTTGACGCCGTGAACGTTCAGTACCCGCATGGGGAGCTCCTACATGCTGATGAGATAGGCGCCATCGATCACGATGGTGTCGCCGCTGTGGAAGGACGAGGCATCACTCGCGAGATAGGCGGCGATACCCTCGAAGTCCGCCGGATAGCCGACCCGCGGGATCGGCGTGGTCGAGGCGAAGAACTTGTCTACCGGGTCGGCCTGCGTCGAGTCGGTGAGGCCGGTCTTGATGTAGCCGGGGGCGATGCAGTTGGCGCGTATTCGGTACGGCCCCAGCTCGACCGCGAGGCAGCGCACCACCGCGCCCATCGCGGCCTTGGCGGCCGCGTAGTGGGCCTTGCCCTTCAAGCCGAGAAACATCGAGAGGCTCCCGCACTGTACCAGCGAGCCGCCCGGCTCGCCGGCCTTCGCGCGGTTGACCATGTGCCGCGCGCCCTCGCGCAGCGTGTAGTACGCGCCGTGCAGGTTGAGGTTCATGAGCTTGTGGTACTCCTCGGTGGGCAGATCGATGGTCGACTCGATCCCCGGCAATGGGCCCATGCCGGA
Source organism: Steroidobacteraceae bacterium (assembly GCA_035504115.1). Classification (GTDB taxonomy): domain Bacteria; phylum Pseudomonadota; class Gammaproteobacteria; order Steroidobacterales; family Steroidobacteraceae; genus Bog-1198. The sequence goes on along the minus strand of DATJSL010000023.1, from coordinate 41,859 downwards.
GTTGGCGAACACGCAGTCGACCCGGCCCATGTCGGCGATGAGCGCATCGAACGCCGCCGCCACCTCCTGCTCCGAGGTCACATCCACTTGCCGCGTCGTGACCCGCGCCCCCAGGGACTCGAGCTCCTTCTGTGCCGCAGCATTCTTGTCCTTGGATCGTGCCCAGATGGCCAGATCGCCGCCCTGCCTGGCGATGCCGCGCGCGAAACCGAGGCCGATACCGCTGTTGCCGCCGGTGACCACGGTGACCTTGCCCCTCAGGTCGAAGAGATTCTTTGCCATGGTTTCCCCCACCCCGATCCGGCAAGTTTGGGGTATCGGCTGAGCGGACACAATAGATCAACAGTGTCGCCCAATAGTCGGTCGCCGCAACTTCCAGTTGAAGCTACACTTGCCGCTGTGCCGGTGGCGCCAAGCGCGGGGGGTCGTCGATGCGCAAGTTGCGGCTCATACAGTGGACCACGGGAAAGGTGGGAAAGCTGAGCCTGCGTGCGATCTTGGATGATCCGCGGCTGGAACTGGCGGGGGTCTACGCCTATTCCGCCGAGAAGGCCGGCGAGGACGCCGGCAAGCTCTGCGGCCGGCCCAGCTGCGGCGTGCCGGCCACGAATGATATCGATGCGCTCATCGGGCTCGACGCGGATACCGTCATCTACACCCCCTTCATGGCGGACGTAGCTCATGTTCAGAGGCTGCTCGAGAGCGGGCTCGACGTGATCAGCACGAACTTGTTTCTCAATGTGGGCGGGATTCAGGGCGAAGTCAAAGAACGGATCGAGGCGGCGTGTCGTCGCGGAGGGAGCTCGTTCTACATAACCGGCGTGAGCCCGGGCTGGATCAACGCGATGGCCGTCGCGCTGACGGCGGTTTGCCGGCAAGTGGAGTCGGTCTCCATTGCGGAGACCGCCGACTGTTCCGTGTATCAGTCTGCGGAGACCTGGCTCGCGATGGGGATGTCGCTGCCCCAGGCTACGCCCGAGGTGATCGGGACCGCGCGCAATTGGCTGCGCTCGTTCTACGATGCGGTCGAGCGGATGGCCGCGGCGCTGCAATTCCAGCTCGACGATCTGCAGTTCTTCATCGAATTTGCCACCGCATCCCAACGGGTCGATCTTGGCTGGTTCTGCATGGAGGCAGGCACCAACGCGGCGGTTCGTGCGGGCTGGAACGGCAACGTGAATGGACGCACCGTGGTGCGGTTCCAATTGACTTGGTACCTCACCAAGCACTTGAACGAAGGCTGGGTGTTCGAGGACGATCAGTACCACATCGTCATCAAGGGCGAGCCCGAGGTGCAGACGCGCCTTCGCTTCATCGCGCCGAAGAGCTGGGGCAATCATGAGTGGGATACCATGACCGCGTTGCCCGCCGTGAACGCCGCCTTCGATGTGGCGGCGGCCCGACCGGGGGTCCTGGCCCTGAAAGACCTTCCCTTGCCCACCGCCCCGGCGGGACTTTGGAGCCTCGAGTGTTCGTGATGCGCTTCGACATGCGCGTGCCCGGCAAGTCCGCCGCCGAGATCGCCGCGCAGTACGAGGCGGCCATCGAGATGGCGCGCTGGGCCGACGACAAGGGCTGCACCTCGATCGGCGTGACCGAGCACCATGCCGCCGACGATGGCTACATGGCCTCGCCCCTGATGCTGGCAACCGCGATGGCCGCCGTCACCAAGAAGGTTCCCCTCATCGTCGGGGCGGCGCTCTTGCCGATGTACGATCCGGTACGCCTTGCCGAAGACATGACCATGCTCGACCACATCAGCCGCGGGCGGGTGCTGTTCATCCTCGGCATCGGTTATCGGCCGATCGAATACCAGCTCTACGGCCTCGATTACAGTCAGCGCGGGGCGATAGCGGATGCGAAGCTGACCCGGCTCTTGGATGTTCTGCGGCAGGCCTCGGATGCGACCTCCATGCCTCGCGTGACGCCCCGCTCGTTCACGCCGGGACGTCCCAACATCGCCTGGGGCGGCGGCAGCAAGGCTGCGGCGCGGCGCGCGGGTCGCAACGGACTCGGATTCTTCGCGCAGGCCGATACCCCGGGCCTGGCAGAGACGTATGCGGCTGCGGCGCGCGCGGCCGGATTCGAGCCGGGCACATGCCTGCTGCCCTCGCCGGAGATGCCCGGCGCGGTATTCGTGCACCCCGACCCCGACCAAGGGTGGCGGGAGGTCGGTCCTTATCTCGTGGCCGACGCCATCTCCTATGCCGAGTGGAACAAGGACGCCGGCCGGCCGACGGTTCGCTTGTCGCAAGGCAGGACCATCGAGGAGCTGCGCGCGGAGCGGGCGGCACACCGCGTGGTCGACGCGGCCGAAGCCGCCGAGATCGCGCGCCGCTGGGGCCGATTGCCGTTGCATCCCCTGTGCGGCGGCATCCCGCCCGAGATCGCGTGGCAGTACCTGCGCCGCGTGGTCGAGGACGTGCTGCCGCGTCTCGCCACTTGATGCTTCCTTTGGGCTACAATCGCCTCCGGCATAACAACACTGTTGACTAGCGGTGGCGCGGCGTCGCGCGAGAGGCGGCGTCGCACGAGAGGCGGCGTCGCGCGCGAGGGCGGCGTCGCGCGAGAGGGGGGTACATGGCACGGACGTTGGTCGCCGATGAGCTGATCGATGGCGCCTGCAAGGCCACCGGCCTCACGCGTTTCGACAGCGAGAGCTTTCGCGAGGGTCTGGGCGTTCTGCTGGACGACTTCAACCGCAACGGCTACTCGGATGCGAGCGTCGAGCGTCTGCGGACCCAGGCGCTGATGGGGTTGTCCAATCGCCTCAAGACCACCGCCTACCTCGATGCCCATCCGCAGCTTCGCTCGCGCCCGATCGAGCGGCCGATCTTCGTTCTGGGCATTCCGCGCACCGGCACGACCCTGTTGAGCAATTTGCTGGCCGCCGATCCGCGGCATCGCTCGCCCCTGACCTGGGAGATCGACGAGCCCGTGCCGCCGCCCACGACGGCGACGCTGTACAGCGATCCGCGGGCGCTCAAGCGGCTGGCGGCGGAGAAGGCGATGCTCGCGGCACGGCCCGAGATGGGCAAGTACTACCGCAACTCCGCCGTCTATCCGAACGAAGACGCCTTCATCATGGCGAACGACTTCAAGACGCTGATGTGGGAGTCGCGCGGCAAGCTGCCGGCCTATCGCGAGTGGATCTTCACCACGGACTGGACCTCGGCCTACGAATATCACAAGCAGTTTCTGCAAGTGCTGCAGTCCGAGGCGCCCGGCACCTGGAATCTCAAGCTGCCGTCGCACGCGCTCAACGTTCCGACGCTGCTCGAGACCTATCCGGATGCGCGGCTGGTGTGGACCCATCGCGACCCGCTGACCGCCGTGGGCTCTTTCTGCAGTCTCCTCACGCTCGCGCACCAGACGTTCATCGGGCGCATCGATTACCAGTGGCTCGGCGAGAACTGTCCCTGGCAGGCGCAGCAGCACGCCGATCGACTCATGGACGCCCGCGACCGGATCGGCGAGGATCGCATCATCGATGTGCATTACGCGGACCTGATGCGCGATCCGATCGCCACCATGCGCACGCTGTACCGCGCGCTGGGCGATGAGCTCACGCCTGCGGCGGAGGCGGGCATGCGGGCCTGGCTCGCCGACAATCCGCAGGATAAGTTCGGGCGCCACGAGTACCAGCTCGCCAGGTTCGGCCTGACTCCCGAGATGGTGCGGCCGCGCTTCGATCGCTATCTCGCCCGCTACGACGTCGAGCGCGAGGGCTGAGGCGGCCATGCTGGGGCGCCGCCGGCACGCGCATTCGCCCGAGGAGGAACCCCCATGGCCAACCGATTGACCGATAAGATCGTCCTGGTGACCGGCGCGGCCGGCGGCCTCGGGCGCGCCTACGCGCTCGCATTCGCGCAGGAGGGTGCGCGCCTCATCGTCACCGATGTCGAGGCGTCCGGGCTCGAGGAAACCGCGGCGCTGCTCGGGGCGCAGGGCGCGTTTTGCTCGGCGCACCGCGTCGATCTGGCGGTCGAGAAGGAGATCCAGGAGTTCGGCGCCGAGCTCGGCCGCACGCATCCGCGGCTCGATGTGCTGATCAACAATGCCGGCATCGCCTACGGCGAGATCACGACCGGGTTCGAGAAGCTGAGCCAGGAAAAATGGCTCAAGTATCTCGCGGTCAACACGCTGGCGCCGCTCCTGCTGGCGCAGGCGCTGCGCGCGCCGCTTTCGAGGGCGCGCGGGCTCATCATCAATCAGTCCTCGATGGCGAGCTACGTTCCGGCCAGCGCCTACGGGTTGACCAAATCGGCGCTGAACGCCATGACCTTCGGCATGGCCTATGCGTTCGGCGCCGATGGAATCCGCGTCAACGCCATCGCCCCCGGTCTCATGGAGACGCCTGCGTCGAATGCCCACCTGACGCCCGAGCAGCTTGCGCGCGTGAAGGGGATGCAGCTGCTGCCGCTGCATGGCACGGCGCAGGACATCGCGGCGCTCGGCGTGTTCCTCGCCTCCGAGGAAGGACGCTTCATCAACAACGACATCATCAGCTGCGACGCGGGAAATCGCATGCGCGGCTATCGAGGCTGAGCGTCATGGCGCGCGCTCGCCGGCGGTGGGGGGTTCGCTGAGCTGCTTGCGCAGCTCGCGTCTCAGGAGCTTTCCCATTTCGTTGTAGGGCAGCGCCTCGCGGAATGCGATGCGCTCGGGTACTCGCGAGGAGCGCAGGCGGCTCTTGATGAGCTGCTTGAGCTCGGCCTCGGCCGGCGCCGCGTGGTCGGGGCGCACGACGACGGCGATGGCGACCGTCTCGCCCCATTCCTCGGAGGGCATCGCGAACGCGGCGGCATCCGCGATCGCCGGGTGCGAGCGCAGCACATCCTCGATCTCGCCCGGCGAGATGTTCTCGCCGCCGCGTACGATGACATCGTCCGCGCGGCCGCTCAGATACAGATAGCCTTGCGAATCGATCCACCCGGCGTCGCGGGTCGCGAACCAGCCATCGGCATCCAGGGCGCTGCGCTCGCGATACTCACCGGACACCTGCTCGCCGCGCACGTAGATCTCGCCGGGCTGCCCCGGCGGCAGCGCACGGCCCGTCTCGTCGCGAATCTCGATCTGCACGGTGGGCAGCGGACGGCCGACCGAGCCCAGGCGGGCGCGCTCGACAGGATCGCTCGCCCGATGCGCCGCGCGATGCTCCTCGGGACCGAGCAGCGCGATCGTCGAGCTGGTCTCGGTGAGCCCATAGGCATTGGTGAAGCCGGTGTGCGGAAGCAGCTCGAGAGCGCGCGCGATGAGCTCCAAGGGCATGCGGCCGCCGCCGTAGGCAACCGCCGCGAGGGCCGAGAGATCGGCGCTGCGACCCGCCTCCAGGCGGGCGATGATGCGCGCCAGCATGGTCGGCACCACGAAGGCGTTGGTGGCGCGCTCGGCTGCGGCGAAGGCGAGCCAGTCATCCGGGTCGAATGCCGGCAGCAGCAGGATGCGCCGCTGCGCGTAGATCGAGCTCAGCAGGGCCGCGATTCCCGCAATGTGATAGGGCGGCACGCAGACGAGCGCCGCTTCGTCCATCGAGGCCGATCCGAATTCCACCGTGCCGAGGATGTAGGCGAGCAGGTTCGCGTGGCGCAGGATGGCCGCCTTCGGCGCCGCCGTGGTGCCGCTGGTGAAGAGCTGGATGGCGACTCCGGTCCCGGATTCGTCGGGCGCGACGCTGTTTTCCGCGCGCTCCAGGGCTGCGCTCATGAACGCAGCGCGCGTGAAGGCGCGAATGCCGTGATCCGGAGCCAGCCGCTCGCTGCGGCCGGTGTCGCCGATGAGGCAGGCGGGCGCCACGCGGCCGAGCAAGGCCGCAAGGTCGGCATCGGCGAGCCGGTAGTTGAGCGGCACGTAGGGGACGCCGGCGAGCGCGGCGCCAAACAGAGCCACGGCGGCCGCTTCGCTGTTCTCATCCAGCAGCGCGACGTGCGCACAGCCGCTCTCGCGGATGAGGGCCGCCGCGCCCCGCGCGCCATCCCACAGCGCGCGATATGACCAGCGCCGCCCGTCGCATACGAGACCGATGCGCTCGGGCTCGGCCTCAGCCGCCATTTGCAGAACGAGCGACAGGTTCATCGACGCAATGAGACTGCCTCGTCAGTCGGACGATGGCAGCGGCTTGGCTTCCCTCGGCTGCAAGGCGACTCCGCCGCTGGACAGCGAGCCCTGGCCTGCCTTGATGCACAGCAGCTCGAGCGTATGGGCGGCATTGACGTAGCGCTTGCCGATCTTCGTCCCGCCCGCAAAGGCCGGGTCGAGAGGGGCCTGCTGCGCCGGCCGCTCCGCCGCCATGGGCACCCCGCCGCATTCGACCGGCGCATCGCCGGCCTTGATGACCACCACCTCGGTGTCGCACACCGCGCTCTTCAACTTCGTTCCCGCTTTCATGAGTCTCAGGTAATGGCGCCCTTGGCCTTCAGCTGCTCGATCCGGTCCCAATCCAGACCCAGCTCCATCAAGAAGCTCTCGGTATGCTCGGAGGCCTGCGGCGCGCGCGTCGTCGCCACCGGCTCGTGATCGAACTGTACCGGCCCGCGCACCAGCTTGAGCGGCTTGCCACCGTCGCACGCTTCCACCTCGAAGATCATGTCGTTGGCGAGCGCCTGCTCATCGCTCGCCAGATCGAGCAGGCTCTGCACCGGCGCCCATTGACCGGTCATGGTCTTCAGGTGCTGGCGCCAGTACGCGAAAGGCTTGCTGGCGATGGCCTTCACCACGAGCTCGCTCCCCGCCTCCCAGTTGCGCAGCAGCGCCTGAACGTCCGAGAAGCGGGGGTCGTCGGCGGCCTCGGGGATGCCGAGATGCGCGAAGGTGTCGCGGATGTGCGGACCCGGCGTGATGATGCACAGATTGATGGTGCCGCCGTCGGAGGTCCAGAAATTGCCCATGAAAGGGTTGCCGGGGCTGGCGCCGGACTTGGGCATGCCGTTGCGGATCACTTTGCCGCTCTCGATGAACTGATCGATCGAGGTGCCGGCGGCCCACCACGCGGTGCTCAGCAGCGACACATCGAGCTCGACCGCCTCGCCGGTGCGCTCGCGATGAAACAGAGCGGCCGATATGCCGCCCGCGATGTTCATGCCGCCGATCGAATCGCCGAAGGCGGCGATGCCTTGCGTCAAGGGACCATCCAGGCCCTCCGGCGTCATCGAATAGCCGACGCCGCTGCGCGCCCAGAAGGCGGTGCCGTCGAAGCCGCCGACCTCGCGCTCCGGACCCTTGTCGCCGTAGGCGCTGCCGCGGGCGTAAATGATCCTCGGGTTGGCGGCGCGGATGTGCTCGATGTCGAACTTCATCTTGCGGCGCTGCGCAGGCAGGTAGTTGGTCAGGAACACATCGGCGGTCTTGGCGATCTCGTAGATCAGCTCGATGCCGTCGGGCTTGGAAATGTCGACGCCGACGCTGCGCTTGCCGCGATTCGGATGCTCGATCAAGGTATGGCGCGCCGGGTCGATCTGCATGCCGCCGAGGCGGATGAAGCCGCGCTGCGTGTCGCCGCGCACCGGATGCTCGATCTTGATGACGTCGGCGCCCCAGTCGGCGAGGATCGCGCCGGCGGCCGGCACGAAGGTGTATTGCGCCACCTCCAGCACCCGCACGCCCTTCATCACCTGCGTCATAACGGCGACTCCCCTTTGTGGCAGCCGGCAACCATACTACACTGTTGATCGGTTACGCGGCCAGACGCGGAACCGCCCGGCGACGGGTGGGCGATCGAGCAATGGAGAGCGGGCATGAAGATTGATTTGACTCTAGCTGCCATCGTGACGGGCGGGGCCTCCGGGCTCGGATTGGCGACCGTCAAGGCCCTGCGCGAGGCCGGCGCGAAGGTCGCGATTTTCGATCGCAACGAGGAGCAGGGCCGGCAGGCGGCGGCCGAGACCGGTGCCACCTTCTGCAGCTGCGATGTGCTCTCCGATGAGAGCGTGGACGCGGCCTTCGCGCAGGCGCGCGCCGCGCAGGGTCAGGAACGTGCGCTGGTGTGTTGTGCGGGCGGGGGCAACGCCATCGCGACGGCGCGGCGCGACAAGGAGACGGGCAAGATCAATGTCTTCCCCTCCGATCAGTTCGAGTGGGTGCTGCGCCTCAACACCGTGGGCACGTTCCGCTGCATCACCCGCGCGGCGGCGGGGATGATGACGCAGGAGCCGATCGACAGCGAGCGCGGCGTGATCGTCAACACGGCCTCGGCGGCGGCGACCGACGGGCAGATGGGCCAGGCAGCCTACTCGGCGGCGAAGGCGGCGATCGTCGGCATGACCTTGCCGATCGCGCGCGATCTGGCGCGCGAGGGCATTCGCGTGGTGACCATCCAGCCGGGTATTTTTGCGACCCCGCCGATGCTGCGATCGCAGAAGCTCGTGGACGCGTTGAGCGCGATGGTGCCGTTTCCGCAGCGGCTCGGGCGCCCGGAAGAGTACGCGAGTCTGGCGCTGGAGATGATCCGCAACGGCTACTTCAACGGCGAGACCGTTCGGCTCGATGGCGCCATCCGCATGCAGCCGCGTTGAGCGCCGCGCCGGCGCGCCGAGCGCCGTGAAGCGGTAGCTGGGGCGGGGGGCTCGCAATGCACCCTTATCAGCACGCCCTCGCACACCCCGACCATTGCGCGCTGGCGATCGCCGATACCGGCGAGCAGTTGAGCTATCGCGAGCTCGACCGGGGCTCGAACCGCGCCGCACAGCTCTTTCGCCGGCTCGGTCTCGCGCCGGGCGAGCGCGTCGCGCTCATGCTGCGCAACAGCCTCGATTATCCGGTCCTGTACTGGGGCGCGCAGCGCTCTGGATTGCTGGCCGCAATCCTGTCGACGCACCTCACGGCGAGCGAGGCCGCCGCCGTTGTGAACGACTGCGGGGCGAGGGTCCTGATCCTCTCGGCCGAAACTGCCCCGGCGGGCCTCATCGAGCGGCGCGGCGAGCTGCTGCCGCGGGTCGAGGCCGTGCTCTGCAGCGGCGCAGCGGCGCCGGCCGGCACGCGCCCGCTGCGCGAGGCACTCGCGGCGCAGCCGGCCACGCCGATCGCGGATCAAGTGTCGGGCCATTATCTGCTCTATTCGAGCGGAACCACGGGACGACCGAAGGGCATCCTGCGGCCCTTCAAGCCCGGCCCGATCGAGGAGGTTGCGCCGTTCGAGGGCACGCGCTTGCTGGAGGGGATCGATCCGCTCGTGACCTTCAACGCCGGACCCATGTATCACTCCGCGCCGCTCGCCGGCATGCTCGCCACGCAACGCCTCGGCGGAACGGCCGTCACGCTGCGCAAGTTCGATGCCCTCGAGTCGCTCAAGGCCATCGAGCGCTGGCGCGTGGTGCAGGCACAGTTCGTGCCCACCATGTTCGTGCGCATGCTGGCGCTGTCCGATGAGCAGCGCCGCGCCTACGACCTCGGCTCCCTGAAGCAGGTGATCCACGCGGCCGCTCCCTGCGCCGTCGAGATCAAGCGGCGCATGATGAGCTGGCTCGGCCCCATCATCCACGAGTACTACAGCGGCAGCGAGGCGTTCGGCAGCACCTATATCTCTCCCGAGGAATGGCTGCGCAAGCCGGGCTCCGTGGGCCGATCGCGGGCGGGGGCCATCCACATCTGCGCCGATGCCGGAGAGGAGCTGCCCACGGGAGCCGAAGGGCTCATCTACTTCGAAACGCCCGCGGATCTGCGCTCGCAGTATCTGAATGATCCGCACACCCTGGCGCGGGCGCGGCATCCGTCGCGCCGCGACTGGTACACGCTCGGCGACATCGGGCGGGTCGATCAGGATGGCTATCTGTTCCTCACCGACCGCAAGGATTTCATGATCATCTCCGGCGGCGTCAACATCTATCCGCAGGCAGCGGAGGACGCTCTCATCCTGCACCCCAAGGTGCTCGACGCCGCGGTCATCGGAGTGCCGAACCCGGAATTCGGCGAAGAAGTGAAGGCCCTCGTCCAGCCGAAGGACTGGCAGGAGGCGAATGATGCGCTGGCGGCGGAGCTCATCGCCTGGTGCCGCGGCCGCATATCGGCGCTCAGCTGTCCGCGCTCGGTCGAGTTCGTCCCGAGTCTGCCGCGGCTCGCCTCCGGCAAGCTGCAGAAGCACGAGCTGCGCCGCCGCTACGGCGCGCCCGGCGGCGGCCGGGAGGCCGGGCGATAGCCGCGTCGCATCGTGAAACACGGCCCAGACAGCTACCGCGGACCCGTGCTGATCTACCAGTTCCGCGCCGATGCGGCCTACTACCGGACGATCATCGATCGATACTACGGACAGCGCACTTTCATGCTCAGGCTGCCGGTGCAGTACGGAATCATCGCGCTCGCCATCCTCGGAATCTTTCTCGGGACCCGGCGCTCACCCTCGCGCGCCTCGGTGGGGATCGCCGTCGGGGCGGCGCTGCTGCTCACGGCAGGCATGGTGGCCGCGACGAAGATCGGCATTTTGCATCGATTCAAGCGCCGCGCCGATTTTGGAGCCGAAACCACCTTGACGGTGTCGCGCGAGGAGATCACCTCCAGCGGGCGTCATGCCCAGGGCAGATGGGGGTGGCAGGCCTACCCCAGGTCCGTCCGTTATCCCGACGGAATCCTGCTGCTGCGCCGTGGCGTCATTCGCTGGCTGCCGGACGCCGCCCTCCAGCAAGGCACGCCGGCGGATGCGACCGCGCTCGTCAAATCCAGGACGGTGATGAGGGAACGCCGATGAGCTCAGCGCTCGGCTGCCCGGCCGCTCATTCTTGCTCGCCGATCGTGAGCACGATGCGCCCGGCGCTGCGGCCGGCGGCCGCGGCCGCCATCGCCGCCGCGAATTGCTCGAGGGAAAAGCGCTCGGCGACCACCGGCATCAGCACCCCGCGCGCCGCCAGCGCGAACACCAGCCCGCGGTTGGCCTCGGCGCGTCCGAGATCGACCTCGCCGAACTGACGCAGGTTGACGCCGATCAGGCTTGCGCCCTTCAGCAGCGGCAGGTTGGTGCGCAGCGCGGCGATGCCGCCCGGAAAGCCGATGATCAGGTGCCGGCCGTTCCAGCCGAGCGTGCGGAAGGCGGCTTCCGTGCTCTCGCCGCCGACCGGATCGAAGATCACGTCGAACGGGCGCCCGCCCGTGGCCTTCTTGAGGTCCTCACGCCAGGATTCGGAGCGCGCATTCACGGCGGCGTCGGCGCCGCCCGCGAGCGCCATGCGGCGCTTGGCTTCGGAGGAGGCGGAGGCGATGACGCGTGCGCCCAGGTGCTTGCCGATCTGCACCGCGGCATAGCCGCTCGCGCCGCCCGCGCCGAGGACCAGCAGCGTTTCTCCGGCGCGCAGGCTGCCGCGGTCGATGAGCGCGTGCCAGGCGGTGGTGTAGCTGACCGGAAACACCGCGGCTTGCGCGAACGTCTGATTCGCCGGCATCGGCCAGATGGAGCGCGCCGGCAGATTGACCGTCTCGGCGAAGATGCCGCCGAAGCCCGTCGCCACCACCGGCTGGCCGACCGCGAACGCCTTCACCTGTGCGCCGGTCGCCGCGACGATTCCGGCACACTCGCTGCCCGGGATGAAGGGAGTCGGCGGAGCGACGTGGTACCTGCCTTCGGCCGTCAGCACGTCGACGAAGCTGACGCCGGCGGCTTTCACCGCGATCTTGACCTGGGTGGGTCCGGGCGGTCCGGGGTCGTGGGCGCGCAGCGCGTAGCTCGCGATCGGTCCCAACGCATCGGCGATGACGGCGCGCGGCATACGCTAGCGCTGCCCGCCATCGACGCGCAGCAGCGCGCCCGTCGTGAAGGAGGAGGCCGGGCTCGCGAGCATCAGCGCCGCGGTCACGATCTCGGGCGGGTTGCCGGCCCGTCCGAGCGGCAGCGGCATGCGCTCGAGCGCCGCGGGATCCCAGCTTTTCGCGATGTCGGTCAGGAACGGGCCCGCGGAGATCGCGTTGACCCGCACTTTCGGGGCATATTCACGGCTCAGCGAGACGGTCATGGCGTTGAGCGCGGCCTTTGCCGCGCCATAAGCGACGGCTTGCGGCAGCGCCATGAGCGCTCCGGTGGAGCTGACATTGATGATGCAGCCGCCGCCGGCGCAGCTCATGCGGTGGCCGATCTGGGTCGCGAGGCGGAAAGGCCCCTTGAAGTTCAAGTTGAGCACCGAGTCGAACAGGCTCTCGGGCATCTCGTGGCTGCGGGAGGCGGGCGACATCCCGGCATTGTTGACCAGTATGTCGACCCGTCCGAACTCGTCATAGGCGCTCTCGATGAGCGCATCGCACTCGGGCCATTTGCCGACGTGCGCGGATACTGCCAGTGCGCGCCCGCCGAGCGCCCGAACCTGCGCCGCCGCCTTCTCGCAGTTATCGAGCTTGCGGCTCGCGATGACCAGGTGCGCGCCGCGCGCGGCAAAGGCCTTGACCATTTCATGCCCCAGGCCGCGCGAGCCGCCGGTGACCAGCACGACCTTGCCGGTGAAGTCGAACAGCGGATCGAGGCTCACTGGCTCGCTTTCCCGGACGGGTGCAGGGCTTGCTTGCGGGTCGGGATGTGCTCGCTCGGAAACAGCCCGGCCGCGGGCGTGGCCCGCTTCAGATAGGCCTTGGCGATCTGCACTTTGTGCACCTCGGTCGGGCCGTCGGCGATGCCGAGCGAGGGCGCGCCCATCCACATGGTCGCGAGCGGCGTCTCGAGCGTGATGCCCAGGGATCCGTGCAGATGCACGGCGCGCTGCGCGATGTCGTGATAGACCTTGGCCAGCTGCACCTTGCACATGGCGATGTGAGTGCGCGCCGCGCCGTGCGGCTCATGGTCGATGATCCATGCGGTCTTGAGCACCAGCAGTCGGAACTGCTCCAGCTCGATGATGGAATCGGCGATCATTCCCTGCACGAACTGGTGCTCGGCGAGCAGTTTGCCCTGCGTGCGCCGCGATACCGCGCGCTCGAGCATCATGTCGATCGCACGCTGGCACTGGCCGACCGTGCGCATCGCATGGTGGATGCGCCCGCCGCCGAGGCGGGCCTGCGCCACCTTGAACCCCTCGCCGGGGCCGCCCAGCATGGCGTCGAGCGGTACGCGCACGCGGTCGTAGTGAATGAAGGCATGGATACCGTCGTCCGGGCCGTGGCCATCGCCCATGGTCCTGACGTGACGGATGAACTCGATGCCGGGCGTGTCGGCCGGGACGATCAGCATCGACATGCGGGCATGCGGCGGGTTCTCGGGATCGGTCACCGCCATCACGATCAGGAAGCTCGCGTAGCGGGCATTCGACGTGAACCACTTGTATCCGTCGATGACCCACTCATCGCCGTCGCGATGGGCGCGGCAGGTGAACTCCTTCGGGTCCGCGCCGGCCTGCGGCTCGGTCATGGAGAAGCTCGATACGATCTCCCCCTCCATCAGCGGCTGCAGATACTTCGCCTTCTGAGCGGGCGTGCCGAACATGGCGAGGATCTCCGCGTTGCCGGTGTCGGGCGCAGCGGTGCCGAACACGGTGGGCGCCCAGCGCGAGCGGCCGAGGATCTCGTTCATCAGGGCGAGCGTCAGCTGGCCATATCCCGGACCGCCGAGCTCGGGCCCGAGATGGCAGGCCCACAAGCCCTGCGCCTTCACCTTCGCCCGCAGAGGCCCGAGCAATCGGCGCGAGTACTCGTTCTTCACGTCGTAGGGCGCGCCGTGACTCTCGAAGAGCAGATCCAGCGGCTCGCACTCCTCGCGGACGAATTTCGCCATCCAGTCGAGCTTGCTCTGCAATTGCGGTTCGATGCGAAAGTCGATCATGGCGCCTCTACCCGATGCTGTGGATCAGCTTTGCCGACTCGGCGAAGCTCGACAGGACCATGCGCGAGAAGTACTCGCCCGTCTCCCGCGGCAGGATGCCGGCCGCCGCCTGCGCAACCTTGTACTCGAGGATGCACCCGCCCTTGAATTTTGCAAGGATCAGGTAGTAGTCGAAATGGGACGCATCGCGGCCGGTCCCGGCGCAGTAGTAGCGCACCAATTCCTGGCGCGTCGGCCAGTTGTCGACGTTGTAATGCGACTTCGCCGGCGAGTGATGTGCCGAGCGCTCATCGCGCAGACTGTTGCAGAACCAGGCGAGGTCGAGCAGCGGGTCGCCGATGGTGGACAGCTCCCAGTCGATCAGGGCGGTCAGGCGCGCGGGGGGGTCCGGCGCGAACAGCATGTTGGCGGTGGCGACGTCGCCGTGCATGATGCCCGGCCTGAAATCGGCGGGCACGTGGTCGCGCAGCCATTGCGCCGTCAGCTCGAAGCCGGGCAGATCGCGGCCCGCATAATTGTAGAGCTTGCGGTAGGACGCGAGCTGTCCGGTCCAGCGGTCGACCTGGCGCGCGAGGAAATTCTCGGGCTTGCCGAAGCCCTCGAGTCCGACGGCCCGGTAGTCGACGTTCGCCAGAGCGATGAGTCCGTCGACCGCCGCGAACGGTATGCCGTACTCGTACGGCATGCGGTCGAACGGCGGCCGATGATGGATCCTGTCATCGCGCAGCTCCCCGGGCCAGCCGCAGACCCGCTCCATGACATAGAAGGGCGCGCCGATCACCGCCGTGTCGGCGCAGTCCCCGTAGCACACCGGGTGGGGCACCGGGGTGCCGTTCAGCGCGCGCAGCACGCGCGCCTCGCGCAGGACCGTCTTCTCGCTCCCCGGCGGCGGCACCGCGGGCGGCCGGCGCAGGACCATGCTCTGACCGCCGCGGTCGAGACTGATGATCACGTTCGAGGTGCCGCCGTGGATGATGCGCGCCTCGAGCGGCGCATCGCCCAGCGCGGGGATGTGCTCATCGAGCCATGCGCTCAGGCGTGGAACGTCGATCAGCGCGGCGAGATCGTGTGCGCAGGGAAGCGTCATGCCGGCTGCGTGCGCAGGTAGGCCTCGATCTCGCCGCGCAGCGCGCGCAGCTCCCTTGCCAGGCGGCTGCAGCGCGCGGCGTCGATGCCGCCCAGGAACGCGTTGGCCGCACGGATCGCGCAGTCGTCCGCCTTGCGCTTGACGGCCCTGCCGCGGCGCGTCGCCGCAAGCAGCGGCGCGCGCTTGTGATGGGGGTTCGGCGCGGTCTCGATGAGCTGCGCCGCGATGAGCGCGTGCGCCGCGCGCTGGATCACCTGGCGCGGCCGGCCGAGGCTGCGTCCGATCTGCGGCACCGTCGGGGGGCTCGCCGCCTCGACCACGGCCGTCAGCACCGTCAGCTCCATCGGCGGAAGGCCGGCGGCCTCGTTCGACCCGGCAAACACGCCCTTGAGACGTCCCTGCAGCCGCACCACCTCGTCGACCAGGCGCACCAGCGGATTGGACGTTCGTGACGCCTGAGGCATGGAACGATGGTGTCATTTTGACACTTTTGTGTCAATCTAGGCGCCGATCCACATCGATCGCCGGCAGCTGGGGCTTGGTAGATGGGCGATGCCTGCACCTGCATCATCGAAGACGGCATCGGCGTCGTCACCATCGACTCGCCGCCGGTGAACGCGCTCGGCGCAGGCGTGCGGCGCGCGCTCGACGCGGGGTTCCGCGCCTTCGCGGCCGACGCGGCCGTCGAGGCGGTGGTGCTCATCTGCGCCGGCCGCACGTTCTGTGCGGGCGCCGACATCGGCGAGCTGGGCAAGCCCATGCAGGGCCCCAGCCTGCTCGAGGTGTTCGACATCATCGAGAGGGGATCGAAGCCCGTGGTGGCCGCGATCCACGGCACGGCGCTCGGCGGCGGATACGAGTTCGCCATGATCTGTCACTACCGCATCGCGGTGCCCTCCGCCAAGGTCGGATTGCCCGAGGTCAATCTCGGGCTCCTGCCGGGCGGCGGCGGCACGCAGCGGCTGCCGCGCATCGTCGGTGTGGAGGCGGCGCTCGAGCTGTTGACCAGCGGCGAGCACGTGCCCGCACCCCGGGCACTCGAGCTCGGCATGATCGATGCCCTGGCGCAGGAGGGCCGCCTGCGCGCGGATGCCCTCGCGTTCGCGCGGCGCATTCTGGCCGAGAATCGGCCTCTGCAGCGCGTGCGCGACCGGCACGAGAAGCTGGCCGCGGCGCGCGGCCAGCCGCAGATCTTCAGCGCGTTTCTTGCCCGGCGTGCGCAGGCGTTTCGCGGCCTGAAGGCGCCTCTCAACATCGTCAAGGCGGTCGAGGCTGCGGCCGAGCTCGAGAGCTTCGAGGCGGGACTCAGGCGCGAGCGCGAGCTGTTCAATGAGCTGTGGCAAAGCACCGAAGCGGCGGCGAGACGGCATCTTTTCTCCGCCGAGCGCGCGGCCGCCAAGGTGCCCGGCGTCCCGCCCGACACGCCTGCGCGAGCGCTGCAGGCGATCGGCGTGGTGGGCGCGGGTACGCTGGCCACGGGCATTGCGCAAAGTCTCCTGCAGGCCGGGCTGCCGGTGATGCGGTTCGATCCGAGCCGCCCGCTCGATCCGCAGGCGCTGGCGCGGGCCGATCTGCTGATCGAGGCGGCCGAGCTGCCCGCGGCGCAACGGCGGGACCTGTTCGGCACTCTCGAGCGGCTCTGCCGGCCGGACGCGCTCATGGCCATCGCGGCTGGCTTCGCCGATCTGGAGGAGCTCGCCGCGGCCACGGCGCGCCCCGATCGGATCCTCGGATTGCACCTCGTCACGGCGCCGCAGAATGCGCGGCTGATTGAAGTCGCGCGCGGCCGGGGGACCTCCGCAGCAACCGTCGCCGCGGTGATGAGGCTTGCGAAGACCATGGGCAAGGCGGCGGTGCTGAGCGGCGCCGGCCACCACCTGATCGCCGACCGCGTGATGGGGGCTATCGGAGAGGCGCTGCAATGCCTGCTCGCCCAGGGCCTGCCACGCGCCGAGCTCGATCGGGCGCTCTATGACTTCGGCTTCCCGGATGAGCCGTCGCGAACGCTGCACAGCGCCGGCCGCGGCCCGCCCGCGCAGGACGAGCCGGCGGTCGGCGGCATCCTCCGGCCCCTCTGCGCGCCGTCGGCCGATGACATCGTCGCGCAAGTGCTGTACCCCGCGGTGAACGAGGGCGCGAGGCTCCTCGAGGAAGGCGTGGCGCTGCGCGCCTCGGACATCGACGTCGCGTGCGTGCTGGGCCATGGCTGGCCGCTGCACACCGGCGGCCCGATGTTCTGGGCCGATACGGTGGGCCTGCCGCGCATCGCCGCGGCGCTCGCGGCATTGCAGGCGCGGCATGGCAAGAGATTCGAGCCCGCCGCCCGCCTCCGGCAGCTCGCCGCCGAGGGCGGCAAATTCACCGCGCGCTGAGCCGCCCGCGCTCGATGCGGCGCCCGCGCTCGATGCGCCGCCGTCGCTGTACTACACTGTTGATCGATCGCGCCACGGGCGCGGGCCGGGGCGGATTGAGCGGCCTGGCAACGGGGGCAGGCATGAAGATCGTTTTGACTCTGGCGGCACGCCGCTGATCGGGAGCTGGGGAGCGCTGGAGCCGCTGCGCGAGCGCACGTTCCGCAGGATCTGGACGGCGAGCGTCGTGGCCAACTTCGGCCAGCTCATCCTGGGCGTCGGCGCCGCGTGGGAGATGACCCGCCTCGGTACCAGCGACGCCATGGTCGCGGAGGTGCAATCGGCCTTGATGCTGCCGCTGATGCTGGTCGCGGTACCGGCCGGCGCGATTGCCGACATGTTCGATCGGCGCAAGATCGCGATGCTCGGGCTCGGCTTCGCCGCCCTGTGCGGTACGCTTCTGACCACGCTGGCGACGCTTGGGTTGACGAGTCCGTGGCTGCTGCTGGTCTTCTGCTCGTTGATCGGCGCCGGAGTGGCGTTGTACGCCCCCGCCTGGGGGGCATCGATCGGCGAGCAAGTCTCGCTCGAGCACTTGCCGGCCGCCGTGGCGCTCGGCTCGATCAGCTACAACGTGGCGCGCAGTTTCGGTCCCGCCGTCGGCGGCCTCATCGTGCTGGCCGCGGGCTCGCGCGCCGCCTTCGCGACCAATGCGCTGGGCTACCTGCCGCTGCTCGCCGCCTTCTTTCTGTGGCGCCGCAAGCATGTCGTCCCGAGGCTTCCGCCGGAAGGAATCGCCCGCGCCATCATCTCGGGGTCGCGCTATGCGCTGCACTCCCTGCCGGTCCGGACCACGATCGTGCGCGCCTTCGCATTCGGATTGTCGAGCGCGACGGCGGCCGCGCTCGCGCCGCTGGTGGCTCGCGACCTGCTGAAGGGCAATGCCAGCACCTACGGGCTGCTCCTCGGCTGTACCGGCGTGGGTGCCGTGGCGGGAGCTCTCAACGTCAACCGGGTCAAGGCGCGGCTCGAGGCCGAGCACGCTTACCGCTGGTGTGCCGTCATCAGCGCGCTCATGATCATGGTCGTGGGTCTGAGCCGCAACATGCTATTGACCGGGGCGGCCATGGCGGTGAACGGGGCGACCAACATCCTCACCATTGCGCTGCTCAATGTCGGTGTGCAGCTGTCGGTGCCCCGCTGGGTGACTGCGCGGGCGCTCTCCTGGTTTCAGGCGGCGCTCACCGCGGGTGTGGGCGTCGGCGCCGCCGTCTGGGGCCACGTGGCGGGCGCATGGGGCCTCGAGCACGCGTTCCTGGCGTCGGGCACCTACCTCATACTCACTCCGCTTCTCGGCTTCGTCATTCCGATTCGCAGCGCATCGCCGGCGGACCTGGCGATGGTCGAGATCGCCAACGAGCCGCAGGTTGCGCTCGCCATCACGGCGCGCAGCGGACCGATCGCCATCGAGATCGATTACCAGGTGGATCCTTCCAAGGCACGCCATTTCTACAACGTCATGCTCAGGCTGCAGCGTGCGCGTCTTCGCAACGGCGCCTTCGACTGGTCGCTGTCGCGCGACATCGCCGACCCTGCCGCCTGGACGGAGCGATTTCACTTTCCCACCTGGGAGGACTATCTGCGCCAGCGCAGCCGCTTCACCCATGCGGATCGAAAGCTGCAGGCGGCGGCCGACGCCTTCAATCGCGGCGACCGCGAGGCTCGCGTGCGCCGCTATCTCGAGCGGCCCTTCGGCTCGGTGCGCTGGCGGGCGGCGAGCCCGGATCCGCACGGCGAATCGATCGAGATGTATACGCCGTGAAATCAGACCCGGGCGTGGATCGGACCCGGGCGTGGATCAGACGCGCTCGATGATGACCGCCGGGGCCATGCCGCCGGCGGCGCACATGGTGATCAGGGCGCGCTTGAGCTCGCGCCGCTCGAGCTCATCGAGCACGGTGCCGATCAGGATGGCGCCGGTGGCGCCGATCGGATGGCCGAGTGCGATGGCGCCGCCGTTGACATTGATCTTCTCTCGATCGATGTCGAGGTCGCGGATGAATTTCTCCACCACCACGGCAAAGGCCTCGTTGACTTCCCACAGATCGATGTCGGCCTTGGTCAGCCCCGCCTTGGCGAGCACCTTCTTCGCGGCCGGCACCGGTGCGTTCAGCATGAGCGTCGGGCAATCGCCCACGTTGGCGGTCGCCACGATGCGCGCGCGGGCCTTCAGTCCGTGGCTGCGGGCATAGCGATCGGAGGCGAGCAGCAGCCCGGCTGCACCGTCGACCACGCCGGAGGAGTTGCCGGCGTGATGAAAATGTCGAATGTCGATGTGCGGATACTTCTGGTTGATGAGCTTGCGGAAAGTCGTGCCCTCCGCGTCGATCACCATATCGGCGACCTGGACAAACGCCGGCTTCAACCCCGCCAGGTCCGCCGCGGTGGTCTGCGGGCGAGGGTATTCCTCCCGGTCGAGGACCACTTTGCCGTCGTCGTCGACGACCGCAATGGTCGCCTTCGCGAACCGGCCCTCGCGCAGCGCGACGGCGGCACGCTGCTGACTGGCGAGCCCTATGGCATCGAGCGCTTCGCGGGTGATGCCCTCCATGGTCGCGATCGCGTCGGCGCACAGCCCCTGATGCGACTGAGGATGGCGCCGCTGCAGGCGCAGATTGCCGTTCGCCATGCCGCCCGCGGTACGCAGCCCCGCGGCCCGGTAGGCTTCGCCCAGCGCGTTGACCAGCGACATCATCTCGGTGCCGCCGGCAATCAACAGATCCTCCATGCCCGACATGATCTGAGCGGCCGCGAAACTCGTGGCGGTGAGGCCGCTGCCACAGAACCGATCCAGCGTCACGCCGCTTGCGCGGATGTCGAACCCGGCATCCAGGGCGGCCATGCGCCCCATGTCGCCGCCTTGCTTGCCCATCTGCGCGCTCGTGCCCCAGATGATGTCATCGATCTCGGCGGTCTCGAGGTGATTGCGCTCCTTGAGGGCCTTGAGGACGGTGGCCGCGAGATGCTGCGGATGCATATTGGCAAGGGCCCCCTTGCCGACCTTGCCAATGCCGCGCGGCGTGCGAACGGCGTCGATGATGTAAGCTTCGGGCATGCCAATCTCCTGGGGTTGGGGCAGATCGTGACACAGGCGAGGACCGCCGGGCAACGGCTGGTTGCCGGGCGGAACCGGGTGTGCAATCGCGGCCGCCGTCAGGCGAGCGGGGCGCCTCAGGTGACACGGCCGCGTCAGGGGATCGGCACGACCGCGCCCCCGCTCGCCGCGGAGACGCGAATCGCGTCGATGACCTGCATGCACGCGACGCCGTCGGCGAATGTCGCCACAGGTACGCCATCGCCCGCCCGACCTTCGATGGCCGCGCGCCACTGCTCGCACAGCCGGCGAGAGGGCGGAAGCTCGATGTGCAGGAACTGCTTGCGCGGATCATCGCTTTGCGCCATGGGCTCGAGCTCAAGTTCGGGCGGGACCTGCAACCGGCGCGTTCCCGTGCGATCGGCGACCCATACGGCGCCTTGATCGAGCCACAGGCTGCCCTGTGTTCCGGCCACACGAGTCATGGGCGCATGAGGTCCCCAGGCGGCGCCCGTCTGCTGGATCATCCCGTGCACGCCGCTTGCCAGCGAGAATCGCAGGATGAAGGAATCCTCGGCCGCGCGCGGTTGCTGCGATACGCTCGGCAGCACGGCGCTCACCGAGGAGAACTCGCCCAGCCAGCTGCGCACTTGATCGATGGAATGCGAGCCCGAAGCGCCGAGCCACCCCCCGCCGGCCGCCGGATCGGACCACCAGTGCGGCCATCGGCTCCCGGCCTGGGTGAGCAGGCCGGCATATTGCACCAGCGTCGCAAGCCTCGGCTCGCCGATCAGCCCTGCCGCGATCGAGCGTGCGGCCAGCGCGCGCTCGGGCAACATTCGGAACTGGTTCCCCAGCAGATGAACGACCCGTGCCTGCGTTGCTGCCGCAAGCAGCATGCGCGCTTCTCCGGCATTCATGGCGAACGGCTTCTCGCAAAGCACGTGGCAACGGCGCGATAGCGCCGCCGACACCACGGCGGCGTGGGTCGCAGGCGGCGTCGCCACCGCGACCGCGGTCGCGCCCGTCTGCGTGATGGCGCCATCCAGATCGGTGAACGCGCGCGGCACGCCGCTGAGCGCGGCCCGCCGCCGCGTGCGCTCGGGATCGTTCCCCACCAGCGCCGCCACCTCGAATCCCGCGGCGCGCAGCGCCGGCACATGGACGCGGCAACCGTGTCCGGTGCCCACCACCAGCACGCGGGGACCGCGGCTCATGCGGGCTGCTGCGCGTCGAGATCACCGTCGATGCGCCGGTCCAGCGCACGGCAGTAGCGCAGGATGAGGTCGGTGATGGTCTGCCGATCGATCAGCGTTTGCAACGCGGGGGTCTCGCTCATCTGGGATCTCCTGTATACGAACAATACGGCGCCTGATCAACGCGTTGTTGATCGACTCCGGGGATTTTCGGGTATCATGCCGGCTCATGGCCGATCGAGCTAAGTCGCCGGCGCCAAATAAAAACGCGCGCAGAACCCGCAACCCGGACGGAACCCGCGAACTCATTCTGGAAGCCGCACGCCAAGTGCTGGCCCAGGATGGCAAGGAAGGGCTGAGCGTCTCGCAGGTCGCGCGCCGCGCCGGCGTCAATCGTGGCACCGCTTACCAGCATTTCCAGACGCGCGAGCAACTCATCGAGGCGACGGCCGAATGGGTCAGCGACAAGCTCTTTCATGCGGTGTACGGCAAGCTGGCGCCGGTCGTCGGCCAGACGGTCGACAGCCTCGCCATCAAGCGGGTGACCGAGCACCTGGCGGATTTCGCGATGGAAAACCCGGAGCTCGGCCGCGCATGGCTGTTCGAGCTGCTGAGCTCGCGGCGTCCGGCCAGCGATCGGTTCTGGCGGGCGTATGAATCGAGCTTCGAGGATCTCGCGAGGAGCGAGCATGCCCAGCCCGGCATCGACACCGAGGTGGTGTCGGTGCTGACGCTCGCCGGCATGTTCCTGTGGCCGGTCTGGGCCCGCGCCCATGCGCGCAACGCCAAGGAGCGCCAGCAGATGGCGAAGCGGCTGTCGCGCGAGGTGTTACGGCTCTCCATGCATGGCACGCTGCGCCCGGAGAGATTTCCCGAGCTGGACGCGCGCTCCGACACCAAACGCAAGGTGCGCGGCAGGCGTTGAGCTCGCCGCGCCTCCTCCTGCCCGGCCAGGCGTCGCGCCTGCCGGGCGGCCATGCGTTCCGCTCAGCGGCGGCCGCCGACCCGCGGCGCCGCCTTCGTGGTAAACCAGGCTCGTGCCGCGGCCATGCTCGGCCGCGCCCGCCACCTTCGCCCAGACGTTGCCGTTAGACAACAACGTTGGTGGATACCTTGACACGCCTGCGCGACTAGGACACGATTCCAACATACAAGCAGGATAGTTTTCCGATATAGAACGTAGGACAGGATTCCTAAGGCAACCGCATAGAACGGTTCTGGGGGGAGTTTGTGAGAGTTCGCACCTTCGGCAGACTCGTTGCGGCGGGTTCTGGCGTCATTGTGCCGCATGCGAGCTCGCCACCCGCATCCTGCGTTGTGCCACTGCCACGCAACGATCGCGCCACCGCCGTCCCCGGCTCAACTGTTCCCTATCGGCCACAATCAGCTGACCGCGGCACAGATTCAATGCGATCCGATCAAAGGGAGTTTGGATGAACAACCCAGTACTGAAGACCATGCTCGGCGGCGTGAGCGCCGTGATGCTGATGCAGGCCATGCCCGCGATGGTGCGGGCCGACGCTGCGGATCAGGGCGCCTCGGCCGCTCAGACGAGCGGCGAGAACGCCCCTGCCAACGTCGGTTTGTCCGAAGTCATCGTGACGGCGCGGCGTGTGCAGGAGCGTCTGCAGGACGTGCCGATCTCGATCACGGTGTTCAATCAGACGCAGCTCACCAACCTCAACGTCGTCAATACGCAGGACCTCGCGGCCTACACCCCGTCGCTGTCGGTCAACAATGATTTCGGCAATCTGAACACGGCTTTTGCGATGCGCGGCTTCGTGCAGGACATCGGCACCCAGCCCGCGGTCGGCGTGTTCTTCGCGGACGTGGTCGCGCCCCGCGGCGCGTCCAACAACATCCCCATCGGCGATGGCGCCGGGCCGGGGATGTTCTGGGATCTGCAGAACGTGCAGATTCTGAAAGGGCCGCAGGGCACGCTGTTCGGCCGCAATACGACCGGCGGCGATATCCTGCTGGTGCCGCAGAAGCCGACCACGAAGGACGAGGGCTTCGCCGAGCTCTCCTACGGCAATTACGCCATGAAGCGCGTGACGGCGGTGCAGAACATCGCGGTGAACGATGCCGTGCGGTTTCGCATCGGCATCGATCGTCAAACCCGCAACGGCTACGAGACGAACGACACGGGCATCGGCCCGGTGCGCTTCGGCGACGTCGACTACACCTCCGGCCGCGCGAGCCTGGTCATCGACATCACGCCGGATCTCGAGAACTACACCATCGGGTCCTATACGGAGTCCAACACCAACGGTGACCTGCAGAAGCTGATCGCCTGCAATCCGACTTTCAGCCTCGGGCCATTCGCGTGTGCCCAGCTCGCCGAGGAGCAGGCGAAAGGCGCCGGCTTCTACACGCTGCAGAGCACGCTGCCGAACCCCATAACGCACTTCACCCAGGCGCAGGTCATCAACACCACGACCTGGCAGGCGAGCGATGATCTGACGATCAAGAACATCATGAGCTACGCCCAGCTGGCCGAGAGGCTCAGAACGGCGCTGTTCGGGACGAACTTCTCCCTCATCGTCCCGCCCTACATTCCCGCGCCGGGCATACCGTTCGACTTCGCCGCGAGCGTGCCGCTGCCTGGCGGCTATACGGCGGATGAGAGCACCGCGACGGAGGAGCTGCAGTTCCAGGGCCGTGCGCTGAACGACCGGCTGCATTGGCAGGGGGGCTTCTACGAGGAGAATGTCGAGCCCACGGCGCAGGTCGGCTCGCAGTCCCCGGTGCTGATCGATTGCGCCAACTCCGATACGTTCAATTGCATCAATCCGCTCGGCGAGGGCTCGGTCAACTACACCGCCGGCAAGACGTACTACAACGACGCCGGCGTCTACGAGCAGACCAACTACGCCGTGACGGATACGCTGAAGGTGACGGAGGGCCTGCGCTACACGGATGACTCCACGCACAACAACAGCGTGCTCGAGACCTATTATTTCCCCTCTCTGTTTCCCAATCCGCTCGATCCCTTCACGAAAGTGACGCCGCTGTGCACCGAGCCGCAGTACACGCTTCCCGGCTGCAACGCCCGTTTCGTGCAAAACTCCCACGCGCCGACCTGGCTGCTCGGTGTCGATTACGCGCCGACCCAGGACCTGCTGGTGTACGGCAAATACGCGCGCGGATACCGCGCCGGCGGCGTCTCGCCGTCGGTACCGCCCGAATTCGGCACTTTCCAGCCGGAGAAGGTGGACTCCTACGAGGTGGGCATCAAGACCACCTTCCATTCCCTGGTGAGCGGTACGTTCGATGCGGCCGCCTTCTACAACAACTTCAGGGATCAGCAGCTGCAGGCGGGCTTCGAGCCGAAGCCCGGCACGGCGGTGTCCCCGGCGAGCGGCATCCTCAACGCCGGGAAGTCTCGAATCTCCGGCTTCGAGATGGATACCAACGTCGACCTGTTTCCGGGATTTGCCGTCGACGTCAACTACACCTGGCTCGACACGAAGGTCGAGGAGGTCGCCGCCGTCACCACCCCCGCCTCGAGCCCCTATGTGGTGGTGCCGCAGGTGAGCGAGGGGGACTCTCTGACGCTTTCGCCCAGGAACAAGGTGAGCATCACCGGGACCTACACGCTGCCGCTCGCCGACACCGTCGGACGTGTGTCGGTCGGCGCGAACTACACGCACACGAGCGCCCAGATCACCAACTACGTCGATAGCACCGTGGCGCTGCCGTCCATCAACGGACTGGGCACTTTGCCGCCGCTCGGCCTGCTCAACCTCAATGCGAGCTGGAACTCGATCTTCGGCTCGCATGTGGACCTGTCGGCCTTTGCGACCAATGTCACCAACCGGCAGTACTACACCTGGGTGCCCGGCGTCGTGACCACGGTGGGCTTCGAAACCGCCGAGCTCGGCCAGCCGCGCTTCTACGGTGTGCGGATACGCTACACGTGGTGAGCTGAGCGCGGGCGCGGCTCGCATGGCCCGCCGAATTTTTTGGTGCGGCTAGCCGCTCGGGTGCCCGGTCGCTGCCAGCGCCTGATCGAGGCTGGCCCCGAAGTCATGGCGCTGCCAGAGGCTGAGGAAGGCCGTGAAGACGTGCAGGAAGCCGCGCACGACGTCGTCCCTGCCGAACAGGGGATCGAGCGGACCGCGCGCATCGGCGGCTTGCGGCAGGCGCGAAAGCACCAGCGCCGGGGCGTCCGTCAAGGTGGCGAGGCCCATGGTCGCCACATAAAGATCCAGGTAGAGCCTGAGCTTCGATTCTTGCAGCCGCGGACCGCCGCAGGCGCGCAGTTCGCGCACGAACAGGCCGAGCAGCTCCTCGAGGTGGTTCCAGATCGATAAATCCGCCGCGCACAGACAGCCCCACAGCGCGTAGGCCACGTTCATCTGTCGAACCCGTCCCCAGTCCAGCAATCCGCATCGCAGCGCCCCCGAGCCCTCGCGCCAGAACCAGGCGTTATCGATGTTGGCGTTGTAGTGGCACAGCGCGATGTAATCGCCATCCGCATGCAGGAACTGCTTGACCGTCGACTCGTGCTGCAGGAAGCGCACCGCATCGCGCTCGAGCCGTGCAATGAATCGAGGCGTGGCCACAGGGTGGGGCAGGAGCTGCGGACACCGCGCGGCAAACGAGGCATAGCGCGCCACGCGCTCGCGCATGCCCCGCTCGTCGCAGGCAATCGGGTCCGCGGCGCAGGCCGCTTCGGCATCGAAGGGGAAGTACGCATCGGCCTGTGCGGAGAGCCGTCCGGCCTTGTGCGCGCCGGCGAGGCGCGCAAGGGTCGACACGATGGTGCGGTAGTAGGGGAGCGCGTCGGCGATCTCGTGGTCCATGCACTTGGGCCGGGTCGGCTCGATGCCGCCGCTGCCGAAGGCGATCCGTTGCGTGATCAGCAGGCCGGTGCCTGATTCGCGCTGAAAGTCCGCAAAATACGCGGTCGGAACGCTGATGGGAAAGCTCGGCAGGCGCGACAGCGCCGCCAGGCGCACCTCCGCATCCAGCTCGTGGCGGCGGCGGTCGCGAAATGCATCGCTGAAGTCGCGGGAGAATTTCACGAACAGCTCGCTGTGCAGCCCGTCCTGCGGATGAGCGTACTGCAGGGATAGCAGCAGCTTGTGGCCCGAGTTGCCACCCCGAAACGGCTCGCAGCGCCTGATCGCGACGACGCGGTTGTCCCGGGAAAGCGATCCGAAACGCCGGAATGCATCGGTCAAGAACGCTGCGCCGGCGCTGCGCAACGCCTCGCCGTGCGCCGGAATGGCAAGGCCGAAGGTGTCGCCGCGCACGAAGTTCAAGGATCCGGGATCGGGGTTGAGCATTTGCCTCGGGAGCCGTCCTGCCTGCGCCGCACACTATACGTCAACGGGGGAATTTGCCGATGGGCGGTGGCCGCGTAGTATAGGTCCGCAATGGCGGACGCAAATCGAAGGAGCATGCACGCCCCATCTCGCTACCTGCAGCTCGAGGGCGGCTGCAACTTTCGCGATGCCGGCGGCCATGCGACCGAGGACGGCCGGACGGTGCGCTGGGGGCGTGTATATCGAGCGGGCGTACTGCGCTATCTGACGCCGGCCGATGCCGAGCGGCTGTCGAGGCTCGGCGTGCGCGCGATCTGCGACCTGCGCCGCGCCGAGGAGCGCGAGCGCGAGCCCACCCGCTGGCCCGCTCGGGATGTGACCATGCTGACCTGGGCGGACGGCGAGGATGCGCCCGGGGTCACCCGGCGCCTGCTGCCGCGCCAGCCGGATGCCGAGGGCATGCGCGCCGCCATGCTGAACCTGTACCGCGACCTGCCGCGCTGGATGGTGCCGCGCGTGCGCGGCCTGTTCGAATGCGTGGCTCAGGAGCGACTGCCGCTGGTGGTGCATTGCTCGGCCGGCAAGGATCGCACCGGTTTCGCGGTCGCGATGCTGCACGCGGCGCTCGGCGTGGGCGCGGAGACGCTCATGCAGGACTACCTGTACACCAACGAGGTCGGCAACTACGAGGAGTTCGTGCGGCGGCGCCGCGGCGCGCTGCTCGGCGTCACCGACGGGCATCATCCGCTGTTCAAGATGCCTGCGGACATCCGCCGCGTACTGTTCGCCGCCGACCCGGACTACATGCGCGCCGCGCTCGAGCAAATCGACAGCGAGTTCGGCGGTCTCGAGTCCTACCTTGCAGGGGCCGTGGGATTGTCGGCGCAGCTGCGCGGCCGCATGCAGGAGGTGCTGCTCACGAGTCAGGGGTGCTCGGCGCGCTTCTCATCCGATGCGCCATGATGCACAATCGCACGACAGTGTTGATCACGGACGACGGGGCCCTCCGCCGGAGAAACCCATGAGCTTCAGAAGCCCCGATACCGCCGTCATTCCGCGGCATCCGCTCATCATCGGCGAACGGCTCATCGAGCGCGGCTCGGGGAGCGTGCAGCGGCACGTCTATCCCGCGAACGGACGGGTCACTTGCGAGATCAACCTCGCATCGGCTGATGAGGTCGATGCGGCGGTTCGCTGCGCGCGCGCCGCGTTTCCCGCCTGGCGCGCGCTGTCCGGGGACAAGCGGCGCGACCTGATGCTCAGGATGGCCGCGCTCATCGAGCAGCATGCCCGCGAGCTGGCCGATCTGTCGACGCTCGAGAACGGCTCCCCGATCATGCTCACCCCCTTCATCGCCGCCGATGCCGCGCAGAAGTTTCGCTACTTCGGCGGCTGGGCCGACAAGATCCAGGGCGAGACGCTCGCCACCTGGGCGGCGAGCGCGCACGACTACGTCGCCTGCGAGCCCTACGGCGTCGTCGGTGCGATCATTCCCTGGAACGGCCCGCTGTTCGCCGCCACGATGGTGATGACGCCGGCACTGGCGGCGGGCAACTGCGTGGTGGTGAAGGCGCCTGAGCTCGCACCCTTCGCCGTGATGCGCCTCGCCGAGCTGTTTCTCGAGGCGGGCTTCCCTCCCGGCGTGGTGAACATGGTCGCCGGCGGAGCGGATATCGGCGAGGCCATCGTCCGCCACGCGGGTGTCGACAAAGTACAGTTCGTCGGCAGCGGCGCGACCGCGCGCAAGGTGCTGCGCAGCGCCGCCGAGACGCTCAAGCCGTGCGGGCTGGAGCTTGGCGGCAAATCGGCCGTCATCGTGTTCGCCGATGCCGACCTGCAGCAGGCCGGCCGCCGCGGCCTTGCCGGGGCGATCAGCGTCAGCGGACAGGGCTGCGTCAACGGCACGCGCCTGCTGGTCGAGCGCCCCATCTACGAGCAGTACCTGCAGATGCTGCAGGCCGTCGCCGCGCACATCAAGGTCGGCGACCCGCTCGATGCCGCCACCGTGATGGGACCGATCATCTCGGAGAGCTCGGTGCAGCGCATCCTCGGCGTGGTCGATGCCGCCGTCAAAAAGGACGGCGCGCGGCTCGTGCTCGGCGGCGAGCGGCTGGGCGGGGAGCACCGCGACGGATACTATCTGCCGATCACCATCATCGCGGACGTCGACAGCACCAGTGCGCTGGCGCAGCACGAGGTGTTCGGCCCGGTGCTCGCGGTGACCCCCTTCGACACCGAGGAGCAGGCGATCGCGCTCGCCAACGGCACGAGCTACGGCCTCGGCGCCTACATCCATACGGAGAATCTGCGCCGCGCCCACCACGTGGCGAGCCAGATGCAAGCCGGCATGGTTCAGGTGAACGGATCCGGCGAAGGCATGCAGCCCTTTGCGCCGTTCGGCGGCATGAAGCAGAGCGGCTACGGGCGCTTGGGCGGGGAACGCGGCTTGCACGAATTCCTTCAGGTCAAGAACGTGTGGATGAATCTCGCCAAGCCGCAGGCCGCGAAATGAGCCCGGGCGATCCGGCCGAGCGGATCGAGACGGGGGTGCGCGAGCAGACCGAGCTGCTCGGCGCTCGCGCGGCCGAGCCCGCGACGCTGCTCGAATCCTCGTGGCGCGATTATGTATTCGCCGAGGTGTGGACGCGCCCGGGGCTCGATCGGCGCTCGCGCTATCTCATTTCGATCGCCAGCGCCGCCTGCGAAGGCGGCCCTGCCGAGGTGCTCGAGGGCTACGTTCGCGGCGCCCTGAAGCTCGGCGAGCTCTCGCTCGGCGAGCTGCGCGAGGCAGCCCTGCAGCTCGCCGTCTATGCCGGCTGGTCACGGGGCCTCGCGATCGATGCGGCCGTGACGCGCGTGGCGGGGCAGCTCGGATTGCCGCCCGCCGGCTATGCGCCGATTCGAGCCGATCCCTGGGATCCCGAGCAGCGCATCGCCGAAGGCACCGCCAACTTCACGGCGGTCATGATCTTCCCGCCGCCGCCGCCGGTGACGCCGTATTACCACGGCGGCATTCTCAACTTCGTGTTCGGCGAGATGTGGATGCGGCCGGGGCTCGACCAGCGCTCGCGCCGCTGGGTGACGCTGGTCGGTGTCGCCGATTCCTCGGCGAGCACTCCGATCCGCACGCATACCTATGCGGCCATGGCGAGCGGCAACGCGACCGTGCAGGAAATGCAGGAATTCGTGCTGCAATATGCCATCCACGGCGGCTGGCCCAAGGCCTCGGTGATGCAGGGCGCGGTGCTGGAGATGGGCGATCGGGTCAGCCAGGGCCTTCCGTACCAGTGAGCGGCGCAACGGCATGCGAGCGGCAAGCAACATGAACGGCAAGGCGGCTCTGGTCACCGGGGCAGCGTCGGGACTCGGGCGCGCGACGGCGACGGCGCTCGCGCGGGCGGGGGCCGATCTGTGCATCGTCGATGTGAACGCGGACGGCCTCGAGGATGGCGCGGCCGGGCTGCGGGCCCTGGGGGTGCGCGTGCACACACATGCGGCGGATCTGTCCGCGCGCGGCAACTGTGTCGCGGCGGTGGCGGCCGCCGTCGCAGCGTTCGGCAGGCTCGATGCCCTGTGCAATGTCGCCGGCATCATCGTGATGTGCCATGCCCACGAGATGCGCGCCGAGGATTGGGAGAGGACGCTCGCCGTCAATCTGAGCGCGCCGTTCTATCTGATCCAGGCGGCGATTCCGCATCTGCTCGAGGCGCACGGGGCGGTGGTCAACGTCACCTCCTCGGCGGCGTCCGTCGGCGAGGCGTACGCAGCCGCCTATTGCGCGGCCAAGGCGGGCCTCAGCCACATGACCAAGGCGCTCGCCATGGAATACATGCACCGGCCCATCCGCTTCAATGCCGTCGCGCCGGGCGGGATGGCCACCAACATCGGGGCGAACCTCAAGCTGCCCGAAGACGCGGACTACACGCTCATCAAACGATTCACCGGCCTGCGCGGCCTGGTGGAAGTCGATGATGTGGCCGACATGGTGGCCTTCCTTGCGTCGGAGGCGGGGCGCAGCTATCACGGCGCCTGCATCTGCATCGATCGCGGCATCAGCGCCGGTTGAGGTCGCCCGAAGCATGAACACCGTCGGATTCGTCGGGCTCGGCAGTCAAGGCGCTCCGATGGCCCGGCGCATCGTCGAGTCCGGTTACCCGCTGTTGCTGTGGGCGCGGCGCCCCGAGACGCTCGCACCGTTTGCGGGCACGCGCGCCGAGGCCGCCTCGAGCATCGAGGATCTGGGCGCGCGCGCCGAGCACGTCGGCGTCTGCGTGGTCGACGATGCCGGCGTCGAACAGGTGTGCGAGCAGCTCATGGCGTCGATGCGGCCGGGCACGCGCATTGCGATTCACTCCACCGTCCATCCCAATACCGTGATCGCGCTCGCGCGGCGCGCCGCCGCTCGCGCGATTGCGCTCATCGATGCGCCGGTGAGCGGCGGTGGCCCGGCCGCCGCCGCCCGAACGCTCACCGTCATGATGGGCGGCGAGGAGGATGCCATTGCGGCCGCGCGGCCCATCTTTGAGACCTTCGGGGGCCTGATCGTGCGGGTGGGCGGCATCGGAGCCGGACAGACGGCGAAGCTGGTCAACAATGCGCTGATGGCCGTCAACCTCGCGATGGCTCATCACGGGCTGAGCGTCGGCGCGGCGCTCGGGCTCGACAGAGCCGCGCTCAGCGCGATCGTGAAGGCGAGCAGCGGCCGCAGCTATGGTTTCGACGTGTATGCGCGGCTGCCGGCGCCCCGGGCATTCGCTCACGGCGCGCGGCTGCTCGCGAAGGACCTGCGGCTGCTCGGCGAGCTGCTCGGTGCGGATGCCTCATTTGCCGCGTTCCGCAGCATCGCCGCGCCATTTCTGGATTCGATGGCGGGAGACGAGCATGGCATTCTCGATCGATCAATTTCGCCTTGACGGCAAGGTCGCCGTCGTCACCGGCGCCGGCGGGCGCGGCAACAGCATCGGGCGCGCCTATGCGCTCGGCTTGGGCGGCGCGGGTGCCGCCGTCGTGGTCGCCGATCTGAATGCCGAGGGCGCGAGCGGCGTATGCGAGGAGATCCGCGCCGCCGGCGGCAAGGCCATCGCCGTCGGCGTCGACATCACCCGGCCCGACTCGGTGGCGAGGATGGCGAAGGCCGCGAGCGCTGCCTTTGGCGGCGTCGACATCCTGGTCAACAACGCCGCGCTCATGGCCGAGCTCGGCCATTTGCCCGCCATCGACATGGCGCTCGAGCAGTGGAACCGCATCATGGACGTGAACCTGACCGGCGCGCTCAACTGTGCCCAGGCCATCGTTCCCCTGATGCGCGCACGCGGCGGGGGCAAGATCGTCAACCAGGTTTCCGGCGGCGCCTTTCCCGCGATGTCGGTCTACGGCATCAGCAAGCTCGCGCTGGTCGGGCTGACCACCACGCTCGCCCGCCAGCTCGGGCGCGAGAGGATCAACGTCAACGCCATCGCACCGGGAAACACCCTGAGCGATGCCGGCCGCTCCATCACCCCGGACGACTCGCCCTTCATCCAATTGCTGCAAGCCACGGTGGCGATGCGGGTGCGCGGCCAGCCCGACGAGCTGGTGGGTACGCTGCTCTTGCTGTGCTCGCCGGCGGGCGACTGGATCACGGGTCAGGTGCTGCACGTCGACGGCGGCTGGGTGCTGCGACCGTGACAGAGGCCATGTTCACATTCGCGAACAAGAACGCGCTCATCATCGGCGCGGGACGCAACATCGGC
Source organism: Steroidobacteraceae bacterium (assembly GCA_035504115.1). Classification (GTDB taxonomy): domain Bacteria; phylum Pseudomonadota; class Gammaproteobacteria; order Steroidobacterales; family Steroidobacteraceae; genus Bog-1198. Next base: position 9,406 of record DATJSL010000023.1, on the reverse strand, counting down.
CGTGCCATCGCGCTCGAGTTTGCGCGTCGCGGCGCTCGCGTCGCGGTGGCCGATGTCGACGGGTCCGGTGCCGCGGAAACCGCGCAGCTGATCTGCGCCGCCGGCGGCGCCGCGGCCGGCATCGCCTGCGACGCGACCAGCGAGGAGTCGCTGCGCGAGGCCGTGCATGCGGCGGAGCGCTTTCTGGGCGACATCGACGTCCACATGAACAATGCGGGCATCATCCACAGCGGCAACCCCGAGGACTTTCCAGCCGCGGAATGGGAGCGGATCTTCAACGTCAATCTCTTCGGCGCCGTGCGCGCGAACGCCCTCGTCCTGCCGAAGATGCTGGCGCGCGGGCGGGGCTACATCGTCAACACCGCATCCTTTGCCGGGCTCTATCCCTATGCGGTCAATCGCATTCCGTACGCGGCCTCCAAGGCGGCGCTGGTGTCGATGTCGGAGAATCTGGCGCTCTATCTTCATCCGCGGGGAATCCGGGTCAGCTGCTTGTGCCCCGGGCCGACGATGACCACGGCAACTTTCGGCATGAAGCCGTGGTCGGCAAACGTGGTCATGCGCGGCCCCGGGAGCGATCTCGAGGTGAGGAGTCAGGAGCATGCCGCGACGGTCCTGGCCGAGGGCATGTGCGCCGGCCGCACTCTCATTCTCACGCACGAGGCGGGGTGGGACACGCTGCGCAGGCGTGCCGCATCGCCGGATGATTTCATCCAGGAGAAGATCGATGAGTTCGCTCGCGGCGTCTCGGGGCTGCCGGGGCACTGAGGAACATGAGCTTCGTGCATCGCTACGGCCCCTGGGCCGTGATCGCCGGCGCATCCGAAGGCACCGGGCGTGCCTTCGCACACCAGATCGCCGGCCAAGGCGTGAGCTGCATCTTGATTGCCCGGCGCGAGGCGCCGCTCAATGCACTGGCCGAGGAGATCCGCATCCGCCATGGCGTCGAATGCGTTGCCGCGAGCATCGATCTGTCTGCCGCCGACGCCGCTGATCGCATCGATGCCGCCGTCGCCGGCCGCCCGGTGGGGCTCCTCGTCTGCAATGCGGGAGGCGACGGCAACAGCGCCCATTTTCTGGATCAGCGCATCGATGCCTGGGTGGATCTGGCGAGCCGCAACGTCATGACCGTCATGCGCTGCTGCCATCGCTTCGGCGGCCTGATGCGCGACAGAGGGCGCGGCGGCCTGTTGCTGGTGGGCTCGGGGGCCTGCTACGGCGGAGCGAGCTTCATGGCGGTGTATTCGGCGACCAAGGCCTTCGACCTGTGCTTCAGCGAAGGACTGTGGGCGGAGCTGCGACCTTACGGCGTGGACGTGCTCGGCTTGATCCTGGGACGTACCGACACGCCCGCCTTTCGGGCAACTCTTGCCAAGCGCGGCCTGCCGGTGCCCGCCAACCTCGCCTCGCCCGAGGAGGTGGCGAGGATCGGGCTCGAGCGCCTGCCCCACGGACCGGTTCACAACTGGGGGCAAGCGGATGAGGCGGCGGGTTACCTGTCGAGCTCCGCGGCCGTACGCCGCAACCGCGTGCTCGCGCTCGACGAGATGACCAAGGACGTGTTCGGCCCGCGCTGAAGCGGTGCGCGGCCTTCAGGGCGGCCCTGAAGCGAACAGGCTTTCCGGCAACCGCCAGTCCAGGCGCACCTTGCGGTGCGCGATCAGCCAGCGATCGTCGACCTTGCGAAAACTGTCCACGTAATACCCGCCATGATCCGGACCGATGTCCGTGTAGGCCACCCAGTAGGTGCGTGCCTTGGCCGCCGCCGAGCCGGTGAGCTCGATCTGGCAGGTCGATAGGTGGTGGCGGATGAAGGTAGGCCGCTTCAGCGACGGGGGGCGGGCGGCCGCGCGCGAGCTCCAGCCGGCCAGCCAGTCGCGGATCGCGGCCCGGCCTTCGTAGCGAAACAGATCCTGCGCTGCGACACCCTCGGATTCGAAGATGGCATCCTCGGTGAAAACCGCGATGAAATCCTCCACCTTCAGCCGGTCGCCGGCCATCGTGTAAGCCGCCATGGTTCGGCGGATGCTCTCCCGCGCCAGCAGTTCATCGATGGTCATCGTCATCACTCATGTGGCAGGTGTGTGCGTGAGAGCTTGGCACAGGCGCCGGGCCTGTGCCAACGTCGTACACTGTCGTCAACGAAGCGTCAAGGACGGGGTGTCATGTCAGAGTTGCAGGGCCGGCGGTCATGACCGAGGATGAGCCGATCGACTCCACCAGCAAGGGCCCGCCGCTGGCCGATGAGCCGCTCGGCGCGCTCACCCTCGGCGGCTTCCTGCGCGAGGTCTGCGCGCGCCACGGGCGGCGCGAGGCGCTGGTGTTCCATCCGGCCGGCGGCCCGGTGATCAGGCGCAGCTATGCGCAGGTGTGGGACGAGGCGCTTGCCGTGGCCCAGGCGCTGCTCGCGCGCGGTGTGACCAAGGAGACGCGCGTCGGGCTGATGGTGACCAACCGTCCCGAGTGGGTGAGCGCCTTGTTTGGCATCGCGCTCGCGGGCGGCACGGTGGTGGTGATGAGCACCTTTGCCACGCCTGCGGAGCTCGAGTATCAGCTGCGCATGGGAGATGTGTCCCTGCTGATCTTCGAGCGCCACATCGTCAAGCGCGATGTCGCGGCCGAGCTGCTCGCTCTGTGCCCGCAGATCGGCACGGCAGCCGATGAGATCCGCTCGAACGGTCTGCCGTTCCTGCGCCGCGTGGTGTGCATCGACGATGCGGGCGGCGCCGGCGGGGCGATCGAGTCATGGTCGGATTTTCTGCGCCCCGATCGCCTGGCGGCGGCATCGCTGGTCGAGGCGATCTGCAGCGAGATCGCGCCCACCGATCGCGCGCTGATCTTCTTCTCGTCGGGTTCGACCGCGAGGCCCAAGGCCATATTGCACATGCATCGCGCGGCCGCGATCCAGTGCTGGCGCTGGCGGCGGGTGTTCGGCCTGGATCCGGACGTGCGCACCTGGACCGCGAACGGCTTTTTCTGGGTCGGCAACTTCGCCATGGCGGTCGGCGCCACCTTTGCGGCCGGCGGGTGCCTCGTGCTGCAGCGGCTGTTCGTCGCCGGCGAGGCGCTGCGCCTGATGCAGGAGGAGCGCGTCAGCAAGCTGCTCGCCTGGCCGCATCAATGGGCGCGGCTGGTGGAGGATCCGTTCTATCCGAGCGCCGATCTGAGCGCGCTCCATTACGTGCCTCTGTGCTCGCCGCTGCGCGCCCATCCCACCGTCAAGACGGACTGGAACGAGCCGCTGTCGGCCTACGGCAGCACCGAGACCTTGTCGATCAACACCATCTTTCCGTCGCAAACCGCGCCGGAGCTGTACCAGGGCAATCACGGCTTGCCGTGTCCCGGCAACACCATCCGCATCGTCGATCCCCTCACCGGCGCGGTATTGCCGCGCGGTCAGAGCGGCGAGATCGCGGTCAAGGGCCCGACGCTGATGCTCGGTTATCTGCGCGTGCCGCCGGAGAACGTCTTCGACGAGGAGGGCTTTTTCCACACCGGCGATGGCGGATTCGTCGACGACCAGGGCCGCTTGCACTGGCACGGACGCTTGAACGACATCATCAAGACCGGCGGCGCCAACGTCTCGCCGCACGAGATCGACGCGGTCCTGGCGATGTGTCCGGGGGTGAAGATCGCGGCGACCGTGGGCGTGCCGCACGACACCCTGGGCGAGCTGGTGGTCGCCTGCATCGTGACCGAAGCCGGCGCCGGGCTCGACGAGGCCTCGATCCGCGCGTTCGCCGCCCGCAGTCTCTCCAGCTACAAGGTGCCGCGCCGCGTGGTCTTTCTCGCCGAGTCGGAGGTCGCGCTCACCGGCTCCAACAAGGTGAAGACGGCGGCGCTGCGTGAGCTGGCGGCACGGCGCCTCGCTTGATCAACGACACTGTTGTCTTGTGTCTTGCCGCGCCGGGCCTTTTGGCGTAATTTGCAGCGCATGCCAGCGGGTCGATGGAGGTTGAACGAATGTCTCTAGCCGGTAAGAACGCCATTGTCACGGGCGCTGCCTCGGGGATCGGTCTTGCGACCGCCACGCGTCTTGCGCGCGAGGGCGCCGCCGTGGCGCTCTTCGATATCAACGAGGCCGGCGCGCAGCGCGCGGCGGACGACATCCGCGCCGCGGGGGGGCGGGCCATCGCCGCTCGAGTCGACGTATCCTCGCGCGGGCAGGTCGCGGCCGGGGTGCAGCGGGCGCATGCCGAGCTCGGCGCGGTGACGATCCTCGTCAACAACGCCGGCATGACCGGCTTCGTGCCGTTTCTCGAGCTCACCGAGGAGGCCTGGGACCGCATGCTCGCGGTCAATCTCAAGAGCATGTTCCTGGTGACGCAGGCCGTGCTGCCCGACATGCTGGCGGCCGGCTGGGGCCGGATCATCAATATCTCCTCATCGAGCGCCCAGACCGGGGCGCAGCGCATGGCTCACTACGCCTCTTCCAAGGGCGGGGTCGTCGCCTTCACCAAGTCCCTGGCGCAGGAGTTTGCCGCGCAGGGCATCACCGCCAACAACGTGCCGCCCGGCTTCATCGACACGCCTATGCTGCGGGCGAGCGATGCGCTCATGCCCGCGGGCGGCATCGACAAGACGGCCGCCGCCTCGCCGATGAAGCGCCCGGGGCGTCCCGAGGACATCGCGGCGGCCTGCGCTTTCCTCGCTTCGGAGGACGCCGGCTACATCACCGGTCATACGCTGAGCGTCAATGGCGGGCGCTATTCGTCGTGAGCCTGATCGCAGCAGAGCCCGGTCGTGAGAGTCGGCCCTAGCCCCGGCCATTCACCGGCACCAGGGCGCCGGTGACGGCCTGAGCCGCGTCCGAGGCGAGAAACAGAATGACGCTCGCGACCTCCCGCGGCGTCACCCAGCGCGAGCGGTCGGCGTCGGGCATATCGGCTCGGTTTTGAGGCGTGTCGATCGTCCCCGGCAGTACCGCGTTGACCGTGATCCCGTGGCTCTTCAATTCGTCGGCCAGACTCTCGGTCAACTTGTGCACGCCCGCCTTCGACGCCGCATACGCGCCCATGCCGGCGGCCGCGCGTGCGGCCGCCGCACCGGCTCCGATGTTGACGATGCGGCCCGAGGCGCGCTGCCGCAGGTACGGGATGGCCGCCCGGCAGGCGCTCGCGGCCGACAGAAGGTTCGCAGCGAACATGCCGTGCCAGATCGCGAGATCGCCTTCCGACAGGAGCTGCCAGCGGAACGCGCCGGCGACGTTGATGAGGGCATCGATGCCGCCGAAATGCGCCGCCGCGGCGCGCATGGCTTCCTGCGCGGCCGTCGCATCGCCCAGATCGACGCCGGCGAGCAGCAGCACGCCGGGATTGGTGCGCGAGGCGGCGGCGGCCGGGGCATCCGCCGGGAGCCGGTCGATGACCGCCACGCGGTATCCGGCGGCGATGAAGCCCTCGACGACCGCCTTGCCGAGCGCGCCGAGTCCGCCGGTGACGACGGCGACTCGCGATGCGGCCGGGGTCGAGGCGGCGCTCATGGGGCGGCAAGCTCCGAGTCGCATTCCACGACCGTCGCCGAGCGGCTCTTGGTGCGGTCGAACAGACGTTTCTCGTCCTCCTCGATCTCCGGCGGCAGCACCCCGCCGGAGGTGAGCTCGGCGACCTTGTCGAACACGGCGCGGTCGTCGAACCACAGCTCGGTGATCACATCGAACTCCATTTCCTCGATCCGGCCGGTGCGCGGGTTGGACAAAGGCTGTACATAGCGCCTGACATAGCGGCGTATGCCGGACGCATACTTCTCGGCCAGCTTGCGATGCACGTTCTCGTAATAATCGCGAAACTCCTGCAGCGACATGCCGGGCCGCCGCTTCAGGAACAGCAGTAGCTTGTGACTCGGGGTCGTCATGGGTCCTCGCTTCAGGTGCCTTGGACTATCATCGTGCGCCAGGTGGCCGCTTTCAAGCGCCGCTGTTCTGCTGGCCGAGCCGCTGATATTTCGCATATTCCGCGGGGTCGTGCAACGGGAATTCACGCAGGAAAACGATGTACGCCGCCTTGGTTCACTCCAGCCCGCACATCAGCGGAAAATTGCGCACTGAGCTATCGCCCGCCGAGCTGCGTCCATCGCTCGGGCGTCATCCAGGTGTATTCCAGATAGTGGCCCAAAAAGTCGCGCGCATCGATGTACAGAAAGCGCAGCTGCTCGCTGCCGCCCTCGAGCACCACGGGCGAGCGCCGCGCCTCGACCCGGGCGCGGAAGTCATGCCAGTCGCCGACGCGCATGCAGATGTGGTGAAACTTGAGCGAATCATCGGCGGGCAGCGCATCGCGATAGATGTCGACCAATCCCCGCACCGGCTCGATGAGCTCGTACTGCAGGTCGTCGATCCAGATGAAGGCGAGCTTCGAGACCGCCATGCCGCGACCGGCAGGGGTCTGCACCTCCACCGCGGCCTCGAACACCCGCGCATCGCGCACGCCTGCGCGGTTGCGGAAGCTCTCGACCGCCCGGTCGATGTCGCGCGTGATGTACGCGTTCTGATAGTGTCGCCCTTCGAGCATGCGGTGCCCCTCAGGGGCTGCGATGCCCCCAGCCCTGCGGCTAGTATAGGCCGACAACACTGTTGACCGCACACGGCAACTTGCGCACCATGGGTTGCATTGAGAACCCAATTGTGCGAGCCGGGGCTGTCGTCAGCCGGGGAGAGGGTATGAGCCGTCTCGATGAGACCTACGACTTCGTCGTGGTGGGAAGCGGCGGCGGCTCCATGTGCGCAAGTCTCGTCATGCGCTGCGCCGGCAAGAGCGTGCTGATCCTCGAGAAGACCGAGCTGGTCGGCGGAACCACGGCGCGCGCCGGCGGCGTCATGTGGATCCCGAACAACCCGTTCATGCGGCGCGATGGGGTCGAGGACAGCAGCGACAGAGCTCTCGCCTACCTCGATGCGCTGATCGGGGACGCGAGCGACGCGCCGGGCGCCACGCCGGCGCGGCGGCGCAGCTACGTGATCGAGGCCCCGCGCATGATCGAATTCCTGGTGAGCCAGGGCGTCAAGCTGACGCGCGCCTCGTACTGGCCGGACTACTACGATGAGCTGCCGGGGGGCTCGGTGCCGGGCCGCACGGTCGTGGCGGAGCTGTTCGATGCGAATGAGCTCGGCCCCTGGAAATCGAAGCTGCGGCCGAATTTCCTGCTGCTGCCGGGGATGCTCGAGGACGTGATGAAGCTGCAGACGATCAAACTGTCCTGGAAGACCAAGCTCCTGGCGGCCAAGATCGGATTGCGCGCCGTCGGCGCCAAGCTCAGCGGCCGGCGGCTGGTCACTGCCGGCGCCGCGTTGCAGGGGCGGATGCTGCAGGCGGCGCTGAAGAGCGGCGCAGAGATCCGCACCGAGTCGCCGGTGAGCGAGCTCATCGTCGAGGACGGGGCCGTCAAGGGCGTGCTGACGGTCAAGGATGGGCGCCCCTGGCGCGTGGGCGCGCGTCTCGGCGTGCTGGTGAATGCGGGCGGTTTCTCCCACAACCAGGCCCTGCGCGACAAGTATCAGCCCGGCACCCGAAGCCAGTGGAGCATGGCCATCCGCACCGATCAGGGTGAGATGATCGAGGAGATGATGCGCCGCGGCGCCGCCATCGCGCAGATGGAGGAGTTCGTCGGCAATCAACAGACCATCCCGCCGGGCGCCGAGAACAGCGAGCTGAAGCCGGGGGCGCAGTCCGTGACGGCGAAGCCACATGCCATCCTGGTCGATCAAAGCGGGGTCCGGTACATGAACGAGGGCGGCTCCTACATGGCCTACTGCAAGGCGATGCTCGAGCGCCACAAGACCGTGCCCGCGGTGCCGAGCTGGGCCATTCTCGACAGCCAGTATCTGGATCGGTACATGCTCGCGGGCAGCATGCCGGGCCGCGACAAGCCCAAGCGCTGGTACGACGAGGGCTATCTGCACCAGGCCAGCACGATCGAGGAGCTTGCCGCACAACTGAAAATGCGGCCCGAGACGCTGCGCGCGACCGTCGATCGGTTCAACGGCTTCGTGCTGAAGGGTAAGGACGAGGATTTCGGCCGCGGGGTGCGCGCCTATGATCGCTGGCTGGGCGACCCCTATCACAAGCCCTCCGCGACGCTCGGCGCCATAACCGAAGCGCCCTTTTATGCGGTGCCCGTGGTGCCGGGAGACGTCGGCACTTATGGCGGGGTGGTCACGGACGAGTTTGCGCGCGTGCTGCGCGCGGACGGCTCCGTCATTCCCGGCCTGTATGCGACGGGAATATCGACCGCCTCGGTGATGGGGCGCGTGTACCCGGGCGCCGGATGCAGCATCGGGCCCTCGTTCACGTTTGGCTACATCGCCGCGCGGCACGCGACCGGGTTGCCCGTCGGCGTGCAGTCAGGACTTGCGGCCCATGCGAATATCGCGCAGGCACCAGCGGCTCTTCACGGCAGCGACCGCGCTGCGCGCGGCATCTCAGCGCCGGGCTGAGCGGGTCCGCGCCGGCTCATGCGCCGCGAGGCGTGAGGTGCTGCCCATGATGAGGAGCCGGCAATTCGACCTGCAGAACTCGGATCTCGCCCCGGCCGTCGTGATCGTCGATCCGGCCGGCAGCGCCGCGCCCGGCGCGCTGGCACCGAGCGCCATCGTGATCGGCGTCGATCGTGGCGGCGCACTGCCGCCCATCGATGAAGCGCAATTCGACCTGCTCCTCACCGCCGCTGCGCGGCCGGTGCACGGCTGGATTGCCGTGCACGCCGGCGATATCGATGGGTTGCTCGAGCACCTCGACGGGCAGGTGCGCGGCTTCGGATTGCCTGCGTCCGTGCTCGCGCAGACCTTGCGCATCGGCGCCGGCCTGGCGGTCGCGCCGGCACTGTTGCTGGAGTCATTCGCCTACTCCGCGCTGCTGGGCGGTCGCGCCTTTCGCGATTGGCTCGCGGCGCGTGCGCCGCGTGCGATGTCCTCGCCGGATGATCACGCACGCGTGCTGTGCGCGCGCCAGGGCGAGGTGCTGACGATCACGCTCGACCATCCGGCGCGCCGTAACGCCATCGATGCGCGCATGCGCGATGAGCTCGTCGAGCAGCTGGCGTGCGCGTGCGATGACCCCACGCAGCCGGCCGTGCATCTGCGCGCCGCGGGCCCCGATTTCAGCGCCGGCGGCGATCTGGCGGAATTCGGCGAATCCACCGACCTGGTGCAGGCGCATGCGATTCGCACCCTGCGCTCGCCGGCGCGCCTGCTGTACTTGCTTGCGGCGCGCAGCACGGCATTCCTGCATGGCGCCTGCGTCGGCGCCGGCATCGAGATTCCCGCCGCCGCCGGCCGCGTCGTCGCCGCGCCCGATGCGCGGTTCTGGCTGCCGGAGCTTGCAATGGGTCTGATGCCGGGGGCGGGCGGGACCGTGACGATCGCCCGCCGCATCGGCCGGGGACGGATGCTGCTCTGGGCGCTCAGCGGTCG
>DATJSL010000022.1:0-4585 GCA_035504115.1 Steroidobacteraceae bacterium | reverse complement strand
GAAGAGCGGGCGCGCATACGGCGGCAAGCGCCGCACGACTTCCGCTCGAAACGCGCGCAGATCGAAGCCGCGATCGACCACCAGCGCCGCCATGCCGGCGCGTCCCTCGGCGCGCGGCACCTCGACACCGAACACCACGCCCTCGCGAACGTCCGGCAACGCGCAGAGCACAGCCAGCACCTCCTGCGTCGAGACGTTCTCTCCCTTCCAGCGGAAGGTTTCGCCGACTCGATCCACGAAATAGAAGAAGCCGTCGGCGTCGAGGCGCATCAGGTCGCCCGTGCGGTACCAGGCATCACCCTGCTTGAAGACGTCGCGCAGCACCTTGCGGCGGGTTGCCTCGGGATCCGCGTACCCCTCGAAGCGTCCGGCGCGTGCGCTCGGCTCGTCCGGAATCCATCCGAGAGCCTCCCCCGCCTCGTCCGTCGCGCAGCGCTCGCAGAAGCCGGCGGCATTGCGCAACGGCTCGCCGGACTCGTGATCGAAGCGCACGAGCGCCACCGGGAGGCGGTGTGAAAGGAAAGGGGGAATCCGCCCGATGGACCCGGGACGCCCCTCGCAGTTGTACAGGGAGAAGTTGCCTTCCGTGGATGCGTAGTACTCGAGAATGCGCGCAATGCCAAAGCGGGTCTTGAAGATCTCCCACACCTCGGGACGCAATCCGTTGCCGCATGCGATGCGCAGGGCGTGCGTACGCTCGAGCGGGTGAGGGGGTGCGTTCACGAGATAGCGGCAGAGCTCCCCGATGTATTGAAAGAGCGTGCAGCGCTCCTCGCTCACATCGCGCCAGAACTGCGACGCCGAGAATCGGGGCCGGATCACCACCGCCGCGCCGCCGGCGAGCGCCGCACCGACCGCAACGACTCCTCCGACACTGTGATAGAGCGGCAGGCAGTCATACAGCCGATCCTGCGGGCGAGTATCGAGCAGACCGGCGAACCACTGGCTCCAGCGCATCACGCGGTAATGCGTGACGTTGGCCGCCTTGGGCAAGCCGGTCGTGCCCGACGTATAGATGTAGAGCGCGGTGGCATCGAGCGTCGGCGCGCGGTACTCGCGCGGCGGCAGCGCGTCGCCGGAAAGATTGTCCAAGGCGGGACCGAGCGGTTCGATATCCTGACTGCCCGCGCCAAGCAGCCAGCAGCTTGCGCCCGGGATTCGGTCGCGCACGGACGCGACGGTCGCGGCAAGCTCGGCGGCAACCACGATGAGCCGCGGCGCGGCGAGTCGAATGCAATGCGCGAGCGGCTCTCCCGACAACTGCGTATTGATGAGCGCCACGACGCAGCCGATGCGCGTGAGGCCGAGCCACACGGCGACATACTCCGCGCGGTTCGGACATACCAAGGCCACCGCTTCACCCGGCCGCAGCCCCTGCGCAAGGCCCCAGCGCGCGTATTGGTTGGTGCGCGCCGCGAGTGCGCCGTACGTCAGAGAGCCCTCAGGGGAGAGGAGCGCAGGTGCGGCGCCGAACTCGGCGGCCAGGCGATCGATGAGCACCGGGAGAGTGAGCGTCGGATCCTCATCGATGCGTGCGCTGCGCTCGAGCGCGCGGATCCAGGCGTGGCGCGCGAATTTCGCATCGAGCCGGCCGGTCTCGCTCATGGAATCGCCAGGCTGCGCGGCGCCCGATCGCGGCTGCGCACGGCGGTCGCGCCGTCCTCGGGAACGGCCCGCGCATCGATCAGCAAGCGGTAGTTCCTTCGTTCACGACCTTGCGAGAAATCCTGATGTCTGTTTTTGGCGACGCCCGCATCGTAGCAGACTATCGTCCCAGTCAGATGAGGTGCGCCGTGAAAAAAGTACAATGGCGCATGCAAGTGTTAAATGACATCGGCTCGCGAGCCTTAAAATTACGTTCGATTCACGTGCAAAGGAATTGTGCGCGCCGTCGCAGTTTGCTACAAAGGACAAGGCGCTGCGCCCTCGACGACAGGAATTACAAGATGCCACGGAGCATTGTCGCTTTGTTACCAATCGCGGGATGTGCCAGCGCATGACCACCGGCTCGGCAAGTGCGGATGCGCCGAGCGCAGCGACGAAGAGCATTCTGCTGGTGGTGGAAAATCTTCCGGTACCCTATGACCGGCGCGTGTGGCAGCAAGCCCTGGCCCTCAAGGCGGCAAACTACCAGGTGAGCGTCGTCTCACCCGCCACGCGACGCTACCCGAAGCTCGCCGAGCACCTCGAAGGCATCCATGTCTATCGCTATCCGATGCTCATCGAGGGCAAAGGCTATCTCGGCCTGATCGCCGAATATGTCTGGAGCTTCATCTGCATATTCTTCTGGACGCTGTTCGTCTCGCTGCGCCGCGGATTCAAGGTCATCATGATGGCGAATCCGCCCGACATCTATTTTCCGATCATGTGGCTGTGGCGCCTGCTCGGCAAGAAGACCGTGTTCGACCACCACGATCTGACCCCGGAGCTGTTCGCGACCAAGTTCAATTTGAACCGTTCCGTGGTGCTGTCGTTTTTCTATTTCGCCGAGCGCCGGATGCTGCGCGCCGTTCACAAGGTGGTGAGCACCAACGAGAGCTACAAGGCCGTCGACATGCAGCGCGGCGGGCGCGCCGCCGAGGACATCGTGGTGGTGCGAAACGCCCCTGATCCGGCGCGTTTCACCGTACGGTCCCCCGATCCGGCACTGCGCAAGTCGGCGAGGTACCTGGTCGCCTTTCTCGGAGAGATCGGTCAGCAGGACGGCGTGGATGTGCTCATCCGGGCCATTTCCGTCATCAATGCGCGGCTCGGAGCCAACTCAGTTCAGTACGTCTTGATGGGCGCCGGTCCGCACTTCGACAACATCGTCGCGTACGCCAAGAGCCGCGGCGTATCCGGCCAGATCACATTCACTGGCCGGGCGGATAACGACACGATCTGTCGCGTCCTTTCGACCGCAGATCTCGCCGTGGATCCTTGCCCGTACTCGCCGCACGCCAACGTCAGCACGGCGACGAAGATCATGGAATACATGTTCTTCAGCCTGCCTGTCGTCGCATTCGATCTGCTGGAGACGCGCCGCTCGGGGGAGGAGGCGATATGCTACGCGCGGCGCGGCGATGAGGCGCACTTCGGCGAGCTCATCGTCGAGCTGCTGCGCGACGAGGAGCGTCGACATTCGCTCGGCCATGCGGCTCGCATACGCCTCGATAGCGCCCTGTCCTGGCGCGTGTCGACGCGCAACCTCGTCACGCTGATGGACGATCTGATCGGCCGCGACTCGGCCCCGGTGCATGACCCGCTCGGTCTGGACAAAGTGCGCTTGAGCAAGCGCCAAGAATAGCGAAGCACGCCGCGACCGGCGGGGACTGCGGACCCCGCATGGGGCCCATCCCCATGACATATCTCGATTGTTTACAACAGTGAGTTAATGATGCTAGAAAGGCCGCAGCGTGCTGCTGGCAGCTGTTTCTCGGCTTCGCATCAATGAACGAGACTTTTTACGGCGGGTTTTACGGCTTCGAGTCCGCGCCGTTCCATATCACCCCCGACCCGAGGCTGCTTTTCCCCACCGAAACGCACCGCGCGGCGCTCGGAGCGATCGAGTATGGAATCGCGGCCGGCAAGGGATTCATCGTCGTCACCGGCGAGGTCGGAGTCGGCAAGACGACGGTGCTGCGCGTCTGCCTCGATGGGCTGGACACGAGCAAGACCAAAATCATCTACCTGTTCAGTCCAGCGCTGAACACGGCGGAGCTGTACGCGACGATCCTCGAGGAATTCGACGTGACGCTGCCGCCGACTTTGAACGCCGTGGAGATGTTGCGGATGCTGCAACGCGTTCTGCTCACGGTGCACGAGTCGGGTACGCAGGTGGTCCTCGCGGTCGATGAGGCGCAGCAGATGCCCGAGGCGACGCTCGAGAGTCTGCGGATTCTGTCGAACCTTGAAACCCACAAATCGAAGCTGCTGCAGATCATCCTGGTGGGCCAGCCGGAACTCGAGGCAGTGCTCGCCAAGCACAGCATGCGACAGCTGGCGCAGCGGGTCGCGGTGCGCGCGCGGGTGAGATCGCTCAGCTTCAGGCAGAGCTGCCGCTATATCATGCATCGTACCCGGTGCGCCGGTAGAGTCACGAACCGACCGCTCTTCACCACCCCGGCGCTTCTGTATCTCGCGTTCGTCGCAGGCGGCATTCCCCGCACCATCAACATCTGCTGCGACAACGCGTTGATCAACGGTTATGGCTACGCCGCCGAGCGCATATCGTTCCGCATCGTGCGCGAGGCCTGCAGGGCGATGAAATTTCGCTCGCCCCTGCGGCGCACAGCCGCTCTCGCCGCGGCCGCGATGGTGCTCGTCGGCCTGTTCGTCACGGGCAACACAGTGCTTCGGCATTTCTATGCCGCGCGCGCCGCGCCGGTGCCGGTGGCAAGGCAGGCACGCCTCGCTTCCCATCCCGTCGAAATCCCTCACCCGGCGCGCACAGCGGCCGCGCCGGTCATTGCGAATCCGCCGCCCTCATCCACCGCGCTCCCGGAGCGCGCGCTCGCGAACTCGAGCGGCGCCGCTGGCTCGATGGTCGCCGCGTCAACTGCGCCGGCACCGGCGGGACGGGCGGAAGAGAATCGGACTCCCGCTG
>DATJSL010000021.1:0-27615 GCA_035504115.1 Steroidobacteraceae bacterium | reverse complement strand
CAAGATACGCCGCGACGCGCGGCCGCTCCTGCACGCGCTCGTGCAGCGCGTAGAGGCGCCGATAGTGCAGGGCGAACCTCGCCGCGGCGCGCGGAAACGCGAAGCTCAGGCCGGCGATGATTTGAAACAGCGACAGATCGACGTAGCTGAGCCGGGCGCCGATCAGGTAGCGCGCCGCGCGGCCGTTGCGCGACATGAGGTCCTCGAAATAGCCGAGATACTTCGGCGCGCGGCTCTTGCGAAAGTCCGCCGCCCGGCGCCGCGCCTCGCTCTTTTGCTGGCGGAAGTACAGATTCCCCGAGATCGGATGATGCGTGTCGTGGATCTCGGCCACGAAATCCGTGATCGTGAGCTGCAGCTGATGCGCCCACAGCCGCCCTCCCTCGTCGCGCGGGGCGAGGCCGTGGCGCGCCCCGAGGTACTGCAGGATGTTGGCTGTCTGCCCGATGAGGAGCCGTCCGGCCTCGAGGAACGGCGGGGCGAACGGCGGGCGCTCGCGGCGCCGGGTCCGCATCAGGGTGAGCAGCGCCGGCACGCCGGCGCCGCGCCCGGAATCGCGCGCGACGTCGCGATAATGCGCGCCGGCCTCCTCGAGGGCCAGGCGCACGAACTCACCGCGGCCCTGGATGGTGGGCCAGTAATAAAGCTGGTAGTTCAACTCGCGCCTCCGGGTTTGTGCGAGAATTCTGCCGCAGTCGTCGCCGGGGTCACCTTCTCGAGGAGCGCCTCGCCTTGTCGGAAAGCGCCGCGCCTTGCCGGAAATGGTAACCAAATTCACCGCCCTGTGGGCGCTCGATCCCGCCGTAGCCTACCTGAATCACGCATCCTTCGGCGCCTGCCCGCGGGCGGTGCTCGATGCGCAGAGCGCGTTGCGGCTCGAGATGGAGCGCGAACCGGTCGACTTTCTCTCCGGGTCGCTCCCCGGCCGCCTCGAGGCGGCGCGCGCCGAGCTGGCGCGATTTCTCGGCGCCGACGCCGCGGACCTGGTGTTCGTCGCGAACGCGACCAGCGGCGTGAATGCGGTGCTGCGCTCGCTCGCGCTGCGGGCCGAGGATGAGCTGCTGGTCACGAGCCACGGCTATGCCGCGTGCCGCAAAGTCGTCGAATTCGTCGCGCAGCGCGCCGGGGCGCGGGTCGTGACGGCGCAGTTGCCGTTCCCCTGCCCCGGCGCGCACAGCATCGTCGAGGCGGTGCTCGGCGCGGTGTCCGCGCGCACGCGCATCGCGCTCATCGATCACGTCACCAGTCCGACCGCCCTGATCCTGCCCGTCGAGCGTCTGGTGCGCGAGCTCGGCGCGCGCGGCATCGACGTGCTCATCGACGGCGCGCATGCGCCCGGCATGCTGCCTCTGCGCCTGTCGGAACTGGGTGCCGCCTATTACACCGGCAACGCGCACAAGTGGTTGTGCGCGCCCAAGGGCGCGGCATTTCTGCATGTGCGTCGCGACCGGCAGGCGGGTCTGCATGCGCACGTCATCAGTCATGGCTTCGAGGCGGGATTTCAGGCCGAGTTCGACTGGATCGGCACGATCGATCCGACGCCGTGGCTGTGCATTCCGGAGGCGCTGCGCCATCTCGGCGGCCAGCTTGCCGGCGGCTGGCCGCAGCTGATGGCCGCGAATCGCCGCCTCGCGCTCGGCGCTCGCGACCTCGTGCTCGCGCGCCTCGGGATAGCGGCGCCGGCACCCGACGAGTTGATCGGGGCGATGGCCTCGATTCCCCTGCCGGCGGGCGGTTCGGCCGCCCCCCCGCTCGACACCCGGCTGCTGCACGACCGGCTGCGCGCGCGCGGCGTGGAGGCCTGGCTGCATCCGCACCCGGTGCCGCTGCTGCGAGTCTCCGCGCAGCTGTACAACGATCTCGATCAATACGAGCGCCTCGCCGCTCTGCTCGAGCAGGCGCTGCGTGGCGCCTGAGGAGGGCTGCAGAGCCATCGACGCACGCCTGTCCGCGTTCGACGTCTCGATGGTGGTGTTCAGCCTGGTGGTGGGCATCGGCATCTTTCGCACGCCGGCCATCGTCGCGCGCGCGGCCGGCGGCGCGCTCTTGTTCTATGGCGCCTGGATCGGCGCGGGGCTCATCAGCCTGATCGGCGCGCTGACCTTCGCCGAGATCGGCTCGCGGTATCCGCGCGCCGGCGGCTACTACCGGGTGGTGGCGGAGTGCTACGGGCCGACCCCGGCATTCATGTTGAACTGGGCGCAAACCTTGATGCAGGGAGCAGGCGCCGCGGGCGTGGCGTTCATCGGGGCCGACTATCTGCTGCCGGTCGTGCTGCCGGTGCAGTGGCGCACGCCCGGCGCCTCGCTCGGCGTCGCCTGCGCCACCATGCTCGCGCTGCTCGGCTGGAACTATCGCGGCATCAAGCCCGGCGCGCGCGCCCAGAACCTGCTCTCGGGGGTGAAGATCCTCATGATCCTCGCTCTGGCGCTCGGCGCGCTGCTGCTTGCCGGCCCTGCCCGCTCGGGGCCCCCGCCGAGCGATGAGCCCGCGCTGCTGCGCCTCGCATCGGCGCTGATTCCCTGCTTCTACGCCTACGGCGGCTATCAGCTCACCATGAACCTGGGCGCCGATCTGAAGGATGCGCGCCGCCGCTTTCCATGGGCGATCGCCGGAGGCATGCTGATGGTGGTCGCCCTGTATCTGCTCCTGAACTTCGCCTACGCGCGCACGCTCGGCATCGGCGGCGTCGCACGCTCGAGCCTCGCCGCGGCGGCGCTGGCGCGCGCCACCTTCGGAGCGGGCGGCGAGGTGCTGGTTTGCATCGCCGTGTTCCTGTCGGCGGCGGGCTTCGTCAATGCGACGATCCTGCAGATGCCGCGCAGCTACTACGCCATGGCTCAGGACGGGGTGCTGCCGCGCGCGTTCCTGCGCGTCAATGGCCGCACGCAGGTGCAGGAGGCGGGGCTGCTGTTCTTCGGTGCCTCGATGCTGCTGCCGGCATTCTTGCTCGGCTCGTTCGAGAAGCTGCTCGACTACATCATCTTCACCGACATGCTCACCGTCGCGGCGGTTGCCTCGACCGTGTTCGTCCTGAGGCGGCGGCGCACGGGCGATGGGGGCTACCGCATGGGCGGATACCCGCTGCTGCCGGCGCTCTATCTGGCCTGCCTGCTCGGCGTCGCGGCGCGCGTGCTCTCGCTCGAGCCGCGCCTCGCGGCGGCGGGAATCGCGATCCTGCTCACCGGCTGGCCGTTGTTCCGCCTCGGCCGCAGGGCCTTCGGTTGAGGCGCATCAGACCTTGGCGTGCATGTGCTCGCGTGCGAGCCGGATCGGCAGCCGGGCGCGGATCGCCTGGTCGACGGCCTCGGATATGTGGGTCGGGTAGTGGCTGGCGAGAACCGCCTCGAGCTTGCGGCGCGCGCGCTCGACCACCGTGAGACGACCCTGATCCACCCATTCGTTCGGACTGGTGCGATCCCCGACGCTCGGATAGATGTACTCCCGCTGCATCAATTGCAACGTCTGGTCGGCGCCCAGATAATGGCCCGGCCCTTCCATGCACACCTTGCGGATGGTCTCGATCGACAGCGATTCGTCCGTCACCTCCACGCCCTTGATCGTGCGCTGCACGGCGCCGATGACGTCGTTGTCGATGATCAAGCCCTCCATCGAGAATCCGAGCAGGCTGGCGAGCATGCCCGCCGACTCGTAGATCAGGTTCGCGCCGGCGTTGCCCACCAGCGCGTGGTTGTACGCCTTCTCGTAGCCCGCCTGCATGTCGGGAAGTTTCGCATCGCTCATGCCCGAGGCGGTGCCTCCCGTCAGATCGTAAAATCGCGACAGCTGGGCGCTCGCTGCGGACAGCAGCGCCTGCTCCGGACTGCCGCCGGACATGGCGCCCGTGCGCAGGTCCGAGACGAAGCACCAGGTGCCGAAGATGGCCGGGGCACCGGGCTTGATCGCGTTCACGTAGACCAGCCCCGCCAGGCATTCGGCCACCTCCTGCACCAGCGCCGTCGCGAGCGCGGCCGGCGCGGTGGCCCCCGCCTGTCCGGCCGACAGCAGCAGCACCGGCATGCCGCCGCGCACGGCGGTCTCCAGACACAGGCAGGCGTCGTAAGCGAACTTCAGCGGCGGCACCACGAAGCAATTCGACTGGCTCACGAAGGGGCGCGCGCGCCATTTCTCCTCGCCGCCTGCGATCAGATGGAACATCTCCAGGCTCGCCTCGACGTGCTGCGGCTGGACCCAGCTCGTGCCGACATGCTTGGTGGTGCCCGACACGCTCGCATAGGCGGTATTGATGTCCATCTCCAGAGGCGTCGCCACTTCGCGGCACACCACCGAGCGCTGGTAGAAGTGCAGATGCTCGAGCGTGTCGACCACGCGCGCGATGTCGTACGCATCCTTGGTGGTCGAGTCGCGGTAGATTCCGGTCTTCGCATCGACGATGTGCACCGCCGCGCCCGCCGTGCCGAAGTAGACGCGCGCCCCCCAGGGCTCCATGTCGTGCTTGGGATCCTGCGCGTGCAGCACGAAGTGGCGGGCCGCGCGCGCCACCGTGTCCTCGACCAAGGCGCGCGGAAAGATCAGCCGCCCCTCGGCCGAGAGCTGCGCGCCGGCGCGGGTCATGTAATCGATGCCGCTCGGCGTCGCGTCGGCCAGGCCGATGGTCTCGAGCACATCGAGTGCGGCCTGGTGGATGCGCAGCACGTCGGCGTCGCAAAGCGGTTTGTAGCGTCCTCCCGGCATGCCGGGACGCACCGGACGCAAGTTGTCGGGTAGCGGGGCGCTGCGCGCTGCGCGCCGCGCGGCCCGGGCCCCGCCGCGGGCGACCTTGGCCTCCACTTCGCTCATCTAACCTCCCCTGACTCAAACCTTGAGCTTGCGCCGCCCCGGGGCGGTTCCGCAAGTGCTGCGTCGCAGCACGACGCCCAGGGCGCGGCGCAGGTGCGCGCTGCCTAGAACGAGGCGCGCAGTCCTGCGTAGGC
Source organism: Steroidobacteraceae bacterium (assembly GCA_035504115.1). Lineage (GTDB taxonomy): Bacteria > Pseudomonadota > Gammaproteobacteria > Steroidobacterales > Steroidobacteraceae > Bog-1198. The sequence goes on along the minus strand of DATJSL010000021.1, from coordinate 22,681 downwards.
GACGCGGCCCAGCGTCCCGTACTGATACTCCGTCTCGTAGTGCTTGCCGGTGAGATTCTCCACCCGCGCGTACACCTCGAGCTTGCGGCCCAGCGCATAGGATGCGCGCAGGTCGGCGAGCACGTAGCCGCCGAGCTTGATCTCGTTGGCGGCATCGTCGAAGCTCGGTCCGGCATAGCGCAGCGATACGATGGTGGTGAGCGGTGCGCTCCAGCGGTACACCGCCGAGACATTGGCCGCATCCTCCGGCCGGCGCGGCAGCTCGTTGCCATAGGTGGGCGATCCGGGCGATCGGTCCGCCGTCTCGGTCAGGGTGTAGTTGGCGGTGAAGCTCAGGGCGTCGGTGAGGTTGAGCGCCGCCTGCAGCTCCACGCCGTGCGCCGCGGCGCGATCGATGTTCGCGTAGTAGCCGCCCGAGGGATTGATGCAGGAGCTGAGCGATGGGCAGTCGAAGAACTCGATGAGATCGCGGCTGAAGCGCTGGAAGTACGTCGCCGATACGTCCACCCGCCCGCCGAGCGCATGCTGCTCGACGCCCGCATCCCAGGTCTCTCCGGCCTCCGGGCGCAGCGCGTGATTGCCGTAGTCGCTGTAGAGCTGATAGAGCGAGGGCGCCTTGAAGCCCTGGCTGAAGCTCGAGCGCAGGATCGTGTGCGCGTCGTCGAGCGCCCAGGCGGCGGACACGGCGCCGTCGGTATGCGCACCGAATATGTTGTGGCGGTCGTAGCGCTCGCCGGCCGTGAGCGTGAGGCCGGAGATCACCTCGCCTTGCAGCTGCGCGTAGCCGCTGTCGATGGTCGCATAGTCGTCGATCGGCGCCGGGCCCGCGAAGTCGTAGGCAGGCGTATCGCTGTCGATCGAGGAGCGCTCGTGCTGGGCGCCGAATACCGCCTGATAGCCCGGCGCGAGCTGCCAGGTGCCCTGGTATTCCTCGCGCTCGATGTGGCCGACGCCGTAGAAGGTCTCGGTGCTCGGTGCGCCCTCGTTCGCGGGCGCGTCCGGATCGTAATCGCGCGTATCGGTGTAGATGTAGTGATAGGCGATGCGGTTGGTGAGCGTGCGATCCGGCGAGTGCAGCGTCAACCCCGCATAGCCGAGGAGCTGCGTGTTCTTGCCGTACTCGTTGTCGTTGCCGAACGTGAACGTGGGCGGCGTGTCGTAGCCGTCGAAGTCGGTGCGCGATTGCACGTAGTAGCCGCGCAGGTCGAGGTCGAGGTCGGGCGTGATGTCGTAGACCAGCCGCCCGGTGCCGCCGCCGATCTGGCTCGCGCACAGGCGCGTTCCGCCCAGTTTCTCGTCGAAGGCGGGGATGCCGCCGGTGCCGAGCCAGGTGCCCGACAGATGCCACATCAGCGTGTCGCTCTTGCCGCCGACGTTCGCGCCGACATCGCCCGTGTCGTGCGATCCGCCCTCGGCATTCACCCCGCCGCTCGCGGCAGCGCTCGACTCGGCGGTGGTGATGCTGATCACCCCGCCCATCGCCTGGCTGCCATAGAGGGTCGACTGCGCCCCGCGCAGGATCTCGACCCGCGAGATGTCGTTCGTCAGCAGGTTCTCGAAGTCGAAATACGCCCCCGTCGTCGACGGGTCATAGATCTGCACGCCGTCGATGAGCACGACGGTCTGATCGCTCTCGGCGCCGCGAATGAACACCGACGTGGGCTGTCCGACGCCGCCGGAGCGCGCCACCGTCAGTCCCGGCGTCTGTGCGAGCAGATCGGAGAGCACCGGCAGCTGACTCGCCTTGATGTCGGCGTCGGTGAGCACCGTGACCGAGTTGCCCACCTTGGAGAGCGGCTCGGGCGCACGGTTGGCGACCACCACCACCTCCTCCAGAGAGTCCTCTGCGGCCGCCGGCGAGGCCTCTTGCGCGAAGCAAACGGCCGGCGCGCCCCAGACGCACAGGACGGCGAGCGGCGCGCCTGCAACGGCGAGCGGCGCGCACAGGACGGCGAGCGGCGCGCACCAGGCACGCGCGTGACGGAAGGCAGGTTGGCTCACGATGGCTCCCTCGAATGACGACTTGCCACGCGTCGTACATCGGCGACCACCCGCGATCGCCCGGGAGGGCGTCATGGAGGCCGGCGCGTACGCGCGCTCCCTTCAGTCGCCGCTCGGGAAACTCCGCTCGCTCAAGCCGACCCCGGCTGAACGATGGGCGACCACGGCAAGCAGGTCTCCTGGCTCGCGGCTTGTGAGTCCTGCATCGCCTTCCCGGATCTGCTCGATCCAGTGGCCTATCGATGCCGGCACACCGCTTACAGTTGCGGGGGCAGCCCGGGCTTGAAACCCGAGTTCCCTTTCAATCCCCGTCAGGGGAACTTGTCGTGCGCCGCTAAGTTGCCGCAAATCGCGCCGGCGGTCAATCGCGCCAGTAATCGGTATGCACCAGGGTCTCGATGCCGACGCCGTGGGCCCACTGCGCCATCTCGAGCATGGGACGGGGATAGAACTCGGGCACCCGCCCCAGGCACAGCACCGCCACGGGCTTGCTGCCGGGCGGCATGCGCAGCAGCTCGCGCAGCGCCTCGGGCTCGAACAGCGACACCCACCCCATGCCGACGCCTTCGGCCCGCGCCGCGAGCCACAGGTTCTGGATCGCGCAGGCGACCGATGCGAGGTCCATCTCCGGCATGGTGCGCCGGCCGAACACGTGCTGCTCGCGGTGCGGCGCGAGCGCCGCGACCAGCAGCTCGGCGCACTCGAGGATCCCCTCGACCTTCAATCGCAGGAACTCGACGTCGCGCTCGCCGAGCGCCGCGGCGGTCTTCAACCGCTCCTCGTTCACGAGCGCATGAATGCGCTCGCGCAGCTGCCGATCGCAAACCCGGACGAAGCGCCACGGCTGCATCAACCCCACGCTCGGCGCCAGATGCGCCGCGCCCAGCAAGCGCATCAGCAGCGCCGGGTCGATGGGCTCGCCGGAGAAATGCCGCATGTCGCGGCGCGCGGCCATGACCTGGTATAGAGCGTCGATCTGCTCGCGCGTGAAGTCCACCATGAAATATGTCCGCCCGCTCCGCCGTCCAACTCCGTCCGCCGAGGGTGCCGCCGCGCCGGCGGGCGCGCAAGCGGGGCGCATCATTGCACGTTCTGCGCGCAGGCGGGTAGCGCGCCGTTGACCGTGGACACGTTCGCGAGCAGACTGAGCCTCGCATGCAGGAGTCCATCGGCCAGCCGATGGGTGAAACGGGAAGCCGGTGATTCTCGGTCGCGAGAAGATTCCGGCGCTGCCCCCGCAACGGTCAGTGAATGAGGCGAGTCATCGTGCCACTGCGCAAGGGCGTGGGAAGGCGACTCGGCCGCACTACATGGTTCACGAGCCCGTATACCGACCTGCAATGCAGCGGCACAGGTCGCGGTGGGCGACTGCGGAGCAATGGGCGCTGGGCGGGCGTCGGCCCCGCGCTCCATCCCCCCGATCTGTCCACGGTTCCGATAAGCGCACGGCGGGTGCGCATGAGGGTGGACACGATGATCGAGATTCCCCACGCAGATCCGGCGTTCCTCGCCGCCGCCTGCCGTCGTCTCGATACGCTCACCAAGCCCTTGGGCGCTCTCGGCCGGCTCGAGCCGCTTGCGGCCCGGGTGTGCGCCATGCAAGGCACGCTCTCGCCCTCGATCGCGCATCCCGTCGCCGTGGTGTTCGCCGCCGACCACGGGGTGGCGGAACGCGGCGTGAGCGCCTATCCGCGTGCGGTCACCGAGCAGATGGTCAAGAACTTCCTGAGCGGCGGCGCGGCCATCAACGTCCTCGCCCGGCTGCAAGGGATGGATCTTTGGGTCGTCGACGCCGGGGTCGACGGCGAGTGCGCGGCGCATGCGCGTTTGATCGACGCGAAGATCCGCCGCGGCTCGCGCGACTTCACCGTGGAGGCCGCGCTCAGCGCCGCCGAGTGCCGCACGGCGCTCGAGCGCGCGGATGAGATCGTCGAGCGGGTGGTAGCGCCCGGCGGCAATACGCTGGTGCTCGGCGAGATGGGCATCGGCAATACGGCCGCCGCGGCGCTCCTGATGCACGGATTCACCGGCGTGCCGCTCGCGCAGTGCGTGGGCCGGGGAACCGGCCTCGATGCCGCGGGCGTCGCGCGCAAGGTGAGCGTTCTGGCCGCGGCGCTCGAGCGGCGCGCCGCGCCGCAAGATCCGCTCGAGCTGCTCGCCGAGTTCGGCGGCTGCGAGATCGCGATGCTGGTCGGCGCCTTCCTCGGCGCCGCGCGGCGCCGGCACCTGATCCTGGTCGACGGCTTCACGGTGACGGTCGCTGCCGCGATCGCGGCGCGGATCGCGCCGAGCGTGCTCGACTACTGCATATTCGGCCACTGCTCGCACGAGCGTGCGCACCGGGCATTGCTCGCGCATCTCGGGGTCCAGCCCTTGCTCGACCTCGACATGCGCTTGGGCGAGGGGAGCGGTGCGGCCGTGGCTCTGTCCGTGGTGCGCGCCGCCATCGCCTTGTTCAACGAGATGGCCACCTTCGAGGGCGCCGGGGTGAGCGAGAAGATCGCGTGAGCCATCAGCTGCGCCTCTTGCTCGTCGCGGCGCAATTCCTCACGCGCCTGCCCACCCCGGAGATGAAGCATTACCAGCCGGACTGGCTCGCGCAATCGGCGCGCTATTTTCCGCTGGTGGGCGTGCTCGTGGGGCTCATCAACGTGGCGGTCTGGTGGCTCGCGGCGCGCTGGCTTCCCCCGGCGGTAGCGATCGGTCTGATGATGGCGGTGTCGATGCTGGTCACGGGCGCGCTGCACGAGGACGGCTTCGCCGATGCTTGCGACGGCCTCGGCGCTGGAGCATCGCGCGAGCGCGCGCTCGCCATCATGAAGGACTCCCGCATCGGCGCCTACGGGGCGATCGGACTGTTCCTCGTGCTGGGATTGAAGTGGGCCGCGCTCGATGCGCTGCCCGGCGCCAGCTTCGCGCTGATCGTGATCGCCTCCCACATGTTCAGCCGCTGGTGCGCCATCGGGCCGATCGCCTTCCTGCCCTACGTGCGCGCCGAGGCCGATGGCAAGGCGAGGCCCTTCGCGGACCGCCTGAGCGTGCCCGGATGGATCGCGAGCGGCATCGTGGGCCTCGCCGCGGTTGGCGCGTTCGCGTGGGCCGGCGCACGGCACGGCGCCCTCGATGTCTCGCTCCTCGGGGTGGCCGCGTGTGCCGCCGCGCTGTGCGCCCTGCTCGCGGCCGGCTACCTGCGCCATCGGATCGGCGGCTATACGGGGGATTGCCTGGGCGCCGTTCAGCAGCTCGCCGAGCTCGGCTTCCTGCTCGGCGCTCTGGCCGCGGCGCATTCCGCCCGGCAACTCGGCTGACGGGAAACGGCATGCAGGTTTATCTCGTGCGTCATCCCGAGCCCGCCGCATCGGCGGGCCTGTGCTATGGCCGATCCGATCTTGCGGTCGACGCGCGCGCCGTGGGCGCCGCCGCCGCCTCCATTCGCGCGCTCGTTCCGCCCGCCGTCCTGCGGCAGGGCGAGATCTTCACCAGCCCGCTGTCCCGATGCCTGGTGCTCGCCCGCGAGCTCGCGGCGCCGCGCGCTCCGACGATCGACGAGGACCTCATCGAGATGCACTTCGGCGCCTGGGAGGGCATCGCATGGAGCTGCATCGGCCGCGCACAGCTCGATGCGTGGGCGGGCGATGTCTGGAGCCATGCCCCGGGCGGCGGCGAGTCGGCGTCCGCGGTCGCGGAGCGCTGGCTGCGCTGGGCGCGCCGGGCGCGCGAGCGTGGCGCGCCGTCCGCGGTCGTGGTGACGCATGCGGGCCTCATCCGCGTCGCGCTCGCGCACGCCGGCCGGGGCAGCGCGCAGGAGCTGCTCGACGCCCGCGTTCCCTTTGCGTCCGTGCATTGCATCGAGCTCGGCCTCTCGCCGGCCTGTGCGACATGAGCGTCGCGCCCACCGCCTGGAAAGCGCTGATCCTCGGGGGCGTGCGCTCGGGCAAGAGCCGCCATGCGGACGCGCTCGCGCGAGCGCAAGGGCGCGCCGTCACCGTGATCGCGACCGGGGTGGCACAGGATGAGGAGATGGCGGCGCGCATCGAGGCACATCGCAACAGCCGCTCCCCGGAGTGGAACGTGATCGAGGAGCCCATCCGCCTCGCGGCGGCGCTGCGCGCGGCGGCCGCGTCGCAAGATGTCGTCATCGTCGATTGCCTGACGCTGTGGCTCAGCAATTTGCTCTGCGGCGATGACCCGGATGCGCTGCGCCGGGAATCCGCCGCACTGCTCGACACGCTGGCGACGCTCGGCACCCCATGCATTATGGTGTCGAACGAGGTGGGCCTCGGCATCATCCCGGCGAGCGCGCTCGCGCGCCGCTTCGGCGATGAGGCTGGCGTCCTGCATCAGCGAGTCGCGGCGCTGTGCGATCGCGTGATTCTCATGCTGGCCGGCCTGCCGCTGGCGATCAAAGGCCCCGGCGCTGCCGCGGGGACGGCCCCCAGCCCGCCGAGAGCGCCGTGAGCCGGACGAGCCGAGCGGCCCGCGCCGCGCCGCTCTGCGTGCTGCGCGCGCTGCTCGCGCTTGTGCTCCCCGGCGCCGCGCATGCGGCGCTGCCCTCGCAAGCGGATCCCGGGCCGCCGATCCCCGCGCCGACCTCCTCCCCGACGCCGGCGCCGATCCCGGCGCCGCGGCACCCGATCACGCTGCGCGATGATTCCGGCCGCGAGGTACACCTGGCGCAGGTCCCCCAACGCATCGTGAGCATGCTGCCCTCGCTCACCGAGACCCTGTGCGCGCTCGGAGGCTGCAGCCGTCTGGTGGCGACGGATCGCTACTCGGATTGGCCCCCCGAGGTGCGCGCCTTGCCCAAGGCCGGCGGCCTGGAAGATGTGCAGATCGAGCAGATCGTTCGATTGCGGCCGGATCTGGTGCTGCTCAGCCGCTCCCAGCGAATCTCCGATCGGTTGCGCGAGCTCGGCGTCGAATCGGTCGCGCTCGATACGCAGACCTACGCCGCCATCGCCCGCACGGTGACGGCGATCGGCCAGATTCTGGGGGTGCCCGCGCGCGCCGCGGCGCTCGAGCAACGCATCGATGCGGCCGTGCGCGCCGTCGGCGCGCAAGCGCTGGCGCATCGGCACGGCGCGGGGCCCACGGTGTATTTCGAGGTCGACGCGGCCCCCTATGCCGCCGGCGCGGACTCGTTCATCGGCGAATTGCTGACTCGACTGGGCACACGCAACATCGTCACGCCGGACCTCGGGCCGTTCCCCAGACTCAATCCGGAGTACGTGGTGCGCCACGATCCCGACGTGATCCTGGTATCGGAGATCCAGGCGCCGCACCTGGCCGAGCGGCCGGGGTGGGACCGGATTCGCGCGGTGCGGGAGCAGCGCGTCTGCTCCTTCGCGCCGGCGGTGCGCGACACCATGGTGCGTCCCGGCCCCCGCGTCGCGCAGGGCATGCGCGCGATCGAGAGCTGTCTGGAGCGCGTCGCGCCGTGAGCGCACGGCCGGCCACGTTGCCGTTCGGCGCCGCGCCGTGCGAAGCGGCGGCGGCGCAACGCTTCGCGGTCTGGCTGCTCTCGTGCATCGCGGTCACATTCGTGCTCACCTTCGGCAGTCTGGTCATCGGCACCTCGAGCATCGGAACCTCGATGCGCTGGATCCTGTCGCCCGATGCGCAGTCCTCGGTGGTGCTGTGGCAGATCCGGCTGCCGCGAACCATCGGCGCCTGGTGCGCCGGCGCGTTGCTCGGGCTGGCGGGAGCCATCGCTCAGGGCGTGTTTCGCAATCCGCTCGCCGAGCCGTACCTGCTCGGCACGGCCTCCGGGGCAGCGCTCGGCCTCACCATCAGCCTCATCGCCGCGGATGCCTCGATCGGCGGTCTTGCCTGGGCGACCAAGCTCGGCGTCACGGGAGCGGCATGCGTCGGCGCGGCCGGCGCCACGCTCTTGACCATCAGCCTTGCGCGCGGTGTGCTGCAGACTCGAAGCCTCCTGCTCGCAGGCGTCGTGGTCGCGTTCTTGCTGGGCGCCATCCTGCAGCTGCTGCTGCTCAGCCGATTCGAGATCTGGCGCACCATGCAGACCTTTCTGTTCGGCAGCACGGCGTTCATCAGCTGGTCCTCGGTCGGCCTGCTCGGCGGCGTGCTGTGCATCTGCATCGTCCCCGCCGCCCTGCTGTCGCGCGGACTGGATGCGCTCACCCTGGGCGAGGACACCGCCCAGTCGCTCGGCGTCTCATTGCCCATGGTGCGGCTCACGCTGCTCGGCATCGTGTCGCTCGCCACCGCCACCTCCGTCGGTCAAGTGGGCGTCGTCGGCTTCGTCGGCCTGATCGCCCCGCATCTGGTGCGCGAGACCCTCTCGATCAACCATCGCCGGCTGCTCATCGCCGCACCGCTCTGCGGCGGGGCGCTGCTGCAAGCGGCCGACCTCGCGAGCCGCTGGGTGATACGGCCGGCGGAGCTGCCGGTCGGCGCCGTCACGGCCTGCGTGGGCGGATCGTACCTGGTGTTTCTGCTCTGGCGGCGCAGCCGCAATGGCTGACGCCGCGCCGCGCCAGAACCCCGGCACGCCGGCGCTGTCCTGCAGCGCCGTTGCGGTGGGCTACGGCTCGCGCACCGTGCTCGAGGGGGTATCGCTCGACATCCCGCCCGGAGGCTGGACCAGCGTGGTCGGCCCCAACGGCTGCGGCAAGTCCACGCTCCTGCGCGCGCTTGCGGGTCTCGAGCCCACGCGCGCGGGCACGATCTCGTTGCAGGGGCGGCGCTTGTCGGCCTGGCCGCGGCGCGAGCGGGCGCGGCGCCTCGCATGGCTCTCGCAAACCGCCGCCGCCACCGACCTCACGGCCGCGGAGGTGGTCGGTCTCGGCCGCTTCGCGCACAGCGGCTGGCTGAGCGCTCGCCAGGCCGACGACGATGCGGCCATACGCCGCGCCATGCTGGCGACGGGCTCTCTCGCCTGGTCGCAGCGGCGGCTGTCGACCTTGTCGGGGGGCGAGCGCCAGCGCGTGCATCTGGCGCGCGTGCTCGCCGTCGAGGCACCCGTGCTGCTCCTCGATGAGCCGACCACGCATCTGGACCCGCCGCATCAAGAGGACGTCGCACGCCTGCTGCGCGAGCAGGCGCATCGCTGCGGGGTGAGCGTGGTGAGCGCCATCCATGACCTGTCGCTCGCGTTGATGGCCGACCGCCTGGTCGTGCTCGGGCGCGGGGGAGTGATCGGACACGGCACCATTCGCGAGGCCCTGGCGGGCGACTGGCTCTCGGCATCGTTCGAGACCCGCGTGAACATCGTGGAGCATCAAGGCGTGCACCTGTGGAGGCCCGCGCTCGAGGATCCCGGCCATGCCGCAATCCCGGCGCAGCCAGGTATCAGGCATTGATCCTGCCGTGGCACCCGTACGGAGTCAGCGGCGCGCTCGCGGTGCTCGTGGCATTTGCCATCGATCGGGCATTCGGCGAGCCGCCCGCCCGCTGGCATCCGGTGGTATGGATCGGGCGCGCCTTGTCGGCCTGCGGCGCGCCCTGGCCTCGCGCCACGGCGCGCGCTCAATTCGCTCGCGGCGCGCTGGCGTGGCTCTCGATGGCCGTCGCCTGCGTCGCGCTCGCGGCCGCCGCTGATCGGGCCATCGGCGCCGCTGCCGGGCGCATCCCCGGGCCCGGGGGCGCGGCGCTGCACGGGCTGCTGCTCGGGGCGGTACTCAAGCCGCTGCTCGCGTGGCGCATGCTGCGCGAGGAAGTTGCCGCCGTGGAGCAGGCGCTCGGGCGCGGCGTGCAGGCGGGGCGGGATCGATTGCGCCACATCGTCGGTCGCGACACCTCGGTGCTCGACATCACGGTGATACGCGAAAGCGCCCTCGAGAGTCTGTCCGAAAACCTCAACGACTCCTGGGTCGCCCCGCTGCTGTGGTTCGCGCTCGGCGGCCTGCCGGGCGCCGCGTTGTATCGCTTTGCGAATACCGCGGACGCCATGTGGGGAGTGCGCGGACGGTGGGAGTGGGCGGGCAAATGGGCGGCACGCGCCGACGACGTCCTCTCCTACGTGCCCGCGCGGCTCACCGCCTTGCTGCTCGCCGCCGCGGCAGGGCGCTGGCCCGGCGGCCTGCGGCGCGAGGCGCGGCGCACGGCATCGCCGAACGGCGGTTGGCCGATGGCCACGCTCGCCCTGGTTCTCGACGTGAGCCTGAGCCGGCCCGGCTATTACGTCTTGCACGAGGCGGGCCGGGCCGCGACTTCGCACGATGTCGCCCGGGCGCTGCGGATCGCGGCGCGAGCGGCCTACGCCGCCGCTGGCCTCGCCTGCCTCCTCGAGCTCGCATGACGGCTCCCGCGCTGCTGCTATCTGCCATCGCCTCCGGGCAAGGAAAGACCAGCGTCACCGCCGCGCTCGCGCGCCATCACCTGCGCCGTGGGCATCGCGTGCAGCTATTCAAGACCGGTGCCGACTTCCTGGACGCGCTCATGCTCGAGCGCGCATGCGCACATCCGGTGCACGTGCTCGATCTGTGGATGGTGGGCGAGGAGCAATGCCGGCGCCTGCTGGACGAAGCGCGCCGCTCCGCCGACGTGGTGCTGATCGAAGGTGTCATGGGCCTGTACGACGGGACGCCTTGTTCGGCGGATCTCGCGCGCGCGTTCGATCTTGCCGTGCTGGCGGTGATCGATGTGAGCGCCATGGCGCAGACCGTCGGCGCCGTGGCGGCAGGGTTGCGGGACTTCGGCCGCGTTCGGCTGGCCGGCGTCATCGCCAACCGGGTGGCGGGCGAAGGGCACGCGCGCATGGTGTCCGCGGCGCTCGTGGGCATCCCTCTCGTGGCGACCTTGCCGCAGCTGCCGGCATCGCTTCCGGAGCGCCACCTGGGTCTTGTGCTTCCCGGCGAGAGCGATGATGTCGATGCTCAGCTCGAGGCGCTCGGCCGCTCGCTCACGCTCGATGAGCGCGCATGGAATGCGGCGCTGACTGTCGCGGCCGAGCGCCCAACGATGGCGAAAGCGCCGGCCGCTGCATCGCGGATCGCCCCGGCGCTGCACGGTCTGCGGATCGCCGTGGCCCGCGACGCCGCCTTCGCCTTCCTGTACGCCGCCAATGTCGCGTGTCTCGAGTCCCTCGGCGCCCGGCTGTCGTTCTTCTCTCCGCTCGCAGGCGATGCGGTGCCCGCGCAGGCCGGCGCGGTCTTCCTGCCGGGCGGCTATCCGGAGCTGCATGCCGAGCGGCTATCGCGCGCGCACGGATTTCACGCATCCATTCGCGCGGCCCACGCGGCAGGCGTGCCGATTCTGGCCGAGTGCGGCGGCATGATGGCGCTCGCCGAATCGATGGCCGATACGCAGGGGCGGCAGTGGCCCATGGCGGGCATCCTGGCGGGACGCACGCGCATGCAGTCCCGGCTTGCGGCACTGGGCCTGCAGGGATGGAACACCGGGCACGGCGAGCTGCGCGGTCACACCTTTCACTATTCCATCTTCGAGACGCCGCTGGGTGCGTTCGCGCGCACGGTCGGCTACCCCGGCGCGGCGGCCGGCGAGCCCGTCTATCGCGTGGGCGCCCTGACGGCTTCGTACTTCCACGCCTACTTCGACTCCTGTCCGGGGGCGATCGCGGCCCTGCTCAAAGGACTCGACCCGTGAGGGCCCGCGCGGTCATGGTCTGCGGAACCAGCAGCGGAGCCGGCAAGAGCTTTCTCGCCACCGCGCTCGCGCGATGGTACGCGCGGCAAGGCCTCAAGGTAGCGCCCTTCAAGGCGCAGAACATGAGCAACAACGCGCGCGTCGCCGCGGGCGGCGAGATGGGCAGCGCCCAGTACTTTCAGGCGCTCGCGGCGCGCGCGCTTCCCCACGTGCGCATGAATCCGGTGCTGCTCAAGCCCGAGCAGGACACGCAGTCCCAGGTCGTTGTGCTGGGCGAGCGCCGCGACGACCTGTCGCGCATGCAATGGCACAGCCGCGCGCAGCATCTGTGGCCCGTCGTCCGTTCCTGCCTCGAGGAGCTCATGTCGGCGCACGAGGTGGTCGTGATCGAAGGCGCCGGCTCTCCCGCGGAGATCAACCTGCAGGCGACCGACATCGTCAACATGCGCATCGCCGAGGCGGCTCGCGCCCGCACGCTCCTGGTATGCGATATCGACCGCGGCGGCGCATTCGCGCACCTGCTCGGCACGCTGCAGCTCTTGCCCGCCGAGCATCGCGCGTTGATGCGCGGATTCGTGCTCAACAAGTTCCGCGGGGACGAGCGGCTGCTCGCGCCCGGTCCGCAGCGGCTCGAGGAGCTGACGGGAGTCCCGACCCTGGCGGTATTGCCCATGTGGCGCGAGCACGGTCTGCCCGAGGAGGACGGCGTGTTCGATGCGGGAACCTGCGGATCCGGGCTGTCGGTGGTCATCGCGGCGTACCCTTATCTCAGCAACCTCGACGAGTTCGCGCCGTTGCGACGGGTGCCGGGCGTCGAGCTGCGCTGGGCGCGCGAGCCGCAGACGATCCGCTCGGCGGATCTTCTGGTGTTGCCCGGCTCGAAGCACGTGGCCGCGGACCTCGATTGGCTGCGGCGACGGGGGCTCGATGCGGCGATCGCCGCTCACGTATCGGCCGACAAGCCGACGCTCGCCATCTGCGGCGGCCTGCAGATGCTGGGGCGCGCGCTCGACGATCCGCATGGCGTCGAGGGCGCCGCCACGGGACTCGGCCTCTTGCCCTACTCGACCGTGTTCTTGCCGGCGAAGCGCTATCGGCATGGAGACTACCTGCTCGGGCCGCTGTCCGGATTCTGGAGGCCGTTGACGGGTGTGGCCTTCAGCGGCTATGAGATTCATCATGGCCTGACGCGCGCCGCCGATGGCGCGGCCGCTGGCGCCGACGCGGCTGCGGCACTGCGCGCGGTGCTCGGCGGGCAAGGTGGCTGGCAGCATGGGCAGGTGCTCGCCATCTATCCGCATGGCCTGTTCGAGAGCACGGCGGTGATCCGAGCCCTGTTCGGCCGCGACACGCCCACGCTGCAGGACACCCTCGACGGACTGGCCGATTTCATCGATGCGCGCTTTGCGCACGGGGCGCTCGAAGCGCTGATCGAGTGAGCCAGGCCGGCCTCGCTCGGGGGAGGCTCGGGTCATTTCCGGCTGAAGCGGGCGATGCGCTCCTCATGATCGGCCGCGAAGCCCGGATGTCGGTAATGCTCATGCGCCAGCCCTTGGGCGAGAGACAGACCGTCGCTCTCGCGCATCAGCCGCTTGGTCGCGAGATTGGTGTGCCAGCTGTTCGCCAGCACATCGGCCGCGAGTTTTGCGACGAGCTCATCCAGGCCGCCCGCGGGCGCCAGCAAATCGACGAGACCCGCGCGATGGGCTTCGGCGGCCTCGACAATGCGACCGGTCATCATCATCAGCTTGGCCGCGGCTGCGCCGATCCGGCGCGGCAGGCGCTGGGACATTCCCCATTGGCTCACCAGCCCCCACTTTCCGTGGGTGTCGGCAAAGCGCGCCGTGGCGTCAGCCACGATGAAATCGCAGGCGAGCGCGAGCTCCAGGGCCCCGGTGAAGCACACGCCGTGCACGGCCGCGATCACCGGCTGGGGGAGCAATCCCAACCGCTCGATGACACCGGGCTTGAACGCCGCGGGCACCGCGGCACCCACCAACGCCTTCAGATCGGCGCCGGCGCAGAAGCACCGTCCGGCGCCGCGCACGACGATGCAGCCGATCCGCTCATCGCTGGCCAGGGCGGTCAAATGGGCGTCGAGCTGTTCGAAGGCGGGCGTGTCCAGCGCGTTGAGCTTCTCCGGTCGATTGAGCGTGAGCGTCGATAGCCCATCGGCATCACGGCGCACTATGCGTTCGGTCATTCGCCCTTCTCCTGATCTTGCAATACCGCCCGCGTTGCGGCGGCCATGTCGGGGACGGAGCAAGCGGCCAGATATTCGAGCTGCAGCCTGCGCACCAGCTCGGCGACGGTGGGGATGTCGCGAATGAGGCCGATCCCTTGGCCGCCGCTCCAGATGTCGCGCCAGGGCTTCTTGCCCTCGGGCAGGTGGTCGGTGCCACGGCCCTCGCGGATGGGAAGATTGTCCGGGTCGAGGCCGATCGAGCGAATCGAGGCCTTGAGCCAGCTGGCCGGCAACCCGTTGACTCCCCGGGTATAGACGACATCGGCCACCGTGCCTTCGACCAGCATCGCCTTGTAGGCCTCGGGCACCGCGGCTTCCCGCGTCGCGATGAAACGCGTGCCGAGATAGGCAAGGTCCGCGCCCAGAATTTCCGCCGCGCGGATCGCCGCGCCGCTGGACACTGCGCCGGCCATCACCACGGTCCCTGCGAACATGGCCCGAACCAGCGGAATGAAGGCGAGATGGCTGATGGTGCCGGCATGGCCGCCGCCGCCGGCACCGATGGCAACGATGCCGTCAACGCCTGCTGCTGCGGCCTTCTCCGCGAAGCGCATCGTGGTCGCGTCGTGGAAATGCAGGATGCCGGCATCGTGAATGAGCGGCGCATTGATGGTCGGGTCGCCGACGGATGTCACGATGATGCGCACTCCGTGGCGCCGGCAGACGTCGAGATGGGCCTTCATCTCCCGCACGCCGAAGGTGGGCGAGATGTTGACGGCCAGCGGACCGATCCTGCCTGCGGGGTGCTGATCGGCGAACCGGGCAAGCGCCCCGCTCACGGACTGCAGCTGGGCTTCGAGCTCTGCGAGGTCACGGCAGTGATTTCGCGTGAGCGAGCCGATGATCCCGGCGGTGCAGCATGCCGTCGCGAGCTCCACGCCGCTGCATAGAAACATGGGCGCGGCGAAAGCCGGCAGCGTCAGCCGTTCGCGAAGGTCCTGGGCGAGCGCCATGCCGATCGTTCGACGCGCTGAATGCGCGCTATCGCAGCTTGAAGCGCGCGGGTGCGATGGGCAGCCCCGCGACATCGGAGCGGCCCCGGTACAGCACCGACCGCTCCTGCGTGGGGCGCACCCCCACGGCCAGGCCGTCGCCGCCATCGGCGGGAACGCAGGTGATGTAGTAATCGCGCATGTCGCGGCCGCCGAATCGGATCTGCGTGACGGCGCCGGCAGGCGTCGCGATCGGCGGCCGCCGTGAGCCGTCGGGTCCCGCCCGGGTCAATTCGCTCGAACGGAAGCCGGTGATCCACAAGTTGCCATCGGCATCGAGCGCCATGCCGTCGCAGTCCTCCTTCTTGAGGAGCAGACGCCGATTGCTCAGCGACATGTCGGGCGCCACATCGAAGACGTAGGTCGCGTCGAACGTCTCGTTGCAATAAAGCCGCTTGCGGTCGGCGCTCAGCGTGATGCCGTTGACGAGGCCCAGCCCATCCGCCAGCAGTTGCGCATCGCCCTGCACGGTGAGCCGATAGAGCGCGGCCGGCCGGGGCGGTTCCCCCTTGATGATCTTCTCGAGGTCGATCGTGCCGAAATAGATGCCGCCGGTGCCGTCCGTGATCATCTCGTTGACGCCATTGATCGCGCTGCCGCCGATGTGGCTGATGAGCCAGCCCGACTTGCCCGTATCGGGGTGGTTCCACATGATGCCGCCCACCCCCGAGGAGAGCACCGAGCCATCCTCGTTCATGATCACGCCGCCGGTCCACATTCTCTCGGGATTGAGGCTGCCCACGCTGCCGCGCGTGCCGATACCGTGGATTCCGCCGGCAATGACGTCGCTGTACCAGACGACGTCGCGCACGTAGTCGACCGCGAGACCCTCCAGATAGAGGCCCTTCGCAACGGGTTCGAATTCTTCGCTGTGGGGCGATGGCATGCTTCCTCCGCGAATCGAGCCGGTCAGGTTTGCGCAGCGGGAACGAAGACGATATGCAGCTCGGCAAGGTTGCGGAAGCTGTAGGTCGGCTCATAGCGATAGCGGCGGGCATCCGCCGGCCCGTGATGCTCCTCCGATATGCGGATGTCCGCCGTTCTGGCGAGCAGCCGTTCGATCGCCACCCGGCCTTCGAGCCGCGCCAGCGGCGCGCCGGGACAAGCGTGCGCCCCGCGGCTGAAGGCGAGATTGTCGCGAACCCCGACCCGATCGATGTCGAATGCAGCCGGATCCCGGAAATGCGCCGGATCGTTGCTCGCGCCCGTCAGGCAGATCGTGACCACCGTGCCCGCGGGAACATCCACGCCGCCGATGGTCGTGTTCTTTTGCGCGAGCCGGTAGATGACTTTCACCGGGCCCTCGTAGCGCAGCACCTCCTCGAGGAAATCCGGGATGCGATGCGGCTCGTTTCTCAGCCGCGCCTGCAGCCCGGCGTCGTCCGCGAGGATCCGGACAGCCATCGCGATCAGCCTCGAGGTCGTGTCCTGTCCCGCGCCGTATACAAAGCGGGCCAGCAGGGAGAGCATCTCGGGGTTGGGCACCGACCCATCCTTGTAACGGGAAGCGGCCAGCTCCGACATCAGATCGGTGCCCGGATCCTGCAGTCGCTTGCGGATATAGGAGTCGAAGCGTTCCTTGAGGAAAATCAGCGGATCGGCACCGAGCTTGTGGGCCGCATCGCCATCGACCTGGCTCGGCGGCGCTCCGATCAGCTCGAGCAGCGCCGCACGATCCTCTTGCGGGATGCCGAGCAGGTCCGCGATTGCGTAGGTCGTCGTGGCGTGGGCGTACTCGCTCACGACATTGCAGCGCCCTTTGCCGATGAAGCCGTCGATCAGCTGGTCCGTGAGGCTCTTGAGGTAGTCCTCGTTCTGCCTGAGCCGCGAATAGGTCAAGAGGCGCGTGACGAACGCCCGATGCTCGGCATGCTTCTTGCCGTCGAAGCAGACCAGATGCGCAGACCAGGGAATCTCCTCGCGGTGGGCATCGAGCTGCTCGCTGATGTCCTCTCCCACGGGCTCGAACGGCAGCGGCGGGATGGGCCCGATCGTGGAAACGGCCGAGGAGAAGACATCGCCCTTGCGCGACAGGACCTCCATCACCGCATCGTAGCCCGTCACCATCACCGAGCCATGGTAGGCCTCCCGCGCCACGGGGCACTTCGATCTCAGCCGGTCGAAATAGCCCTTCGGATCGGCGATCACCCCCAGGTCGCTGTAGAAGTCGGGTTGGTCCATGTACCTCGCGCGCTCCTCTTCGGTTACCAACGTTGCGTCCCCACTTTCGGGGATTAAGCACCCACGTGGCAAACCTTGCAAGTGCCCGGTTGACCTTGTACCGTGCCCGCCAGCGATTCGCTCCAGCGACGGAGATCGATTGGCCAGCAGAAAAAAGCCCGCCCCGGCGCGCAAGTCATTGGCCCTCGGGAGAGTCGACGAGCTCACCTTCGATCGCGAGGAGCAGCACAAGAGAAAGCTGGAGGTGATCCTCAAGACGGCCACCTACTGCCTGAATGAGCTCGGCTACAGCGGGACCTCATTGCGCACGTTGGCGGGTCAGCTCAGGATCACCGACTCCGCGCTCTATCATTACGTTCGCAGCAAGGATGAGTTGGCTGCGCTTTGCTACGTGCGCACGCTCGATTTCTCGGAGCGCGCCTTGAAGAGGGCGGACCAGGAAGGCAGGACGGGCCTCGAAAAACTCCAGTTGTATATCAAATATCAAATCCAGAGCACCTGCGGACCCGACGGGCCCACGGCGACGCTCAGCGATCTGCCCTCCCTGCGGATGGCGCAGCGGCTCTCGATACTGGAGCGCATCGACAGAGCGCACGAGACGGTCATCGGGTTCTTCGAGACCGGCTTCAAGGACCGCACCATCGGGCGCTGTGTTGCGGTCGACGCGGCGCTCGTGATCTGGGGCTCCATGGCCTTTCTGGCGAAATGGTTCGATCGGCACGGCAAGCTGAATGTGGAGGAGCTGGCCGCGACCTATGTGCACGTGCTGACGTGCGGCGTCGCGAGCAGGTAATGCGGCCCGTCCGGGTCTTGCAGCGCAATGTCGGTCGGTCGAAACCGAAACCCCAACTTGACCGGACAACTTTATTGACCCAACACTGTTGTTGATAGTGGCGAAAGCGCCATATAATGTCGCCCGAGATCGATAAGAACCAGATGAGGGGGGTTTGATGAATCACAGGATATTCGCATCGCTCGGCCTGGTTGTTGCCGCGGTCGGGGTCTTTATCGTCGCATCAACGACTGCTCACGCGCAGAACACACAATCTCAAGCACAGGCTACCCCGGCCGACACCGCGAGCAGCGCCTCGCCTGGCCTCGAGGAGATTGTTGTCACCGCGCAACGCCGCGAGGAGAAGATGGTCGATGTGCCCATCTCGATCACGGCTCTTAGTACGGACCAGTTGGCGACCGCGAATGTCCAGAATCTGGCCGACATCGCGCAACTGACCCCCGGACTGCGCTTCGACACGCAGACCTTCTTCTTCCAGCCCTCGATCCGAGGTATCGGCACGGGCATCACGACATCGGGCGGCGGCTCGAACGTCGGCATCTACATCGACGGCTTCTATTCGCCGAACCCGGTGGCAGCCGACTTGCAATTTCTCAACATCACGAACGTCCAGGTCCTCAAGGGTCCCCAGGGCACGCTGTTCGGCCACAACACCACGGGCGGCGCGATCCTTCTCTCGACCGCCGAGCCCAGCATGGATACCCACGCCGAGGTGACGGCGGACTATGGCTCGTTCGGCGCCCAGCGCTATCAGGCCTATGCAACCACGGGTATCGCCGATGTCGCCGCCGTCGATCTCGAGGGCATCTTCTCCAAGGGTTCCGGCTTCCTCACCAATATCGTCAACGGCGACAGCGACGTCGGCGCTTACCAGAACTACACGCTACGCACCGGCCTCAAGTTCCAGCTCGGAGAGAAGGTCTCGGTGCTCGCGCGCTTCACGCACTCGGGCGAGAACGACCCGACCTCGGAATTGACCAATTCCAATACCGACACGACCATCGATCCGACCACCGGCAAGCCCTGGGGCGTGCAGACTTATACGTTCGGCCCCTACACGACCAACCCCAACCAGGTGGCCGAGCTGCAGCCCGTATTCGTGACCTCGCAGAACAATATCGCGCAGCTCACGCTCAAGGCCGATCTCGACTTCGCTGACTTCACCTCCTACACCCAATATCGGGAAGAGAACACCAACGCCTCGGAAAACCTCGCCCAGGCCGCGGTCCCGATCTTCAATCTCGGGCTGCCGATCTTCGATATCACCGAAAGCCAGGAATTCTTGTTTACGTCGAAGCCCGGGCCGGCCCTGCAATGGACGGCGGGCGGCTTCTACTTCACCAACAGAGACGCGTGGCAGACCTACATCGACACCGCGACCCAGGTGAGATCCAATGCACCGCTGACTGCAGGGGGGAATCGTCTGGGCGGCTCGGGTACCGAGACGGAGAGCTTCGCCGAATTCGGCGACCTCACCTATGAGCTGACGCCGCAGTGGTTCCTCACGGTGGGCGCGCGCTTCTCGCACGACAACGTCATCAATGCTTATTACAATCCCTACTTCAGCAACCAGGAGATACCCGTACCCAGCATCGACGGCAACAAGGTGACGCCGCGTGCCGTGGTGCGCTACAAGCCGACCGACGAATCGAGCGTCTACGCCTCATTCAGCGAGGGCTACAAGGCGGCGATCATCGACGTCGGCGGCTCCTGTCAGGATCCACCGGCCTTCAAATGCAATCCCATCAAGCCCGAAGACGTCGACGCCTACGAGGTCGGCTACAAGTTCGAAAGCCATGGCTTCTCCAACGACATAGCCGCGTATTACTACAACTACAAGAACCTGCAGGTATCGGAATTTCTCGGCAACGCCGAGGCCTACATCGTCAACGCCGCGCAATCGAAGATCTGGGGTTTCGACGAGCAGCTGCACTATGACTGGAGCACCTATTTCAAGGTGGATGGCGGTGCCGCCTATACCCATGCGCGTTACTCGACCTTCGGTGGCCTCGTGAATGGACAGGTCGTCGGTGCACCGATCTATGCGACCTGCCCCGGTGCCCCGGTTCCGAATCCCGCCATTCCCAGCTGCAGCAATGGTGCCTATGCTTACGTCAATACCTCGACGGTGCTGCACAACGTGCCCATGCAGCATGTGCCCGAGTGGACGGCCACCCTCGCCCCTCGATTGACGACGGGCAAGCTTGCATCCGGTGAGTATGCGGTCTCGGCCAATATCTATTACTCCTCGAGCTTCTACTTCAGCCCCTCGGGCACCCAGTTCTATCAACCCGGTTACGCCACGGTGGGGGTGCGTACCCAGTGGACCGATCCGTCTGCACGATACTGGGTGGCCCTGTACGGGGAGAATCTCAACAACGAGCGCTATCGCACCCAGGTGCAGTACAACAGTTACGGCATGGGCGCTTCGTGGAACGCACCCGCGACCTGGGGCATTGAGCTCGGCGCGAAGTTCTGAGCCGAGTGCTCGGCCCGGGGCGGGGCGGGCGAGGCGAGGCGGGTGTCACCCAGAGCCGCGCACACGCGCGGCGAGCTTCTCGCTCTCCTCCCAGAGCCTTCTCATCGCCGCATCATCGTTCGCCGCGGCGCTCGTCTGAATGGCTTTGCGCTGATGGAAATACCCGCCCGTGCTCGCACCGGGCTCAGCCGCCGTGGCGAGCCAGACCAGCGTGTCCGCGGCCTCCTCCGCACTGAGCAAAGGCTGCCCTCGCATGTACTTCTGCGTATTCTCGTCGGCGCGAGCGATGAAGTTCGTATCGACGGCACCCGGATGCATGGCGTGCACGACGATGCCGTCGCCGGCCAGCCGCTCGGCGAGCGCACGGGTGAACAGGATGTTCATGAGCTTGACGTTGCAATAAGCGCCGATGGGCACGAAATTCTGCATCATCTGCAGATCGTCCCACTTCAATCCCGGCGCATATTCGTGAGCGCTGGATGAGGTGTTCAGTACCCGGGTCGAGCCGCGCGCCGAGCGGGCGGCGGCGGCCCGCAGCAGCGGCAGCAATCGATCGGTGAGCACGAAATGGCCGAGATGATTCGCCGCGAACGTGGTTTCGTTGCCCTCCTCGGTCAGCACCCGTTCCTTGGCGGTGCCGCCGGCGTTGTTGATGAGCACATCGATGCGATCGGTGAGCGCGGCAATGCTCGCCGCCGCGCGCACGGTGTCGCTGAGCAGCGCAAGATCGACTCTCACCATGTCGAGCCGAGCGGCGGCAGGCGCGACGGCCCGGATCTGCGATTCGGCGCTCGCGATCCGCGCCTCATCTCGCCCCGTGCCGATGATGCGCCAGCCTTGCGAGGCCAGCGCCTTCGCTGCCGCGAGCCCGATCCCGGAGCTGGCCCCGGTGATCACGGCGACTCGCCCGCCCGCGTGGCTTTTGGTTGCTTGCGCCTGGATCATGGTCGGAGTTTATGCGATTGTTCAATGAGGTTCCAGATGGCGAGAGCATCTGGCGGCGCGAAATGTCGGCAACGTTGACTCGGCTTGGTATGCATTTTAAGCTTCTGCATGAAGTTTTTTGACGTCCCTGCCGCGCTCGACCGGGAGACGAAATGGACACGCTGAACCTCACCTCGGAAGTCGACCGGCTGGTTCGCCTGGTCGATTCGCAGAACCCGTTCGACATGCCCTTCTCCGAGGTGCTGCCGCGCCAGCTCGCCGCCGTCAACGAGCGGTTCAAGGATCGCATCGGGAAGATCAAGCTGCTGCAGAACCGGGCGCAGGCCGGAGGCATCGGCGAGATCGGCCGGATGGCCGACATCGTGCCGCTGCTGTTCGCGCATACCGCCTACAAGAGCTATCCCGAGGCCTGGCTGGTGGAGAAGAAATGGGACCGGCTGGGCCGTTGGCTCGACACCGTATCCACCGACCGCGTGCAGCCCATGGACGTCGAGGGGATCGACGGCCTCGATGACTGGCTGCAGCGGCTCGAGACACAGGGCCACTTCGTCAACTGCTCGAGCGGCACCACCGGCAAGTGCGCCATGATGAATGCCTCGGCGGCCGACCTGCACATGGCCGGCCACAGCCTGATCCAGGGGCATGCCTGGGCGACCGGGATCGCGCCGCGGCGCGACCGGCGCTTGATCAGCCTCGCGACCGTCGCTGCGACGCCGCGCAATCTCGCCAGCCGCAGCATCATGAGGCAGGCGTACAACGCGCCGGATGTCGAGCCTTTCGCCCCTCCCGGGCCTCCCGTGACCGTCGGCTCGATCACCGAGATGGTGGTCCTGCGCAGGAAGATCGCCGACGGTACGGCCAAGCCCGCCGAGATCGCCTGCTACGAGCAAAAGGCGCTGGAGCGTGAACGGGCGATGGAGAAGTCGCTCGAACTGGTGGCCGAGGCACTGATCGAGAGCCGCGCGCGAAAGCTGTACGTCTCGGGGCTCTTCGGGCCGATGTACAAGGTCGCCGAGAGGGTGCGCGCCAGGGGGTACTGCGGTGCGGATTTCAGCCCCGAGAACACCGGCTGGATCGGCGGCGGGCTGAAGCGCGAGAGACTGCCCTCCAACTATCGCGAGTATGTGTTCGAGACGCTCAATCTGTCCCCGGAGCGCATGGGCCATGGCTACGGGATGCAGGAGCTCAACACCAATGCCATGCGCTGCAAGGCCGGGCGCTACCACATGGCGCCCTGGGTCGTGCTGCTATTGCTCGATGAGAGCGGCGAGCATCTGATCGAGCCCGCGAGCGGCGCGCACCCCGCGAGCGGCGAGCACGAGGGACGCGCCGCTTTCTTCGACCTCTCGCTCGAGGGCCGCTGGGGCGGCCTGATCTCCGGCGACAAGATCCGCGCCACCTGGGAGACGTGCGCCTGCGGCCATCGCAGCCCGTCGATTCACGAGAACATCCTGCGCTACGCCGACACGGCGGGC
>DATJSL010000020.1:0-5681 GCA_035504115.1 Steroidobacteraceae bacterium | reverse complement strand
TCGGGGGTTGCCCCGATGGCTGACTGAAATGCCCCTGACGCCCTACGAACAACTCGAGCAGGAGTTCCACCGTCTGCATGCCTTTCGCGGCGCGCTCTCCCTGCTGCGCTGGGATGCCGCCGTGATGATGCCCCGCGGCAGTGCCGATGTGCGCGGCGAGCAGCTCGCGGCGCTCGAAACCGAGCACCATGCGCTGCTCACGACGCCCAAGGTGGCGCGGCTCCTGGAGCGCGCCGAGGCAGGCGCCTCGCAGCTCGAGGACTGGCCGCTCGCGAATCTGCGCGAGATGCGCCGCCAGCGCGATCACGCCATTGCCACCCCTCCCTCCTTGATCGCGCGACTGGCCAAGGCCACGGCGCGCGCCGAGGTGTTCTGGGTCGAGGCGCGCAAGGCCAACGACTACAAGGTCTTGGCTCCCCACCTCGCGGAGGTGGTGAAGCTGGTGCGCGACAAGGCGGCGCTGCTGGGGCAGGCTCGGGGCCTCGCGCCCTACGACGCCCTGGTGGATGCGTTCACCCCCGGCATCTCGACGGCCGACATCGACGCCATCTTCAAGGCGCTGTCGCGCAAGCTCCCGGGGCTCATCAATCAGGCCATCGAGGTGCAGGCCGATCGCGCGCCGATTCCGTTCACCGGAAAGTTCAGCGTGGCGCGCCAGCGCCAGCTCGCCCTCGAGGTGTTGAGAGCGCTCGGATTTCCATTCGATCGCGGCCGGCTGGATGAGAGCGAGCATCCCTTCACCGAAGGGGTGCCGGGCGACATCCGGGTGACCACCCGCTTCGATCCCATCGAGCCCTTCTCCGGGCTTCTCGGCGCCGTGCACGAGACCGGGCACGCCATGTACGACCTCGGACTGCCGCTGCGCTGGCGCGATCAGCCCGTGGGCCGCGACCGCGGGCTCGCCCTGGAGGAGAGCCAGTCGCTGCTCTTCGAGATGAACCTGTGCCGCAGCCGCGCCTTCGTGACCTACCTCAAGCCGCTGCTCGACAGGTACTTGCAGGTGAGCGGCGAGGAATGGAGCGAGCAGAATCTCTATCGCCACCTGATCCGCGTCAAGCGCAGCCTCATCCGCATGGATGCCGACGAGCTCACTTATCCCGTGCACATCATGCTGCGCTATGACCTCGAGAAGCGCATCCTCGACGGTGCCTTGCCGGTCGCCGACCTGCCCGAGGCGTGGAACGCCAATCTCGAGCAGCGGCTGAGCATTCGCCCGACCAACGACGTCGACGGCTGCCTGCAGGACATTCACTGGGCCGTCGGGCATTTCGGTTATTTCCCGTCCTACGCGCTCGGGGCCGTGATTGCCGGGCAGCTCAACGAGGCGCTGCGCGCCGCGCGACCCTCGCTGGATGCGGAAATCGCCGCCGGCCAGTTCGGCGGCGTGATGGACTGGCTGCGCGACAACGTTCACGGGGTCGGCGCGCGCTTGCCCGTCCAGGAGCTCATCGCTGAGGCCACCGGCAAGCCGCTCAGCGCCGCCGCCTACTTGCGCTACCTCGAAGCCAAGTACCTGGAAGCGCCGTGAGAGAGCCCGCGCGGCACTCCTCGCGCAACTTCAAGAAGCTCGAGGCCCGGCTGCGCAGCGCCGCCGGCAAGGCCGTTGCGGACTATCGCATGATCGCCGAGGGCGATCGTGTCATGGTGTGCCTGTCGGGCGGCAAGGACTCCTACACGCTACTCGATGTCCTCATGAGCTTGCGGCGCAATGCCCCGGTGCGTTTCGATCTCATCGCGGTCAATCTCGATCAGAAGCAGCCCGGCTTTCCCGCCGACGTGCTGCCCGGATACCTGATGAGCCTCGGCGTGCCGTTTCATATCATCGAGCAGGATACCTACCGGGTGGTCAAGCGCGTGATCCCGGCGGGCAGGACCCTGTGCGGGCTGTGCTCGCGGCTGCGGCGCGGCGCGCTGTATCGATACGCGGCCGAGAACGGCATCACCAAGATCGCCCTCGGCCATCACCGCAACGACATCATCGAGACCTTGTTCCTGAACATGTTCTTCGGCGGACGCCTCAAGGCCATGCCGCCGAAGCTGCTGAGCGAGGACCGGCGTCACATCGTGATCCGCCCGCTCGCCTACGTTGCCGAGCGCGACATCGCGCGCTATGCCGCGGCGCGGGGCTTTCCGATCATCCCGTGTACGCTGTGCGGCTCGCAGCCGCATCTGAAGCGCCTGGCGGTGAAGCACATGCTCGAGCAATGGGAGCGCGAGTCGCCGGGCCGCCTCGAGGCGATATTCTCGAGCCTATGCAACGTCTCGGCCTCGCAGCTCGCCGATCCCACCCTGTTCGATTTCGCCGCTCTCGAGGACCTGCGCGCCGGCACGCGCGCGCAAGCGGGGCGCGAAACGCAGGCCCCGGCGCGCGCAGCCGAGGCGGCCTCACTGCCAGGTACGCCGTGTGATGAGGCGCTGTAGCAAGCTCGGCCGGGCGCCGTCCTCGGCCCGGGCACGCAGGTAAGCGCCGTTGGCGAGGCGCGACAGGAGGCGCTGTCGCGGCTCATAGGCCGTGCCGTACTCGACCCGGCGCGGGCTCCAGCGCAGCTTTGACTGGTCCACGTTGGGCGACAGATTGACCGTGCGCAGGCGGTTCGCGATGGCGTACTTGATGGCCTCGGCGACCGTCGTGGTCATGACGCTGTAGCGCGCCCAGCGCGGATCGTAGCCGGAGTAGTACAGATACAGGGCGTCGGCGATCACGAAGCCGAGCCGCATGGCAACCGTCTCGCGACCGATCCTCAATGCGAACAGCCGCACGCAGCCCCGCGCGGCCAGCCGCTCGCACACCGCGTGCAGAAAGTCGCGGCTCACCCGGCTCGCGAAGCGGTTCGGATGGATCACGGTGTTTCTGAGATCGGCACGCAGGCGGTGCAGCTCGAGGAATCGATCGAGCCCCCGCCGCACGCCGGCCGCGTCCGTGATCACCTGCAGCTCGAAGGTCAGGCCGTCCCGGCGCAGGGAGTTGTAGCAATGCCGGAGCGACTCGCGAATGTTGCGCTTGAGCCGCGCCCGGAACTGCTCCCAGGTGGGCGGCAGATCCAGCACGAAATCGGCCAGCGGCGGCCGCCAGATCAAGCCCGACGTGTCGCGGAGCGCGCGGGCGAGCTCGCCGCTCAACCCGCCCCAGTGAATCCAGTCCCAGTCCGGCTCCGCCGCGAGCGCATCGCGCACCGCACGCACCGCCTGACGCGCGTAGCCCGGCGCGATGAGGGGAGTCGGAATCTCCGTGATGGCCGGGTCCGCGCCCAGCATGTTCATCGATCCCACCTTCAGGGGTCCGAGCCGGCGGCGGCTCAGGATGAACGGCAGGATCCCCACGCAAGTGCCCGTGCTCTCATGCAATACGTAGAATAGCGGCCGGTCCCGAATGCGCGCGTCGCAGTTCAGGAAGTGCTGGCACCAGGTGAGGTGCCAGGCGTGCAGGGCGAAGGGAAGGCGATTGCCGGCGGCCCGGCACAGCGTCTCGTAGTGCGGCTGCAGCGCCGCGATGCCGTTCAAATCGGTCACCGGACGCAGCGCGATCCGCTGCAGGCTGCTCGAATCCCGTGTCGAAAGCAGTGTGGCCATCCCGCTCATCTGAGGGGCCTCCGGCACGCGAGCCATTTGAAGTAAGATTTTGCGAACGTCCAATGGAATTTCGCTGAACAACGGTACCATGTCCGGGCTTATGTTGCAGTCATCGAAGAGGCGTACGCGCACACGCCCCGCACGCCGCCAGCGCTACGCCTGGGAGGCACTCTCGGACGATCAATTGCTGAGTCTGCGTTTCTGTGATCTGCAGCTCACCGTGGCCGGCACCGACCTCGAGCGGGCGATCGAGCGCCTGTAT
Source organism: Steroidobacteraceae bacterium (assembly GCA_035504115.1). Taxonomy (GTDB): domain Bacteria; phylum Pseudomonadota; class Gammaproteobacteria; order Steroidobacterales; family Steroidobacteraceae; genus Bog-1198. The sequence continues at coordinate 1,849 of DATJSL010000020.1, read as the reverse complement.
CGCGAGCTCGCCACGCGCGGGATCCGCTTTCGCCCGCACTGCTGGCTGTCGCAGGAGTGGTTCTCGCCGGACGGCGTCCCCGGCATCGCTATCCCGTTCTATCTGGCCCATCGGCGCCTGGCGCGCATCGAGCGGCGCTTTATGCGCGAGGTCGAGGGCGGCAACCGCAACTGGCTGATGCGCATATTGCGCCACGAAGCGGGGCACGCGATCGACTCGGCCTATCGGGTGCGCCGCCGCCGCGGCTGGCGCGAGGTGTTCGGGCCCGCCTCCTTGCCCTACCCCGACGCCTATCGCCCGCGGCCGGGCAGCCGGCGCTTCGTGCAGCATCTGGGCGCCTGGTACGCGCAGGCGCATCCCACCGAGGATTTCGCGGAAACCTTCGCCGTCTGGCTCAAGCCCGGCTCCGCCTGGCGGCGCGAGTATCAAGGCTGGCCGGCATTCGCCAAGCTCGAGTACATCGATGGGTTGGCGCAGGAGATCGGCGAGGCGAAGCCCAAGGTGATCGACCGCAGCCGCATCGAGGACATTGCGGAGGAACCCTCGACCTTGCGCCAGCACTACGAGCGCAAGCTGGCGCGCTACCGCATGCCGCGCCGCTCGGGGGCGGACGAGCTGCTGCTCAAGGTGTTCACGACGGCGCCGCGCACCGCCGCGGCCCCGAAGGCGGCGAGCGTGCTGCGCGAGATGCGCAACTCCCTGCGGCTCAGGATCGTGCGCTCGGGCGCCTTCAGCGAATACCTGGTGCACCAGGTGCTGCGTCTGATGATCGAGCGTTGCGAGTCGCTCGATCTGTACCTGCGCGGTCCGCGGCGCGATCTGAAGCCGCACCTCCTGTGGGTGATCGCGCGCCTGGCGGAATCCTACGAAGAGCGCCAGCTGCCGCGCGTCGCGCTATGAAGAAACTGCGTGCCCTGGTGCTGGTGCACGCCACGCTGGTGCCGCCGGATTCCCTGCGCGGGGTTCCCGAGAAGGAGATCGAGGAGTGGCGTACCGAGTACGACGTCATCTCGCATCTCAAGGCGGCCGGTCACGAGGTCATGCCGCTCGGCGTGGACGACAACCTGTCCGAGCTGCGGCGGGCCATCATGGAATGGAAGCCGGACATCGTGTTCAATCTGCTCGAGGAGTTCGACGGCATCGTGACCTACGATCAGCACGTGGTCGCGTTCCTCGAGTTGATGCGCCAGCCGTATACCGGTTGCAATCCCCGCGGCATGCTCCTGTCGCGCGACAAGGTTCTTTCCAAGCAGCTCCTTTCCTATCACCGTGTGCCCACGCCGCAGTTCATGGTGTTCCCGCGCGGCCGCCGCCCGCGTGTGCCGAAGCGCCTGCGCTTTCCGATGTTCGTCAAATCCTCGACCGAGGACGCCTCGCTCGGCATCGCGCATGCCTCCGTGGTGTCGGACGAGCGCCAGCTTCGCGAGCGCATCGCCTTCATTCACGAGCAGACCCATTCTGATGCCCTGGTGGAGGAGTACATCGAGGGGCGTGAGCTCTACGTCGGCGTGCTCGGCAACGACAGGCTGAAGGTGCTGCCCGTGTGGGAGATGACCTTCGGCTCGCTGCCCGCGAGCCACCCCGCCATCGCGACGCGCAAGGTGAAGTGGGATCGAAAGTATCAGCTCAAGTACGGCATCACCACGGCCGCGGCGCAGGATCTGCCCGAGGGCACGGTGATGCGGCTCGAGCAGCTCACCAAGCGCATCTTCAGGGCCTTGCACCTGACGGGCTACGCGCGCATGGACTTCAGGCTGCGCGCCGACGGCGCACTGTATGCCCTCGAGGCGAACGCCAACCCGAATCTCTCCGCGGCGGAGGACTTCGCACAGTCCGCTCTCACCGCCGG
>DATJSL010000019.1:0-9156 GCA_035504115.1 Steroidobacteraceae bacterium | reverse complement strand
GTGATGCCCCGATCCTGCAGCTCCTGCCCGGTGATCGCCGTGATGCTGATGGGCGTGGTCTCTACGGTCGACTCGCGCTTGGTGGCGGTGACGATGATTTCCTGCAGCGAGTCGCCGCGTGCCTCCGCGGTGGTCGCGGTCTGCTGGGCGTTAGCGCCTGCGCTGATGAGCACAGCAAGCGCGCAAGCGCCGATCAGGCTTCCAAACTGGATGGACGGAAATCCCCTCATGTTGTTCTCTCCCTGCAGCGATATTTGTGTCCACGGCGCAAGCGGCCATGGCCCCGTTGCCATAATGCTACAGCAGACGGGCCCGTTTGTGCAGCGGCCTCAAACCATCCAATCCAGCCAGAGCAAATTGTTGGGATAATCCGACAGCCGCCGTGAATGGCGGGATGGCGCTAGCGGCCGCCCAGGATCTTGCGCGGCGTGAGGGGCTGGGTGCACCAGCAATAGGCATAGAGCCCGCGGGGGTCGTTGAGCTCGGCGATCGAGCGGGCTAGCCCGAGGATCGGGTCGAGCGCGCGAACCAGCGGGCTCGGCGGCTGGACCAGGCCCGCGATCCGTGCGAGATGCAGCGCCTCGGAGCGCAGTTGCAGGAGCAGCTGCTCGCGCAGCGACAGCTCGGGCTCGATGTACTGCACGTCGTAATCGGAGCCGAGCTCGGCGAGCTTCGCCGCGGCTTCGGTCGCATCCTTCAAGCCGCCGAGCTGATCGACCAGCCCGATGCGCTGTGCATCGATGCCCGCCCACACGCGCCCCTGGGCGATCTTGTCGATGTCCTCGACGCTCTTCTTGCGTCCCTCGCTCACCCGGTGCAGGAACACGTCGTACGCATGGTCGACGGAGGATTGCAGGAGCTGACGGCCGGCCGCATCGAGCGCCCGGTCCAGGCGCAGATCACCCGCCAGGGGCGTCGTGCCCAAGCCATCGACGTTCACCCCGATCTTCGCCAGGGTACGCTCGAAGGTCGGCACCACGGAGAACACGCCGATCGAGCCCGTCAAGGTCGTGGGACTGGCGAAGATCTTGTTGGCGGCGGCCGAGATGTAGTAGCCCCCGGAAGCCGCGTACGTGCTCATGGATACGACCACGGGCTTGCCCGCCTTGCGCAGCGCCTGCACCTCGCGCAGGATCAGCTCGGAGGCGAACATGCTGCCCCCCGGACTGTCGACCCTGAGCACCACGGCCTTGACCGCCTTGTCGTAACGGGCCTGGCGCAAGAGGTCCGAGGTGCTGTCGCCGCCGATCTTGCCCGGCGGCTGACGACCGTCGAGGATCTCGCCGGCGGCCACCACGATGCCTACCTTGGAGTCGGACTTGGGCTTGAACGCAAGCTTCGACCGCACCGCCGCCAGATACTGCGAGAAGCCGATCTGGTTGAACGAATGGCTGTCCTGATCCTCGCCCACCAGCCCCTTGAGCTCCTCGGCCAGCTGCCGCCGGCTCTTCAGGGCCGTGACCAGGCCGCGCTGCAGCGCCAGCTTCGCGGCGTCGCCGTTCACCGCGGCAAGCGCCGCCGGCGCATCGTCGATGTAGTCGTTGAGCGCGTTCGCGGGCAGCGAGCGGGCGCGGGTCACATCCTCGGTGTACGCGGTCCACAGCGAGTTGAGCCACACGGAGCTCTCCTCGCGCTCGCTCGCGGCCATGTCGCTGCGCGAGAACTGGTCGGTGAAGCTCTTGAATGTGCCGGCACGAAATACGTTGACGTCGATGCCGAGCTTGTCGATCGCATCCTTCAGGAACATGCGGTAGTAGCTGAAGCCGTCGACGTACACGAGGCCGAGCGGATCGAGATACACCTCGCCGGCTTGCGCGGCGAGATAGTACTGAGTCTGGTCGAGCGAGTCGGCCGAGGCCACGACGCGCTTGCCGGCGGCGCGAAAATCGCGCAGCGCCGCGCCGATCTCCTGCAGCTTCGAGAGCCCCGACGGCGACAGGTTGCCGAGGTCGAGGACGATCAGCTTGATGCGCGAGTCGCTCTTGGCCGTCTCGATGGCATCGATCACGTCGCGCAGCAGCGTCTCGGGGGCGGGACCGCCCGACGCCTCGCCGAACGCGCGGCGCAGCGGATCGCTCGACAGCTGCTCGACCAGCTCACCCTCGGGCGCGATCAGCAGGGCGGCGCTGCGCGGCACGCTGGGAATGGAGGTATGCAGCGCCGCGAGAACGAAGCCGAAGATGATCAGCAGCAAGACGAGGTGCAGCGCCCTGCGCACCCCATCCAGTATCCGCCAGACGAGCGCCAAGAAACCCATCAGCGCCGACCCGGCTCCCGCTCGCGAACGTCCGCCAGGCGATAGGCGTGCACGAAGGTGCGCTCCGCGCGCCTCAGACTTTCTCGTCGATGCGCGCGGCTTTGCCGGACAGATCGCGCAGGTAGTAGAGCTTCGCACGGCGCACGGCGCCGCGGCGCTTGACGCTCACCTCGCTGATCGAGGGGCTGAAGGTCTGGAACACCCGCTCCACCCCCTCGCCGTGCGAGATCTTGCGCACCGTGAAAGAGGAGTTGAGGCCGCGGTTTTTCTTGGCGATCACCACGCCCTCGTAGGCCTGGACGCGCTCGCGATCGCCCTCGACCACCTTCACCTGCACGACCACGGTATCTCCGGGATTGAATTCCGGGATCTTGCGCGTCGCACGCTCAGCGTTCAACTCTTGAATGATCTTGTTCATAGCTCTCATCCTCATCGTAACCATCGTCAATGCCCCGGACGCCGCGCTCGAGGGCCGCCGCACGCTTGAACTCCTCGAGCAGCGCGCGCTCCTCGCTCGACAGCGCGCGCCGCTCGATCAGCTCCGGCCGTCGCAGCCACGTGCGGCCCAGGGCCTGCCTCAGGCGCCAGCGCCGGATCGCGGCATGATCACCGGACGCCAGCACCTCGGGCACGTGCCGCCCGTCCACCGTCGGCGGCCGCGTGTAGTGCGGCCAGTCCAGCAACCCGTCGCTGAACGATTCCTCGAGCGCCGATTCGGCGCTGCCGAGCGTGCCCGGCAACAGCCGCGCGATCGCATCGATCACCACCAGGGCGGGCAGCTCGCCTCCGCTCAAGACATAATCACCGATCGACCACTGCTCGTCGATCTCACCCTCGATGAAGCGCTCGTCCACTCCCTCGTAGCGTCCCGCCACCAGGATCAATCCCGGCCAGCCGCTCGCCTCCCGCGCGCGCCCCTGATCGAACCGCGTCCCGTCCGCCCCGAGATACACGGCGCGCGTCCCGGGCGGCAAGGCGGCGCGCGCGCCGCTCAAGGCATCGCGCAGCGGCTCGACCTTGAGGACCATCCCCGGGCCGCCGCCGTAGGGACGATCGTCCACGGTGCGGTGCACATCATGGGTATACTCCCGCGGGTCGTGGTACTCGACCTCGAGCACCCCGCGCTCGATCGCCCTGCCCAGCACGCCGTGCGCCGTGGCCTGGCGCAGCATCGAGGGGAACAGAGATACCACCGCGACTCGCAACTTGGGCCCGCCCGTCACACCGCTCGCTCCCAGTCCACCACCACCCGGCGCGTCTGCAAGTCCACGCGGCGCAGATATTGCGGCACGGCCGGGATCCAGTACTCCTCGCCGCCGCGCTGCCCGCCCGCGCGCACCACCATGAGCGCATGGGCGGGGATCTCCACGAAATGGGCGACCGCCCCGAGGCGCTCGCCCGTCAAATTCACCACCTCGCAGCCGATCAGGTCGGCGCGGTAGAACTCCCCCGCCTCCCGGGGCGGCAGCGCATCGCGCGCCACCCCGACCGCGCAGCCAGCGAGTGCCTGCGCCGCGCTGCGATCGGACACCCCGCCCAGCTTGACCGTGAGCCGGCCACCGCTGCGTCCGCTCGCCTCGACGGCGAAGCTGCGCCAGGCGCCTGCCACCCGCAGCTCGAGAACGCGGTGCTGCAGCAACCGCTCCGGCGGATCGGTGTAGGAGCGCAGCTTCACCCACCCGCGAACGCCGAACGGCGCACCGACGACTCCCAGCTCGATGAGCGCAGACTCCGCGCCGCTCATCGCTCGAGCCTCGAAAGAGCCCTATGCGGCCTGTTTACGGTAGACGGTGAGCAGCTGCTTGACCCGGTCGGACATGTGAGCGCCCTCCTTGAGCCAGTGCTCGATGCGTGCCACGTCCAGCCGCAGCTTGATCTCGGCGCCGCGCGCCACCGGGTTGAACAGGCCGACGCTCTCCAGGCTGGTGCCGCCCTGGCGCTTGCGGCTATCGGTCACCACCACATGGTAGAACGGCGTCTTCTTGCCGCCCCGTCGAGTCAATCGGATCGTCACCATCTGCTTCACCCTGCTCTGCCCAGCCGCTTATTCTAATGAATTTTGCAGCCTCAGGGCAACAAATCAGGAACGGGGACCAAATCCAGGAGGCGGGCGTCCCCCCATACCGCGCATCAGATTCTTGAGCATCCCGCCCTTGGCGAGCTTTTTCATGGTCTTCTGCATCTGATCGAATTGCTTGAGCAGCCGGTTGACTTCCGGCAAGGGCACGCCCGCCCCTGCGGCGATGCGCCGCTTGCGCGAGCCGTCGATGAGCTCCGGGCGGCGCCGCTCGCGCGGCGTCATCGAGTCGATGATGCCCATCTGCCGCTTCAGCACCTTCGGATTCACCGAGCCGGCCGCCGCCGCCGCGTTCGCCTGCAACTGAGCGGGGAGCTTGTCCATGATCGCCGACATGCCGCCCATGTTCTGCAGCTGAGTCAGCTGATCGCGCAGGTCCGACAGATCGAACGACTTGCCCTTGCTGATCTTCTTGGCGAGCTTCTCCGCCTTCTCCTGATCGACCTGGCTCTGCACCTGCTCGACCAGCGACAGTACATCGCCCATCCCCAGGATGCGCGATGCGATCCGCTCCGGCTGGAACAGCTCCAGGGCCTCGGACTTCTCGCCCGTGCCGACGAACAGGATCGGCTTGCCGGTGACCTGCCGCACCGACAGCGCCGCGCCGCCGCGCGCATCGCCGTCGGCCTTGGTGAGAATCACGCCCGTGAGGCTCAAGGTCTCGTTGAACGCGCGCGCGGCATTCACCGCGTCCTGGCCGGCCATGCTGTCGACGACGAACAAACGCTCGTGCGGCGCGATCGCGCCCTCCAGCTGGCGCACCTCGTTCATCATCTCCTCATCGACGTGCAGTCGGCCGGCCGTGTCGACGATGAGGACGTCGTAGGCCTTGAGCTGCGCCTCGCTGAGCGCGCGCTGGGCGATTGCGATCGGCGCCTCCTGGGTATGCGCCGGCGCAAATCCCGCGCCGACCTGCGCGGCGAGGGTCGCGAGCTGTTCGATGGCCGCCGGACGGTACACATCGGTGCTCACCAGGAGCACCTTCTTGCGCTGCTTCTCGATCAGCCAGCGCGCGAGCTTGCCCACCGTGGTCGTCTTGCCCGCTCCCTGCAGACCGGCGAGCATGACGATGACCGGCCGCTGGGCACGCAGGTTCAGACCCGTGCTCGGCTCGCCCATGAGGCGCACCAGCTCCTCGTGCACCACCTTGATGAATGCTTGTCCCGGAGTCAGGCTCTTGGTGACCTCGATGCCGATCGCCCGGACGCGAATCGCCTCCGTGAAGCTCTTGACCACGGGCAGCGCCACGTCGGCGTCGAGCAGCGCGAGGCGCACCTCGCGCACCGTGTCGGCGATGTTGTCCTCGCTCAGGTAGCCGCGCCCCGACAAAGCGTCGAGAGCGCGCGTGAGGCCGGCGGTCAATCGATCGAACATGCGGGAATGATAGCGCATTGCGCCCGCCCGGCGGCGCCCTAGGCGCACCTGCCTCGTTGTGTCATCATGGGCCGAAGCCGATGATTTTCCTCATCCCGCCGTGATCCTCCGCATAATCCTGCTCGCGCTCTATGCCGCCAGCGCCTGGGTCATGCTGCGAAGTGTCAGCAATTCTCGTCTCCTGCCGCTCGCCTGGGCGCTGACGCTCGGCGCGCTCGCCGTTCACAGCGAAGCGATCGTGCGGCTGATGCACGATCTGGGGCCTTACTCGATCGGCTTGCTCGAGGCGATCTCGATGCTCGCCTGGACGCTCGCCGTGGTGGCCTGCTTCATCTCCATGGAGAAGCAGTATCGCGCCATCGGGGCGATACTGCTGGCTCTCGCCGCCTGCGGTGCCGCGCTCACCGGCGTCGGACACGTCTTCAAGGAGGGCAACACCCACGGCTGGGAGCTCACCGCGCACATTCTGCTGTCGATGGCCGCGGCCGCGCTGCTGCTCGCCGCCGCGGTCTCGGCGCTGGTGCTGGTATTTCTGGACAAGCGGCTGCATTCGCGGCGCATCGCGGATTTGCCGAGCATCCTGCCGCCGCTCGATGCGCTCGAGAAGGTGATGTTCCGGCTGATCGGCACCGGCTTCGGGATCCTCACCCTGGCGCTGCTCACCGGGTTCGTGTTCGTGACCAACCTGCGCGCGCAGCATCTGGAGCACAAGATCGTCCTGTCCTGCATCGCATGGGTGCTGTTCGGCATCCTGCTCATCGGCCGCATCCGCTACGGCTGGCGCGGCCGCCCGGCGGTTCTCTGGACCTTGAGCGGATTCGGCTGCTTGATCCTCTCCTATTTCGGCTCGAAATTCGTGCTCGAATACCTGCTCGGGCGGCACTGGGGCTGACCTCTCCGACGAATGCTGCATCCCACCCTCAGTGTCTCGTTCTGCACGCTGGGCGTCCTGCTGATCCTGGCCGCATTCTTCGCGGGCAGCGAGACGGCGTTGATGAGCTTGAACCGCTACCGGCTGCGGCATCGGGCCAAAGCCGGCAATCGCGGGGCGCGGCTGGCCGAGGCGCTGCTCGCGCACCCGGACCGGCTCATCGGCCTGATTCTTCTGCTCAGCACCATCGTCAACGTCGCCGCGCCGATGCTCGTCGGCGTGATCGCCTTGCGCCTCGGAGGCAATTTCCTGCTCGCCTTCGGCGCGGTGATCCTGACGCTGGTGCTGCTCATCTTCTGCGAAGTGGCGCCGAAGACCTTCGGGGCGCTGCACCCCGAGCGCCTCGCCTTGCCCGCGGCCTACGTTTACACGCCGCTCCTGTGGATTCTCTACCCGTTCGTGTGGGCGACCAACCTGCTCGCGAACGGCGTGCTGCGCGTGCTCGGCGTGTCGCGCCAGCAGGCTTCGAACTCCCTGAGCAGCGAGGAGCTGCGCACCGTGGTCGCCGAGGCCGGCGCCATGATCCCGCAGCGCCACCAGCAGATGCTCGTGAGCATTCTCGATCTGGAGAAGGCCACGGTGGAGGACATCATGGTGCCGCGCGTGGAGATCGTCGGCATCGACGTCGAGGATCCCTGGGAGAACATCCTCGAACAGCTGCGCCAGAGCCAGCACACGCGCCTGCCCGTCTACGAAGGGGACATCGACCGCATCATCGGCGTCCTGCACATGAAGCGCGTGGTGCACGAGCTGGCGCGCGGCCGCCTCGATCACGATACGCTGGTCGAGGCGGCGGGCGCGCGCGACGCCTACTACGTCCCCTCCGGCACGCCCTTGAATACGCAGCTGCTCAACTTCCAGCGCGACAAGCGCCGCATGGCATTCGTGGTCGATGAGTACGGCGACATCCAGGGACTGGTGACGCTCGAGGACATCCTCGAGGAGATCGTCGGGGAGTTCACCACCGACCCCGCCACCATGATGCACAAGGACCTGCACCGCGAGGCCGACGGCAGCTTCGTCGCGAACGCCGCCACGACGATTCGTGCCTTGAACCGCTCGATGCGCTGGAACCTGCCCACCGATGGACCGAAGACCTTGAACGGTCTGATCGTCGAGTTCCTGGAGACCATCCCCGAGCCCGGCACGACGCTGAAGCTCGCGGACTACATGCTCGAGGTGTTGCAGACCGGCGACAATGCCATCAAGACGGTGCGCATCCGGCCGCCCGGCCCGCGCCCTTGAGACGCACGCGCACGGCGCGCTCGCGCATTTGAGAACTCCGTTGCGGCCGGTGCACCCGTGCTGCGGCCAGAATGAATTCCTCAAGAGCACTCGGAGCGTCCCATGAGGATCCAAGCCGCTTGCCTCGCACTGTTGATGGCCGGATCGGCCTGTGTCACGGCACCCGCCGATCCGGGGGCAGCGGCCGAGGTGTCCGCCTCGGCGAGCGCCACGGCAGTCGCCCGCGCGGCCACGCCCGCCGGCGGGGGCGCGGCGGCGGCTGCGGACGACGGTGGGCGCGCAGCACTCGTGGGACGGCGCATCGTCGCCTACCCGGGCTCGCCCATCCTCGTCTGTCGATACCGCAGCGCGCAGACTCGCTACGAAGTGGTCGCGGCATCGGCCACTTGCGCCCCCTACCTCGTCCTCAGCAAGAACTGAGCCGTTGACACGCAACTATTTGGTTGCATATCGCATGGATCCGGATTAATATGCAACCAGGAGGTTGCTTATGGACATGGTCATCGAAAAGCACATCGAGCTCGAAGCGCCGCTCGCGCGCGTCTGGCGCGCCCTCACCGACCATCGCGAATTCGGTGAGTGGTTCCGCGTGAAGCTGGACGGTCCGTTCGTCGAGGGCAAGATCTCCCGGGGCCACATCACCCACCCGGGCTACGAGCACGTGGCCTGGGAGGTGAAAGTGGTGCGCATGCAACCCGAAAGCTTGTTCTCCTTCACCTGGCATCCCTACGCGGTCGATCCGCAGGTCGATTATTCGAGCGAGGTTCCCACCTTGATCGAATTTCGGCTGGAGAAAACGCCGCGCGGGACGTTGCTGAAGCTGACCGAATCGGGATTCGACAAGCTGCCCGCGCATCGCCGCGCCGAGGCGCTGCGCATGAACGGCCGGGGCTGGGAGGCGCAGATGAAGAACATCGAGCGGCATGTCGGCTCCTGACCGGCTGCTCGCGCAGCGCGAGCGTTACGCGCCGGTATTCCACGCGCTCGGGGATGCGACCCGACTCTCGCTGCTCGCGCGGCTCTCGGACGGTGCGCCCTGCTCGATCGCGAAGCTGACCGAGGATACGAAGCTCACCCGCCAGGCGGTGACCAAGCACCTGAAGGTCCTCGAGCAAGCGCGCCTCGTGCGCAGCGCGCGCCAGGGTCGCGAGAGCCGCTTCGCGTTCAATCCGGAACCGATCGATGCCGTGCGCGGCTACCTCGATCTCGTCTCCAGGCAGTGGGACGCGGCGCTCGACCGGCTGCGCCGGTTCGTCGAGCGCTAGAACGGCG
>DATJSL010000018.1:0-55787 GCA_035504115.1 Steroidobacteraceae bacterium | reverse complement strand
CTCGCGCCGATCGGCGAGCGTCTCGGCGGCCGCCGACAAGCCCTTATCGAGAATGAAGGCACTGACGGTCTTGCGTTCGACCGACGCGGCGCGCTTCAGGATCGACTTCGCCTCGGGGGTCAAGCGAACCTCGAGGCGGTCCTCTCGGCGTTTCGTGGAGCTGCGCATTTCATTGGTCCTTTGCTTTCTGGGTAAGCTCATCATAGCACCCGTACAATGTACGGACAGGAGGCGCAAGTTTCATCGCCCCCCGGGGACGGGCCGAAGGTCCATGATCGCCATGACAACGGCGCACGATCGATCCTTCGTTCCGTCTTCGCACCCCGAATTGCCTCGATCGCGGATGATGTGGCGACAGACCTGCCTTGTGGAGACCGAGTGCCCGAGGACGTTTACCAACAGCCGCTCCTTATTGCGAGGTCGATTTGAGAGTGACTCTCCAGTGCCTGGGGAGTTCGACGCCGTCCGTTTCTGGCGCCACATCCCGCCAGCCGTGCCAGACGAGCCGGTCATGATGTTCTTCGCGCTCTCGTAATGACACGAACCAAGCGCGGCTCGATCGATTTTCTTGAAGTGGCTAGTCCGTTGGACGATTATCAATCGATATATGAGAGTTCCAGACCGAAACCGACATGCCGATCACACGTTGGGTCCGCCTCGCGCAAACATGGAATTGATCGCGGTTTCCGTTGGAAGAACCCGCGCCGTCCAGATTGGCGGCGAGCCAGTCGAGACCGCATATCTTAAATCTCCCCTCGCGCTACCTTGTTCCGTTGGTCGCAACGGTCTCGACGGAAATGAAACCGCCGTGCACCCCGACCCGGTCTATGCGATCGCGGAGGAGCACTATGCGTATTGGGCCGAGACGCTCGGCGTGGCCCCCGGTCAATGGCCGCATGGATACTTCGCCGAGAATCTCACGATTCGTGGACTCTCTGAGCGTCACCTGCATGTGGGCGACATCGTGCAAATCGGGCCGCGACTCCGATTGATCGTGGCCGGACCGCGGATACCTTGCTTCAAGTTGGCATGGCGCATGGAGCAGCCGGACAGCTTCGTTCGAGACTTTGCGTCGTCGGGCAGAACCGGCGTGTACTTTGGTGTACTCGAGCCGGGCGCCGTCGCGGCGGGCGACTCGGTACGGGTCATACACCAGGAATCGAGCAATCCCACCGTGTACGAAATCGGTGCCTGCACACGGGGAGAGCATTCCCTGACTGCTGAGGAGCTCGAGCGAATCCTCGCACTACCCTCGCTCAGCAAAACGTCTGCACTGCTCCTCTCCGGGGCCTACTATCGGCTTCTCGATGCGCCGGACCTCGATCGTCACTGGGCCGACTGGCGCCCCTTCGTCGTCCATGACCTGGTCGATGAGACCGATTCGGTGCGAAGCTTCGTGCTGCGCCCCGTCGATGCGGGCCCGCTCCCTCGCTTCGCTGCCGGTCAGTTCGTGCCGGTGCGCTTTCGGACGACATCCGGCGAAGAGTTCGTGAGGCCCTGGAGTTTGTCGACCTATTCTCGCAGCCCGACGGCCTACCGAATCAGCGTCAAGCGCGAACCCCGGCGGGGTGCATCGGAGGCGCTCCATGTTTCGCTCCGCAGGGGTGACCTCATCGAGCTGCGGCCGCCGGCCGGCGATTTCAATCTCGACCGGGCCCGCGTCATGCCGGTCGTTCTCCTCGCCGCGGGCATCGGCATCACCCCGTTGCTCGCGATGCTGGAAGCCCATCTCGACCGTGGACCGGCCGCCGCGCCGATTCGGCTTTTCCACTGCGTGCGCAGTCCCGCTGCCCACCCGTTTCGCGAAGAAATCGAGGCGCTCGCAAGCGGACATTCGAATCTGCGGGCGGAATTCTTTTACTCCCGCGCCGCCGAGCACGAGGTCCCGGCGCCGCATCGTGCTGGCAGACTCGACGCGGCGCAGCTGCTCGAGGCCATTCGGGATCTCTCGATCGAGTTTGCAGGCAAGTCGGTCTCCGTTCCCTGGTACGAAGTCGATTACTATCTGTGCGGGCCGCGGGCGTTTTGCGAGGACATCGGCCGCGCTCTGATATCGAAGGGGGCGGCACCCGAGCGGGTTCACGCGGAAAGCTTCGTGATCGACGCGCGCCCGGGATTTGGCCCCCAATTGGATGAGGCCCAGATCGTGTTTCGCAAAAGCGGCCGGTCGACGATGTGGCGCTCGTCGGATTCAGGCACCATTCTGGAAGCCGCACGACTTTTGGGGCTTGATCTGCCGTTCTCATGCCGCACGGGCTTTTGTCAGACATGCGCCTGCCGGGTGATCGAGGGCACCGTTCAGTACGAATTTGCACCCGCCAGCAGGCCGCGGACGGGTTATGCGCTTCCCTGTTGCGCCCGCCCCGGCTCGGCCGTTCTGGTGCTGGACGCATAGGGCGATGAGCATCCACGCCTGCGGGCCTGCACTGCGAGCCGTGAGCGCCCATCATGCCCGCTGACTCTCCGGGCCGCTTCCGGCCGCCCTCGGTCGCAGCGCACGAGTTGGTGCGGGAACGGCTGCTGACCCGCATCACGTCCACCAAGGCGTTGGGCGCGGCCCAGGTAACGCTCATCCTGGGTCCGGCGGGATTCGGCAAGACGACGCTCCTCGCGCAGGCGTACCGACGTGTGCAGGCACGCGGTGATACCGCCGTGTGGCTCGAGTGCTCCGACCTCGATGCCGAGCCCGCCCACTTCGTGGACACGTTGTACGCCGCCGGTGGCGCGGCGGGCATGCGCAGGGACAACCAGGAGTTCACCACCGGTGACTTCGCGCTGCGAATGGGCAGCCTGGGAGCGCGCGTGTACGTGTTCGTGGATGCCCTGGAACGGCTGATCGCCTCGGACGCCGAAACGCTCATCGAGCGGCTCATGGCGTTGCTTCCGGAAAACATCCACGTCCTGCTCGGCTCGCGACAGCCGCTGAACGCCTGGTTTCTGCAGCTCGAGCTGCAAGGCCTCGCGGCGACCATCGACGCGCCGCAGCTGCGTCTGACGCGGGCCGAGCTGTCGGCGTTGCTGCCGCAACGCTTCAATGCCGATGAGATAGCACGTGTCGAGCGGATCACCGAGGGCTGGCCGGTCGCAGTGCAGATGACCCGGTTGCGTGCCACCGATGCGGTTTCGATTGCCGAGACGCTCGACCGGCTGACCCACGAAGGCCTCGGCCTGTTCGACTACCTCGCCGAACGGGTGCTCGAATCGCTGTCCCAAGAGCAGCGCGTGTTTCTTCGCGACACCTCGGTCTTGTCTACGGTCGGCGTGGTGTCGGCGAACGCGATACTTCGGGCGGACAATGGATTTGCGCTGATGTCGGCTGCGCTTCGTCTTCAGCCGATCGTGACTATCACCGGGGACCGGGATTTCACGATCCGCCTGCACCCGCTTCTACGCCAGTACATGCGACGCGAGCTCGCGCGCAAGGGCCGTGAGTACGAGCGCGAGCTGCTTAGGCGCGCCGCCGACGTGTCGGTGACCACGGGGCAGGTGCTCGAGGGTGTGCAGCACGCCCTGCTGGCTGAAGATCTGCCGCTCGCCGTGCAATTGTTCGAGCGCGCGGGCGGTGCGGCATTGATTTTCAAGATCGGTGCGAGGCGCGTCCTGTCCCTCGTTGCAGCCCTGCCTCCCGCCGCCCGGTCGCTGAGTCAGTCCCTCAGGCTCGTGGACGTGCTCCTGGCGTCGGTGGAGGGCCGTGCGCGCGTGACTCGGGATTTGCGATCGGATCTCGCGCGCGACATGGCCGGCGTGTCCGCCGCGCCGGACGCGATCTGGCGCGAGTATGCCGCCGGTCTTTGCGATGCCGCCGCCGCGCTCCTCGCCGACCTCTATGAAGGGGTCGCAGCGCAGGCCGTCACGCAATGCGCCGTGACGGAGCGAATCGCGCGTCTGCAATTCGCGCAGGACGAAACCAAGCTGGGTCTCATCCTCGCGCTTCAGGTGTTGATTTATGCACGCCATTCGAGTGTCGAGGACGCGCGGCGCACGCTGGAAGACTACGTGGCACTGGTCGAGCGGAACGGCTTTGGCCCGCAGCACCCATCGGTCCATCCACAGCGCGGTCTGCTTGCGTTTCTGCAGGGCGACGTCGAGACGGCGCTTGAGTACCTCAGTCGTCAATCTGCCCGGCGCATCGATCGCTTCGCCGAGCCAGAGCCCTTGCTCGCGCAGCTGAGTGCGGTGCTGGTTGCGGCGATTCACTACGAGCGAAATGAGATCGAGAAGGCGCATCAGATCGTCGAACGGGTGGGGGTCGACCCGGATCGGACGTTTCCGGAGACCTGGGCGCTGTGCTGTCGGATTCGAGCGCTGTGTCTATTCGCTCTCGGGCGCGCGCGGGAAGCGAGTTACGGGCTTGCCGAGGAGAGCGAGCGCGCGAAGCGGCGCGAGGCCACGCGCTTTGGCCTGATCATCGAGGCGACGCAGCTGGAACTGGCTCTGCGAACCGATTTCTCTGAGCCCGTGGAAGTCGAGCGGCTCACGCAGGCGCTCGAGGCTGAGCTGGATCGGCTGGACGCCTCTTGGTTGTTCATTGCCGCTCAGGCGCCGGGAGTTATCCTGGGTCTGCTTGCGATGGGGCAGGCGAAGCGAGGTCGGCGCTTGGCCGATCGATGGATTCGGCGCTCGAGCGCCTGCGGCCACGGGCCGTTTCGTGCGACCGGTCACCTGCTCGCCGCGCGTGCCGCCGAGGCCGTGGGAGATGAGGGCGGCGCGTTGTCCGAGATCATGCGGGCACTTTCGCTGACCGCCCCCGGACGCCTCATCCGTCCTTACCTCGATGTCCTTGCGCATCCGCAAGCCATTCTGCTGCGCGCCCTCGGCCAACTCTCGAGCGCGGGGACCGTCGAGCACCTGCGAGCCGTGCTGGGCTCCTGCGACGCGCTCGAATCCCCGGCGTCGGGCTGGACCATGCTGTCGGAACGGGAGCGCGACGTTCTCTGGGCCTTGTCGGCTCATGCCTCCACGAAGGCCATTGCCAAGCATCTGGGCGTCTCGCCGGAAACGGTCAAGCACCACCTGAAGCGAATTTTCGCCAAGCTCGGCGTTCACAGCCGCGACGAAGCGCTCCGACGGGTGGCCCACCTCGCCGAATAGCGGCTATCCCCCGATCCCGACGGACGCATCCCCCGCGGCGGCCCTTGTTTGGGAGCACAGTCGACTGCTCAATCGGTATGCGCGGTCGCTGCGCATCAAGGGAGCACTCGATGAAAAGAAATAACGCTTGGGTCCTGTGGTTTGCCGCGGCGCTGATCGGCACCGCCCCCGCTCTGGGTGAGGATACACTGGATGAGATCGTCGTCACCGCGCAGAAGCGCCCCGAGCGGCTGCAGGACGTCCCGATCCAGGTCGATGTGTTCACCGCGCAGTCGGTGGCCGACGCGGGCATCAAGGATACCCAGGACTTCATCGACTACGTGCCGAACATGACGTTCGACCGGGCGGATACCTACCGCAACAGCTTCGTCGTGGTTAGGGGCCTCTCGCAGGTCACGAATGCCGACCCGCCGATCGCCGTCGTGGTCGACGGCGTGCCGCAGGTCGATCAGAAGCAGTTCAACATGCGTCTTTTCGATATCGACCAGATCGAGGTGTTGAAGGGACCTCAGGGTACCTTGTATGGCCGCGATGCCATCGGTGGCGCGGTGATCATCAACACGCGAACCCCGACCAATCAGCTTTCGGGCTACGCCGACGCGACGGCGGGAAACGGGGAGTCGGTCGATACCACCGCGGGCATCGCGGGTCCGCTCGGCAGCGATAAGGTGCTGTTCCGGCTGTCCGGTGATTATTTCCATCAGGGCGGCCTCATCCCCAACTCGTACCTGAACGACAAGTCGGACTTCGTCCATTACGACTATACGATGCGCGGTCGGCTAACCTTCCTGGTGAGCGATGCCTGGACGATCGATGTCCGCGGGCAGTTCGGCAATTTCAGCGGATCGACCAACCAGTACAGTTGGATCCGTCCGGCGAGTCCCAACACGTTTGTCGACCCGACCAACAGCTTCTACCCGAATTCATCGGGCGGCACCGACGATGCGGTCGTCAAGGTCGACGGCGATCTCGGCTTCGCCACCCTGACCTGGATCAACGGATATGACCGGATCACCGAAGTCGACCGTGCCGACTTGGATTTCAGCAATCCAGTGCAGGATCCGACCGGGTTTCTGGGTCTTGGCTTCCAGGCCGGCCAGGGCCAGGATCTGGATGAGAACATCTCCTCGGAGGAGATTCGGCTGACGTCCAAATCGGGGACGCCGCTGCGCTGGGTGGCGGGCGCCTCGTACCAATACTTGAACAAGACCCTGCAGACACGAGCCTTCATCGATATCGATGGCAATCCCGACCAGATCTATGATCCTGCCCTGGTCATCGAGGATAACAATGTGCGCGACAAGTACCGCTCGGCCGGCGCCTTCGGACAGATCGATTACGATCTGCTCTCGACGTTGACGGTGACTGCTGGGATGCGCTACGACCACGATGCGCGAGAGCAGGACGATCTCGTCGCCAATAAGTCCTCTCACGCCATATTTCTGGCATCGCAGCCCAAGCTCGTGCTCTCCTACAAGCCCACGCACGATCAGACCTACTATCTCACCGCGAGCAGCGGGTATCGACCCGGGGGGTTCAATGCGAGCCCTGTCGTGCCCACCTACACCAGCGAGTTCGTCCGCAACTTCGAGGCGGGCTTCAAGACCAGCTTTCTCGCCGAGCAGCTGGTGGTCAACGGCGCGATATTCCAGGAGAACGATCACGGCTATCAGTACTACTTCGTCGATGTGCAAACCGCCTCGCAGATCGACCAGAACATCGATCGGGCCAAGATCAAGGGCGGGGAGCTCGAGACGCAATGGCATCCCATCTCGAATTGGACCCTGTTCGGCAACTTTGGCTACACTGACTCGAGGATCACGCAGCTCGCCGCGTATCCGCAGTACGTCGGCAATTACACGCCGTACCTCACGCCCTGGAATGCGGCACTGGGCACGGAGTACCGCGCCCCGCTGGTGGGCGAGCTGAAATGGTACGGTCGGGTCGACGGGCAGCTTTATGGGCGCAAGTACTGGCAGGTCGACAACATGGATGTGCAGAATGCGAAGCAGTATTTGAATGCGCGGCTCGGCATCGAGGCGCCGCACTGGGGCGCCTACCTTTGGGGCCGGAACATCACGGATACTCGCGCGTATTCTCAGTACGTCTCGCCGGCGCTCGGCATTGGCGTCGCGGGCATCGGCTTCCTGGTCGAGCCCGCAACCTACGGTGTCGAGCTGCGCGCCAGCTTCTGAACCCGCCATTGAGCCCACCATCGCCCCGATCATGACCTGGACCCTGAAGACGAGGCGCTTTTTCGACGGAGAGCGCCTGCACGCCGATGGTCTGACTGCGATCACGATTCGTGGCGATCGCGTCGCCGATGTATCGGTGCGGTCCGGTCAGGGCCAGGGCGGCGCCATGGACCGCCCCAAGGACCGCGCAAATGACAGCGCCGATACCCAGCCGCTCGATGCGTCATCGCTGACGATTCTTCCGGGCCTCATCGATGCACACTTCCATCCGGTGAGCGCCTCATTCGACATTGCCGCGATCGATCGGTCGCACCCATCGCTGCGGGCTCTGGATGCGGGTCGCCACCTCGAGGCGGCGCTGTTTCGGGGGTTCACGACGGTACGAGATGCCGGAGGAGGCGACATTGGCCTCGTGCGCGCGCTCGAGCAGGGCCTGATCCGCGGCCCCCGAATGTTGATGGCTGGGAAGGCGCTCTCGCAAACCGGTGGCCATGGCGACATGCGGGCCGCCGACGCGGTGCCTTTGTGCTCCTGCGGCTACACCGGCGCGCTGAGCGCGCTCGTGGACGGGCCCGACCAGATGCGCAAGGCCGTCCGTGATCAGCTCCGCGAAGGCGCGACGCACATCAAACTGTTCGTCTCCGGAGGCGTGCTGTCGCCGACGGATCCCATCTGGATGAATCAGTTCGCCGACGCTGAGATTCGCGCAGCCGTCGAAGAAGCGGCGACGCGCCGCACCTACGTCATGGCGCACGCGCACACGGCCGAGGCGGTCCGCCGCTGCGTTCGAAACGGCGTCCGTTCCATCGAGCACGGCACGCTGATGGATCGCGAAAGCGCCGACATCGTTGCGACGGCGGGCGCATTCGTCGTGCCTACGCTGGCAGTGGTCGATGTGCTTCGGCAAAATCCGGCACGCCTTCCGCCCGGCGCCGCGGAGAAGCTCGGCGCGATTGCCGATCGGAACCTCGAGTCCCTGGCTCTCTGCGTCGCGGCGGGCACAAAAATCGGCTTCGGCACGGACCTTTTCGGCGAGCTCCGTGACCGGCAGGGCCATGAGTTCCTCGCGCGGGGGCGCGTCCAACCGCCGCTCGACGTCATACGGTCGGCCACCCGCGTCAACGCGGAGCTTGTGAATCTCGAGGGCCACATCGGGACGATCGCTCCTGGCGCATTCGCAGATATCATCGGCGTGGCCGGCGATCCATTTGAAGATTTGAATGTGCTGGGCGACCCGGCGCGCTTCTTGAAGCTCATCATTCGCGGAGGCGATATTGTCATGAACCGGATGATGCCGTCGTGAGCGCCGCTTTGCCTTTCAAGTTGGGTGTCGACGTCGGCGGAACGAACACCGACGCCGTCATCATGCAGGGCGACGAGGTCATCGCTGCCGCGAAAAGATCCACGACCGCAGACGTGGGCGATGGCCTCATCGACGCGGTTCGGGCCGTGCTGCAGGCGGCGACCATGTCGCCTGACAGTCTCGCATCCGTCATGATCGGCACGACGCAATTCATCAACGCCTTCGTGCAGCGGCGCGATCTGACGCCGGTGGCCGCGGTTCGAGTCGCCTTGCCCAAGACCGACGGCATCCCGCCGATGGTCGGCTGGCCGGACGACCTGGTCCAGGCTGTCGGCCGCCACGGGTATCTGGTCGGCGGCGGTTCATTCTACGACGGGCGCGAGTACGCCCCCCTCGACACGGCCGCGCTCGAGCAGGCAGGGCGCGATATTCGCGCCAAAGGCATTCGAGCGATCGCACTCACAGCCGGGTTCGCGCCGGTCCGGCCGGATATCGAGCGGCGCGCCGAGGAGGTGCTGCTCAGCGTTCATCCCGATGCAGATATCACCCGGTCGAACGAGGTCGGCGGGATCGGACTGGTGGACCGCGAAAATGCCGCGCTCATCAATGCCTCGCTCCGTTCGCTCTCGCGCAAGGTGGTGACCTCGCTCAAGGCGGCGCTCGAACGGGTCGATGTTCGGGCCCCGATCTATTTCAGCCAGAACGACGGCACGCTCGTGTCGACCGGGTATGCCACCCGCTATCCGATCGTGACGTGCTCCGCCGGCCCCACGAACAGCATTCGTGGCGCCGCGTTCTTGACCGGTATCCAGGACGCGATCGTCATGGACATCGGCGGCACGACCACGGATCTCGGATTCCTGGTGCGCGGATTTCCGCGCGAGACGGCCACCGCACACTTGATCGGAGGGGTGCGTACGAACTTCCGGATGCCGGACGTCCTGTCCATCGCATTGGGGGGCGGTACCCGCCTTCGCGGCTCGGCGCAGGACGTCAGGCTCGGTCCGGACTCGGTCGGATTCGAGCTTACGAAGCGAGCCTTGATCTTTGGCGGCAACGACCTCACGACTACCGACGTCGCAGTGCGCGCCGGGCACGCCGCAATCGGTGATGCCGGCCGGGTCAAGTCGCTCGATGGCGCGCTCGTCACCGCTGTGCTCGACCGTATCCATCGAGTCATCGAAGATGCCGTCGACCAGATGAAGACGAGCAGCCGTCCTGTCCCCGTGATCCTGGTGGGTGGCGGTCATATCCTGCTCAGCCGATCGCTTCGAGGCACATCCGAGGTTCATCGGCCGCGGCATGCCGACGTCGCGAACGCCGTCGGGGCCGCGATCTCGATGGTCAGCGGGCGCGTGGATCGAATGTTCGATTTTGCGATGGGACGCGAGCGCGCGTTGGATCAGGCGAAGCAGGAGGCCCGTGCCGCCGCGCTCTCGGCCGGAGCGGAGGCGGATTCCATCGAGATCGTCGAGCTGACGGAGCTGCCCTTGACGCACATGAAGACGACGGCGGTTCAGGTCAAGGTGCGGGCCGTCGGGAAACTTCGGGCCGGAGCGCCGTGATGTACACGATCACGAGCGACATCGATGTGCGAGATATGGCGAGAGGCGCCGTGCTGCTGGGCTCCGGCGGCGGCGGTGACCCCTACGTCGGTGAGCTGTACCTTCGCAATCAATTGGCCGAGGGGCGCAGTCCCCGGATCATGAAAGCCTCGGAACTCAGGGACGATGCGTTCGTCGTCTCGATTGCGGGCGTGGGTGCTCCCACCGTCATCATCGAGCATCTCGTAAGCACCCACACGTTGTTGCGGCTTCTCGAAGCGAGCGAGACCTTCTACGGACGCAAGATCGATGCGCTGATCAGCGCGGAGATCGGCGGCGTCAACTCCATGTTTCCGCTGGCGCTCGGGACGCTCGCGGGTATCCCGATCGTGGACGGCGACGGCATGGGGCGGGCGTTTCCCCACCTGGAAATGACCACGTTCGGCGTGTACGGCTGCGCGGCCACGCCCAGCGTCCTGATGGATGACTCCGGCAACGTCGTCCATGTGCACACGACGACCAACCGGATTGCCGAGCACGTGGTGCGCTCCGTCTGTGCGAGCCTCGGCTCACAGATCTTCGGCAGCTTTTATCCGATGTCGGGCCATCAGGTGAAGCAGTTCACGGTGCACGACACCGTCACGCACACATTGGAAATCGGCCGCCGAATCCGCAAAGCACGCGAGTCGAACATCGACCCCGTGCAGGGTGTGCTCGATTTTCTGAACGCGCCCGCCGAAGGACGCTACGCACGCGAGCTTTTCAACGGGCGAATCGTCGACGTCCTGCACGAGACCCGTGACGGGTGGCATTGGGGACGCGTGCTCATCGGCAGCGGCGCTCGAGACGAGCCTGAGCTCTCGATCGAGATCCAGAACGAGTATCTCGTCGCCCGGCTCGATGGCAAGACGGTCTCGATCGTGCCCGATCTCATCGCGATTCTGGACGCGGAATCGGCCGAGCCTCTGACTGCTGAGATGCTCGCGTATGGACAGCGCGTGCGAGTGATCGGATACAGTGCAGCCCCGATCATGCGCCGCCCGGAGTGCCTGCAAGTGTTCGGCCCGCGCCTTTTCGGGATCGATGAGGACTTTCAGCCCGTCGAGAGGCTCTCGCCGCAGGCGACCGCGTGAAAGAGACGGTTGCCTTCATCTTTGGCCTCGGCATGGTGCTCAACGCGGCGCTGTTCGTGCCCCAAGCGGTGCATCTGTGGCGTACGAAGACGGCCCAGGGCGTATCGATATTATCGTTCGCCGGTTTCAATGCATTGCAGGCCGTCGGCGCGTTGCACGGATACTTTCAGCACGATCGTGCGCTGATGATCGGTATGCTGGCAAGTCTCGTAACTTGTGGAAGCGTCACGGTATTGGCAGCTCACTACAGCCGAAAGAGGACGACTCGTGCTGCCGGCTCCGCCGAGGCATGAAAGCTTCGCCGCCCGCCCTGGCCAGCGTATTTTGCAAACAACGCTCGAGATGAGTAAACAACGCTCGAGATGAGTTCAGAGTGCGCTTGCCGGTTCGCTGATCGGCGAGCGCCAGAATGCCCTCTGCCAGTGCGCCGCCGCTTTCACGCGCTCCCGTCCGGGCTTGCCAGCACGACGACGTAGCCGTCCGGGTCCCGAAGCCAGAGCTCGCGGTGGCGCGGCCTCGGATTGACCGTCTCCTCGGTCACCTCGGCGCCGATCGCGCGGGCGCGAGATCCGGCCTTTGCGTACTCGTCCACCTCAAACCAGATCAGCACGCCGTGGCCCACCGGGGCGCGGTCGGGATGGATGAGATTGGGATGATTTTCCTCATCCCAGGCGTGCAGCTGCAACACCATCTGGCCGCCGACATAGATCCGCCGGTAGAGGTGATCGTGATCACTCGACGGGCTCCCTGTCGGCTCATCGCTCCCCAGAATCTGTGCGTACCACCGCGCGGATGCCCGCACGTCGCGCACCGCGAGTATCGGCTGGCTTTTTACTCCCATATCGTCATGTTAGCTCATGGCCGGGCTGGGTCGTCATTTTCCCGGCCGGTGGCGTTCTGTCTCCTCATAATTCACCCCTTCGAGCGAGTTCGCCGATGCGCAAAGCGGTCCGCATGGCGATCGCCGTGATCGTCAATGACGGGTTCACTCCCCCCGTCGTCGGAAACACCGAACCATCGCAGACAAACAGGTTGGGAATATCCCAGCTGCGGCAATTGACGTCCACCACACTATCCCGTGAAGTGAATCCCATGCGTGCCGTCCCCGCCAGATGGTTCATGTCGTTTTCCTGTCGGAATATGTCCTTGGCGCCCACGATCTGAAGGCTCGTGCTCATTTGATCCAGCGCATGTCGGATCATGGTCTTGTCGTTCTCGCCCCATGAGTACGAGATGCGCGGGATGCGTAAGCCGTATTGATCGGTATCGTCGGCGAGCATGATGCGATTATTTTCATTGGGCAGTTGTTCGCCGACCATCTTCAGGCCGACCAGGTGGTTGTAGCGCAGCATCTCCTCGTGTAATGCAGCACCCCACAGGCCCTTCGCGCCCGTCAAAATGGTCATGGCCTCGATCGGTAGGGGACCCTGTGCCATCCAGCAGTAGCCGCCGAAGAAATCCTTGCGATCCTCGTAATTCCAGTGCTCCGTGATCGTCGTCGAGGGCGGCGCCTTGTAAGCCCTGACCACCTCGTCCATGTAGCCCCACGCGGCCTGGTTCGATTGGCTCATGAGATTCTTGCCGACGAGGCCGCTGCCGTTGGCCAAACCGTTCGGGAAACGGTCCGTAGCGGAATTCAGTAGCAGCCGCGGCGTCTCGATTGCGTAGCCGGCAACCACGACCGCGCGCGCCTTCTGAAAGCGCCAGCGGCCTTCGCGATGGTAATGCACCCCCGTGGCCCGTCCGTGCCGGCTGGTCTCGATCCGCCCGACCATCGCCAGATCGCGTATTTCGGCACCTGCGGCCAGCGCTCTCGGGATGAAGGTCACGAGCTGGCTTTGCTTCGCGTTGGTCGAGCAGCCGAAGCGGCAAAAGCCGCGATAGACGCAGGGGTGGCTGTCGCCCTTCGGCGCCGATAGGGTCGCGAGCGGCGTTTCCGTCCAGGCATATCCCATGGCCTCGGCACCCCGCGCAAGCAGCTGTGCCGCTCCGTTGATCGGATGCGCTCGCAATGGGTAGCGCGGTCGCTTCGGCCCCCAGGGATAGGTGATGGGTCCGGAGATCGAGAGCGCCCGTTCCGCGCGCGCATACCAGTTCCACATCTCGCGCCAATCGAGCGGCCAGTCCGCGCCATAACCGAGCTGCGAGCGTGACTTGAACCACTCGGGACGGAAGCGCAGAGATACCATCGCAAAATGCACGGTCGAGCCGCCCACCGCCTTGCCGCTGTTCTTGCCCCCCATGACCAAGGGGTTGGCGCCTTCGGAAATTCGGTCATCGTTCCAATAGAGCTTGTCCTGCTCACTCTCATCCGAGGCGAAATCCTCGAGCGGGCGGAAGTAAGGGCCCGCGTCGAAGCCGATCACGGAGTAGCCTTGCTCGGCGAGACCCGCGATCACCGGCCCGCCGCCGGCTCCCGTCCCGACGACCGCGAAGTCGACCTCCTCCGCATCGCAGAACTGGCGCATGGGAACCCACGCACCGGGCCGGAACACGTTGGGCGCACGGCCGGCCGCGGCGCGCGGCGCTGCGAAAGGATCAGCGGACACGCCGGTTCTTCCGGGCCACGTGCTCTTCGTCGCCTGGCGCGGCCTCATGGGGCTCCCACGCATCGCGCCGATCGAGCCCCAATCGCACATAGCCGCGGGGCGAGGCGGGTCCTCCCCACCCCATCTCGCTCCAGGCTTCGGGATGCGCGTAGTAAGCACCGATGACATCATGGACGACATGGGAGGTCCAGAACGTCTGGGATGGCATGGTGCCGAGCGATGAAGCCTGAAGCGACCCGTCTGCCATTTGCTCGAGCAGCGCGTCCTGATCGCTTTGCGTGAGAAGCGCAAAAGGCCGGCCCTGCCCTCGTCTGGCCACCTCGTCCAGGGCGGCCAGGCCTCGCCGCCAGGCCTCGGCCGGTTGCGGCATATGGGCAAACCGATATCCCTTGGTCTTGCCGGCGGATAGTTGTCGATCCACATATGCCGCCAACGGCACACGCGCTCTACCCGGAGGTTGCGGCATCACTCGGTCGCAAAGCGCCTCCAGTGTCTGCCATGCTTCGATGGAAAGAAAAACCGGGACACGGGGCACGGACAGCCGGGCGTCGATCACTTCGCGCGTTTTATCGTTCCAGGAGAGCGTGTCGCGCTTCGAGAGGACATCGTACCCGGGATAGCGTCCCGGTGTGATGCGCTCAGTCACGCGGGTTGTCCTGTAGGAGCCCCAGGCCGGCAAGGCCCGCGAGAGCCAGGCCGGTGAATGAGGGAGGCGCGGGCAGAGGCGGACCCGCCTGCAGGTTTTGCCGCCAGTTGCGCCATCCGCCCATGTTTCGCGCGACGCCGATCGCGTGAAAGCCCACTCCGGCGACGCCGAGGAGTGCCGTGACGCGCAGCCACCAGCGCGTCAATCGCCGCGGGCGCTCGGCGGGTCCGGCCGCCGCCGCGGCCAGGAGCGCCGCCGCTATCGGCGGAAAAGTCACCGGGAGGAACATCGCCGGGTTATGGAAGGCGCCGCGGAAGTGCAGCAAGCCGGCCTCGGCCGTCGTGCCGAGCAGTCCCGCACCCGTGAGCGCCGCCACCATTCGCCCCGCCGGCAGCCGCAGCACCTTCGGCACCGCGCCTGGGGCATTGTTGCGCACTCGCTCGGCCAGGAAACCGGTCATGCCGGCGAGCGAGATGGCGGTCGGTGCGCCCAAGGGGGCCGCGTAGAACACGTTCTGCCAGCAAAATCCGCCGGGCCGCTTGCCCACGTTGTAGAGATGAAATGCCGTGCCTACGACGCCGGTCAATCCTGCAAGTGCATACACCGCATCTCGAGCCCCGTGTGCGCGCGATGCGCGATCCTTGTGGCCATGAAAGGACCCGAGAATCGTGAGCAGGGATGCGAGAATGGGCGTGTACATCGCCTTGTTGTCGAAGGCGCCGCGATAGTGTTCCATGGCGCTGTCGATGAGAACGGAGGTCGCGATCGTGCCCGCCGCGCGATTCAGCCGCCGGGCGGCGCGCACCGCTCCACGCTCGTCGACCGCTGGCGCTTCGGGAAATGCGCCGCCTCTCCAGGGCCGTGCCGACGGCTGCTCGCGAATGTTCGAACGATGTGGCTTTCGCGCGAGGAGCGCTGCGCCACCTGCCGCGGCGACTCCCAGAAGAATGAGTGCGGCAAAGATTCCCCCGGTGGGGCGGGCATGGGCGCACGGCCATGATGGACGCTCGGGGCGCGCCGTCATACCGCGAATCGCTCGGCATCTTGCCGCCTGAGCTCGAGGCCCAACCCCGGACGGCTCAAATCGGGTTCGATCGCACCGCGCTTGGCGATGGGGGCGCCGTCGAACAGCATCTGCTCGATGCGTACATGATCATGAAACCACTCGAGATGTCGTAGCCGGGGGGCCGCACACGCGACATGCAAGTGAAGCGCCGGCGCGCAATGACCGGATAGATCGATATGATGCGCATCGCAGAGCGCCGCAGCCTGCAAGAAGCCCGTGATGCCAAGACAGCGCGAGGCATCCACCTGCTGCACATCGACCGCCCGTTTCGTCAGCATGCGGCGCACGTCGTCCGAGTGGTAGGAATACTCGCCGGCGGCAATGTCCATGCACGGCGGCGCGGCCGCCCGCACCTGCATCATGCCGTCGAGATCATCGGAGGAAACGGGTTCCTCGAACCAGGCAACCTGCGCGTCGGCGGCAAAGACAGCGGCCATGGCCAGTGCCTTCTTCACGGAATAGGCGCCGTTGGCATCGACGAACAGGCTCGCATCGCCGATCGCCTCCTTCGCCGCCCGCACTCGGCGCGCATCGTCCTCGGGGTGGCTTCCGATTTTCATCTTGACCGCCCGGCATCCCTCTCGCTCTACCCAGCCGGCAAGCTGCCGGGTGAGTTGAGCATCGTCATAGCTGGTAAAGCCGCCGCTTCCGTAGACCGGCACACTCGCTCTCGCCCGCCCTAAGAGCGCGGCGACGGGCATCGCGAGCAGCTTTGCCTTCAAATCCCATAGCCCGGCATCCAGCGCGGAAATTGCCGTCGCGGCGATGCCGGAGCGGCCCATATTGCGTACCGCGTTCAGCATCGAGCGGTGGCAGCAAGGAATGTCGAACACGCTCTGCCCGCGCAAAGCGTCGGCGAGCGCACCGGCGATGAGTGCCGCCGTGGCGGCCGGCGCATACGTGTACCCGAGCCCGGTTTGCCCGCCCGCTTCGATCGTCGCCGTCACGAGCGTCGTTTCGCGCCAGGCATACGTGCCGTCGGCCTCCGGCGCATCGGTCGGTATGGTGTAGGCGCGGGCCGTGACGACTCCCACCGGCGTATCCACGCGCATACCGCGTGCTACCGGCTGCGCAAGAGGGTGGCGATGAGTGCCTTCGCGGAATTTTTGAGCACGCTCCCCAGCTCCGGCTCATGGGGCATCATCGTCATGAAATGCTCGGCATCCTTCAGCGTGATGTGCGGGGGGAGCGGTGGCACGTTCGGGTCCGTGTAGAACTCGAGGATGACCGGGCGGTCGGCCGCCAGCGCCTCGTCCCAAGCCGTGCCGATCCTTTGAGGATCATTGCAGAAGATGCCTTTGAGGCCCAGCAGCTCGGCGTACTTTGCATAAGGGAAATCAGGGATCGACTGCGTGCTTTGCGTCTTGCCTTCGCCGAGCTGAATCCGCTCCTCCCAGGTCACCTGGTTCAGATCCCGATTGTTCAACACCATGAGGATGAAGCGCGGATTGGACCATCGTTTCCAGTACTTCGACACCGTGATCATGACGTTCATGCCGTTCATCTGCATGGCGCCATCGCCAATCGTGCCGATCACGACGCGTTCCGGATACGCCATTTTTGCGGCCATCGCGTAGGGGGTTGCGGCCCCGAGCGAGGCGAGGGACCCTGAGAGCGAACCCTTCATGCCGCGGCGAAATTTGAGATCGCGTCCATACCAATTGGCGACCGATCCGCTGTCCGCGGTGACGATGCAGCCCTCCGGCAGGCGCGGTGAGAGCTCCCAGAAGACCCGCTGTGGATTGATCGGCTCGGCCGCCTTCATCGCGCCGCTCTCGAGGGCCTGCCACCACCCCTCGACATTTCGCTTGATGGTGTCACGCCACGCGCCATCCGTCTGCTGCTCGAGCAGCGGCAGCAAGGCCTTCAGCGTTGCCGCGCTATCGCCCACGAGATTGACTTCCATCGGATAGCGCAAGCTCAAATGCTCGCCTTTCAGGTCAATCTGCACCCCGCGCGCATGTCCGGGCTTGGGCAGAAACTCGCTATAGGGGAAGTTCGATCCGACCATCAAGAGTGTGTCGCAGTCCTGCATCAACTCCCAGGAAGGTTTCGTGCCCAAAAGCCCGATCCCGCCCGTGACGAACGGCAGGTCATCGGGCACGGCCGCCTTTCCGAGCAGCGCTTTGGCGACACCGGCGCCGAGCTTGGCGGCGACCGCCAGGACCTCATCGGTCGCCTCCAAGCAGCCTGCGCCGACGAGTATCGCGACCTTCTTGCCGGCATTCAGCACGCGGGCGGCGGCTTGCAGTCCCTCACGCTCGGGCACCTTGCTCCCGACCGGGAAACCCACCCCCGTGTGCGTGGCACCGTGAGCGAGCGGCGGCTCTTCGTATTTCATCAGCTGCAGATCATTCGGCAGGATGATGCAGGTGACGGAGCGCTTGTTCTGCGCGATGCGTACCGCCCGGTCGACCAGATGGCGCACCTGGCCCGGGACCGTCCCGATCGCAACGTAGTCGCTCGCCACGTCCTTGAAAAGGCAGACCAGATCCACTTCCTGCTGGTAACCCGCGCCGAGTGATGTGCGTGCTTGCTGGCCGACGATCGCGACGACCGGTTGGTTGTCCATCTTGGCATCGTACAGACCATCCAGCAGATGAATGGCCCCGGGGCCCGAGGTCGCATAGCAGAGCCCGACGCCGCCCGTGAATTTGGCGTGTGCGGAGGCCATGAATGCGGCCATCTCCTCGTGGCGCACCTGGATGTATTCCATCGCGGGCTGCGCCTCCTCGAGCGCCACATCGAGGCCGCCCACACCGTCGCCCGGATAACCGTAGACGCGCTTCAAGCCCCATTCGCCGAGACGTTTCCACACGAACTCACTGACGTTCATTGACATCGTATTCTCCGGGTTCAACGCACTACGCACGGGCGCGGCAGGCCTCGCACGCCGGGTTTGAGCTTGAAGACGCCGCCCGCGTGGGGCTCCCGCGCCAACTGCGCGGGGCTCAGTCCCTCGCGGGCACTCGTGATGACCATTTCATCGAGGTTGCGGCCGACGAAGGCGCACATCGTGGGCTGCGAGACGGGCAGCGCGATGCGAGCGTTGAGACGGCCGCTGTCATCGTAACGATGCAGGGCGCCCGCGCCGTGGATGGCGCACCAATAGCAGCCTTCCTCGTCCATGGCCGCGCCATCGGGGATATGACCGCGATCGGCTACCCGCACAAACGGTTCCGGCCGCCCCATCGTGGCGCTCGCCGCATCATAAGAAGCGCGGTACACGCAGCCTTCCTTCGAATGCGACCATAAGAACTCGTCATTCGCGCGATTCCAGGCAAATCCGTTATGTAGATCGGATGCATCCGCGCCGGCGGCCAGGCCGCCCGCAAACGTGAAGTGGTGCAGCAGGCCCTTGCGGCCGGTCATGCGATGGGGTGTCGCAAGCGGATCGAACATCACGCCGATCCAAAATCTGCCCTGGGCATCGCAGATGCCCTCGTTGAAGCGAAAGAGCGCCGGATCATACGGCGCCTCCGCAAGCAGGCGGGCGGCGCCCGTCTTGAAATCGAGGCGAAATAGTCCGCTTCGTAACGCAACGACGGCACCGGCGGCATCTTCGAGCAGTGCAAAGGCGCCAATATCGGACTTGACCGGCCAGCGTCGAGCGCGGCCGTCGCAGCTGAGTCGGTGCAGCGCAGGCTCTTTGATGTCGAGCCAGTAGAGTGCCTCGGTCTGGGCAAACCACGTCGGCGACTCGCCGATCCTCGCCCGCGCATCGAGCAGCAGCTCGACGCTCTCCACGATACGCTTCTCGGCGTTCTGATGGCGCACGGCAGCCTCAAGCATCCCGGCGCTTCGCCCATCGATGCAGCACGACGCCCATCGCGACCGCCAGCGCCGCAAAGGCGAGCGTTCGATGCCGGTCGGTGAACATCTGCAGGCTCGAGTTTTGCGCGCGCGCATCGAACCGGCCATGCGCACCGTAGGCGCCAGGCACGGGTGCGAAGAGGTTGGAGGGGGCGTCCGCTGACTGCGCCTCGTCGGCGAGCTGTGCGCTATAGCCCACCCTCGCCAGGTAGCGATCCAAAAGCCCCGGGGCGAGGCGGTTTGCGAGGATGGCCTTGACGGTCGAAAATCCGACCCACAGATCGCGACGGCGGTGTGTGGCCGCAAAATGGATCGCGCGCGCGGCGACTTCGGGCTGAAAGATCGGCGGCACCGGCTGCGCGCGCCGGCCCGTCTTGTTGAGCGCCCAGTCGAATTGGGGCGTGTTGATGGCGGGCAGATCGACCATCGTGAGCCGCACCGCAACCTTGTCGTGGATGAGCTCCGAACGCAGGCTCTCGGTGAAACCGCGAATGGCGGCCTTTGCCCCGCAGTAGATGGCTTGCAGGGGAACGGATCGATAAGCAAGGGCTGAGCCGACGTTGACGATCACCCCTTGGTTGCGCGAGCGCATGCGCTTGAGCGCCGACATCATGCCGTGGACTTGCCCGAGGTAGGTGACCTGCGTGCCGCGCTCCACTTCAGCAGCCGATACCGAGCTCACGGGCCCGAAGACCGTCGCCATGGCGACATTCACCCAGGTGTGAATCGGCCCGAGCTCGCGCTCGATGCGCTCGGCGGCGCTGTCCACCGCCCGGGCGTCTGCCACGTCGGTCGCAATGGCAAGCGTCTTGACGTCATGCCGTTCGCGGATCTGCGAGGCGGCCAACTCCAATCTGGCAACGTCGCGGCCGAGAAGCGCGACGGACCAGCCGCGACGCGCGAATTCCTCGGCGACGGCGCGACCCACGCCGGCGCCCGCACCGGTGATCACGACGATTTTGCCGTTAATGGTCCTCTCCGCGGTTGCTCAACCACCTGCGCGCTGCAATACCGGACCGCATAAGCCAAGCCCTGTGTTCACAATGGCAATATGCGTCAGCGCCTGGGGGAAGTTGCCCAGCAGACGGCGCGATGCAACGTGGTATTCCTCTGACAGTAAGCCCGCGTCACTGGCGACGCTCAGCACTCGCTCGAACGGGGCGAGGGTGTCGAGCTTCGGCTCGGCACCGGGGCGGGCCGACGGTCCGCCCCGGCACTAAGCTTACATATCCATGTCCGGAACCGGAGCGGGTGTCTGGACCTTTTCCTTCGGCGCCTCGGCGATCGAGGCCTCGGTGGTGAGGAACAGGCCCGCGACCGATGCTGCGTTCTGCAGGGCGAGCCGCGTCACCTTGGTGGGATCGAGGATCCCCATCTCGATCAGATCGCCGTATTCGCTCGTGGCGGCGTTGTAGCCGAAGTTGCCCTTGCCCTCGCGCACGCGATTCAGCACCACCGCGGCATCCTCGCCGGCATTGGCGACGATCTGACGCAGCGGCTCCTCCATCGCACGGGCCAGAATCTTGATGCCGTGATTCTGGTCATCGTTGGCGCCCGCGAGCTTCTCGACCGCTTTCAGCGCACGCACGAGCGCAACGCCCCCGCCCGGGACCACCCCTTCTTCGACGGCGGCACGCGTTGCGTGCAGGGCGTCTTCGACGCGCGCCTTTTTCTCCTTCATTTCGATCTCGGTTGAAGCGCCGACCTTGACCAAGGCGACGCCGCCCGAGAGCTTGGCAACGCGCTCCTGGAGCTTCTCCTTGTCGTAGTCCGAGGTGGTCTCTTCGATCTGCTGGCGGATGCTCTCGATCCGCGCCTTGATGTCGCTTTGCTTGCCGGCGCCGTCGATGATCGTGGTGTTCTCCTTCTCCACGAGCACTTTCTTCGCCTCGCCCAGATCGTTGATTCCGGCCTTTTCGAGCTTCAGGCCCACCTCGTCAGAGATCACCGTGCCGCCCGTGAGCACGGCGATGTCCTGCAGCATCGCCTTGCGTCGATCGCCGAAACCGGGTGCCTTGACGGCGGCGACCTTGACGATGCCGCGGATGGTGTTCACCACCAGCGTCGCGAGCGCTTCGCCCTCGACGTCTTCGGCGACGACCAGCAGCGGTCGGCCTGCCTTGGCGATCGACTCGAGGAGCGGCAGGAGCTCGCGCACGTTGGAGATCTTCTTGTCGACCAGCAGGATCAGCGGCTTCTCGAGCTCGGCGCTCTGGCTCTGCTGGTTGTTGATGAAATACGGCGAGAGATAGCCGCGATCGAACTGCATGCCCTCGACCACCTCGAGCTCGTTCTCGAGCGCGGAGCCGTCCTCGACGGTGATCACGCCTTCCTTGCCGACCTTCTCCATCGCATCCGCAATGGTCTTGCCGATGCTCTCATCGGCGTTCGCCGACACGGTGCCCACCTGGGCGATTGCCTTCGGGTCCTTGCAGGACCTCGACAGCTTCTTGAGCTCCTCCGTTGCCGCCGCGGTGGCCTGGTCGATCCCGCGCTTCAAGTCCATGGGGTTCGCGCCCGCGGCGACCGCCTTCAGGCCCTCGCGGATGATTGCCTGGGCGAGCACGGTGGCCGTGGTGGTGCCATCGCCCGCCTCATCGGAAGTGTTGGACGCGACTTCCTTCACCATCTGCGCGCCCATGTTTTCGAACTTGTCCTTGAGCTCGATTTCCTTGGCGACCGACACGCCGTCCTTGGTGACCGTGGGAGCCCCGAAGCTCTTGTCGATGACGGCATTGCGCCCCTTGGGGCCGAGCGTGGCTTTGACCGCATTGGCCAGGATATTGACGCCCTTGAACATGCGCGCTCGGGCGTCTTCGCTGAAACTCACTTCTTTTGCAGCCATTTCCTAATCCTCCAATAGATAAATGGTCGGTTGATGAAATCAGATCACCGATGATCTACCCGATCACTCCCATGAGATCCTCCTCGCGCATCACGACGAGCTCCTCGCCCTCGACTTTGACTTCGGTGCCCGAGAATTTGCCGAACAGAACCTTGTCGCCCACCTTGACGTCGAGCGGACGCACGTGGCCGTTCTCGAGGATCTTGCCCTTACCCACCGCAATCACCTTGCCGAGGATCGGTTTCTCGGCGGCGGTATCCGGAATCACGATCCCGCCGGGAGATTTGCGCTCCTCGGCTTCGCGCTTGACGATGACACGGTCGTGCAATGGATGAATGTTCACGGTTCCTCCTTTGAAGTCAGATCGCCTTGTGCAGCGCAAATAAAGACTTGGCACTCGGCCTGCGCGAGTGCCAATCATATTCAAGGCGATGGAAACTTCAAGATTCCGGCGTTGAACCCCCCCCCGGCGGTGCCGGGCCATCACTCTCCATTCACGGCCCTGATCAGCGCAAGGCCGAGTGCCACCGCCGCTCCACAGACGCCGGGCGTTGTCGTCTGCAGAGCACCAGCCACGGCCTCGGGCGCGAAAGCGCACAATGACAAGGCCATCCCGATCCAAAGCGCCGCGGCGCGACCTCGCCCGAAATGGCTCATGCGCATGGCCGCAACTGAAGCGCCCGTGTTTGAGCCCGCTGAGCTGGCGGCGAAGGAGGGTCGCTCGATGTTCGCCCGCTGAACGTCCATCGCGTCGGACGCTCGGGGGTGATTCGAGGTCCAGGGCGGCCGCGCGCTGTTTCGACGGCGAAGGATACTTCTGCATTCGCAGGACCCGAGGGGATGCTCGCGACACGTGCTCGTGGATGCGGTGCCCGCCAACCCTGCGCCGGCAACCCCGCGACCGCAAAGATGAGCTCCCGCCCGCAGCGATAGTGCCGGCCCGAGGGGCCAACCACGCCGTACGGCCATCCGCGTGCCTCGGTGTGGGCGCGCAAATCATAGACGTAGGCGTCGCAGGGCAGGGTCGTGAGCCAACCCCGGATCGCTCGATCCAGACGATGGGCTTGATGCGGGCGTATCGCAAGTACATGGCGCCGCGACCAGACGGTCCGCGCTTGGGCGGCCAAGTCCCGTAGCCAGGCCCCTACCTCACCGCCACAGGTCCGCTCGCGCAGCACCCGTAAGAATCCAGCCAGATCGTCACTGACATACACCGCCACTTCGGGATGGGGAAACACGCACCAGATCGGACCGGGTAAGTCCTGATTGCCGATCTCGGCAATCCAGCGCCGCTCGGCATCGTCAACGGCAAGGGTGAGGGCGGGTCGGAACACGGGGGAAGGCTCCTCGAGAAACCAGCAGCCCGTGAAATCGATGCTGCCAAGCTCGGTTCCGGCGAGCCCGCAGCAGCGGCTGAGCAGATCCTTCATGGGGGGACTCAAGATTCCCGGGTAGGAGCATTCGAGACTCTGAATGACCTCCGAGCGAAGTCCGGGAAGAGGTACGACCGATAGCGGGTTGCCATCGGCATTCGACCAAGGTGCCAGAACCAAGGGCATCGTCGTGTCACACGTTGACATGTTGGATACCTCCGAGCTTTTTTCTAAGGAAATCTCCTTCAACGCCGCAACGACGCGGCTTGGGCATGAATCTAGCGCAAGAATTGCATTTTTCAAGAGGCCTGTGACCTGATCCGCGGCCGCTCGGGCACCGGTATGCGAGAATTGCGGCCGCTCAAGAGGGTGTCATGAGGACGGCATCAGCCATCGCCGGGTTCGTGTTGACGCTTTGTACGGCAGCAGCCCCGGCCAGGGATTGCAAAGGCATCGATTTCCCCGATCACGCGCTCGTTGAAGGCACCGATCTGACGCTCAACGGCGTCGGCTTGCACAAGGCCACATTCTTGAGGGTTGATGTGTACGTCGGCGCGCTCTACGTGGCCGCAGCCTCGCGAGATCCCCATACGCTGATCGACTCGGACCGCCCCCAGGAGTTGATCCTGCAATTCCTGCGCAGCGTGAGTGTCAGGGATGTGCGCGATCAGTGGACGAAAGATTTCGTGCACGTCGTTCCGGATCGCCCCGCCTCGCTCATGCGGCGCGTCGCGACGCTGAATGCCTGGCTGTCCGACATGAAGAGCGGTCAGCGCCTGACATTCGTTCGCCGACCGGGCGAAGGCATCAAGGTGGTGGTCGGCGGCGTTCTCAAGGGAACGGTTCCGGGCGATGACTTTGCACGGGTTTTCATGTCGATATGGCTGGGTGCCGCGCCCCCGAGCGCGGCTCTGCGCGCCGGGCTCCTCGGCGGCTCGTGCGACTAGGTTGATCGTGGAGGAAGCACCCAGGATCGCTTGCGGACCAGATGCACCGCCCAGCGCCGCGATTGCAGCAGCCAATCGCGATTCTGCGCGCGATTCCAGGCGCTGCACTTGACCGGTGTGGCCGCCAATCGATCGAGCACGATCGCGGCGATCTTGCGCGCACGCTCGCTCCACCAGTAATTGCGGCTGTCGGCGAGCGATCGCTCGCCGAGACGTTGCGCGAGCGAGGGGTCGCTGGTCAGCGCGCAGATCCCCGCAACGAGGGCATCGACGGAGTCTGGTTGACACAGCAGCGCGTTTCTGCCGTCCTCCAGGATCTCGCGGATGTCGGCCGTATCACCGGCGAGAATGGGTCGGCCCGAGCCCATGTAGAGGTAGAGCTTCAGCGGCACGACGGTGGAGCCGAACTCGGCGAGCGGCTTCACCGAAGGCGGAATCAGCAGCAGATCCGCGGCGAAGAGGTATCGGGCCAGCGCGTCGGACTCCTGCCAGGAGACGATCCGCACGTTCTTCGCGCCGCTCGCGAGAGTCTCGATCGTGCCGGGGTCGCCCGCGCCAACGAGAATGAACAGATGGTCCGTGAGCTGCTGCGCCGCCTGCAGCACGAGCTCGAGTCCCTTCTTGTGGTTGATGCGCCCTGTATAGACAACCGTCTTCGTGCCGTCTTCGACGCCGATTTGCCGCTTCGCGGTCTCGACGGTCAGGGGGTCGCCCAGGCGCTGCGGATCGAAGCCGTTGTGAACGGAGTGCAGCTTCTCGGCAGCAATTCCCAGCTCCAGATACTTCGCGCGCGTATATCGGGAGTGGCTGATG
Organism: Steroidobacteraceae bacterium; assembly: GCA_035504115.1. Classification (GTDB taxonomy): domain Bacteria; phylum Pseudomonadota; class Gammaproteobacteria; order Steroidobacterales; family Steroidobacteraceae; genus Bog-1198. The sequence continues at coordinate 30,469 of DATJSL010000018.1, read as the reverse complement.
TTGGCGAGCAGGCGCGCATTGCAGAAGATGGAGTGAATCCAGCGGCGCAGGGGTGGTACCTGGTCGGGCCAGGGCCGATAGTGATCGAAGATGACCCGCTGCCCGAACAGCAGCGCGACCCAGGCGACCCACAGATTGCGCGTGTACACGAGATCCGCTTCGCGAAAGACACGCCGAAACGGGAGACTTGCACCACAGCAGAAGTGTCGCAGCACCGCGGGGCGAAGCGGCGCGAGCGCCCGAACGACGGGCATGCCCGTCGCGGCGCAAGTAGCCGCGCAGTTGGCGGCGTCCGGCGCCGGGACGTGCAGCCAGGCCTTGGAGGCGAGCGCGGCCAGGTGCTTGGATGTCGCTACGAATACCTCGGCATCCGCCTGGGGATTCGGCAGTGGATTTTCGAAAGTGAATAGGATCTTCACGGCAAGATCGGCGTCGCAGCCGAGTCAGTTCGATCTCGAGAGTCCTTGACTGGGCTGTTGACAGCCGGACGAGAAATGCAGTGTGATTGATGCCAGGCAATACGGATGTGAGCGTAAAATGTACAAGAAGGCGCAGCAATAGCCAAGCTAAAATGAAGGATTCGGAAGGCCCCAAGGGAGTGGCCAAATCCGCGATCGGGGTCAGTCTGAGGAGGGCAATTGGGGTGACGTCAGAGTTGCAGCCGACGGATGTGGCAGGGCGCCGGATTCGTCGAGCCGAATTTTCGACATTGACCGAGGCGCTGGATTACGCCGCCACCGGCCGGGCCGGCTTCAATTTCTATTCCGGCCGTGGCGAGCTGCTGGCGGTGTTGCCGTACCGGGACCTGAAGGAGCGGGCGCAGTCGCTGGCGCGGCGTATGATCCGAGCGGGCCTGCGGCGGGGCGAGCGGGTGGCGATCATCGCCGAATCGACCGCCGACTTCGTACGCACTTTTTGGGCCAGCCAGTATGCGGGCCTGATTCCGGTCCCGCTGCCGACGCCCGCGGCATTCGCAGGACGGGGCAACTACATCGACCACATTCATCCCATGATGGAGGCGGCACGGCCCCTCGCCGTGATCGCGCCTGGAGTCTTCTTGGAGTCTGCCCGCCAGGCGGCAGCACGTGTGCAGGTCGAGCTGGTGGCGACAGTCGAGGATCTGACCCGGATGCCGGAAGCCGATGCGGACCTTGCGGCGGCTGAACCGGAAGATGTGTGCTACCTGCAATTCTCCTCCGGCAGTACGCGGGCACCCACCGGGGTGGCGGTCACGCATCGGGCGCTGCTCGCCAATGCGCGCGGCATCTCGCGCGACGCACTGCGAGTGACGGAAACGGATCGCTGTACATCCTGGCTCCCGTTCTATCACGACATGGGACTGGTGGGATTCTTCCTCATGCCGCTCACCAGCCAGATCTCGACGGATTACCTCGCACCCGATGAGTTCGCGCGGCGCCCGCTCATCTGGCCGACGCTCATCTCCCGCAACGGCGGCACCATTTCCTTCAGTCCCTCTTTCGGCTACGACCTGTCCGCTCGACGGGCGATGAATGCCGATCTCTCGCATCTCGATCTGTCGCGCTGGCGTGTCGCCGGCATCGGCGGGGACCAGATTCGCCCGGGCATTCTCGCGCGATTTGCCGATACCTTCGGCCGCTGCGGCTTCCGCAAGGAGGCTTTCGTGGCGAGCTATGGAATGGCGGAAGCCACCCTCGGCATGAGCTTTGCGCCGCTCGATCGCGGCATAGAGGTCGATCGCGTCGACCTGGGTCGCTTGCGGCGGGAGGGCCGCGCCGTGCCCACCGACGGCGAGAACGTACGCGATCTGGTGATCTGTGGTAAGCCGCTCCCCGACCACGAGTTGCAGGTGCGCGATGCCGAGGGCTCGGTTCTCGCGCAGCGTCAGGTGGGCCACATCCTGTTTCGCGGTCCGAGCGTCATGACTGAATACTTTCGCCGCAGCGAGGAAACCGCGCGCGTGCTCTCGGGCGAGGGCTGGCTCGACACCGGTGACATGGGTTATCTCGTCGGCGACTCCATCGTCGTCGCCGGACGCAGCAAGGATCTGATCATCGTCAACGGCCGCAACGTGTGGCCTGAGGACCTCGAGATGGCGCTCGAGGACCATATCGAGGGTGTGCGCCGCGGCGACGTCGTCGCCTTCTCGGTCGACGGAGGGGACGCCGAGCGCGTCGTCATTCTCGTGCAATCTCGAACCTCGGATCCGGTGCTGCGCGAGGCGCAGCGCAAATCGGTGGCTTCGGTGATCCTGTCGGCCGCGGGCCTGAATTGCTCGGTGGTGCTGGTCTCGCACAACGCCCTGCCGCGAACGTCCTCGGGCAAGTTGAGCCGGACGAAGGCCCGCGACATGTACCTCGATTCATTGCTCGGGGAGCCCGAACAGGGAGGGGCTGGCGCGGCCGCCGAGTCGAAGCCGATCGCGGACATCCACGCGCCGCGATCATCATGACCAGGTTGGCTGCAATCACGGGCGCTACCGGCTTTCTCGGCCGCTACATCGTCACGGCGCTCGCCGGGCGCGGCTGGCGAGTCAGGGTGCTCGCACGGCAGCCGATCGATCATCCGCAATTCGCCGGGTTGCAGCTCGATGCCGTGCCGGGTGATCTGTCGAATGGCGAGGCCTTGCGCGCTCTGGTGGACGGCGCCGATGTGATCATTCATGCCGCTGGTCTCATCAAGGCGCGCAGTGCTGCGGCCTTTGAGGCCGTGAACGTTGCGGGAACTGCGAACCTCGCGCAGGCGATCGAGCAAAGTGGAGCGAGCCCGCGGGTTCTGCTCGTGTCCTCGATGGCGGCACGCGAGCCGGCACTGTCGAGCTATGCGAGAACCAAACGTGCCGCAGAGGAGCTTCTGACGGCGACGTTGAGCGCCCGGGCGAAATTGATCATCCTCAGGCCATCCGCCATCTACGGGCCGTGGGATCGCGAGACGCTCGCGATCTTCCGGGCCATTGCTCGGCGCATTTTCCTGCGCCCGCGAAGCGCGCACGGCCGGATCGCGGTCATTCACGCGGCGGACGCCGCGGCTGCCATCGCCGTGCTGTGCGAGCAGGGCTCGCACCCGGGGCTGTTCGAGCTGACGGATGAGCGCATCGAGGGCTATTCCTGGGACGAGATCGTGGCAGCCGCCGAGACTGCCCTGCAGAGGCGCGCGCTCGTGATTCCCTTGCCGGGAGCGGCCGTGAAGGCGGCCGCGGCGTTGAGCCTGGTGGCGGGCAAGCTGCGGCGGCGCACGCCCCTGTTCTCGCCCGAAAAGGCCCGTGAGATTCTTCATGCCGACTGGGGCTCGAGCCCCAAGTCCCAGCCGCCTCGCAGTCTCTGGCGTCCCGAGATCGGCCTGGCGCGGGGTTTTCGGGACACGGTGAACTGGTACCGCGATCGGCACTGGCTCACGGTGCGCTGAGCATCGCATGAGGGTGAGCCATTGACCGATCATGCCGACAGTATCGAGGCGAGCGTCATCGAGCTGCTCGCTCACCGTGTGCCCGCCGACACCCGGGTAACGGCCGAAACGCGCATTGTCGGCGATCTGGGGCTCGATTCCGTGGCGGTCCTCGATTTCATCCAGGACGTCGAGGACCGCTTTGATCTTTCGATCCCGCTCGAGCGAGTGGCTGAGGTTCAGACGATCGGCGAGCTGAGCGCTGCCATTCAGACCCTCAAGGGAGCTCCCCGCTGATGGCGCTGCTTTCCAAATTGGATGACATGCGCGCCGCACTGCAGGCGCTCGCGGCGGGCGGCCGCAATCCCTTCGATGTGCGCTTCGAACGGATCCTATCGGCCACGGAGGCCGTGCTCGAGGGTCGGCCGTGCCTGCTCTTCGGGACCAACAACTATCTGGGCCTGACCTTTGACGAGAGTTGCATCGCGGCGAGCGTGAGCTCGGTGCTCGCAGCAGGCACCGGCACCACGGGATCGCGCATTGCAAACGGGACCTATGGCGACCACGTGCTCCTTGAGCAGAGGATTGCCGAGTTCTACGGCAAGCGTGCCGCCATGATTTTCACGACCGGCTATCAGGCGAATCTGGGCCTGATATCGGCCCTCGCGGGACGCGACGACCATCTGCTGATCGACGCCGACAGCCACGCTTCGATATACGACGCGTGCAAGCTCAGCGCCGCGCAGGTGATCCGCTTCCGTCACAACGATGCAGAGGACCTGGCGAGGCGGCTGCGCCGGCTGCAAGGTGGCCCCGGCAGCTGCATCATCGTCACCGAGGGCATCTTCAGCATGCTGGGTGATAGCGCTAAGCTCCGGGAGATCGCCGGTGTGAAGCGCGAAATGGGCGCCACGCTCATTGTCGACGAAGCTCATTCGCTCGGGACTCGCGGTGAGCATGGGCGCGGCGTCTGTGAGGACTTGGGCGTCGAGAGCGAGGTCGATTTCGTGGTGGGCACTTTCAGCAAGAGCCTCGGAGCGATCGGCGGCTTCGCGGTATCCGATCTGCCCGATTTTGACCTGTTGCGCGTCGCTTGCCGTCCCTACATGTTCACCGCCTCCCTGCCGCCCGCCGTGGTCGCTTCCGTGACCGCCGCGCTCGCGCGCATTTCGACCGACGCCTCTCTGGGAGAGCGCGTGCGGCACAACGGCGGCAAACTCTATCGCGCGCTGGCGCAGGAGGGATTTGCGGTCGGACCTGAACCCAATGCGATCGTGGCGCTGAAGATGCCGGACAAGGAAACCGCGGTGCGATTCTGGAACCGCCTCATCGACCAGGGTGTCTACGCCAACCTGGCGCTGCCGCCTGCGACGCCGGGCAGCTTGTCGCTCATTCGCTGCAGCGTCAGCGCGGCGCATACGCAAGCTCAGATCGACACTGCCCTGTCCGTCATGCTGGCGGTCGGACGCGAACTGGGCATTCTCGACCAGGAAGCGAAGAAGACGCCCGCTCAGGCGGCCGAGCGGGTGCCTGCATGACCCTCGAGATCCTTCCGGTCGGCGATAGGGCCATGCTTCGGCGCTTTATCCGGGTTCCCTCGGAAGTGCACAAGCACGACCAGGCGTGGATCACGCCGCTGACGATGGAGCGCGAGGAGGCCTTCTCACCGAAGGACAATGAGTTTCTGCGCCGCGCCGAGGTGCGCTTCTGGATCGCCCGGCGCGATGGGCGCGATGTCGGAAGAATCAGCGCGCAGATCGATCCGTTGGCCCAGCAGGGCGCCGCGGAGCGCATCGGTCATTTCGGCTGCCTCAGTGCCGAGAATGACCCGGCTGTCTTCGCCGCGCTCGTGGGGACCGCCGAGGATTTTCTCAGGAGCCGCCACGTCACCCGCGTCCGCGGGCCGTTCTCGCTGTCGATCAACGAGGAGATTGGCCTGCTGGTCGACGGTTTCAGCACCCCGCCGATGATGCTCATGGGGCACGACCCCGACTACGCGGCTGGGCAACTCGAGGCGCTGGGATATCGAAAGGAGAAGGACACCTTCGCGTACCTGCTCGACATGCAGGCACCGCTCCCTCAGTCGGCGCGCAGGATGCTCGATCGCCCGCTGCCTGCCCGCGTCAAGATGCGCCGCCTGAACTTCAAGGACTATGCGAACGACATCCGCAAAATGGTCGATATCTTCAACGACGCCTGGAGCAATAACTGGGGCTTCGTACCGCTCACCGGCGAGGAGGCCGGTGAGCTCGCGAAACGCATGCGGCTGCTGCTCGATGACCGGCTCGTTTGGTTTGCCGAGGTGGACGGCGAGGCCGTCGCATTCATGGTGACGTTGCCCAATCTCAACGAAGCCATCCGCGACCTCGACGGGCGGCTGTGGCCCTTCGGCTGGGCGAAGCTGCTGTGGCGTCTGAAACTGCACCGCATAAGAACCGCACGGGTGCCCCTCTTTGGCATGCGGCGCAAGTTCTCGGGCACCTTGCTCGGCAGCGCGATCCCCTTGCAGTTGATTGGCGCCATGCTGCCCGCCAATGCGACCTTCGGATTTCGCTCGATCGAGCTGTCCTGGATTCTCGAGGACAATTTTCCGATGCGCCGCATTCTCGAGCTGCTCGGCGCCCGTGCCTACAAGACCTATCGAATCTACGGCAAGAAGCTCGCCGCGGCCGGGGGCGCGCGGGCCCCTGGGGACTTGGACAACCCGATCAGACTCGCAACACAGGTTTTAGCATGAACAACAGAAACTCCATCCGCATTGCCATCGCCGGCGTCGGCAACTGCGCGAGCTCGCTGATTCAAGGCATCCACTACTACACGAAGGAGCGTTGCCGCCAGGGCGTTTCAGGCTTGATGCACACCCAGATCGGCGATTATCTGCCGTGCGACATCGAGGTGGTCGCGGCTTTCGACATTGATGCCCGCAAGGTCGGCACCGACGTGAATCGGGCCATCTTCGCAAAGCCCAACTGCACCAAGGTTTTCCAGGCCGACCTGCCGGACAGCGGCGTCACCGTGCGCATGGGGCGGGTTCTCGACGGCATCTCCGAGCATATGTTGGCGTGCGCCGAGGACCGTACATTCGTCCGGTCGGCTGCGCCGGAGCTCAGCAAGGAGCAGATCGTGCGGGAGCTGAAGCGCGCCGCAGCCGAGATTCTCGTCAGCTACGTGCCGGTCGGCTCGGAGCAGGCCGCGCGCTTCTACGCGGAGTGTGCGCTCGAAGCGGGCGTGGCACTGATCAATAACATGCCCGTGTTCATCGCCAGCGACAAGGAATTCGCCGAGCGCTTCCGGGCGCGGAACTTGCCGATCATCGGCGATGACATCAAATCCCAGCTCGGCGCCACCATCGTTCATCGCGTCCTCACGGACCTGTTTGCCAAGCGCGGCGTCAAGCTGCTTCGCACCTACCAATTGAACACCGGCGGCAACACGGATTTTCTCAACATGAAGAATCAGGCGCGCCTGGTCTCCAAGAAGACCTCGAAGACCGAGGCGGTACAGGCTGTGGCCGCCAAGCGTCTGGAGGAGGAGAACATTCACGTTGGACCGAGCGACTACGTTCCGTGGCAGAAGGACAACAAGATTTGCTTCATCCGCATGGAAGGCCAGTTGTTCGGCGACGTTCCCATGGACGTCGAATTGAGGCTGTCGGTGGAGGATTCGCCCAACTCCGCCGGCGTCGCCATCGACATGATTCGATGTTGCAAGCTCGCTCTGTTGAACGGCGTCGGCGGACCGCTCGAGGGGCCGAGCGCGTATTTCTGCAAGCACCCGCCGAAGCAGCACACGGACGATGAAGCCTACGATATGGTCGAGACCTTCATACGCAACAACACCGCCAAGCTGAGGGTAGTCGCCCCTTGAACTGCCTCATCGTGGCCGCCGGCACAGGCGGGCGCCTGCGGGAGCGGGGCCAGAGCAAGCCCTTGGTTGCGGTGAACGGGGTGGGCTTGCTCGAGCGGGTCATCACGCGCGCCAAGAGCGCCGGCGTGCAGCACTTCCTGGTGGTGAGCGGCTACCGGGGGGATGCCGTGCGGGCGGCGCTCGACGGCATTGCCGACCGGGAAGGCATTTCGATCCGGCATGTCGAGAACGACGAGTGGCAGCGTGGGAACGGGGTGTCCGTATCCAAGGCCAGGCCGTACCTGGACGGCCCTTTTGTGCTGAGCATGTGCGACCACCTGCTCGATCCGGGCATTCTTCGGGAGTTGATGGCCTTGCCGGTAGAGCCCGATACCGTAACGCTCGCCGTGGATTTCAACATCGCGGGCTCGATCAATGACCCGGACGATGTCACGCGGGTCAAGTGTGCCAATGGCCTGATTCTGAACATCGGCAAGGTCATCCGCGACTTCAATGCCATCGATACGGGCGTGTTCCTCTGTACGCCCGTCATCTTCGATGCGCTCGAGTCGAGCCAGGCGGCAGGAGATGAGAGCATCTCCGGAGCCATGAATGTCCTTGCACGTCAGGGCAAGGCTCGCGTATTCGACATCCAGGGCCGTCTATGGCTCGACGTGGATGACCCCGCGAGCCTGGAGAAGGCCGAGGCCCTGTTGAAATCTGGACGCCTCTAGGGGGGTGTACCCGCCTGCGCTACCCCGTGGCTTCACCGCGTATGGAGGGTCATCAGCAGCATCTGCGTCGCGGCTTCAACTGGCTGGGCGGCGCGACGATCGTCGCCAAACTCACGGACTTCGCCACGATCCTGCTGGTGCTGCGCTTCCTGACCAAGGAGCAGGTGGGCACGGCGTCGCTGGTGGTGGCCTTCGGGGCGGTCATCGAGGCGCTCGACGGGCTGGGCACCAGCACGGCACTGGTGCAGGCCCCCTCGCTGTCGCGCCTGCAGCTCGATTCCCTGTTTTGGCTCATCCTCTTGGCGGCCTGCGTCGTGGCCGGCGGCGTGCTGCTCGCTGCCCCGTGGGTCGGCTCTCTGTACGGGATTGCCGGTGTTGCGGCTTACGCTCTCGCGATCGCCGTCAAGCAGCCCCTGGTGGGCGCTGCCGTCATTCCGCTGGCGATGCTGCAGCGGGGGCTCAAGTACGAGCGCATCGCGCTCGTCAACGTAGGCTCGACCTTTGCCGCCGCGCTGACCCGGCTGGGGTTGGCGATGGCGGGAGCCGGCGCCTGGGCGATCGTCATCGCCTTTGCAGCCAGCGGGCTGTTCACCCTCCTGGGAGCGACGCTGGCAAGCCCGTTCCGGCCGCGCGTCAGGATCAGTCTGTCGGCCGCCTGGCCGCTGCTGCGCTTCGGACTGCGCGCGACCCTGTCGGGGCTGTGCGAGCAGATGATCAACAATGTTCACCACGTGCTGGTCGGCTGGTTCTACGGTGCCGCAGCCCTGGCGGAGTTTCGCGTGGGCTTTGACCTTGCGATGCAGCCGGCCAATGCCGCCGGCACGCTCATCAGTCGCACCGCCCTGCCGGTGTTCGCCAAGGTCGCGGCCGTGCGCGAACAACTGGTGCAATCGCTCACCTGGTCGCTGCGAAGGCTCCTTGCGGTGCAAGCACCGTTGGCAGCGGCGATCGTGCTCGCGGCCGATCCCATCACCTCCATGATTCGCGACGAGCAGCATCGCAGCTATGCCTCGGCCGGCCTGCCGCTGAAACTGCTGGCCGCTGCGGCGCTGCTGCGGGTCGTCTCACAGCTCGCATACCCTGTCATGTTCGCATCGGGACGTCCGCATCTGTCCGTTCGCTTCTCAGGTTTGACCCTGCTGCTGCTCTGTGCCGGCATGCTGCTGGTGGGCCTCACCGTTCCAGCCGCAAACGGACTGCTGGGCATGTCGACCGTATGGCTCGTGGTCCCCCCCCTGTTGCTGCTCTGGCAGGCTCACTACTTGCACCGCCACTTCGGCGTTGGGATTTACGACCTGATCCGCGCCTCGGGTGCGCCCATCGTCGCGGTCGCCCTGCTGGTCCTGGTGGTGCAGGCAGGCCGCCACCTCATTGGCATCGGCAGTCCGGCGCTGCAAGTCGCCGTGATCGCAGCGCTGGCGCTGCTCACGTGTCTTGGCCTGCTGCTGCGCGAGCGGCCGCAGCGCGACCGATCGGCGCGCGCAACCGGCGATCACGCGACAATCGTAGAATAGGAGGATGGAAGACTTTCACTCGCAGGCACGGGCTGTCGTGAAGGATCTGTTCGCGCACAGCGCCCGGATCTACTGGACCGATTTCCTGCTCTCGATGGCGCTCGCCTACGCCGCCGTCGCGCTGTACCTTTTGAGCCCGGCCTTCTCGTTGCAGTTCTTCATCGGTCTCACGATCGCTGCCTTCGCGCTGTTTCGTTGCGGCGTGTTCATTCACGAGATCGTGCACATGCCCCGCGAGCGCATGCCGGTTTTCCGAGCCGCCTGGAACATCCTGTTCGCCATCCCTTTTCTCATGCCCTCCTTCATGTACCAAAATCACCCGGACCATCACAATCCGCGCTATTTCGGAACGGTGAAGGATGGGGAGTATCTTGCCCTGGGTGCAGGCCCGGTGAGCCGCATCGTCGGGTACTTCCTGCAGGTCCCCTTGCTGCCGGCGCTGGCGATATTTCGGTTTCTGGTATTGACCCCGCTGTCGTTCATGCATCCAGGGCTGCGCCGCTGGGTGTTGGCGCATGCGTCCTCGTTGGTCATCAACCCGAAGTACCGGCGAAGCGTTCCCGCCGACGAGCCGCATGGAACCTGGGCCGCTCTCGAAGCGGCCATTTTCCTGGAGCTTCTCGTGTTCGCCGCCCTGCTGATATCCGGAAAAGTGGCCTTGAGCATTTTTGTCAGGCTCTATGTGCTGGGCATGGCGGCCTCGGGCCTGAACTGGATCCGCACCCTGGCCGCTCACGGATACCGCAACACGGGCGGCGCGATGAGCTACCTCGAGCAGGTCGAGGATTCCAACACCGTCAGCGGTCCTCCGTGGCTGACGGAGCTGCTCTTCCCCGTGGGCCTGCGCTATCACTGCCTGCACCACATGTTTCCCGCGCTCCCTTACCATTCACTGGGGAGAGCCCACCGGCGGTTGATGGCGCAGCTGCCGGCGGACTCCCCTTACCGCAGCGCCATGCGGCGCGGGTTCGTGGAGGCCGTGGCGCTGCTGTGGCGCAGTGCCAGCGCTGCCGGCCGGGGAGCCCCCCGGTCATCCGGTTGAGCAGCCGGCGCGCCCGACGCCTATACCGCTCGCCGGAGAGCTGCCTACCGCTCGCCTGAAAGCGGCCTACACCGCTCGCCTGAAAAGGTACACACCGAGCGCGATCAGCACGATCGAGGGTGTCGTGGCCGTGAGGACGGGGCTCACATTGAGCAGCAAGCCCAGGTAGCTCGTGATCTGCTGGACCAGGGTGAAGATGATGCCGATCATCGTCCCGATCATCATCCGCTGTCCCATGCCCCGGGTGCGCAGCGACCCGAATGCGAAGGGAAGGGCGATGAGTATCATGGCCGCCATCGCCAGCGGCAGATCGATCTTTGCCCACAGCTCCTGAGCATAGCGGGCCGCGGGCTGATGCCGTCGCTCGAGATCGCGGACGTAGCGGTACAAATCGAGCGGCCGCATGCTGTCGGCGGGCAGCGTGAGGAGCGACACCTGCGCGGGTCGCAAGAAGGAATGCCAGAGCAGAGTGGCAAGCTGTTCGGTGTCGATCTGCGTGCCGCTGAATCGCTTTCTCGACACTCGCTCCAGGAGCCAGGTGCCATCCGCGCGGACTTCGGCCCGGGCCGCCTGGATCACGCCCCGCACTTCGCCGCCGGCGGAAAATTCATAGAGGTAGATGTCCACCGGAATGTTGGCATCTGCGAATCCTCGCACGTTGAGGAACTGATGGTCGCCCGCGGCCCAGAAGCTGTTGCTGCCGCGCACGGCGCCGAACGAAGCGAGCCGGGAGTCCCGCTCGCTCTGTGCCAGCTGCTGGGCGGGCGGGATCACGAACTGCGCCAGAACGAACAGCGCGACCAGGATGGCCAGCGCCAGTTTGAACACGGCGCCGACGATGAGGTTCGGGGAGATGCCGCTGGCACGCATCACCGTCAGCTCGGCGCGCGTCGCCAGAGCACCCAGAGCGAACAGGCAGGCGAATAACATGGCGGCGGGCATGAGCTCGAGCAGACGGGCGGGCGCCGTCAGCAGCACGTAGACACAGGCGTCGATCAGCCGATAGCTCCCCTTGCCGACGTCGTGAAGCTGATTGACGAGCTCGAGCAGGCTGAACAGGATGGTGAGGCCGGCCGACACCAGCAGCAGCGCTTTCAGCGTGGCGATCGCGATATAACGCTCGAGCCGGGTCATGAGGCCTCGAGGCAGGCCTCTAAGGAGGTTCACGTGACCATCCCGTCGGCACCGGCTTACGCCCCGCTGCCCCAGCCTCGCCAGCCGCCCTTGCCTCGCCAGCCGCCCTGGCCTCGCCACGGCAGGGCAAGCTGCGGCTCGAGCAGCGCGAAGATCAGCACCAGGGCGAGCGCGGCCGGCGCAATCCACAAGCCGGGAAAGGCGGGCAGGACCCCGATCTGCACCCAGGTTCGCGCCGACTCGTAGAGCAGGTAGAAGCCTGCGTAAATCAGGATTGCGATACCGACCTTGGCGTTTCGGTGTTGCCGAGGATGCGCGCGCGACAGCGGCACGCCCAGCAAGCCCAGCAGCAGCGTCGTAACCGAGGTGGACTCGCGCCACTGGAGCTCCGCGATGTCGGGCGCGGCATCGGAGGAGCTCAGGCGAGCCGTGCTGGCAGCGATCGCGCTGTAGTCGGGCGGGTGGGGGGACGGACTGACAAGGTGCAGATTGAGGTCCTGCGCGTTGAGCACGACCTCGCTGGCGCTGCCATCGACGTCGAGGTCATAGACGTGAGCCCCTGACAGATGGAACCGCGGGCCCCCCTCGGCGGGCGAGAGCTGCTCGATCGACACCGCATAGATGATGCGAGTGCCGCCGCCGGGCAGCCTCAGCTGGACGAAAACGCCGCCGGCCGGCGCCGCCGGGCCCTCGCGCCGCTCGATGTAGATCGTGCGCTCGCCTTTGCCGGTGACATAGAACGTGCCGGCCTGCATGTTGTTCGAGTTGAGCGAGCTCTCAGCGACGCTCGCGAGCTCGTGCGATCGAGTGTACGCCCACGGTCTTGCGACGAGGGACAAACCGGCGACGATCACGGCCGTGCACAGCGACAGACCGAAAACGATTTCCATCGTTTCGGCCGAGGTCCAGCCGAGTGCGAACAGAGCCGTCATTTCGGAGTCGACATACAGCCGGCCGAGGGCCATGACGACGGACAGGTAGAGCGATATGGGAATCAGCATCTCGAGCGCAATCAGGGTCTGCAGACCGATCACCTGGACGATCATGCTCGTCGGCAAGAGCCCGTTCACCGCATCCGACAAGAAGCCGGCGGCGCCATAGCTCATGAACAGCACGCAAAGCACCGTCAACATGACCGCAAACGGCCGGAGGATCTCGAGCAGCAGGTAGCGTCTGATAATCATGCCAGGTGCCAATCCGTGCTAAGGTTAAACTCCCGCTGCCGAAATGTATGCACAGTCCATCGTCCGAAGTCTTGGATCGGGGGCAGAGCGCCATCGGACCCGAAGACGCCCTGCGCAGAGTGGCGATTTTCCGCCACAACCTCTTCAGGACCTCGGAGCCGTTCATCACCGAACAGGCGCGGCACCTGCGCCGCTACCGGCCGCTGTTCTTGGGGCGCAAGCGTTTCGGCCCGCCTCCCGACGGAGCAGGCTCCCTCGCGCTCGAGGACCTTTACCGCAGCTTCACGCTCCCCCGCATCGGCTGGCAGATGCTCAGCGGCGATGTGCAGCCGTACGTGCGTCTGTTGGCGCCGCAACGGCCGTCTCTGATCCATGCGCACTTTGGCATCGAAGGCGTCTCGGCGCTTGGGCTGGCGAGGCATCTCGGGATACCGCTCGTGACCACGTTCCATGGTTTTGATGCCACCCTCAAGACGCACGCGATGTTCGCCTCGCCCGCGTGGTTTCGCTATCCGTTGCTGCGGCGAAGATTGGCGCGCGAGGGCCGCCTGTTTCTCTGCGCCTCCTCGTTCATCCGCCAAAGACTCCTGGAGACGGGTTTTCCCGAGTCGCGCACGCACACTCACTACATCGGCGTGGACTGCCGGACCATCCGGCCGCGCGGGGACTTCGAGGAGGAGCTGCTGATCCTGCACGTTGCGCGTCTCGTGGAGGTCAAGGGAGCCCGCTACCTTCTGCGCGCCTTTGCGAAAGTAGCGCGGACTTACCACCCGGTGCGGCTCCAGATCATCGGCGATGGCCCATTGAGACGGCCGCTCCGCGCGCTCGCAGCCTCGCTGGGCGTGGCAGACCGCGTCGAGTTTCTCGGCGCCCTTCCCCATGCGCAGGTGCTTGCCTCGATGCGCAAAGCCGCGATGCTGGTGCTGCCCGGGATTCGCACCCGCACCGGGCGCGAAGAAGGACTGGGCATGGTGCTGCTGGAAGCCGCCGCCACCGGCGTACCCCTGATCGGATCCCGGGTCGGCGGGATTCCGGAATGCATCGTGGATGGGAAGAGCGGCTTCCTGGTCCCGGAGCGCGATGATGAAGCGCTCGCCCGAAGGATGGCGGAGTTGCTCGAGGACCCCGCGAGACGGCAGCGCATGGGCGCGGCGGGCCGTGCGCTGGTCGAGGATCGATTCGACATTGACCGGCAAACGGCAGCGCTCGAGAATTTCTATGACTCCGTCCTGGCACGATGAGATGGCGGCATGAGCTCGCGCCAGGCCTGCAATGCCGTGGTCGTGGCGCATCCGGACGATGAGGCGCTCTGGTTGAGCTCCGTCCTCGCCTCGGCCGCGCGAGTCGTGTTTGGTTTCGGCGCCGTCTTTGAGCGGCCCGGCCGTTCCGAGGCGCGCCGGCGCGCCGTCGCCGCGTTGCCGCTGAACGGAATCGTCAACCTGGAGATTCCTGAAAGCGGGGTGGACTGGAAGTCCTATCAGAGAGAGCCCGAGCTGACCCCGCTCGGCATCAAGATCGCTGAATCGTCGGTGCGGGAACGTTATGAATCCAACTACGCAAGGCTCCGTGACGGTCTTCGCGCATCGCTGATGGGATGCGCCGATGTCTACACCCACAACCCGTGGGGCGAGTATGGACATCCCGAGCACATTCAAGTCTATCGTGCGGTCACCGCCCTGCAGGAGGAGCTGGGCTATGAGGTCTGGTTTTCAAACTATGTGAGCGCCCGAAACTGGACTTTCGTCAGGGGTCTTGCCGGGCGCCTGAGCTGGGCGCAACGCGCCGTGGTCAGACCTGACTTGGATCTCGCTCGCGCCTTGAGGGCGATCTACCGGCATTACGGCGCCTGGACGTATCCGTCGGCCCATCGCTGGCCCGCACACGAGGTGATGTACAGCCAGCCGACGCGGAGCAGCAGCGCCGAGCTTCGACACCCGTTCACGAGCGAATGGCTTCTGGACGTCACCAGACTGCGCTGCTGGTCGCCGCCGTGGCGCGATCCCAGGCGCCGCCTCGAGCCTGTGCACGAGCGGCGCGATCGTGCGCTGCCGCCCTGATGGGCGAAGTCTGCACCGCGCTCAGGGCACGAGGGAGCCGGTTGGCTTCGTGACGATGTGTACCTGTCGGGTGCCGTTGTCCGAGTAAGCTTGCAGCCTGCCGTCCCGGACGTGGTACAGGAACATCGGTGCGCGCATCTCCAGGCCGTTGCCCGCCGAAATCTGCGGATGACCGCGCAGACGGACGGTTGCCTGTTTCGCCTCATAGGTGATTTCCTCTGCCTGACCATGGTCGGCCGGCTCGGAATCGGCGCGCCGCTGTTCGAAGCGCACCGGGGAGCCGGTCGCCACGATCTGCTCGAGCGCACCGTCCCGATACTCGAGAATGGCCTGATCCGCCCAAAGCGAGCCGCGCTGCTCCGAGGTGATCGTCACCCGGCCCGTGAAGGTCCAGCGGCTGTTTTTCGAGTCCACGTCCGTGGCATGGGCCCTCTCGGCCGTGATCCGGGTACCGCCCTGAGTAACGCTGATCGTCGTGAAGTCCGCCGTATTGGTCGTATCATCGATGCTCGCAACCACGGAGTCGATGACGATGGGCACTCTGGAGGCCGGGGGCGGCTGCGCCGCGACAGTGCCTGCCATGAGCGAGGCGCCTGCAACGATCGAGGCGCCTGCAACGATCCGCGCGACTCGATGGCGAGGCTCGATGGATGGCGCGTCGCTGCCTTCAGAGAAGTGGATCATAGAATTGCTGCCGAACGCGCGCGATGACACCCGGAACCCATAGATGACGCAAAAGCAAACCGCCGTAACAGCTCATGTTCCCACCAGGCGAACGACGGAAATAGAGGAAATCACCAATCTCTATCTCATCCATCCGCTGGCCAGTCGGCTCGTCCCGATTTTCGCCCGGTTGCACGTCACGCCCAATGCCGTATCGATCGTGGGCATGTTGTTCGGCATTCTTTCAGCCTTCGCATACTACCGCTACTGGGACCCGCGATTCGCGATCGCCGGCTTCGCCCTGATGATCGCCTGGCACGTCATGGACGGAGCGGATGGCCAGCTCGCGCGCTATACGCAGTCCTACTCGTACTTCGGCAAGATGCTCGATGGGATTGCCGACCATGTCACCTTCCTCGCCGTATACGCCGCTCTTGCCGTGACCTCGAGCCGCCGGCATGGCAACTGGGTCTACGCACTGGCCGCAATCTCAGCCGTGTTCCATGCGATCCAATCGGCAAGCTACGAAACGGAGCGGCAGGAATACGAATATCTGGGATGGGGCAAAAAGCCGCAGGAACCGCCGCCTCGCAATGGCGGCGCTCGCGGCCGGGGCGGCCCCGGCGCCGTCCGCCGGCTATTGGATTTTCTTGATCGGCTGTTCTTCCTCGGCCTTAGCTTTCCCACCGCAGGAATCAATGGCAAATTCCGCCAGACCATGGCCGAAGCCCTGCAAAGCGACCCTGCAAAGGCCGTGCTGGTACGCCAGCATTATCGCGAGACGCTCGCGCCACAGATTCGAAGCTGGTCGATCCTGTCGGCCAACTATCGCACCCTCGGCATTTTCCTATCCGCCCTCTTCAAGGCGCCCGAGTATTACTTCGGATTCGAGATCGTGGGATTGAGCGTGGTATTGGCTGTGCTCATCCGGCGGCTGAACTCCGCTCACGAGGTACTGCGGAGCGACTTGCATTTGGCATTCTCAGGCAGCGCATGACAGGTGCCCGGCTTGAGCTATGATGTCATCGACTCGGCATGGGAGGTCCTCTGGCTACGTCGTCTTGGTTGCGGTCGACCGCTCGATCCGCGCTCGCTTCCCGTGGCGGGCATGCCGGCCGCCTGATCGGACCATGATGGCAGGCCGGAGCGCCGTGTGGGGTGTCGTGCTGGCGGTTGCGCTGCTGACCCTGGGGTCGGCCCGCCCCGCGCATGCGCAGGCGACCGCCTACCTGCCGCTCAACCTCGAGCCTGAAATGGAACGGCAGGTCGAGCGCGTGCTCATCCTGGCCGACGAGCCGATCTTGAAGCGTCCCTACTCGGTCGAGTTGGTGAAGCTGGCGTTGCCGCAGGCCTGTCAAGTCGACCGCGTGCTCTGCCAGCGCGTGACGCGCTACCTGGAGCGTTATTCGCGCGATTACGCGCTGACCCACGCCAGCATCACGGCCTCCTACACGCACAACGGTGCCGGCGATGTCGTACCTGACGAGTATGGCCTGCCGGAGAACAGCCACTACGA
Organism: Steroidobacteraceae bacterium; assembly: GCA_035504115.1. Taxonomy (GTDB): domain Bacteria; phylum Pseudomonadota; class Gammaproteobacteria; order Steroidobacterales; family Steroidobacteraceae; genus Bog-1198. The sequence goes on along the minus strand of DATJSL010000018.1, from coordinate 13,416 downwards.
CCTGTCGATCGCCGCTTTCGTACAGCCGAGCGACTATCTCCTGGCGAGCGCCGGTGGGATCAGCTACAGCGGGCGGACGGTACCGACCGGCTCGATGCTGACCTTCGGCACCAGCTGGGCGCAGATCGACGTCGGCTGGCGCCCTCACTGGCTCTCGCCGCTCACCGATACCAGTGCGCTCATTTCCACCGAGGCGCCGACGACGCCGTCGATCACGCTCTCGAACTGGGAACCGCTGACGCGCCTGGGGTTCCAGTACGAGTTCTTCCTGACCAAACTAAGCTCCCAGCCCATCCTCTACAATGGCGTCGAGCAGGTGGGCCAGCCGAGGCTGTTCGGCAGCCAGTTTTCCATCGAGCCATTTCCCGGCTGGTCGGTGGGCATCAACCGCGTTCTGGAGTTCGGCGGCGGCGCAGGTCTGCCCGCTTCCGCCTCGTTTGTGTTGCGCGACTTCTTCAAGCCGAGCGGCCTGTCGCAGAACCAAGGCAACCAGCAGGCCTCGTATGTCACGCGCTTCATATCACCGACGCGCGTGCCCTTCGCCCTGTATTTTCAGTATGCGGGCGAGGACACCGAGCTCGGCGGCGCCTTCCTGCTCGGTAGCCCGATGATGTCCGGCGGCATCGATTTTCCGCGTGTCCTGCGGCATTTCGACGTCACCTACGAGATCTCCGAGTGGTCCAACATCTGGTACGTGCACAACATCTTTCTCTACGGTACGACCCAGGACCAACTGGTGCTCGGCGCCTGGGGCGCCGATCAGCGTAATTTCAACGACGGCGTGGGTGCTCGCAGCCAGATGCTGCGTATCGGCTGGTCGCCGCCCTTCGGTGGCTATCTCGAAGAGAAAGTGCGCCTGCTCACCAACCAGAACTACTTCGGTGGCGACAACCGCGAATACGATCCGGCCGACAAGGCCTACCCGTATCACCACTATATCGATGTGTCCGTGCGCTACACCCGCCCTTGGAAAGGGCTGACCCTCGGCGGCGAGGCGGAGGGCGGCCATGACGTTTTTGGCAAGAACTTCGAACGCCTGTCCGGCTTCGTTCGCTACGGCGGCGATTCGCACACGCGTGATGAGGTCGACGACGATACCGACAATGAGGATCAGACCCGTGCGGCCAAGCCGCCGCAGGGCGCCCAGTGGTTCGTGGATGTCGGCGCCAACGTCAACCGGGTGATCACTGCCATGGCGCCGCTGCTCTCGCAAGCCAGCAGCCCCGACGCTGGCGCGCACTTCGCGCTGGGCGGTCGCCGGGCCGTTTCCGAGCACAACGACTTGGGCGCCCGTGTCGAGTACGACGGGGGGGTCGACGGTCATTACCTGATCGGCTTCCGTGCCCTTGACTGGCGCTATCGCTTCGACAATCCCTTGGCGCTCGGGCTGTTCGTGGGTGCCGCGCGCTACAGCACCATCACCCCGGCCGCCTCGCTCTACGCCGGAGTCGGCGTGCAGTGGCGCGATATCTGGCGGCACTGGGACCTCGACTTGGACGGTCGCTACGGGGATAACCTGGCGCGCGATCACGTGCTCGCCTCGGATTTCCAGGGTACACGGCCCGAAACCTTCTACAGGATCCAGTCGCTCGCCCTGTATCTCTCGCGGCATTTCTGACGCGGGCCGCCCGCGCACGAGGGTCCGCGAGGAGGCTGGCCTGAGGCTCGCCTGAGACGAAATCTCAAAGTTGCTGATCGGAAATGACTGTGCTCCTGCCGATGTGTGCCGGCTCTGCCGGCTCCATGGCTATTTGCGGCAAGACGCGGCTGACCAAGGCGCTATACAACTGGGTATGGCGGTGCGCCCGCACATGGTCGGGATCGATGAGCGCGACGTAGGGCTTGCTGCGCACCGAGGCATACCAGTGCACGACCAGCGTTTGCGGCCGCAGCGCGAGATCCAGGTCGATTGGCCCGCTTCGAAACCAATGAGTCGAAATCTCCGGCGCCAGTGGATAGAAGACACCTGGTTCATGAATGACCAGTTCAACGCCGGAGAATTGCCCGACGAGACTCTGCAGCAGATCCGGCCCCAGCGCGTACGGCTGGCTCCGGCGCGCCGGCGGCAGCGCCGCCATGGCCATCAAATCGGCGGCGAACAGCGGCGCGCCCGCCGGGCCGCCCATCACCGCGCCGTTGATGCCCTTGAAATACCAGTGCTCCACGTGCCGGAAGCCGCGCCAGCCGCCAGGACACACGCGCAAGCCGGAGCGCAGCACATCGAGCGCCAAATACTTTGCCCACACCGTCCAGGAGCGCGAACTGCGCACCCAATGCGGCCACACGATATATTCCGTGCCGATGAATTGCGGCGCGTCCAGAAGCGGGCGGAGCGAGGCCACGGTGATGGTGTCGAGGTCGAGATAAATGCCGCCCTGCAGATAGAGTATCGCCGCGCGCAGCACGTCGGAGCGCTGCGCCGGACTTGCCAGGTTTGCATCAATGTCGGCGAGCACGCCGGCAAGGCCGAGCCTCGCGCCCGCCTCAGCCAGCAAGTCGCGCGCGTCGATTCGCTCGAGGCGTATCCCAGCCGTGCTCCGCAGCGCGGTGAGCACTGCGCCTTCCTCGAGCTCATCGGTATGGTGAAGCACCACCTCGTCCATGCCGCCCTGCGCCGCCGCCGAGAGCAGGGCAAAGGCGTAGGCCCAGCTCAGCTGCGGGCCGATCCAGCAGAAATGCGCGCGCGCGGGAATGGACATGATGCCGAGGATAATCCTGTTGCGGATCTGACTGCGCTTGCCGGCGTAGCCGTTGATTCCTTATGACACTCGATTCCTCGCCCGGCCGGAGTCGGCCGACCCCAGAGCCTCGCGGGCTACCCTGCCGGGCGCGAGCCGAGCGCCCGGTTTGCCCCAGGCGCAGCGCCGTGTTGCTTCAAGTGATCGCCAAGACGTTTGCCTTGAGCTGTTGCAAACAGACTTCGCGCTGAGTCGTCAATATCGCCTTCAATCGCGAGGCCCCATCCGCAAGCAGCTCATCCCTCGTGGGGGGTGATGGATCTTTCTGCGTGGTTTGGCGGCAAAACCCCTCGGCAATCAGCGAACCCGCGCGCACGTCGATGAGCCGCACCTTGAATCCGGAATCCACGGCATAGTGGCTCCAATCGGCGGGGAAATACCTGAATTGACTGCCCATGGATTGCACGTCCAGCAAAAGGTCCGCACCGCGCGCTGCACTCGCCATCTTGCTCACGTCGGTGGTGTCGATCACGACGCGTGCGGGAACCGCGGCAACGACGCTATACTGCGTTTCGGCTTCGCTCAGTAGGTTCTGGCCGAGTATCGGCGCAGGATCCTCGATGTTGTTCTTTTCGACGATGCTGTTGCCGGCTTCGATCATCGCGGCTGCACCGATCAAACCGAACGCTGCTTTTCCCGCTGTCATGGCAACGAAATCGGCGCGCGGTCGACTCGTCAATGCGACTGTCTTGCCGCGCCACTCTTTGGTCCGTTCGACGCCTACGGAAACGTTTCGTGTCGAAACGCAGCCGGCCAGAAGCGCGCCCAGCATCAATCCCAAAAATCCAATTTTCATTGTTGATCTCCCTGAAATTATCTATTTTCCGAGGACTCGTCGCCCTGCCTCAGATCGACGAGCAGCGGATCGGATTCAGCAGGTATCATTTTATAACTTTTGCGCTGCGAACGCTGCCAATGACACTCACAGATGCGCGAGCAACTCGCAAAATTTCGCGGCCGCGATCGGACGCGCTGTGAGTCCTTGAGCATGCCGCCGCGACCCTTTGTCCGTTCCGCACCGAGCAAGGTTGATAAGCGCCGCAGGGTCGATATTCGACTGACCCACATGGCGGCCGCGGATGCCCTTTGGTGGGATGCGCGACTCGGACCGAAGCACGCATCGATGGCCTCGCGCGCGGACCGCTATTGGTCCTGGTCGGTGTTGTTGCCGCTGTGCCATCTCGTGCAGCGGGCCAAGCGTCGCTATTGCCGGCCTCTGGTGATCTGGGCGCGGACCGACAGCGGACGTTTCCTGCGGGTGGGAATGTTGATCGTGATCGAGGCCTACCCGTACCTCGATATCGAGCATCCCGCCGAATCACATTTCGTATGGTTCATGAGCGCAGCGGATGCGGGTGTGCTCACGACGGAGTTCGGTATGTCGAACCCGCCCGCGTTGGGACGCGTGCTCCTGGATAGCGCCATCGTACTGAGCCAAAACGCGGGGCTTGCCGGACGAATCGGCTTGCACGCCGCGTCAGCCGGCGGCGATGGTCTGCTCGCGCTCTATGACCGGCTTGGCCTCATCCGCCTGCCCGGGACAGCGGCGCTGCCGGCGTCGGTCCGCAGGCCCAATGATGGGCGCTTTTTCTATGCGGACGAGCCGCTGGCCGAAGCGCTCGCGGCGGCCCTTGACGCGAGTCGCTAGGTGCGAATCACGAAGCGGCGTATAGTAATATCATGCATGTGCCAGTAGGTAGATTTTATGAGTGAATTCATGCGGTTGGACGCCAAGGCACCGGCCACGCTGGGGGCCGTGGTCGAGGCCGTGACGCGTCTTAGCACCCTGGGCGAAGCGAAGATTCTGGAGCTCGTGTCCGCCGGGAAGATTGCGGAGTTGTTCCCCTTTAGCACCGCCCGCCGCGACCAGCCAATCCCGTCCGATACCCTGGCGGAGGAAGAGCTCGTGCAGGCGTCCCCGGCGCCCTTGAATCGCAAGGAGCGCGACGCCCTGATCGAGTCGAGTTTGCCGGCGAGCGCGCCGAAGAAAAGCCGGCCGCGGTCGGCGTCAAAGCGCTAGGTTGCGCCTGCCTGGGGAGAAGCGTTTCTCCGCCTGGCCCGAGGACTTCGCGAGCGGCGTCGGGCGCGGATTGCGTTGGCCCGCATGTACGGCACGCCGATGGGTGCTCGGTGGGTGGAGTCGCGCGTTTCCGCGAAACGTCTTCGTTGATTGAGGACGCGCGATGGCGGTCTACTTTCTCCGTGCCAGGCATGTCTCGAGAGGCAAGGGCGCTCGCGTCACGAGGGCCTTGGAGATCGAGCGGCTGCCCGATCTCACCGGCTGGCGGCGCAGAATTGCGCAACTGACTAGCGAGAGCACCCGTGGAACGAACCTATCTTTTCGTCCCGCCTGAAGAGAAGTCCGAGGTGCAGACGCTGGGTGCCCGCTGGGATGCGGACTCCAAGCGCTGGTATATCGATGCGAGCGATGAGTCAGCGCGATTCTCGAGATGGCTCTGCGCGGCCCCGCAAGATGACGAATCGGCCGGGCACGATGCCGAGCTCATCATCGCCTCGACGCAAGGCCATGTCGCTGCCGCCGTGACCTCCTGCCAGCGATGTCATGCCGGCATCGAGGTCATCTGCATTCATTGCGACAGCGGCATCGTATCAGGCGAGCCGCTGACCCGGTTCACCGTCTCGGACATCTGGGCCATGGATGAGGCGCTCGCTCGGCAGCTTCGGCCCTGGCCCCATTATCGAAGAGTCGACGGCACGGACGGCGCAGCGGGTTACTTCGCCAACCACTGTCCCCGCTGCGGCTCACCGCAGGACGACATGTACCTTCATTCAGAGCCGGACGAGCCTTTTTTCAACATTCCCCGTGCGGCACCCGGTACCATCAAGCTCACCGCGCTCGCCGGAACGATCCGGCTGAGCGGCGATGAGCACTTCGAGGTGGACTGAGGCCGCGCCCGGAGCGCCCCAGCGATCGCGGCCTCGGATCGTTCACTGACCAGTGTTCCGCGAATACTCGACCCACTCATCCCAGGCAGCCGCCGAATCGGTGCACGGGTCGGTGTCATCTTGCGAGGCAGCGGGCCAGATCAGTCCCGACTCCTCCATTCGCTTCAGAAGATCGCGGCGTTGCCGAGCCAGAATTCGGAAACGGCGGCGCCGATACGGCGTGACAACGGACACGTCCAGCACCACGGCTGCAAGATTGGCAATGAAAGTGTCCGGCGCCGACGCCAGCGCTTTCAGCCGCGCCAGGTTCTTGTCCGAAACATGGGGCTGCGCGAGGATACTCACGATCTCTTGCTCGCATTTCAGGGCGTCTCGCCTCGTTCGCGGCAGACGACGGCACCATCGGCAGATGCGCGCTCGTTCCCCCTTGCCGCCGAACGCCTCGTTCGGCCGTACGCGGGCGCACAGAAGGCAGTACCGTCCCATGTTTGTCTTCAGCCGAGCAGTGCGGCGAGCGAAGAGGCGAGATTCTCGAGCGCGGCCTCGTTCGGCAACGTGACCGTGAGCCGGGGGCGACCGTGCTCGTCTCGCTCCAGGCACTCGTCGAGACGGGCTTTGAGCTCGCTCGCCATCTGCCCCGCACCGTTCGTTTGCTCCCGCCGCGGGATCATTTCGCCGAGAAACGCGAACGCGGCGGCGACCAGCTGGCCGCCGGCCTCTGCCACACGGGCACGGCGAGCGAGCCGCTCCGTCTCTTGCTGCGCTCGCTGCTTCTCCGTCTCGTCCACCGGCGCGTGGGGACTCGCACCGAGCAGTACCTCGAGTCGCCGCTTGAGCTCTTCAATGCCCGAAGCGAGCGCGACCTCCCGCACGTCTGATTCCATGTCCAGCGCCGCCAGAGCCAGGTCATGCTTGGCCGAGAGGGTCGCGAGGAGCTTTTCCTCTATGGTGCCCTCCGTAACGAGCAGATAGACCTGCACCGGATTCTTCTGCCCCATGCGATGAGCGCGCGCGATGCGCTGCTCGAGAACCGCGGGATTCCACGGCAGATCGACATTGATGACGGTATTTGCCGCCTGCAGGTTGAGCCCGGTCGAGCCCGCGTTGGTGGTGAGAAACACGCGGCACGCCGGATCGCGCTGAAACTGATTCACCAGCAGTTGACGCTTCTTTTGCGGAACCGATCCATCGAGCCTGACGTAATCGAGCCTGAGTCGCCTGATCTGCCGCTCGATCAAGGTGAGCATCGTCGTCCACTCGGAGAAGAGCACGATCTTGCGCCCCTCTTCCGCGGCCAGGTCCGTCAACAGCTCCTCCAGCCGCTCCAGCTTGCTCGAGAATCCGGGAGGCTGCTTGTCCACCAGATACGTACTGTCGGCGTTCATGCGTGCCAGCAGCAGTGCCTTCTGCAGACGCAGCAAATCCATCTCCGAGATGTACGCTTTTCTTACGATGCTGCTCACGATCTGCATCTGCGCCAGCTCGATGCCCGCCTGCTCCTCGGTCGGCGCGACTCGCACGATCTCCGTGGTGCGCGCGGGCAGATCCTTCATCACCGCGCCGCGAGTTCGGCGCAGCAGTATCGGCTTCAGTCTCTCGCGCAGCGTGTCGAGATCCTTGTAGCCGAGAACTTTACCCTTCTCGTCGGTGACGCGGTGGCGGTTGAAGAAGCGAAAAGCCGGCCCGAGGCGCCTGTCATCGATGAACTCGACCACCGAAAAAAGATCGTCGAGGCGATTCTCGAGCGGCGTGCCGCTGAGCACGAGCGCGAAAGGCGAGCGCAGACTCTTCATGGTCTGGGTCGTCTTCGCCTCCCAGTTCTTGATGCGCTGGCCCTCATCGAGAACGATCAGGTCCCATTTGACCCGCTCGATCGCCAGGATGTCGCGCAGCACCTGCTCGTAGTTGCAGATCGTGAAGAAGCAATCATTGTCGTACCGGGCGCTCCGCTCTGCGGCGCTCCCGAGCACGATTTGACAGTCGCGCTCCGAGAAGCGCACAACCTCGTTGCGCCATTGCGCCTTGACCGACGCCGGGCAAACCACGAGGACCTTGCGAATATCGGCCTCGCGCGCGAGCAGCTCTGCGACGCCGATACCCTGAAGGGTCTTGCCGAGCCCCATGTCATCGGCCAGGATCGCACGCCCTGCGCCCGCCGCGAAAGCGATGCCGTCGAGCTGGTAGGGCAGGATCTCGGCCTTCAGCAACCCGCTCCGCAACGGATGAGCCTTCGGATTACGCCGTATCTCGGCGACCGTCGTGGCGATGCGCTGCTGCAGCAGCCGCGTATGGATGTATTCCTCGGCGTCGGGATACACCGTTACAGGGGCATCGCAGGCTTCGAGTCGCCGGATACGCTTGAGCAGATCCGGCAGATCGGTGATCGGTCTGTCGCGAATGGGGCGCACGATCGTGCCCGCCTCCCCGTTCAGCCGGGGTGGCAGAAGCAACCGAAGCTCGAGCTGTCTGCCGTAGGACAGATGCACGCAGATCTCCTGCTGCCGATAAGGGCGAATGCGTTCGGAGTCGGGGAATCGTCGTCGGACCTTCTCGAGCGCGTGGAGGATGTGCTTGCAGGTGCCGAGTGTGTTCTTGCGAAAGTCCGGGCACGAGCAGTAGGACTCGCCCGGCTGCCAGCCTCGCAGGGCGACACGGTACGACTTGCCCGAGGCCGCGTTGGTCAGTGTGTAGTCGGTCCAGATATGCTGCGGTTGCAGCGACGTGAGCCGCATCTTCTCGGTCCGCGCACGCTCCTGGCGCTCCGCAATGGCCTGGGCGACCAAAACGTCCTCGGCCAGATTTTCGGCGGGTGCCCGCTCGGGCGGTGCGTCGGCCAGCCCGAGAGCGAGCTTCTCCTCCAGGATCAGAGAGAAGGCGGCGCCGGCATGCTCGCAGGGGACATCGCAGGCATCACAGCGCCATTGCAGGCGGTCGCGCGCCGCGGGACTGAGGGCAAGCGTGACCGCGGAGCCGTCCATGGCGAGGCGAAATTTTTGGCCGTCGAACTCAACCTGGCTGGCGATATCGATGTCGTGCCTGCCGCCGGCCATGATGAGGCGACTGCCCTCCGCGCCCAGAAGCTTCGCCGCCCTGGCGAAGGTCAGGCGCGAGAGGGTATCGAACAGCGTCAACTCGGCGCTCGCTTTCGTCAGCATCATGGCTCCAGAGCAGTGTCGTTCACGGCATGGAACGTGGTGGAGAAGCGTGAACGTACGGCCATCGCAAGATCACCCGGCGCCGATCAGCATATGGACGGCGTCGCGCGTCTGCTGGCCATGCCTTAGCACCTTCCAGTCGGCTTCGTTTATGTCGGGCGGCATATTTTCAAAGGCCTCCTGCGGGCCGCGCAGCAAGTCCGGCGGGAGTTGCGAATGCGGTGGCCTCTTGCGGAGGCAGCGCCGTGACGAGATGAAAGCCTACAGAGCTTGCGCGCCACGTCGTAGCTCCCAAACAGCGAGCAAGATCATAGCATTGGTGTCCCGATTCGATACCCATGTCCACCCGATGATCCTTTCCGAGCCCGCCGAATTGGCCCGCAAAATCGGATACCATTGGGTATGGCCGCCGCTAGTCGGGCAGGTTGATTCTCCGCCGTAGCGCCTCGAAGCGCGGGTCATCGTGCAGAGAGGCGAGCAGCACGTCGGTATTGAGCTCCGCCAGGCCGCCGTCGTGTTGCTCATGTGCGCGCTCGAGCCAGGCGAATGCTTGGTCTTTCTGCTGGCGCCACGCAAGGACGTCCGCGATCTGACTCGCAAAGCCCTGAGCGCCCTTGGCGATGGCCGCCTCGAGCGCCTGCCGCGATTGCTGCTCGTGTCCCAGCGAGTATTCCGCCATCGCCACGCCCGCATTGCGCAGCGCTGCCTCGCTGATCTTGCGATAGGTCGCGAGCGCTTCGCCTGGCTCGCCGGTGATCAGCTGCAGATTGCCGAGATTATCGAGTGCGTACGGGTCTTCCGGCTGGATCTCGAGCTCCCGCCCGAAGGCCTGCCGCGCGCCCCGGTGGTCCCCGCTTGCCATGAGTACCAGTCCGAGATCGTCCCAGGCGGATGAGGACAGCGGATTGAGCTGGGTCGCCGTCCGCAAGGCGGCGGTGGCCTCGGGAAACCTGCCCAGCAGACCCAGCAGCGTGCCGTATAAGTGCTGAACGCCGGCGTCTCCGGGTTTCAGCGCAACGGCGTTCTGCAGATCGGCGAGCGCGCCGGCCCAATCCCAGTCGACTCGCGAGCGGATGCTGCCGCGCACGGCGTAGCCCTCCGCCTGATCCGGCCCTTCGACGATCGCTTGTGCGGCGTGGGCCTTGGCGATGTTGAATCCCGTTGCATCGGAGGTGATGTCCGCCAGCTGGTACTCGGCGGAGGCAAGTCCTGCCAGCGCGGCCGCGTAATGCGGGTCGAGCGCGACCGCGCGCTGATAAGCGGCGATTGCATGCTGCAGCTCTTCCTCGGTTTCCACGTGCTGGTGCTGCCGTCCCAGCAGGTATTCGTTATAGGCATCGGGATTGGTGGTTCCCTGGGTGTGCTGACCCTGCGCGAGCTTCAGCTTGAGTGCCGCGACCACCGCCGCGGCGATCTCATCCTGCACCTTGAATATGTCCCTGGCATTTGCCTCGAAGGTTTCGGACCAGAGCTGCTCCGCCGTATCGGCGCGCACCAGCTGCGTGCTGACCCGCAGATGGTCCCCGGATTTGCGCACGCTCCCTTGGAGAATGTTCGCGACTCGCAGCTTCGTTGCAATCGTCGGTATGTCGTCCGGCTTTCCTTTGAAGGAGAAGGAGGAGGTTCGGGCGATCACGTGCAGCCCGGGAGTCCTCGCCAGCAGGTCGAGCAATTCTTCGGCCAATCCGTCGGAAAAGTATTCTTGATCCTTCTTCTCGCTCAAATCCGCGAACGGCAGGACAGCAATGGATTTCTCGGCGATCAGCGCGTGCGGCTGGGCGGCGTCATTCGCACCCGCCGCGGCATGATTCGGGTGCAGCGAAAGCGCGTGCAGGGTCAGGTAAACGGCCAGCGCCGCGGCCAGCGCGAGCGCGGCCCAGGGAAGCGCCCGCCTTGCACCGCGTGGCCCTCGCGGGGCGGCGGTCGTCGACGCGCGGCGACTCGTGGCGGCCAGCGGTTGATCCAGCAGACGCGTCACTCGTTCGACGAAGGGCGCGGATGCCTGTGCGCCGAGCAGGAAAGTCCACTGGACCTCCCGAAAGCGCTCGGGCACCAGCGCCTCGGCCTGCGTGGTCGCATCGATCGCTACGGGCAGCAGGAACGCCCGTTCGGACGCCATCAGATGCGAGCGGTCGACCGCGAGCTTCCACTCGAGCCGGAAGTAGCCCTCGGTTCGTCCTTGTGTATGCGCCGAGATCAGAGGAACGAACAGCGCACAATCGCGGATCTGTTCGCGGATCTTCGCATCCCAGGCGTCCCCGCCGCGTAGCTCGCTTTGGTCGAGCCAGACTTCGATGCCGCGTTGACGCATCTCCTCGGCAATGCGCCGCGCCGGCTCGGCATCCTGCGAGGCGTAGCTCAGAAACACGGCGCGCGACGGTTCCGTCACGTTGACACCACCCTGATCTCAATGGCCCGCACCGCCGAGGTCTCGCGCGCTCCGCGTGTCGGGTGTTCTGCGTCGCCTATGCGGCCGTTCGGCTGCTTGAACTTGCTGCAAGAGCCAATCTCGCGTGGCTGCAGCCTGACTCGCCAGCCATTCGCGAAAGCGCTTTACTTGCGGCCGCAGCAGCGCGTCGGGTCGAATATGAGCTTGAAAGGCATGATCTGTCCAATGTCCGGTCGACACGGGAAACGGCAGGCTGAGCGTGCCGTCGTCGATGTAAGGGCCGAGCAGCGCCAACCCGCAGATTGTCAGGCCCGCATTCGCACGCACTGCCTCGAGCGCAGGCTTGATGCGCTGGAAACGGATTCCACGGTTGGGTTCCGTGCGCTTCAGCCGCTGCGTCTTGATCCAGTCGGCCCAGTCGGGCGCGCTCGGATCCTCCTTGTAGAAATCGAGGTGCAGTAGCGGGAATCCCTCGAGGCGCTCGCGGAGAGCAACGTTCGAGATGCGGCGCGTGTTCTCGGGGGAGCTTATCGGCAGCACAAAGTCTCGAAACAAGAGGTCATCGCGCGCACTGCGCTGCGGACCGAAGCTGATCTCGCAATCGACCTGACCGATGCGCAGCGGCGCATCACCTTCGCCGTTGATGCAGAAAAGAACGTGCGGATGCTCGGCTCTGAAGCGCTCCAGGCGAGGCTTGAGCCACAGGTCGGCGAAGTCGGAGGTGGCCGCGATGTGAATCTCGTCTCCGCGCTGCAGGTTCAACAGGGTGGCGACCGTGTCCAGCTCCTGAAATGCAGCTCGCAGGTGCTCCAGCGCACCCGAAAGCTCCGTGGTGGGCCGCAGGCCCGATCGACCGCGTACCACCAGATCCATGCCGAGATAATCCTCGAGTGCCTTGATCCGCTGCCCGACGGCCGCGGGCGTTATCCAGAGCGCGCCTGCGGCAGCTTGCAGCGACCCCAGCCGCAGCGCCAGCTCGAGTGCCTGCAGGGACCTGAGGTGCGAAAGAGCCATGGGCGATAAACTAAAGTTTTTCTTTAGCGCTTGCAAGAATTCTTAGCTTTAAGATGGCCCGCAAGAAGCAGAGAATTGGGCCAAAGAGGGAGAAAGACCATGGCGCACCTGCGCAGATTCCTGATCGAGCGCGATATCCCCGGAGTCGGGGGGATGTCGATCGTGGAGCTGTGCGGCGCGGCGCGTGCCTCCAATCGAGCGATCGAACAGATCGGCGACGGCATTCAGTGGCAGCACAGCTACGTGGCCGGCGACCAGACCTTCTGCATCTATCTCGCCGCAAGCGAGGACCTCATCCGAAAACATGCGGAGCTCAGTGGGATCCCCATCACGCGGATCGTCGAGATTCCTCAGATCATCGATCCGCTGACCGCAAACAACTGACGGCGCAAACGGGAGATCGCGATGAGAAAACTGCTGACCGCGCTCTACAGCATTCTGGTTTATGTGCTCTTCCTGGCCGTGTTCCTCTACGCCATCGGCTTCATCGAAAATGTCCTGGTGCCCAAGTCGATCGACACGGGACCCAGCAGTGATATCGCCCGCTCATTGCTGATCGATGCGGCGCTCCTGGTGTTGTTCGCGCTTCAGCACAGCATCATGGCGCGCCCGGGGTTCAAGCGGGTCTGGACGCGCATCGTGCCCGAGGAGATCGAGCGCAGTACCTTTGTACTGTTTGCCAGCCTGGCGCTCGCCTTGGTCTGCTGGCAGTGGCGCCCGCTGCTGCAGACGGTCTGGTCCGTCGACGACCCGATCGGCTCCACAGCGCTCCTCGTCGTGTCGTGGATCGGCTGGGCGCTGCTGCTCTTGAGCACCTTCCTCATCAGTCACTTTCATCTATTCGGTTTGAGCCAGGGGCTCGCCCGGCTGCTTGGGCGCGCGCCTGCGGAGCCGGCGTTCGTGACGCCCTTTCTGTATCGGTGGCTGCGCCATCCCATCTACGCCGGCTTCATTCTGGCTTTCTGGGCGGCGCCGCACATGACGCTGGGTCACCTGTTCTTTGCCATCGCCACCACGGGTTACATCTTTGTGGGCATCTGGTTCGAGGAGCGCGACCTCATCGCGTACTTCGGCGACCGTTATCGGCAATACCGGAGCAGCGTCGGCATGCTGTTTCCGAAGCTCCGAATCGCCTCGCCGCGCAAGGGCATCGCGCGCTGAGATCGACAGGAGGAGATAGGCCGCCATGCCCGCGCTGCAAAGCTATCGCCAC
>DATJSL010000017.1:0-48550 GCA_035504115.1 Steroidobacteraceae bacterium | reverse complement strand
CGAGGGCCGCTGGGGCGGCCTGATCTCCGGCGACAAGATCCGCGCCACCTGGGAGACGTGCGCCTGCGGCCATCGCAGCCCGTCGATTCACGAGAACATCCTGCGCTACGCCGACACGGCGGGCGGGGACAAGATCGCCTGCGCGGGGACCATCGACGCCTACGTGCGGGGCGTCGCCTGATATCGAGCGCCTGATACTTTGGGAGGTTGGTCATGAATCAAGCCATACAGCTGAAGAGTGCTCCCGACCCGGCCGCGCACGCGCCCTTCTTCGTGCGCGGCGCGCTGGTCGAGGGTCACGAGGTGCGCCACCGATCGCGCGATCTCGGCGTCGACTTCACGACGCCCATGATCGATCTGGACGCAATCATCACGCCCCGCACCGAGCCTGGCCCGCTGTTCGAGGTCGAGCTTTCCGAGATCGTCGACTTTCTGGTCGAGACCGGCCGGCGCATGACCCTGGAACGCAACGCTCACCTGCAGGCGTGCGCCCGGCGCATCGCGGCGACGAACGTCCTGCCCCGGGTGGTGATCGAGCAGAACATCCGCATGGCGGCGGATTATCTGAAGAAGGAGCGCCTGATGGAGCTGGTCGAGCAGAACTTCGGCAATCCGAAGCTCCTCGATGAGTGGATCGAGCGCGTGGATAGCACGGGTCGGCGCAGCTTCACGCGCGCGTTCCCGCCGCGCCTGATCCACGTGCTGCCGGGCAACTCGCCGGTGGTATCCGTCCAGTCGATCGCCATGGGCGCGATGGTGAAGGCGGTCAACCTGTTCAAGATGGGCTCGAGCGATCCGTTCATGGCGGTCGCGATCCTGCGCACCATGCTGGATGTCGATGCGAGCCATCCGGTGCCGCGCTCCATGTCGGCCGTCTACTGGCGCGGCGGCGACCAGCAGGTCGAGCGGGCGATCTACCGGCCGCAGTACTTCGACAAGATCGTCGCCTGGGGCGGGGGCGATGCCATCAACAACGTCATCAAGTACCTCGGCCCGGGCCTGCAGCTGGTCTCGTTCGACCCCAAGACCTCGATCTCGATGATCGGAGTCGAAGCTTTCGCGTCCGATGAGTCGCTGGGCGAGGTGGCGAGGGCCGCGGCCCACGATGTGGGCATCCTCAACCAGGAAGCCTGCGTCGCCAGCCGCATCCTGTTCCTCGAAGGAGATCGCACGCAGGTCGACCGCTTCTGCCAGCGTCTTCAGCAGGAGCTCGCCGCGCTCGACGCCACCTCCGGCAAGGCTCCGCCGCTGCCGCGGGACATGACCGAGGAGGTCGAGTCGCTGCGAGCCATGGACGAGGATTTCGGCGTCTGGGGCGTCGGCGACGGCAGCGGGCTGGTGGTGCGCTCCGACCAGCCGGTCGACTTCCATCCCATCAACAAGACGGCCAACGTCGTTCCCGTGAAGTCACTCGGCGACGCGCTGAAGTACATCAATGTCGCCACCCAGACGGTCGGCGTCTATCCACCCGCTCGCCAGGCCGAGCTGCGCAACGGCCTGGCGAGCGGCGGTGCGCAGAGAATCGTCCGGCTGGGCGATGCGGGCGGGACGTCCGTCGGCGCGCCCCACGATGCGATGTATCCGATGCACCGCTTCGTCCACTGGATCGTGCACGAGGATGGGCATGTGCGCGGCTAGGGGGTCGGTGCAGCTTCAGGGAGGCTTGGATATCCGGATGAACGTCGCTCGCAAATCCAGAGCGGACAGCAAGATCACCCGCGACGCCATCCTCGACGCGACCGAGACGATCATGATCGAAGAGGGGCACGGAGCCGTCACATCGCGGCGTGTCGCGCAAAAGGCCGGCCTCAAATCCCAGCTCGTCCACTACCACTTCGGCACCATGGATGATCTGCTCGTTGCGGTGTACGAGCGGTCCGAGCGCGAGTTTCTGCAGCGCCATCTCCGGGCGGCGACCTCGGATGATCCGCTTCGCGCTTTGTGGGAGCTGAGCATCCACCCCAAAAGGACGCGCCTCGCCCAGGAAATGCTCGCGCTGTCCAATCGCAACGAGGCCATACGCAAGATCACCTCCCGAATCCTGGAGCAGATGCACTCGATAAACACGGCGTTCATCGCCAAGCATCTCGATGCGGCCGGCGTCGACCTCGGGCGCTATCCGCCGCTCGTCATTTCATACCTGATCAACGGCGTTTCAAGGTCTCTCGTGACCGAGGAGGCGATGGGTTTTTCGGCCGGTCACGCTCAGGTGCTCGCATTCATGGAGCGATTGCTGAGCGAGCTGGCGCTGCGGCATCGCCCCCGCGGATCCGACGGCAACGGAAGTGAGCGCCCGGCGGCGACCGCGCCGGATCTCGAAAGCCTGCAGGCGCAGAGCTGACGGATATGGCACGAGGTGGCTTTCGATCGGTGCTGAGCTTCGACATGCGCGCACCCGATTTTGGCTCGCCGGCGTCGCAGCTTTACGCTGCCGCATTGGACATGTGCGCGTTCGGCGATGAGATCGGGGTCGATGGCGTCGTCTTTCCCGAGCATCACACCTCGCCGGACGGCTATAACCCCGTTCCCGCGCTGATGGCGGCCGCGGCGGCGGCACGCACCAAGCGCATGGAGATGATCATCGGCGCGATCGTCCTGCCGCTGCATGATCCGGTCGAGGTCGCCGAGACGATCGCCGTCACCGATCTCATTTGCGGCGGCCGCCTCACGACGACGCTCGCCGCCGGCTACGTCAAGGCCGAATTCAGCATGTTCGGCAAGCCGCTGGCCGATCGCGCCCGGCTCATGGATGAGGGGCTCGACGTCATCACCCGTGCGCTCGCGGGCGAGCGCTTCCTGTATGGCGATCGCGAGATCTTCGTGCGGCCCCTGCCGCAGAGCCGTCCGCCGAAGATTCTCGTCGGCGGCGGCGTCGCTGCGGCCGCCCGCCGGGCCGCAAGATTCGGTCTCGGCCTGTGGACGCTGCAGCACCCGAGGATGCCGGACTGCCAGAAGCTCATCGCGCTTTACGAGCAGGAATGCCGCCAGCGCGGGCGGCAGCCCGGACCGGTCATGTGGAGCAGCCCCGCGGTCCACGTGGCGCGCGATCCCGAGGCGGCCTGGGAACAGATCGGACCGCACGTTCTTCACCTGGTGAAGAGCTATGCGTCCTGGGCGAGCGACGTCGACACGACCTCCTCGCCCTTCTACGGCATGGATAGCATCGAATCGATCCGCAAGTCGGGCATGATCAACGTGCTCACGCCCGAGCAGACCATCGAGCTCGCACGCCAGACGCCCATCTCCATGACGCCGCTCATCTCGGGCCTCTCCCCGCAGATTGGCTGGGACATGCTGGAGCTGTTCGCCGCAGAGGTCTTGCCGAAATTGGCTTGAGCCACGCTCGCCGACAGGCGCCGCGACTCGACGCTCCCCGTGAATCTGCGAGCCCCTCCTCGGCCGGGGCCGCCGCCCCTCCCCGCCAGGATGGCGCATCGAGGCAAGTGCATGACGCAAATTGATCAGCCGCGCGGTCGCAGTGTGAACATACTGGCAAATTCGAGGCTCATCGCGCGAAGCCGTCGCGCGGATATGACCGCCCTGCTTGACCCGGAGCGATGATGGACGAGCAACAAACGCCAACCACTCACGCGCGACGTCCCAGCGGCCGCGATGCCAAGCGCGCATCGAGAGCGGCGCGCGCCTCCGCCTCGGTTCCCTACATCACGCGCAAGATCCCCTATTACGAGGTGCTGGGCGAAGAAGGGCTCACGCTCCTCGAGCACAACGCCGATACCATTCTCGAGGAGATCGGCATCGATTTTCGGGACGATCCCGAGGCGCTCGAGATCTGGCAGGCCGCAGGGGCGGACGTCAAGGGCGAGCGCGTGCACTTCGCGCGCGGCATGTGCCGCTCGCTGGTGCAGAAGACGGCGCCGCGCCAGTTCACGCAGCATGCCCGCAACCCCGCGCGCAGCGTGGTGATCGGCGGCGAGAACACCGTGTTCGCGCCCGCCTACGGCTCCCCGTTCGTGCGCAATCTCGACGAGGGACGCCGCTACGCGCGCATCGAGGACTTCCGCAATTTCGTGAAGCTCGCGTACCTGTCGAACTCGCTGCACCATTCCGGCGGCACCATCTGCGAGCCGGTCGACCTGCCCGTGAACAAGCGCCATCTCGACATGGTCTACAGCCATCTCAAGTACAGCGACAAGGCGTTCATGGGCTCGGTGACCGCGCCCGAGCGCGCCGCCGACTCGGTCGCGCTCGCGAACATCGTGTTCGGGCCGAACCTTCAGGATCCGGCCACCGGCCGGCCGAAGACGACCATCATCAATCTGATCAACGTCAACTCGCCCATGACCTACGATGCGACCATGCTGGGCGCGGCCAAGGTCTATGCCCGCGCCAACCAGGCCCTCATCATCACGCCGTTCATTCTCGCCGGCGCGATGTCCCCGGTGACGGTGGCGGGCACCGTGGCGCAGACGCTCGCCGAAGCGCTCGCGGGCCTCGCTTTCGTGCAGCTGGTGAATCCCGGGGCGCCGGTGGTGCTCGGCAGCTTCGCCTCCTCCATCTCCATGCAGTCGGGCGCGCCGACCTTCGGCACGCCGGAGCCGGCCCTCGTTCTCTACACCATGGCGGCGCTCGCACGCCGCCTGGGCATCCCATTTCGCTCCGGCGGGAGCCTTTGCGCCTCGAAGATCCCGGATGCGCAGGCGGCCTTCGAGTCCGCCAACACGCTGCTCCCGACATGCCTCGCGGGCGTCAACTTCGTGCTGCACACGGCCGGATGGCTCGAGGGCGGTCTCGCCATGGGCTACGAGAAATTCGTCATGGACGCCGATCAGGCCGGGATGATGCACACCTTGCTCGCCGGCGTGGATCTGTCCGCGAACGGCCAGGCGCTCGACGCCATGCGCGAGGTCGGACCCGGAAAGCATTTTCTGGGCTGCGCTCACACACAGGCCAATTTCGAGAATGCCTTCTATCGATCGCCGCTCGCCGACAACAACAGCTACGAGCAGTGGGAGGCCGAAGGCGCGACCAACATGTCGAAGCGCGCGAATGGCCTGTGGAAGAAGCTGCTGGCGGAGTACGTGCCCCCGCCCATGGATCCGGCCGTCGATGAGGCGCTGCTCGGCTACATCGCGCAGCGCAAGGCCGCGTTCCCGGATTCGAACGTCTAGCTCAAGTTGGGCTAGCTCTAGCTAGCCGGAATTGACCGTCAAGTTCGGCTGGCCGGCGAGCGGCGCGGCGCGGCGCCCGCCGTCACGCGCAGATCCGCACGGGAAGGTGGCTGAAGCCGCGCACGAAGGAGGATCGAACGCGCGTGGGCTCGCCCATGACCTCGATCCGTCCCGGCCGGGAGAGGAGCTCCTCCCAGAGAATTCTCAGCTGCAGCTCGGCAAGCCGGTTACCGACGCAGCGATGGATGCCGTGGCCGAAGGACAAATGCTGGCGCGGCCGCTCGCGGTCGATGATGAAGCGATCGGCCTCCGTGATGGCCTCCTCATCGCGGTTTGCCGACAGATACCACATGGCCAGCTTGTCACCCTTCTTGATTTGCTTGCCGCCGAGCTCGGTATCCGCTCGCGCCGTGCGGCGCATGTAGGCGAGCGGTGTCTGCCAGCGGATGATCTCGGGCGCGAGGCGCTCGACCAGGGCGGGATTGGCGCGCAGCTTGGCCATCTCCTGCGGATTCTCGCACAGGGCCAGCAAGCCGCCGGTCATTGAATTGCGGGTGGTATCGTTCCCGCCCACGATCAGCAACGCGAGATTCCCCATGAGCTCGGCCGGGGGCATGTCTCTGGTCGCCTCTCCGTGAGCCAGCATGGATATCAGGTCGGCACGGGGCGGCTGCTTGATGCGCTCTTTCCACAAGCGCGTGAAGTACTCGAGCATCTGGCGCAGCTCCGCCATGCGCACCTCGGGTTCGGGCGCATCGGGATTGGTGAGCTTGTTCGAGGTGGCCATATCGGACCAATGCGAGAGCAGGCGGCGGTCTTGCAGCGGGAAGTCGAACAGAGTGGCGAGCATGCAGGAGGTGAGCTCGATCGAGACTTTCTCTACCCAGTCGAACGTTTCGTTGCGAGGCAGGCCGTCGAGCACCTTGGCGGTGCGTTCGCGTATCAGCACGCGCCAGCTGTTGAGGTTCGCCGGCACCACGATCGGGTTGACGGCGCGGCGCTGCTCATCGTGCCTGGGCGGGTCCATGGCGATGAACATCTGCAGCTTCTGCTCATCTCCCGGCGGATAGTCCATCAGCGTGATCCCTTCCTCCGATGAATAAACGCCATGATCGGATTCGACGCGCAGGATGTCCTGGTAGCGGGTCACCGACCAGTAGGTGCCGATGCCGGGTACCGGACTGTGGGAGCGGTGAACGGGCTCTTCGCGGCGCAGGCGCGCGAAGAGGTATCCGACCGAATCGTCGACGAAGCGCAGCGGATCGGCCGGATCGAGCCCCGCGAGGGGGAGTGCCGCGATACGCGCCCGGGCAGCAGCCTGGTCCGCGGCGGGCGCGACAGAAGCGGCGGCATTCATGGCCATCCTCCCTGCGATCCGGATCTCTTGCGTGGCGATCATGCGGCAGATCACGGGTCGGGCACAACGGCCGGCCCCGACGCGCGGGCTGGGTCTATCAGTCCGTCTTCAACGCCCGCCGCGGCCGCCGGCCGCGTGTCTCGGCCTGGCTGGTGGACTCCTTGGGCGCGGGCAAGTCCACGACCTTGCGCAAATTCGTGTACGGCGCGCTCTTGTGCGGGATCGCCATCGCCTCGACGAAGTGGTGCTGGAAGCGCGGCTCGATGGCGGTTTCCACCTTCTCGATGCGCCGCACCAGAGTCTCGATCACGGGGCGGGAAGTGGCATCGAGCAGCGCGATACGAGCGCCCGTTCCGGCGGCGTTGCCGGCCGAGCGCACCTGCGCCAGGTCGCAGTCGGGCAGCATGCCGAGGAGGGTGGCGTACTTCACGTCGATGTGGCTGCCGAATGCGCCGGCGAGCCGGATGCGATCCACATGGTCCACCCCGAGCCGCTCCATGAGCAGCGCGACGCCCGCATACAGCGCGGCTTTCGCCAGCTGGATCGCGCGCACGTCGTTCTGCGTGATGCGCATCTGCACCCCCGCGCCGTCCTGCGCCGCGCCGCCCGGGCTGCTCGGATCTGGGTCCGATGCGCCCCGATGCAGCAGGTACGCGAAGGTGCGGCCGTTCTCCACGATCCGCGGCGAGCGCGCCGCGAGGCGCCCATCGATGACGCCATCCTGGTTGATGATGCCGGCGAGGTACATCTCGGCGATGACCTCGATGATCCCGGATCCGCACACGCCGGTGATGCCGATGCCTGCCGTCGATTTCTCGAACCCCGGCTCATCGGACCAAAGATCCGAGCCGATCACCTTGAAGCGCGGCTCGAGCGTCTCGCGGTCGATACGAACCCGCTCGATCGCCCCCGGCGCGGCCCTTTGTCCGCAGCTGATCTGGGCGCCCTCGAACGCGGGGCCCGTGGGACTGGAGCAGGCCACCAGGCGCTGGCTGTTGCCGAGCACGATCTCGGCATTCGTGCCCACGTCGACCAGCAGCGTCATCTGCGGCCCGAGGTCCGGCCGCTCGGAGAGCACCACGCCGGCGGCGTCCGCACCCACGTGGCCCGCAATGCAGGGCAGGACATAGACCCTGGCATTGCGATGCAGCTTCAGGTCGATGACGTTCGCGCGCAGCGTGAGCGAGGTGTCGGTCGCGAGCGCGAACGGGGCGCCGCCGAGCTCCACCGGATCGATGCCGAGCAGCAGATGATGCATGATCGGGTTGCCGACCAGGGTCGCCTCGAGGATGTCCTCGTGCGTTGCGCCTGCGCCGCGCGCCACCTCGGCCGCGAGGCCGTTGAGCGCCTCGCGCACCGCCGCGGTCATGAGTGCGGCGCCGCCCGGATTCATCATCGAGTACGACACCCGGCTCATCAGATCCTCGCCGAAGCGGATCTGGGGGTTCATGGCGCCGGCGGATGCCACCACCTCGCCGCTGGTCAAATCGCACAGATGCGCCGCGATGGTGGTCGAGCCGATGTCGACGGCAAGACCCAGCGCGGTCTCGTGCAGGCCCGGCCACACGCCGATGATCTGCTTCTCGGCGTGCACGGCGACGGTCACCTGCCAGGCGCCCTTGCGCAGCGCGCCCTGCAGGATCTGCAGCACCGACAGGTCGCAGGCGAGATCCTTCAGTCCCCACTCGCGCTCGAGCGCCTCGAACAGGCGCCGCAGATCGCCCGAAGGATCGTGCATGTCGGGCTCATTCACCTGCACGTAGTGCAGGCGCACCACGGGGTTGAGCTCGATGGCCCGCGCGTCGGCTTCCTTGCGCACCACCTGCCGGTGCACCTGGCTGCTTGCCGGCACGTCGATCACCACGTCGCTGAGGACCCGCGCCGAGCAGGACAGGCGCCGGCCGGCCGCGAGCGGGGCACGCCTGGAGAATCGCTTCTCCGGCTCGCTCAGCTCGGTGAGGCTCGAGCTCGAGGAGGATACGCCGAGCTTGGCGAACTCCCCTTCCGCCACCAGCACCTGGCAGCGGCCGCAGAGCGCGCGGCCGCCGCACACCGAGTCGATGTCCACGCCGAGACTGCGCGCCGCCTGCAGAAGCGGCGTGCCTTGCGGGAAATTGCCGCGCTTGCCCGAGGGCATGAACACGACGAGAGGGTCGCGGCTGGCCATGCGCTGCCCGTCCTCAGCCCGCCGAGCGGCGCCGGTGACCGCCCTCGCGGCGTCCTCGCGGCGCCTCTGCGGCGCCCGGCGCGCCGGCGACGGCGCCGCTCGGCGGCGGTGCCTCGCGGAAGCGGCGGATCCAGCGCGCGCAATCGGGATCGTGACCGAGCATCACATCGCCCCCCATGACGGCCTTGACCACCTCGATGTGCATGGGATTGGTGATCGCCGAGGTGAGCCCGGCCGCCATCGCCATGGTGAGGAAGGCGCTGTTGATGCCGTCGCGATTCGGCAAGCCGAAGCTCACGTTCGAGGCACCGCAGGAGGTGTTCACCTTGAGCTCCTCGCGCAGCCGGCGCACCAGGCGCATCACCTGCACGCCCGCCTGGTTGATGGCGCCGATCGGCATCACCAGCGGATCGACCACCACGTCGCGCGCCGCAATGCCGTGATCCATGGCCCGCTCGACGATCTTCTTGGCCACCGCGAAGCGCACGTCGGGGTCCTCGGAAATGCCGGTCTCGTCGTTCGAGATGGCGATCACCGCGGCGCCATGTTTCTTGACCAGCGGCAGAACGGCCTCGAGCCGCTCCTCCTCGCCCGTCACCGAGTTGACCAGAGCCTTGCCCTTGTAGACCGCGAGGCCGGCCTCGAGGGCCGCGACGATGGATGAATCGATGGACAGCGGGACGTCGGTGATCGACTGCACCAGCTGAACCGCCTTGGCGAGGATCGCGGGCTCATCGGCGAGCGGAATGCCGGCGTTGACGTCGAGCATGTGCGCGCCGGCCTCCACCTGAGCTCGAGCGTCCGCCTCGACGCGGCTGAAATCCCCGCTCGCCATTTCCGCGGCGAGGATCTTGCGCCCGGTCGGATTGATGCGCTCGCCGATGATGACGAACGGCCGATCGAAGCCGATGACGACTTCCTTGGTGGCGGAGCTGACTACGGTATCGGTCATGATGCGTTCCTCTGAGCAGCCATGGGGACATCGTCGCGCCCGGGGAACCAGGGAGCGCGTCCCTGAAGAATGCCGGAGCGCTCGACGATCTCGGCCACCGACTCTTCTTGCCGGTAAGCCATGATGTGTACGCCGCTGATGCCGCGAATCTCGCGGATCGCCTGGATGAGCTCGACGCAGATGTTGCGTCCCTCGCGCCCCTGGTCCTTGGCGCCCGCCAGACGCGCGATGACCTCATCCGGCACGTGCATGCCGGGTACGTTCTTGCGCATCCACTCGGCCGTCTTCGCCGAGCGCAACGGGCCCACTCCGGCGAGAATGAACACCTTGTCGAGCAAGCCGAGCGCCGCGACTTCCTGCATGAAGGTCCTGAGCAGGGGCAGGTCGTAGCAGTACTGGGTCTGGATGAACTGAGCGCCTGCCGCGATCTTCTTGGCGAGGCGCTGCGCGCGCCAGGCGTGCGGCAATGCCGAGGGATTCTCGGCCGCGCCGAAGAACACGCGCGGCGCGAAGCTGATCCTGCGTCCGCTCTGGAAATGATGCGCATCGCGCAGCGTGCGCGCGATCTCGAGCAGCGACACGCAATCGAGATCGAATACGGGCTTCGCCTGGGGGTGATCGCCGGCCTGCACGCCATCGCCCGTCAGGCACAGCATGTTGCACACGCCCATCGCAGCGCCGCCCAGGATGTCGCCCTGGATGGCGATGCGGTTCTTGTCGCGGCAGGAGATCTGCATGATGGGCGCATAGCCGACACGGGTGAGCAGCGCGCACACGGCGAGGCTCGACATGTGGCAATTGGCGCCGCTTCCGTCGGTGGCGTTGATGGCGTCGACATAGCCGTCGAACACGCGCGCGCGCTTGTACACATCCTCCGGATCCGCGGAGTCGGGCGGCGCGAGCTCGGTGGTGACGGCGAATCCGCCGGCGCGCAGCACGCGCTCGAAGCGCCCCGGCGAGGTGTGGCCGGGCAGGATCGGCAGCGGATAGCCCGGCACCGGCTCGTCATCGAACCTCATGGCGCGCCGACGCTCTTGCCTGCCGGGTTGCCGGCCGCCGGCGCCGGCGGGTCGGGATTGTGCTCCCGCGCCACGCGCAGCCATGAGGAGCGGCCTTGCTGGCGCTGGTCGACCGCGACCTGCACCCGGCCCATGGCGGCGATCCCGCCGGGAATGCGCTGGCTGCCGCGGTACGCCTCCACCCAGACGCACTTCATGTCGGGCTTGACTTCGCAATTGCCGTTGTCGCGCACCCCGCCGCAAGGACCGTTGCGCAAGGTCTTCGGACAGTTCATCGGACAGGACATCCCGGTCGAGCTGAGCACGCACTGTCCGCACATGCGGCAATCGAACAGGACGCCCTTGACGGCGCGCTCCACCGCCGCGGCCGGTCCCTCGATGCGCTCGTAGCCGAGCGCCTTGAACAGCGGGTGCAGCCGCCGCAGCGCGTGCTCGAAGCCGCGGTACAACGCGTTCAAGCCGCGCGCGTGGCGCACGGACCACAGTCGCACGGCATACATCAGGACGACTCGGTGGAGGGCGAGGCCGTGCCCTTGGAGCGGATCAGCCGCTCCAGCTCCTGGTCGCTGAAGCGTGCTTCCAGGCGCGCCGCTTCGGCGTCCGCCTCGGCTTGCAGGTCATCGCCGCACGGCCGCGGCGCGCTGCGCTGCCAGTCGGCGAGGTAGGCATCCGAGCTGCCCTTGCCGGCGCGCATGGCCGCCCGGTCGACCGCCTCCTGAAAGCGCTGCGATAGCTGCACCTTGGCAGTCTCACGCCCGCGCTTGACCACCACCTGCGCCGGTATATCGCGCCACGAAATGACGATCAGCGACGCCAAATGAGCGTCTCCGCATCGCGCACCGCGGCGCCGCGCAGCGCTTCGTCGCGCCGCACCGCCGCCCCGAGCGCGGTCCCGAGCGTGCCATAGCCGGTGATGCGCGACTCGAATGCGAGGCCCATGCGCGCGGCAACGGCACGCGCCTCCTCGACCGCGCCCGCTCGCGGCGCCTGGGCGAGATAGACGAGCTTTCGATAGTTGCCGAAGTAGCTTAAGTAAAGCTCCGGATGCTGGTCGAGCCCGAGACCGCGAATCACCAGGCGATCGAAATGCCGCAGCAGAAAGTCGGTGAGATAGAAGGTTCCGACCTCGGCTTCGGTGAGCTCGGCGAACACCGGGGCGGTCGCGAAGAATTCATAGCAGTGCGCGCCGGGAATGCGCTCGACGCCCTCCTCCTTGAGCACCGCATCGAGCAGCCCGCCGGTCCCGCAGTCGGCGTACGCCACGAATATCGAGCGATAGTGACAGCGCGAGGACTGGATGAGCGCGCGCACGGCGGCGGGGATGCGCTCGGGGCGATTGTGCAGCTCGGCCGGCAGGCAGCGAACCTCGAGGTGCTGCCACGCGTTCGCGCGCTTCAGCGCGATGATCTCGTGCGCGAGCGCCCCGCACGCGATGATCAGCAAGCCCTGGCCACTCGCCGCCACGGCGCTCACCGCGCTCAGTGCGCCGCCGCGGCGGCGCGCTTTTTGGCCAGCAGACCCTTGGCTGTTTCCACCGCGACGGCGGCGTCGCGGCAATAGGCATCGGCGCCGACCGCCTTGCCGAACTCCTCGTTGAGCGGCGCACCGCCCACCAGCACGATGTAATTCTCGCGCATGCCGCGCTCTTTCAGGGTGTCGATGACCACCTTCATGTAGGGCATGGTGGTGGTCAGCAGTGCCGACATGCCGAGGATGTCGGGCTTGTGCTCCTCGAGGGCCGCCAGGTACTTGTCGACCGGGTTGTTGATGCCGAGATCGATGACCTCGAATCCCGCGCCCTCGAGCATCATCGAGACCAGATTCTTGCCGATGTCGTGAATGTCGCCCTTGACCGTGCCGATGACGATCTTGCCGATGGGCTCGACGCCCGTCTCGGCGAGCAGCGGCCGCAGGATCTCCATGCCGCCCTTCATGGAGTTGGCGGCCAGCAGCACCTCCGGAACGAACAGGATGCCGTCTCGAAAATCGATGCCGACGATGCGCATGCCCTCGACCAGGGCATCGTTCAGCACACGCTCGGCGGACCAGCCGCGCCCGAGGAAAATCCGGGTCGCCTGCTCCACCTCGGGCTTGAGCCCGTTGTAGAGGTCGTCGTGAACCTGCTCGACGAGCTCTTCGTCATTGAGCGAGTTCAGGTCGAATTCGCCCTCGGTCGGCTCTGACATCTAGGTCTCCATCGTTTTTGCGAGGGGCCGCCCTCTCTGAGGCGGCAGCTCAGCACGCCATGGTAAGTCGCGGGTGGGCCATGGACTTGCAAAATCGCGACGGCAAAGTGTCCGGAAACGACATGATCCGCCGGGCCTTGGCATCAAGTCACGGGCGGCGCACCGCCCTCTGCCGTGCGGCGCGCGACATAGGCGTCGAGAGCCTCGACCACGGCCGGATCGCGCCCGGGTGCGACATAACGCTCGAGGGTTCCCTGCCAGATACCGGTCGCTCGCTCGGTTGCCGTCTTGGCCCCATCCTCGGCCCAGCTGCCGAAGTTGCGCCAGTCCGAGACCAGGGGCGCGTAGAAGGCGCTGCGGTAGCGCTCCATCGTGTGCGCGCAGCCGAAGAAATGCCCGCCTGCGCCCACCTCGGCGACCGCCTCGAGCGCAAGATCCGCCGGCGCGGCGCCGACCGGTTGGAACACCTCGGCGAACATCTGCAGCATCTCGATGTCGAGAATGAACTTCTCGTAGGAGGTGGTGAGCCCGCTCTCCAGCCAGCCGGCGGCATGCAGCACGAAATTGCAGCCCCCGAAGAGCGCGCCCCACAGGCTCATCTGCGATTCGTAGGCCGCCTGCGCATCGGGGGTGTTCGAGGCGGTTGCGTTGGAGGAGCGCCAGGGCAATCCCAGGAAGCGCGCCAGCTGACCCGCACCGAACGCGGCCTTGACGTATTCGGGGGTGCCGAAGGCCGGCGATCCCGACTTCATGTCCACGTTCGAGGTAAAGCTGCCGTACACGAGCGGCGCGCCGGCCCGAACGATCTGTGCGAGGGTGAGGCCCGCCAGGAATTCGGCGTGCGCCAGGGTGAGCGCGCCCGCCACGGTCACCGGAGCCATGGCGCCGGCGAGCGTGAACGGCGTGACGATCAGCACCTGGCCCGCGGCCGCGAAGTCGACGATGCCGTCGCACATCGGGATGTCGAGCTGCAGGGGCGAGTTGGTGTTGATGATGGTGTAGACGTAGGGCCGCGACCGGAATTGCTCCGGCGTGATGCCGTGTGCGAGCCGGATGAGCTCGAAATCGTCGGCCACCTGCCCATGTCCGCGTGAAAAGATGAACGGTATCTTGTCGCACAGCAGGAGCTGTGCACGCGTGACGTGCAGATGGCGCACGTGCACCGGCAGGTCCTGCGGCTCGGTCGCGCCGCCGAGCACGTGGATCACCTCGAAGCTCTGGCAGAGCTTGATGAGATTGCAGAAATCCTCGAACGTCCCCGCCCGTCGGCCGCGGGCGGTATCCATGATGTTGGGCGGTCCGGAGGTCGGCGCGAAGGCGACGCACCCCTTCGTGAGCGGCACGTGGCGCTGCGGATCGAGCGCGTGCAGCGTGACGTCGCGCGGCGTGCTGGCGAGCGAGGCGCTCACCAGAGCGCGGTCGAGCTTGACGATTTGCCCGCTCTCGTCCACCTGCGCGCCGGCCTTGGCGTAGCGCACCCGCGCATCGGCCGACAGCACTTTCATTCCTTGAGTTTCCAGGATGACGAGTGCGGCCTCGTGCATGGCCGCGACTTGATCGTCGGAGAACACCTTCATCGGCTCGAAGGGATTGCGCAGATGTCGATAGCTGCGCGTGCGGTCGAACACCGCATGACTCGCCTCGGCCGCTCCGGGGCGACGCCGGCTGCGCCGTCCGAGCGTCTCATCGGGCTGTTTCATGAGGCGATTATAGGAACATACGGGGCGCGCCGCCCGCCCGGCAGCGCGATTTGCGGCCTGGCGCGATAGATTTTTTCGATACGCCGTGGGCGGCGATGCATTTATCCGATATGGCGGGCTCGCTCGTGACCGACGAAGGGTCTGCCGACCGCCGTCGAGCAGACCAGGGCTTCGGCAAGATAATCCGTTCCGGGACCGACCTGCGCGCGCCTCTCGATGACCGTGGTGTCGACATGCGGATCGGCCGCTCCGGCGCGGCGCGCCGCCGCGAGCGCGAGCGCGCGCGACACGCGCTCTGCATGGGCGAGCGCCGGCTGTGGCTCCGAATAGTCGCAGCTGCCCGCCGGATCGTGCACACGAAACACCTTGAACGTGGGCTGATTGACCAGAATCTGCACGCTTTGCGACACCACGCCCGCGACGGCGCCGACGGCATTGCACACCGACGCATGCTCCGGGATGGACAGGCGCGCTGCGAGCCGGCGCGCCACCTCCGGATAGTAGGCGCCCACCGGCGCGCCGATCGCCACCAGCGGGTGCTCGAGTCCGAGCGAGGCGCGCAGCCAGCGCGATAAAGGGCGCCCCGCGACCGCGGCCTCGATCATCCGCTCGCCGAGCACTCCCCACGAAGTGGGCGCCTCCAGGCCCGGGTCGTGCGCCAGAGCGGCCTCGATGAGCACGCGGCCACTCCGCCGCAGCACCTGCTCGTAGGTGCGCTCGCAGATCTCGCGGGGCGTGGCGGCAGCCGCGGCCGCGCGCCCGTTGCGTTCCTCGATCGCGAGTATGCGCGCCCCGCACTCGGCAGCCTCCCGGCACCACCCGCGCTGCTGCCCGAGCACGTGCATGGCATCGCTCGGAGTGAACGCCGCGAGCGTGACCAGGCCGGCGTCGGCGAGCCGGCGCAATCCCTCGACGCCGGAGGCGTTGCGCACCACGGTCGAGACCGGCCGCGGCACCCCCTCGAGCGAGCCGAAGATCCGCCGCTCGATGGCCGGCAGATGCTCCGCTGGCGCACGGTCGGGATTGCGGAACGCGAACTGAGTGGCGAACTCGGGCGGATGCGCCAGCTCGGCGAGCGATTGCAGCGCATCGAGCGTCTGCGGGAAAGTGTGTGCGAGCAAGCTCAGCGGCATCGCCTTGCGCGGACCGATCGCCAAGCGCATCTGCCGGTCGAAGCGTACTTCGCTATCGCCGCCGAGACCGCTGGTCCGCACATCGACCGCTTCGACCATGGTGCGCCAGCCGCCCACCAGCGCCCCTTCCGCACGGATCACGGGGCGTCCGCCCGATACCACGGCGACGTCGGTGGTGGTGCCGCCCATGTCGGATACGACGAAGTCCTGCAGGCCGGTGAGAAAGCCAGCGCCCACCACGCTCGCCGCCGGGCCCGACAGGATGGTCTCGACCGGATACTCGAGCGCAACCTCCGCCCTCATCAAGGAACCGTCGCCCTTGACGATCATGAGGGGCGCCTCGATCGCCTGCTCGGCAAGCACCTGCGCGAGGGCCTCGATGAGGTGACGGATCCGCGGCGTGAGACGGGCATTGAGCACGGCGGTGAGTGCGCGCCGCGGTGCGTCGAGCTTGGAGCTCAGCTCATGCGCGCAGGTCACCGGCTTTTGCGAATGGGCGCGGATGATCTGGCGCGTGCGTGACTCGTGCGCCGGGTTGCGCACCGAGAAGTTCGCTGCGACCGCAAAGGCATCGACCCGTGCGTCGTAGGCTGTGACTGCGGCCTCGACGGCGCGCTCATCGAGCGGCGCCGACTCCTCCCCCGTGGCGCCGTGGCCGCCTTCGATGCGCACCGGGGCGCTGCCGTGGCGCCCGAGGCCGGAGCGCTCGACCATGGCGTCGTCGAAGCCGATCAACAGCGTGCAGACCGGGCTGAAGCGGTTCTCGACCACCGCGTTGGTGGCCAGCGTGGTCGATACCGACACCAGCGTCACGTCCGAGCGCTCGGCGCCGCCCGGCAGAGCGGCCAGCACCGCGCGAATCGCCTCGCCGATGCCGATGGCGAGGTCCCACGGGGTGGTGAGCGCCTTGGCGCTGGCCACGACGCGCTGACCCTGGCCCAGCAGGACCGCGTCGGTGAAGGTGCCGCCGGTGTCGAGACCGAGCCACAGTCCGGCGGCCTCGCCCGGGTTCGGATTTTCGTGCATGGTTCTCCCCGAGGAATGCTCGCCTCGTACCTTATCAGGAGATCGAAGGCCGCATCCGGGCCGCGCGCGACGGCTATCGCCCGAGCGCCTGATTGAGCAGGAAGGCGAGACGTACGCCCGCCTTGGCGAGCTGCTCGGCGCTCACACCAGTCGCCTGATCGATGTACTCGCCCGTGAGGAGGTAGAGCGCTGCACCGCTGGCGGCGGGCAACGGGCCGTAGGCGTACGCCCTGGACACCGCATAGGTCTCGAGCGCCCAGTCGGCGGGCGTGCCGCGTGACCACTGCGCACGCTCGGCCGCGGTGATCCGACCGGCCAGGCGGCGCGCAATCTCATCGGGACCCGGCCCCAGACGAGCCACGAACTCCCCGTCCCAGGCACGGTGCAAACTGCCCTCGGCGAGCCCGGGGCCGCTCACCTGCTTGCGGTTTGCGCCCTGATCATGATCGTCGCTGGCGTGCAGCGGCTGATGCAGGTCACCCACCAGGTGCAGCAGGAATTGCAGGGCGAGCCGCCGCTCGCGCTCGGCGGTGGCCGGGCTGCTCAGCTCCGCTTGGAACTGATCGATCTTGTCGACGATGCAATCGTCCGCGGGACCGCGCGATGCCGGGATCCCGGCGGGAAGCGGCCGCCGCCCATGACAGGCACGGTTCAGATCCGGGCCGTCGATTTCGAGGTCGACGAAGTGCCATTCGCGGGTGCCGTGGTAGCGCATCCGCGTCGTCGCACGATCCGAGTCTCGATACCTGTCCGCCCAGGTGGCCTCGTCGGCGATGTCGCGGGCGACCAGACCGCTGTCGTCTTCATCGAGCAGAGCTTGCACCCGGGTGCGCACCGCCGGCTCAAGATAACGCTCGGCGATGAGCGCGACGACTTCGTGCCCCTCGTCGCTCCAGCCCCACGCCTGCGCGGCGCCGAGACACAGGAGCGCGGCAGCCATGACGAGGCGCAACGGTGCCTTTGCCGCTAATGCGTTCGCATCGAGCACGACAGCATCCATCCGCCTCCCTTGGCCGGCTCGACTTGCAAGGACACTCGGCTCTCCCCTGCTTCCCGATGAACGGCGAAGCGTGCCGTTGCGATTCCGAGCGCCGACCCGGCCACGGTATCGGAAAGCCAGTGCACGTTCTCGTGCAGACGAACGTAGGCGGTGCCGGCTGCGATCCCGTAGCCGAGGATGCGCCGCAGCCAGCGGTACTCCTCGTTTCCCGACTCCGCGAACGTGGTGCCCACCGCGAAAGCGGCGGCGACGTGCACCGAGGGAAATGAATCGCCTCCCTTGCCCCATTGGTTCGGCGAAGCGCTGGCATCGGGCCGCTCGCGCCCGGCTGCATAGCCGAGGGCTTCCGCGGTCACGGTGCTGAGGACACCGGCTTCGAGCAGTGCCCAGGTTTCCCGATAACCGTCCCTGTCATCGAGGTACCAGGCGTACAGCGCCGTGCCGCCGACGATCGCGGCCGTGGGCGCCGCATCGCGCAGGCTGTTCTTGTCCTCACCGCCATTCAAGGCGTCCGCGCCGGTGGCGAACCGGGATCGAACGCGGGCGTCGAAGGAGTGCGAGATCCCGATGGCGGCGAGCGAGCCCGCGAACGCGAGCCAGTCCGCCTCGTCCCAGCGCACGGGCGCCGTGAAGTAGAGCTTCACGTCCTCGAGAGCCCCCGAGACGCTCATCGTATCGTCGGGGCGCGTCGTGTCGGGGCGCGTCGTGCTGTCCGCGCGCGCGCCCGGCGCAAGCGCGAGGAGCAGCACGCATGCCGCTGCAGCGGCCCCCATGAGCCGTCCCCCGAGTCCGCAACCATCCACTCCGCGACGCACGCCCCATCGGGCGCACGCGCGCGACTCATCCCCTTGCATCGCTGCCCTCGCTGCCCTCGCTGCCCTCGGCGCCGCGGCGCAAGAGATCCCGCGCCGCTTACTTTGCACTGCAAAGTATAGCGCAGCGCCTCTTTGTTCGACCATTGTGACGGTATCATGACGACGCCGGCAATCTTCGCGGTCGAAGTCATTGCTTTTCGACCCGCTGCGGGCGGATACTTTGCTCTACAAAGCGGTGAACAGCGGAGCGATTCATTTGGCCGCCCCAAGCCCACATTCACGGCTCGACGCCGCCGCCCAGTGGCCGCTGCCGGTGTGCGTGCTGGCCGCCGGGATGCTGGGGGTGCTCGACCGTTCCCCGCTCGGCCCCTATCCCTCGAGTCGCATCGCGTTCGCACTGCTGCTGCTGATGTTCGTGGTCGTGAGATTTCACCGTCGAATGCAACTCGTCCCGCAGCCGCTGGCGGCGGACATCCGCCGCGTCTCCCGGCACCTGTCGCGCATGATCTACCTGCTGCTCGGTCTGCTGGTGGCGTTCGAGCAGCTGACCGGCGCCGGACACCACGATCTGCGCGACTATCTGGCCTACGCGCTCGGCGCGCTCGTTCTCGTGCGAATACTGGCGCTGCTGTACTTGAGGGCCGCGCGGCGGCGCGCGGCGCGAGCCCGAGAGACGGCGGCCTCCCGGGGCCGCTCGCTCCTCGGTCAGCCGTAAAGATAGGTGGCCGGAAGCCCCAGCCGCAGGCATGACTGGGCGGGCGGCGATGCCGGCAGCACGATCCTGTCGATCAGGGCCGCCAGCATCTGCACCATGCGCTTCTCCAGCGGACCCAGTCCATGCGAGGGATCGAGGCCGAGGCGCACCCGCACCCAGGTGGGAACGAGGTCCACCGCCGCCCGCACGAGCATCCGCTGCACGCCGAGGAGCGGCCGCGGCAGGATGGGCGCATCGCGCAGGATGTCGAGAAACTCGAATACGATGGTGGAGCCTTGCAGGCGGGCCTTCATCGATGCAAGCAGCTCCTGCAGCTCCTGCTGCGATCGGGGCGGCCGGTCGGCGCCATACAGCCGCGCCGTCGCCACGCCCTCCTCGAAGAATGCGTCGAGCTCGGGCTTGCCGAGCGCACGCGCGTACTCACCGTAAGCCGCCGCGAAGCCGTACGAGGCGGTGGCATGCACCCAGGTCAACAAGCCCGGATCCGTGGCGCTGAAGCGGATGCCGCAAGGCGTGACGCCCGAGACGCGCGCGTGCATGTGCGCGACCGTTTCGATCATCGGCTCGGCCACGCTGCGCGCACCATAAACCGTGATCATGGCGGCCGCGCCGGTGTGCCGCAGGCGTCCGACCGGGTCCTCGCGAAACCTCGAGTGCTCCCACACGCCGGTGCGCACGGCGGGCTCCGCCAGCTCGAGGATCACGGCGGTGACTCCGCCGATGAACACGGTGATCGGGTTCTTGAAGACGCGCCACGACACCGAACGCGGGGGCAGCAGCGCCGGCTCTCCGCGGGGCCGCGAGAAGTCGATCCTGCGATCGCCCCCGGGATCCGACAGGTCGCGGTACAGCGCCTCGAACCGCTGCAGGAGGCTCGCTGGAAGCCGAAGGATCACGGCCGCCTATGCCCGGCGCAGCCGGCGCCCCTCGAGCCACTGCCACGAAACGAGCGTCGGCACCCCCCAGGCGATCTCGCGCATGCGCTTCACCAGGCCGACGGCGAGCGCCATGTCGCCGCTGACGCCGATGATATGGCCGAACAATACCAGCCCGGCCTCTTGCACGCCGAGGCCGGCCGGCACCACGAAGGCCAGATGACGCACGGCCTGGGTCATGCTCTCGAGCATCAGCGCCGCGCCGGGGCTCACCGGGTGATCGAAGAGCCGCAACGCGAACCAGATCTCGAAGGCCCCGGAGAGCAGCGCCACGAATTGCAGGCCGCCGGCAATGAGCAGCGCCGGCGGCCGCCCCAGGGAAGCGCGGATCTCCCGATCGAGTGAGCCCGTGCCTTTGAAGATCGCGCCCGCGCCCGCCCAGGAGTGGATGAGCGCTTGCAGGCGCTTCAGGATCGAGCCGTTTTTCAGCAAGATCGCGGTCACCACGGGCACCGGCAGGCTCAGCACGAAAGCGATCAGGACGCGCCGGTAGTCGTGTCCGGCGCCGCCGTACTGCGCGAGCAGCATCAGGCCAAGCGCCGTGAACAGATACAGCGCCACCAAGGTGAGCAGGATCTCGATGATCACGCTGGCCGCAGCGGCAGCGCCGGGAATTCCCCGCCAGTGCAGGATGCGCACGCCGACCAGGCTTCCTCCGACGCTCGCCACCGGAAGCATGCGATCGACCGCATCGCGCACGATCGTCGCCCAGAACATGTAGCCGAGCCCGGCGCGGTGTGCCGGATCGTTCGGACGCAACAGCGCCGACCAGCCGATGGCATAGAGGATGAAGAACAATGCCCGGTAGGGTATCAGCCACAGCAGCGCCAGGCCGCCCGAGCTCAGCACGCGCAGCATCGCCGCAAGATCGGCGCGTACCGCCAATACGATGAGGGCGGCCAAGCCCAGCACGGCGCCGACGTACGCCGGCGTTTTCACTTTCCGCTCACACCGGATTCCGGATCAGGATACGGGCCGCATGACGCCGTCGGCATCGACGTCGAACTCGTTGCCGCGCCAATTGACGCGCGAGGAGAAAAAGCTGCGACACCAGACCCAGCAGATGAGCAGATCGCGCAGCGGCATGAGCCAGAAATCCGACAGCATGGAGCGCTTGTCCTGGAAGCGGTGCGCGAAGTGCAGTGTCATGCGGGCGACCACGATCAGGCCGAACAGGCTCCAGGCAAGGACCGAGATCCGCGGCGCCCTCGATGCGAAGGTGATCCCGAGCAGCGCCAGAGGCAGGCTGAACGTCAGAAAGATGCCGAAGAAGCTGCGCGGGCGCAGCACGCGAATGGTGCGCATCCAGCGCAGCTCGTGGCGGGTCATCGAGCCGAGGTCCGGCTCGTGATGCTCCCCGTTGAGCAGGTAGGGGGACAGGACGATGCGCAGGTTCAGCGCCCGAACCAGCTCTCCGAGCCGGTAGTCCTCCGCAAGCTGATCCGCCAGCACCTGAAAGCCGCCGATCGCCTGCAGAGTGCTGCGGCGGATGCACAGGGTTTGCCCTGAGACGTACCCCTGGTACCCGAACAGCCATGTGAGCAGCACCGAGGGTATGTACCACTCGTTGATGTACATGGCGCCGAGGCGCGACCAGATGCCCGGGGTGGGCACGCCGCAATAAAGGCAGGTGACCAGCCCGACGCCTTGGTCGCGCAGCGGCGCCGTGACCTCGGCGAGGTAGCCGCGCCCGACGAAGGCGTCGCTGTCCGCCATCACCAGCGCCTCGTGGTGGGCATGGGGCAACATGTTGATCAAATTGCTGACCTTGCAATTGCTCCCATGCAGCCGCGGATCGATCACGAGCTGCATCGGCAGAGAGGGGAACTCGGCGATCAGCCGCTCGACGATCGCGCACGCCGGATCGGCGCTCTCGCGCACGCCGAAGACGATCTCGAACTGCGGGTAGTCCTGCTCGCAGAAGGAGCGCAGATGCGAATACAGTCCCGGCTCGGCGCCGCACAGCGGCTTGAGGATCGTGACCGGAGGCAGGGGGAGCACCGCCCGCGAGCGGCGCCGCAAGCGCCAGGCGAGCACGGCGATCACCGCGAGCACCACGTAGCCGGCCGCGCCCGCCAGCGTGGCGAACCCGAGCATCACGATGAGGGGTTGAAGTGGCGGCATCAGCAATACCCGCGGCGCACGGCGGCGCCCGGAATGTCGCACATTTTATCAAACCCCGCCGCCGGCGCTTTCCAATTCCCGTCCATGCCCTTAGGATACTTGGTATCGGCGAGTAAGCGCATCCCGGGTGAGGAGCCGCGACATGAGCGAGCTGGATCGAGCACTGGCCGAGATCAGGCACATCCGCTGTCAGGTGGCGCGGGGCACTCAGTTCCGCGGCTACGGTCCGGCCTCCATCGCCGCGAGCGGTGTGCTCGCCCTGATGGTGGCGGCGGCCCAGAGCCATTGGATGAGAAACCAGGCGGATTTCTACTCCTTCGCCGCCGCGTGGATCGCCGTGGCGTTCGTGTCCTTGGCGATGGCGGTCGCCGAAATGACGTTTCGCGCCCGCCGTGTGCACTGCGGGCTCGCGATGGAAATGATCCAGTCGGCGGCCGAGCAGTTCCTGCCCTCGCTCGTGGTCGGGGGGTTGCTGACCGCCTTGCTGCTGCGCGCGGCGCCGAAAGAGGACTGGATGCTGCCGGGCCTCTGGCAGCTGCTGTTCAGCCTGGGTGTCTTCGCCTCGTGCCGCTTCCTGCCGCGTTGGATGTTCGCCGTGGGTGTCTGGTATCTCGTCGCGGGTCTGGCGACGCTCATGATCCAGAGCGGCTCGCAATCGATGATACCCTGGACCATGGGAATCGCGTTCGGCGTCGGCCAGCTGCTGGTCGCCGCCGTGCTGTACTGCTGCCTCGAGGGGAACAGTGAAGAAGCGTAAGGGAAGATCGGTGGCGGGCTCGCGCTTCGCCTATGACGGGCTCGAGCGGCTGATCCACGAGCGGGCGCGTCTTTGCTTGCTGACCTCGCTGATGACGCATTCCAAGGGCCTTTCCTTCGGGGAGCTCAAGGAGTTCTGCGGGCTGACCGACGGCAACTTGAATCGCCACCTGCAAGTGCTCGAGGACGCGAAGCTGGTCACCGTGGCGAAGAAGCACGACCACAACCGGCCACAGACCGTCTGCAGGATCACACCGCTCGGCCGGCGGCGCTACCTGGACTACCTCGAGGTCCTCGAGCAGGTGATCGTCGATGGCTCGCAGGCCTGCGCCGAGTCCGATTCGCCGCTGCGGGCCGATTCGCCGCTGCGCAAGGCGGCGAGTCCCTGATTTCGAGGCGCGGGGGCGGTGCTCGACCCGGGCGGCTGGCGCGCGCGATAGCCGTGCGCCAGGCGATAGTAGAAAGGGCGGATGAGCTCGCCATCGCGCGCCAGTCGTCCCTCGCCGATCGGATCGAGCCGCTCGGCGTAGTCGCCGAGCGCAGGCTGCGAGAGATCGGCTCGATTCCAGGCAACGAGCAGCATGTCCCGCCCGCTCTGCCGGGCCGGCGGGAACCAGCGCTCGTACATCAGTCCCATCTGCCCGAACAGATTGCCGCTCGAGGTGTCGCTCACCGACTCGGCTCGATCGGGCGCATAGAAGGCGAGCTCGCTGGCGATTGCATACCGATCCATGCCGACGATGAGCGGCTCGCGGCCGCTGCGCTCGGCGATCTCATGGGCGAGCGCATGCACCTTGGCGCCGAGCTGGCGCCAACCGATGGGAACGAGCTCGGCGTGCCGTCCATAGCCCACCCCCGGTATGCCGCGCGTCAAGTCATACAGTGCCGCGCCATAGAACGCGACCAGCATGAGCAGCGTCGGTCCCCATGCTCGGCGAATCCACAGCCCCGCGCCTGCTCCCGCGTGCGCGAAGCCGTAGCCGAGCGCGGGCAGGGCCGCAACCCA
Source organism: Steroidobacteraceae bacterium (assembly GCA_035504115.1). Classification (GTDB taxonomy): domain Bacteria; phylum Pseudomonadota; class Gammaproteobacteria; order Steroidobacterales; family Steroidobacteraceae; genus Bog-1198. The sequence goes on along the minus strand of DATJSL010000017.1, from coordinate 24,530 downwards.
GGGCGCCCCGGTCCAGTCGAGCTTGACCTCGCGGCGCAGACTGAACAGCACGAAAACCGCGAGCGGCAGCAGCGTCGTGACCTGGATGAAGCGCCACGCCCGCAGCCCATCGCGCACCTCCCCGCTCACATCGCGCACCTCCCCGCTCACATCGGGCAGGGACCGGCGAAACAGCAACCACACGACCGCCGCCAACCCGGTCGGCGTCAACAGCAAAAGCGCCGAGCCGATGAGCTTCGGCAGCGCGAACTGCGCGCTCAGTGCGAGTCGGCGCGAGGTTTGAAAAGCGAACGAAGCCCACTCGTGGTGAGCATTCCAGACGATCACCGGGGAGAACAGCGCGAGCGCAAGGGCGGCGGCCGCATACGGCTCGAATCGCTTCAGCCACCTGCGCGAGCGCGCATCGAGCAGCATGAATACGAGCGCCGCCACACCCAGCAGAGCGATGGTGTATTTCGACAGCAGCCCGAGTCCGAGGCACAGCCCTGCGCCGTACCACGCCGTGGCCCGACCCGCGATCAGCGCGCGCTGCAGGAAGTACAGGGCTCCCGCCCATGCCGCCACCAGCGGCGCGTCGGGCGTCATCAGCACGCCGCTCAAGAAGAAGAACGGCAACGTCTGCCCGAGAAGCAGCGCCATCCAGGCGCTCGGCTGATCAAACAGCTCGCGACTCAGCCGATAGGTGAAATAGCCGGCAATGGTGCCGCAGCATAGCGCGCCGAGGCGTACCGCGAGCTCCCCGTGCCGCAGCAGCGCCCACCCGGCAGCGATCAGCCAGGCCACCATCGGCGGATGGTCCAGATAGCCGTAGTCCAGATGTTGCGCGTAATTCCAGTAGTAGGCCTCCTCGGGCATCAGCTCCACCCGCCACGCATAGAGAAGACGCAGCACGAGCACGGCGCTCAGCAAGCCGATCCCGATCCACGACGGGCCGCCCTCTGCACTGCGGACCGCGCCGGTCGCGCGGCGCGGGCTCGCCGGTGCAGTATCCCAATTCACGTCTCGATCCTCCGGCGAGCCGGTGGCGTCGCTTTCCCGAACCGGCGCCCACGGTAACCAAATTCGCCGCGATGCGATACGTCATTGCGCGTCGATGCCGCGCACCGCGGCACGCAGGTCGAGCTGCGCGGCGTGATCGCCGCCCATCCATTCTCGCGCGATCCGCCCGCGCGCATCGGTGATGAGCGCCGCCGGCACCGCCGTCACGCCGAACGCGCGAAACAGGGCGCCGGACTCGTCCAGGGTGAGGGGTATGCGCACCCCGTACTCGCGGCGATAGGCGCGCAAGTCCTGCGGCGTGGCCCACAGGCCGGAGGCGATTCCGAGCCAGCGTACGTCCCGCTCTCCTTGCATGGCCGTGACTTGCTCGCGCATGCGCCGGCAGCTCGCCGACATGCCGGGACGCGTCGTGGCGAGGTAGGTTTCGCACCAGGGCGACAGGAACACGAGCACGATGGGGCGCGCATCGGCGGGATCGTGGAATCGGAATGCAGGCCCATCGAGCGTGCGCGGCGCGCGGTCCGGCAATGGATCACCCACCGCGTATTCCCGGATGAGCGGGGGCGCTCGTGCGGATGGGCTCGAGGCAGGCGCCGGCTCGCCCCGCGCGGCCGCAACAGCGGCATCGAGACGAGCATCCGCCAGATGTCCCACGTAGTCGATCCGGCCGTCGCGACCGATCACGATGTGCTGCGGCGTGACCCGCAATCCGAAGGCGGCGGCCAGAGTTCCGTCGTCCATGACGATGGGCATGGTGATCTTGAGCTGCTGCCGATAGGCTCGCACACGATCGATCGAGTCGTTGAAGCCCGTATTGATGGCAATGACCGCAAGATCGGTGCCCGCGGTCTCGTACACATGCTCGAAATGCGGCATTTGCTGCCGGCACGGTACGCACCAGGTGGCCCAGAACTTCAGGTACACGGCCTCCTTTCCGTACAGGCGCCCAAGATCGATGGTGGCGCCGTCGATGGTCTTCAGCACCAGGCGCGGGGCCGGCTTGCCGATGAGCGGCCGGCCGGCCGCCTGCGCCAGATCTTGCCCGCTCACCGCCCCGGCGGCGGCCGTCGCCCAGGCGAAGAGCATCGACGCGGCGGCCGCCGTGACCAGGCCGCCGCGCGCAGGCCGGCGGCGCGATGACGTCCGGGCCAAAGCGCCCCTCACGGCCGCCCCTGGACGGCCGGAACGGAGACCCGCGCCCCCGTCTTCTTGATCATGAGCACGAGGATGCGCGCCGGCTGGGTGCGGCTCGCATTCGCGGATAGCACGTCGTCACGCGCGGCGCCCGGGCTGAGGTCCGCATCGCCATGGATACATGCTGCGCGTACACTTGGACCAGGATAAAGAGCCACTTTGGCCTTGAATCATGGAACCACTTTTCCAGCTGCGGATCACCCTTCCCGGCCGCGGATCGCGCTCGCTGCGCAGCTCGCTCCACGGGCAGCTGCGGGCCGCAATCCTCGAGGGACGACTCAAGCCCGGAGTCAGACTGCCCTCCACGCGCTCGTGGCCGGCCCTGTACGGCATATCCCGCAACACCGCCGTGGCCGCCTACGACCTGCTCCTCAGCGAGGGCTACCTGACCGCTCGCCGCGGCTCGGGAACCGTCGTGGCAGGCGTCGCCGTCCGAGCTCCCGATCCCCCGGCCCCGGTCGGCCGCCGCGCCGCCGCGCGGCGAATCGCAGCGTACTGGCTGAGGCAGCGCTCGAATCACCTTGCCGGGAGCGGGGCGACGCCGCGCTTCGCTTTCCAGCTCGGGATCCCGGATCTGGCGCGCTTTCCGTTCGACGTCTGGCGGCGGCTGACCTGCCGGGCCATGCGCAGGCTCCGCGGCGCGCCGCCCGTCACACCCGACGGGCGCGGCGAGGAGGCGCTGCGCGAGGCCATCGCGCGGCACGTGTCCTTCGCCCGCGCGGTCGCGTGCAGAGCCGCCGATGTGGTGGTCACGGCGGGCGCGCAGCAGGCGTTCGATTTGCTGGCGCGCGTGCTGGCGCTGCGCGGCCGGGATTGCGTCGCGATGGAGAATCCCGGTTACTTCGCGCTTCGTGCCGCCTTCGAGGCGCATGGCTCCAAGGTTGCCCCGGTCGCCGTCGACGCCGAGGGGCTGATGGTGGAGCGCATTGCGGCGCGAGCACGCGTCGTCTGCGTCACGCCCTCGCATCAGTTCCCCCTCGGTACCGTCATGTCGGCGCAGCGCCGCCTCATGCTGCTCGAGCATTGCCGCCGCCGTGGCGCGGTGGTCATCGAGGACGACTACGACGCCGAGTTCCGTTTCGTCGATCGCCCGCTCGATGCGCTGCAGACGCTCGACTCCTCGCAATCGGTGTTCTACGTGGGCACCTTCTCGAAGAGCCTCGCCCCGGACCTGCGATTGGGCTACATCGTATCGCCGCCCTGGGCGGTCGCTGCGCTGGCCGCCGCGAAGCGCGTGGCCGACGGACACTCGAGCAGCATCGCGCAGGCGGCACTGGCCTGCATGATCGCGGAGGGCCACCTCGCCCGCCATGTTCGCAGGATGCAGAGGATCTATCAGCGGCGCCGCGAGCTGCTGCTCGGGGGGCTGCGCGCCAACTTCGAGGGGCGCCTCGTGCCCCTGCCGTCCGTCGCCGGCCTGCATGTCACGGCGCAGCTCGCCGCGTCCTGCAGCGAATCACGCGTGGTCGAGAACGCGCGCCGGCTCGGCGTGCAGGTGAGCGCGCTCGGCCCGTTCTATGCCGGCGCGCCCGCGATGCGCGGACTGGTGCTGGGCTATGGCAACATCGATGAGAGCGCCATCGAGGAGGGCTTGCGGCGCTTGCGCCAGTCACTGCCCGAGGCTTAGCCGCCGGATCCGGGCAGCGCTCGCTAGTTCGCCTGCGCGGCTTCCGCATCCGCGGCCGGGGCCCCTTGCCAGCCGCCGCCGAGCGCCTTGTAGAGCTTGACCAGGTCGGTGCTCTGCGTGAGGCGCGCCTGCGCCAGCTGCTGGCGCGCCTGCACCGCCTGCAGCTGCACCGTGAGCACGCTGATATAGGAGATGACTCCGTGGCGATACGCGTTCATCTGTACCTCGAATGCGCGCTCATCGGCCGTGAGCGTGCGCTCGAGAGCCGTCGTGCGCCGTGCGTCCTGATGCAGGGCGCTCAGGCCGTCCTCGACTTCCTGCAGCGCGCCGAGCACGGTTTTCCGGTAGTTGAGCGCCGCCTCGGCCGCCTGCGCACGTGACAGGCGCACGCTGGCGATCAGCGCACCGCCGTGAAAGATGGGCACGGACACGGTCGGGCCGAAGGTATAGAAATGGCTCTGCCAGTCGAACAGGTAGGCCGTGCCGAGATTGCGCAAGCCGTAGGTGCCGGCGAGCGATATGTCGGGAAAGAGCGATGCGACCGAGACGCCGACCTGGGCGGTGGCGGCATGCAGCGCCGCCTCCGCATTTCGAATGTCCGGCCGGCGGCGCGCCAGCGTGGAAGGCACGCCGATCGGTATTCGCGCAGGCAGCGCAGGCAGCTCGCCCGTGTCGCCGAATTCCTCATCGAGCGCCTCGGGCGGCTGTCCGGTCAGTACGGCGAGCGCGTGCTTGGAGGCGGCAATCGTCTGTACGTATTGCGGCAGCTGCGACTCGAGGCTCGCCAGCTCGCCCCGCGCCGACTCCACCTCCGGCTCGCTCGCGAGTCCGTGCAGATGCCGGCTGTCGGTGAGCTCGGTGATCTGGCGCTGCGCGGCCACCAGTTCCTGGGTGATCTGCCGCAACGCCTGGCTCGCGCGCAGCTGAAAGTAGGTCTGCGCGACCTCGGCCTCGAGGCTCACCAGCAGATCGTTGCGCGATTCGACGGCGGCGGCCCCTTGCGCGCGGGCCTCCTCGACCGAGCGGCGCACCTTGCCGAACAGGTCGATCTCCCAGGATGCGTCGAATCCGAGCTGGTAGAGATTGACCGGCTGCTCGAGCGAGGCGATGAGCGCTTGTGCGCTCGCCGAGGAGGCCGGCCCCGAGGAGCTGCCGATTCCCTGCGATTTGAGAATGCCGGCGAGGCCCAGCTGCTCGCGCGTGTAGGAGCCCGACGCATTCAGGCTCGGCAGTCCCTCGGCGCGCGCCGCTTGCACTTCGATGCGCGCTGCCGCGATGCGCAGGTACGCCGCCTTGAGATCGAGATTGCCGCGCGTCACCCGCTCCACCAGCCGGTCGAGCTCGGGGTCGTGAAACTCGCGCCACCAGAACGACTGCGGCGAGGCCTCGCTCGAGAGCTGCGGCGCCGCATCCGGCGTGGAGGAGCGGGCGGCGGCATATCGATCCGGCACCGGCTGGTGCGGCGGCTCGAAGCTCGGGCCGACGGTGCAAGCCTGAGCGAGCGCAGCGCACAGCGCCGTCGCCGCGGCCCGCGCGGCGCGCATCAGTGGGTACCTGCGGCCGGGCGGCCGCCTTTGCTCGAGGAGAACAGCAGCGTCAGGGGCGTGAACGCGAATGCGAGCAGCGCGCAATACAGAAACACGTCCTTGTAGGCGAGAAATCCCGCCTGTGCGATCAGTATGCGGTAAGCCTGGCCGCTCGCCGACCGGGCGGCAGCCGCCGCCGTGCTGCCCAGCCCCTGAATGGCGTGCGTCAGCTGCGCGATCAAGAGGTTGAAATTGGGATTCAGGGGTGTCGCGTGATAGGCGAGATAAGCCATGTGGGACTGCGTGCGCGAGGTGATGGCGGCGGTCGAGACGGATATTCCTACGGAGCCGAGCACGTTTCTGAACATGGTAAAAAGTGCGGTTGCATCGGCGTTCAGCGCGCGCGGCACCGTCTGGTAGGTGAGCACGCTCAGGGGCACGAACAGGAATGCGATGCCGCAAGACTGCGCCATGCGCATCACCATCAGATGCCTGAAATCGATGTCCGGCGTGAGCGTGCGCGAGTACAGCAGCGCGCAGCCGAGCACCAGGAAGCCGCAGGCCACGATGGCGCGCGTCTGCACGTGGGGCATCACCACGTTGAGAATCGGGATGATGAGCATCACCAGCACGGCCCCCGGGCTCATCACCAGGCCCGCGAGCAGCGCGGTGTAGCCCAGGTGCTCCTGCGCCAGCTGCGGCACGAGCACCGCGCTGCCGTACAGGATGGCCGCGAAGCTGCCGATCGCCATGCAGCCGAGAGTGAAGTTTCGATCCTTGAACACCCGCAGGTCGACGACGGGCTTGCGCGCATACAGCAGCCACGCACAGGCCGTGGCGGCGCCCACGGCGGCGATGATCGCGAAGCTGCGGATGAACCCGGAGCCGAACCAGTCGTCATCCTCGCCGCGGTCGAGCATCACCTGAAACGTGGCGAACGTCACGGCGATGAGGCCGATGCCGACGTAGTCGATGGAGGCCTTCGGCTGCCGCCTCGCCCACGGCGGATCCTCGACCAGGCTCATCACCGCCAGCGTGGTGAACGCTCCGATGGGAATGTTGATGAAGAACACCCAGCGCCAGGAATAGTTGTCCGTGATCCATCCGCCGATGGTCGGCCCGAGCACCGGCGCGACCACGGTCGCCACCGCCGTCAGCGCGAAGGCGCGGCCGCGCTGCGCGACCGGGAAGGTGTCGAGAATGATCGACTGCTGGTTGGGTTGCAGGCCGCCGCCGAAGAAGCCCTGCATCACGCGAAACACCACCAGTTGTGCGAGACTGCTCGCCACGCCGCACAGGAACGAGCAGACCGTGAATGCCGCGATGCAGATCACGAAGTAGCGCTTGCGGCCGATCAGCCGCCCGAAGAACGCCGAGATGGGCAGCACGATGCTGTTCGACACCAGGTACGAGGTCAATGCCCAGGTCGCCTCGTCGTAGCTCGCCGACAGCGACCCTGCGATGTGCGGCAGGGAGACGTTGACGATGGTCGTGTCCAGCAGCTCCATGAAGGCGGCCAGGGTGACCACCACCGCCACCAGCCAGCGATTGTGCGAGGGGCGCCAATCGCCGTCCCCGGCGTCGTCGCCGGAAGCGCCCGGCTCACTCACCGAAATGCACCACGGGCGACACCGACAGGCCGAGGGGCAGCGGGCGGTTCGGGTCGAGCCCGTGATCGATGATGATCTTCACCGGAACTCGCTGCACGATCTTGACGAAGTTGCCCGTCGCGTTCTCCGCCGGAAACGCCGAGAAGCGCGAGCCGCTTCCCTGCTGGATGCTCTGCACGCGGCCCGACAGCTTGTATCCGGGGTAGGCATCGATCGTGATGTCCACCCGATCCCCGGGGCGCATGCGCCCGAGCTGCGACTCCTTGAAGTTGGCGGTGACCCACACCTCGGGCGTGACGATCAGGAACATGGCGCCACCGGGTGAGACGTAATCGCCGAGCTGTACGCTGCGCCGGGTGATGAAGCCTTCGCACGGAGCGCGCACTTCGGTGTATCCGAGGTTCAGGTTCGCCTGCTCGAGCTGCGCGCTCGCCTGCCCCACCTGGGCCTCGCGCTCCTTGACCGCATTGAGCGCCTGGCGGATCTGCTCGGGCACCAGGCTGGCGATCGCCACCTGCGCTTTCGCGCTGCGCAGGCCCGCGCTGGCGCTGCGCTGCTGGCTGGTGGCGGTATCGATGTTCTCCTGCGTGGTGGCACGCGGATCCACCTCGTGCTGGCGCGCGTACTGGCGCTGTGCCTGCTCGAGCACGGCCGCGGCGGACTGCTCCTGCGCGCGGGCAGAAACGAGCTGCGCCGGATACTGTACCCGCGCGATGCGCAGAGCCTCCTGCGCCGTCTTGAGCTGCGCCTCGGCGAGCTGCAGCGCGGCCTGCGCCTGCTGCCGGGCGGCGAGGTAGTCGCGTGGATCGATGCGCAGCAACAGCTCGCCCTTCTTGACGTGCACGTTGTCGTTGATGTCGAGCGCCACGACGTATCCGGATACCTTCGGCATCATCGTCACGACGTTGCCGTCGGTATACGCATCGTCGGTCGACGCCTCGTTGCGGCGCGCGAACCACACCATGAAGCCGACCAGCGCCCCCACCAGCACCACGGCGGCGACGATGATGAGAGGCCTCTTGCTGTGCGGTTTGGTCTCGTGCCCGCCGCCGCTCGGGCCTCTCGACGCTTCCTTGTCGCTGGAGTCAGCTGGTCCCGACTCCCCTTCCTTCGACGCCATAACGACCCCTTCTGCATCGAGCACACGCGCCAACCCACCGCTCGCTTCCCCACGAGCGGCGCCATTGCCCGACACCGGGAAAAATAGGCAGCCGCGCACGAAACTGCGTGCTGCTGAGCGGCGTTTTACGCTGCGCGGGGGCCCTCAGCTGTCACCCAAAAACGCCGGGGCGCTGCCGGAAAAAACCTACAGCGGTGCGCGCTGCTCCACCGCGGCAGCCGGGCCGCCCGCGCGCAGGGGTACGAATCCGTAGGCCCTGAAGGCGGGGTACGCCGCCGGACTCGTGAGGTAAGCGAGAAACCTTGCCGCCGTGGGCTTCGCCGCAGGGGTGAGCGCAATGGGATAGACGATCGGCGGATGCGTCGTCGCCGGAAAGACATCGACCACGCGCACATTGCTGTCGATCAGCGCGTCGGTCTCGTACACGATGCCGAGCACCGCCTGCCCTCGATCGACGAATGCCAGCGCCGCGCGCACGCTGTCCGCGCGCAGCATGCGGGGCGCAACCTCGCTCCAGACTCCCAGGCTCTTGAGGGCAGCCTCGGCATAGCGGCCGAGCGGCAGCGAATCCGGATCCCCCGTCGCGAGCCGGCCGCTGCCGAGGGTCGCCGCCAGCGGCAGGTGCGGCTCGATCTTGAGCTCGATGGTGCTGCCGGTCGGGGCAATCAGCACCAGCCTGTTGCCCACCACGTCGCGCCGTGTGCGCCGCTGGATCAGGTCACGGGCCTGCAGATAATCCATCCAGTACAGATCCGAGCAAAAGAACAGGTCCGCGGGCGCGCCGCTCGCGATCTGCCGCGCCAGTGCCGAGCTCGCGGCAAAGGAGAACTTCACCGGAATCGAGGTCTCGCGCGTGAATGCATCGCCGAGATCCTGCAGCACATGGGTCAAGCTCGCGGCGCCGAACACCACGATGGATGAGGCGTCCTCCTGGGCATGAGCGGGGCCGCTCGCCAGCAGCGCGCACAGCAGCAGCCAGGCTGCAGCAAGTCGATTCATGAAGCTCATCCCCGGGGCCACCGCTTGCCTTTGCGGGCCACTGCTGCCGATTCTATATAGCGGACGGCGAGCGCCGCCACCTCGACGCGGCGCCGGTCGCCCCGGGGCCGGTCGCCCCGGGGCGCCGCCCGCGAGCCGGCCTTGAATTCGATGGCGCCGGCCCTAAATCCGCCGGTGCAAACGTCAGGCGCCGCCTGCCGTCGATGGGCCTTCATAATCACAGGAGCATTAGCCATGAACAATGTGGTCAGACAAAATCCATGGAGCCTGATGCCGCGTCTTCAGGACGAGATCAATCGGCTATTCGGCAACCTGAGCGAGAATGACAGCAGCTCCGCCACCGCGGCCTGGATTCCGCCCGTGGACATACTCGAATTCGCGGATCGCTTCGAGCTGTACGTGGACCTTCCGGGTGTCGATCCGGGCAAGGTGGACCTCACCCTGGAGGGCGGCGTTCTCACCCTCACGGGGCAGCGTGCGGATGAGCTCGGCAGCGACCGCGAGAACGAGATTCAATACCGCCGCACGGAGCGCAGCCACGGCAATTTCCATCGCCGCTTCGTGTTGCCGGACACGGCCGACAGCCAGGGCGTGAACGCCTCCGGCAAGAACGGTGTTCTCACCGTCACCATCGCCAAGCACGCGAAGGCGATGCCGCGGCGCATTCAGATCTCGGCCTGACGCATCGGAGCGATCGCGGTGAGGGGCGGGGCGCCGCCCCTCGCCGCGCACTGGAAAAGAACGGCCAGGCGGCTGCTGAAAGACGCCGGGCGCGTTCACGGGCGAACGACGGCGTCATGGAGCGAATCGTGGCGGGAGCCTTGGCCTTCGCTGATACACCGGCTCAGGTCGCTCGAGAGGCTCTTCTCGACCAGCTCGACAAGGTGCTCGGGCAGATCGCCAAGCGTCGCCGCTCCGACGCGGCGATCCATGGAGTCCGCAAGGAGCTCAAGCGCGCCCGCGCGACGTTGCGGCTGCTGCGCGAGCACATCGGTGTCGTGGAATATCGGCGGGACAATGCGCTGATACGCGATGCCGCCCGCCCGCTGACACCGGTGCGCGATGCCAAGGTCCTGCTCGATAGCTTCAAGGTTCTCGCCGAGGAGTCGCCCCGCGGCAGATTCTCTCGCCACTTTCGCGCGCTGCTCGAGGATCGGCGGCGCGCCGCGGCGCGTCGATTGAGCTCTGCCGAGCTGGCTGCGGCCGCGAGGGTCCTGAGCTCGATCCGGCGCCGCGCAGCCTCGCTGCCGGGCAGCCGACTGTCGCAGACCGATGACGGCGCCCTGAAGCGGGCGTACAAGCGAGGCCGCGAGGCCCATGCCAGCGCGAAGCGCCGCGCCACCGACGAGTCTCTGCACGAGTGGCGCAAGCAAACGAAGTACTTCGAGAATCAGCTGGAGATCGTGCTGCCTTTCGGACCCAAGTTCCTGCGCAAGAGTCATCGCCGCGCCAAGCGCCTGGCCGACATACTGGGGGACGATCATGATCTCGCATTGCTTGCGGAGCAGATCTTGCTGCATGCGAAAGGCGAGTACGCGCCGAGCCAGGACTCGGAGGTGGAGGATATGATCGTGCGCGTCGCGCGCTGGCGCAAGCAGCTGCAGGCCCAGGCGTTTCGCCTGGCACGCCGGCTCTATTCCGGCAGGGCGCGCCGCTACCAGCGGTAGGTCAGCGCCGCACGCGAGCTCGCGCCGTGCACCGACAGGAATTTCGCCCGGCCCACGTAATCTCTGCAGTCGCGGATCTCATTCATCACTTTCACGGAGCAATCATGCAATCGAACTACGTTTCACGCGACACCTATGGAATGTACAAAGGCTACAGCGGCAGCGGCGGACCCGGGCCTGCTCTGATGGGCGCGGACACGCTGCTGGGCAACGATGTATACAACGCGGCGGACGAGAATCTCGGCAACATCAAGGAATTCATGATCGAAATGGCGAGCGGCAAGATCGCCTACGCGGTGCTGTCGTTCGGCGGATTCCTCGGGATGGGCGACCGGCTGTTCGCCGTCCCCTGGCCGGCGCTGAAGCTCGACACGGCGAAGAAGCGATTCATGCTCAACGTCAGCAAGGAGAAGCTGAAGGACGCCCCGGGGTTCGACAAGGATCACTGGCCATCCATGGCGGATCCCGCCTGGGCAACACAGGTGCACTCCTTCTACGGCGTGTCGCGCACCTACGAGTCCCCGTCCTCACGCGCCATGTAGGGCGCCCCGACCCAAGCCCGGTCAGCCGGCGGCTGCTGACCGGGCCTCGTGCGGGGATGGCAGGGCGGCGCGCACCGCGCTGGCGATCTCGAGCGCCGCCCCGATGCGCAGGTCATGGGTGATCTCCAGCTGCGCGCCCATGGCGCGCGATCCGCGATTGCAGATGTTGTGCCTGTGCCTTCCGGGGTAGCGCTCGCTGTCGGCATCGACTGCGAACCCCGCGTCCGTCAGGCGCATCGCCAGCCGGGTCTTGAGCTCGGCATCCAGACCGCCGACGTGAATTCTCGCCTCTCCGACACAGCCGTGGACGCCGAGCACGCTCTCGCAGCGCGCCGCCATCGCCAGGCAGTCGGGGTGATCGAATTGGTGGCTGGTGATGTGCAGATCCCGATTCGAGCCGTAGGGCTTGATGCCTTCGAAGATGAACAGGCTGTACTCCCGACCCGCGATCAAGCAGGCAATCTCGGAAGTGCCCTGCTCTATCATCCCGCCATGCGGCGCCGCAACGAGCAAGCGGGCGCCGCGCACCTCGCTCACGCGGACGCGATAGTCCCGGCCGAGCGCTTCGCGGCGCGCGAGCTCCGCGTACGAGAGGTATTTAGAGGCCAAATCTATCCATCACTCGATAAGCCCACACGGACGGCGCGAGAAACCACGGCTTGCCAAAATAATAGAAGCGCGCCGCAAACGCCAAGCCGTCGAGCGCCGTTCGCCCCTCGGGGATTCCCGCCATCTGCTGGCCGATCCGCATGCCGAGGTAAGGAGCGAGCGGCACGCCCTGGCCGCAGTAGCCCATGCAGTAAAAGAGGCCGTCCCGACCCCCCAGATGCGGCATGGTATCGAAGGTGTATGCGACCCAGCCCACCCACGCGTGATCGAAGCGCGCCGCCCGCAGCTGCGGAAAGATCGCAGTGAGCATCGACCGCAATCGCGCGACGCAGGCGAGCGGATCACGCTCCCCGAGCGCGGCGCGCCCGCCGAAGACGATGCGCTCGCCGTCCGGGGAGGGCCGGAAATACACCACCACGCGCCGCGCATCGACGATGTTGCGGGCGAGAGGAATCAGCGCCCGCACCCGTTCCCGCCCGAGCGGCTCGGTGCAGATCTGATAGCTTCCAATCGGAATCACGCGGCGCCGGTGCCATGCGGACAGCGCGCCCGAATAGCCGTTCGTCGCCAGCAATACCTTGCGCGCTCTGACCACTCCTCGAGAGGTCAGCACCTCGAATCCCCCGCGCGCGCGCCGCAGCGCCTGCGCCGGGCAGTGATCCTGGATGCGGGCGCCCTGCGCCTGGGCACGCCGCAGCAGGCCGATCAAAAGCTTCATCGGATCGAGGCAGGCGTCGTCCGGATACAGGCAGCCGCCGTGATAATAGTCGCTCGCGATCTCTCGGTGCTGCTCGGATCTCGGCACCGGAATGATCCGCTGCTCCAGCCCCGCTGGTTGACGCTCGGCATCCCGCGCCATGCTCTCGAAGTGACGCCCGGTATGCGCCCCGAAGAAGCAACCGCAGTCGCGCCAGTCGCACTCGACGTCGCCGGCGGCGAGCGAGCGCAGGTAGTCGAGCGCCGCGAATCCCTCGCGGCAGATCGCGAACGCGCGCGCCGGGCCATGCAGCGCGCTCAGCTTCGCGAGCGTGGGCTTGAGGCTGTAGGCGACCTGGCCGCCGTTGCGCCCCGAGCATCCGGTGCCGACGGCACCGCCCTCGAGCACCAGGGTATCGAGTCCGGCCGCGGCGGTTTCGCGCGCCGCGGAAAGACCCGTGTAGCCGCCGCCGACGATGAGCACGTCCACCTCGGGCGGCAGCGCGAGCTGCGCAAGCGCGGGCGCAGCGACTTGATCCTGCCACAGCGGCGTTGCGCGAATTGCGGGTCCGGCCGACTCCTCGACGCAGGCGCGTTGCGGCCGCTGCGGAGCCGCGCCGATCATGTCCCGCAAAAGGTCTGCAGCACGCGCTCTCCCGGCAGCGGTGGGGCCGCGAACGCATCCTTGCCCGGCTGATCCTCGTAGGGATGCGCGAGCACTTGCAGCAGTTCGCGGAACGGAGCGAAGTCCGCGCGCTCGACCGCCGCCTCGAGCGCCGCTTCCACGCGGTGGTTGCGCGGAATGTAGGCGGGGTTGACCTGCCGCATCGCACGCACGCGCTCCTCGATCGACTGCGGATCCCGCTCAAGGCGCGCGCGCCAGCCGGCACACCAATCGCCGAGCTGCGGGCAGGCCTCGACGCAGCCGCTCCCGCCGGCGGCGGCGCTCAGATGGCGGAAGGTCGCGGTGAAATCACAGCCCTCTCGCCGCATGGCCTCGAGCAGCGAGCGTGCCAGCGCGAGATCCGCCTCCTCGCGCGAAGCGAGCCCGAGCTTGCGCCGCATTCCCTCGAGCCAGCGCGCTTCGAGATGTCCCTGGAAGGACTCGACCAGCGGCGCGGCGGCATCCACGGCTCGCTGCGCATCGGCGTCGATGAGCGGCAGGAGCGTCTCGGCCAGGCGCGCCAGGTTCCATTGCGCCGCCATGGGCTGGTTGCCGTACGCATAGCGGCCGAGGCTGTCGATGGAGCTGAACACGGTGGCCGGATCGTAGGAGTCCATGAAGGCGCAAGGCCCGAAGTCGATGGTTTCTCCCGCTATCGACGTGTTGTCGGTATTCATGACGCCGTGGATGAATCCGATATGCAGCCAGCTCGCCACGAGCGATGCCTGGCGCAGCGACACCTCGCGCAACAGCTCCAGGTAAGGGCGCTCGGCGAGCTTGAGCTCGGGATAGTGCCGATCGATCACGTAGTCGGCCAGACGCTGCAGCGCGTCCCGATCGCCGCGCGCGGCGAAGTATTCGAACGTTCCCACCCGCACGTGACTCGCGGCGACCCGCGTCAGCACGGCGCCGGGCAGCCGTGTGGTGCGCAGCACCGCCTCGCCGGTGGCGACGGCCGCCAGCGCGCGCGTCGTCGCGACGCCGAGCCGGTGCATGGCTTCGCTCAGCAGATACTCGCGCAGCACCGGCCCGAGGGCCGCGCGGCCATCGCCCGAGCGCGAGAAAGGCGTTCGCCCGGTTCCCTTGAGCTGGATGTCACGCCGCGCCCCGCTGCGGTCGATGACCTCGCCCATAAGGATCGCCCGGCCGTCGCCGAGCTGCGGCACGAACTGGCCGAACTGGTGTCCCGCGTACGCCATCGCGACGGGCTCGGCGCCCTCGGGGATGCAGTTTCCCGAGAATATCGACGCGAGCGTCGGCGCGTCGAGCCCCTGCAGATCGAGGCCGAGCTGCGCCGCCAGCGGCGCATTGAGCTCGATCAGGCGCGGATCGGCGACCGGCCGGGGGTCGAGCCGCGCCCAGAAGCGCTCGGGCAGGGCGGCGTAGCTATTGGAGAACGCCCACCCCGGTATCGGTCGCCGCGGCGGCGACGGCCGAGCCGAGGTCTCGTTGGGACGGGGTTGTGCCATGGCCGGATGTTACCAGCGATTGCGCCAGGTACTCGTTTCGGTTCGCCGCCGGCTGCGCAGCGGCCGCGGGCGGTCGATGCGCCTTGACCAGACGCGCATACAGCGCGAGGTAATTCTGCGCCATGTGCCGCGCGGTGAAGCGCCGCTCGAATTCCGCGCGGATGCGGCCGCGGTCGAGAGCGCCGACCTGCCGCACGGCGTCCGCGGCCTGCCGCTCGTCGCGGACGATGAAGCCGGTGAGGCCCTCCTCCAGGACCTCCGGCACCGAGCCGTTCTCGAAGGCGATCACCGGAGTCCCGCACGCCATGGACTCGATCATCACCAGGCCGAACGGCTCGCGCCACGCGATCGGAAACAGCAACGCCGCGGCGTTGCCGAGGAATTCCTGCTTCTGGTCCTCGCGAATCTCTCCGATGAACTCGACGTCGCCGAGCGACAGCAGAGGCTCGATGTGCGCCTTGAAGTACTCCCGGTCCACGCGGTCCACCTTCGCGGCGATCTTGAGCGGCATGCCCGCTTGCGAGGCGATGCGGATGGCGGCGTCGGGCGCCTTCTCGGGCGAGATGCGGCCGAGAAAGGCCAGGTACCCGCCGCGCCCCTCGCCCTTTGCGAGCAGGCTCTCCGGCAGGCCATGCGGCACGGTCGCCACGTAATTGGCCTGCGCCAGGGGTTGACGCTGCGAGTTGGAGATGGAGACCACCGGTACGTCTCCATAGACGCCGTACAGGGCGGGCAATTCGGGCAGGTCGAGCCGGCCGTGCAGCGTCGTGATCGATGCCGTGCCGAGCCGCCGCAGCAGCGGGTAGCCGAAGTAGTCGAGATGCGCGTGGATCACGTCGAATTCATGGGCGCGCCGCGCCACGGTCTCCAGCTCCATGAACAGCGGCACGAACGGATCCTTCACGCTCGGGTCGAGGCGCAGCGCCCGCGGCCAGATCGGCGCGAGCTTCGCCTTGGTGAAGCTGTCGCCGGATGCAAACAGCGTCACGTCGTGGCCGAGCTCGACCAGCGCGTCGGTGAGATAGGCGACGACACGCTCCGTGCCGCCATACAGCTTGGGCGGCACGGCCTCGATCAGCGGCGCAACTTGTGCAATTCTCATCGGATTCCCCACCCCATGTGTCATGAGCGAGCGGCCATCCTATCCGTGTTCGGCCCGATTGTCGGCTTCGCTTTGGAACCGATCGCCGTCAGAAGACTCTTATGCTCGAGCCGCTCGCACTCGGCGGCAAGCGTGCGCGACGGCGCCTGAAATTTTTACAAGTGCCTCCCTTTGACTCGGGGATCTCCGCACATGAATATATCGACTTCGCCCGACCCCAGCCGGCCGAATCCAATGAAAACGCCGCTGCCGCATGAACCGCTGCCGGATCCCTCGCCTGCTGCGCACCCGGTCGATGAGCCGGCGGCGCCCCAGTACGCCATCGCCGTCAGCGATACCTTGCAGCAGCGGCGCACGCGCACGCTCAAGCACGGCGACACCTTCGCAGTCTTCGACCACCGCGGCGACATGGGCGGAGAGCCCGGCAGCCCGGAGGGGCTGTATTACCGCGACACGCGCATGCTGTCGCAGTTTCAGCTGCTCCTCGAAGAGGCGCGCCCGCTGCTGCTGAGCTCGGTGACCCAGGACGACAACGCGGTGTTCACCGCCGATCTGAGCAATCCCGATCTGCTGGTCGACGGCAAGATCGCCCTGCGGCGGGAGAACGTTCACTTGAATCGCATCAGGTTCATCTGGAACGGCGCGTGCTACGAGCGGCTGCTGGTGCGAAATTTCAGCGACCGCACCCTGGAGCTGCGCCTGACGTATCGCTTCGGATCCGATTTCGCCGATCTGTTCGAAGTGCGCGGCGAGCACCGCACGGCGCGCGGTGAGGCGCGCGCGGCGCTCGAGCGCGATCACGGCGTCGCGCTCGAGTATCTCGGCCTGGACAAGATCGAGCGCAGCACGCACCTCGCCTTCTCGCCGTCGCCCCGAACGCTCACCACGGCGCGCGCCGGCTACGAGCTCACGCTCAAGCCGCGCGCCCTGCGCCGCATCTTCGTGCGCTGCGCAGTCGGGGACCGCGCGGATGGCGACTGGAACGGCCGCCTGTTCTACCGCCGCATGCGCGCCGCGCGCCAGTCGCTGCGCGACTCCAGCCAGCGGGCTGCCAGCATCGATGCCTCGAATTCGGTGTTCAACGAGATCGTGCGCCGCTCGGTGTCGGATCTGTACATGCTGATCACCGATACGCCGCGCGGGCCGTATCCGTATGCGGGCATTCCGTGGTTCTCGACGCCCTTCGGTCGCGACGCCATCGTCACGGCGCTCATGACCTTGTGGCTGGATCCGGCGATCGCCAAGGGCGTGCTGAGCTTTCTCGCCTGCACGCAGGCGACCGCGGTCGAGCCCGAGCGCGACGCCGAGCCCGGCAAGATCCTGCACGAGATGCGCCACGGCGAGATGGCGAACCTGCGCGAGGTGCCCTTCGGGCGCTACTACGGCAGCATCGATGCGACGCCGCTGTTCGTGTTCCTCCTCGGCGAGTATTTCAGGCGTACCGCGGACCTCGCCACGGTGCGCGCGCTGTGGCCGCACGCGCAGGCGGCGCTCGAATGGATCGACCGCTACGGAGACCGCGACGGGGACGGCTTCGTCGAGTACTACCGGCAGACCAAGGAAGGCCTGGCGAATCAGGGGTGGAAAGACTCCTACGACGCCATCTTCCATCACGATGGGCGCATGGCGGAAGGGCCGATCGCGCTGTGCGAGGTTCAGGCCTACGTGTACGGCGCGAAGCGCCACGCCGCCACTCTGGCCGAGGCGCTCGGCGATTCGCAGCGCGCCGCCGCCCTCGCGGCGCAGGCCGAGAACCTGCGTCGCAGCTTCGAGGCGCGATTCTGGTGCGAGGACCTGTCGACCTATGCGCTCGCGCTGGACGGCGCCAAGAATGCGTGCCGCGTCATCTCCTCGAATGCAGGTCAGGTGCTGTTCACCGGCATCGCATCGGCCGAGCGGGCGCACAGAGTCGTCCGCACGCTCCTGTCGCCGGCGGTGTTCAGCGGATGGGGAATTCGCACCATCGCATCGTCCGAGGCCCGCTACAACCCCATGTCCTATCACAATGGATCGGTCTGGCCGCACGACAACGGTCTGATCGCCATGGGCTTTGCCCGCTACGGACAGAAGCAGGCGGCCGCGCAGGTGTTCAAGGCGCTGTTCGACGCCGCGACCTACATGGACCTGCGCCGCCTGCCGGAGCTGTACTGCGGGTTCGCGCGTCTCGAGCGCACCGGGCCGACCCAGTATCCGGTCGCTTGCTCTCCGCAGGCCTGGGCGAGCGCGGCGCCGCTGTGCCTGCTGCAGGCCTCGCTCGGCCTGGAGCTGCTCGACCGCACCGGCGAGATCAAGTTCTATCGTCCGCAGCTTCCCGATTTCCTCGGCCACGTGCACTTGCGGAATCTGCGCCTGAGCTCGGGCTCGGCGGATGTCCTGCTGCACCAGCACGACAAGAACACGGCGGTGACCGTCACGCGGCGCGAGGGAGACGTCGTGGTGGTGGTGCGCTACTAGTGAGCTGCTCGGCCCGCTAGCTCTTGCCGGAGGCGTCCGGCCCGTCGCCTTCATCCCGCGTGGGGCGCGTTTCCGGCATCGCGAGCAGCGCGAGCAGCACCGCGGCGAGGCCGATTGCGGCAAGAAAATAGAACGCCGCGCGGATGCCCCAATGATCGGCCACCCATCCGGCGACCGACGTGCTGACGGTGCTGCCGATTCCGATCGCGAATCCCACGGCGCCGAGCGACAGGTTGAAGTGACCCGAACGCGCGGCCACATCGCTCACGATCAAGGGCACCAGGATGCCGAATCCCGCGCCCGCGATCCCGTCGAGCAGCTGCACGCCGATCACCAGCGCCGGGTTGGAGGTCGCCGAGAAGGTCAGCGCGCGCAGCGGCAGCATGATGAACGCGACGATCAGCACCAGCCGCCGGCCGCGCCGATCGGCGAATCGGCCGACCAGCGGCGAGGCGAGCGCGACGATGACTTGCGGCAGCACGATGCAGGCTCCGATCAGCAGGCTCGGATTGCTGCCCTTGGCGGTGAGCATGCCGCTGATCAGCATCAGCAAAGGGGAGTTGGCGAAGGTGAACAGCAGCGCGCACCCGCAGAACAGCAGCAGCCGGCGGTCGGCGAGTACGCTCAGCACGCGCACGGCGTCCTTGCGCGGCGCCGACCGCGACGCCGCGACGCGCGCGGCCGCGTAGCGTCGCAGCGGCAAGAGCGCGACCAGTGCGGGCAGCGTCAGGGCCGCGGTCAGATAGAACACGCCGCGCTCGGACACGTACTGCCCGCAGGCGCCCATCAACGCCGCACCGATGCCGTTGCCGATGGCGGCATAGCGCGCATTGCGGCCGAGGCGGACGGCCATGCCGAGGCGTCCCGCGAGCGCCAGGCTCATGGCCGCGATCGCGGGACCCAAGGTACAGCTGGAGATTCCGTGCAGGATCTCGGCAAGGTACACCAGCAGCGGAATGGGATAGATGGCGAACATGAGCGCGCTGGCGGTGAATACCAGCACGCTGAACGCCGCGACGCGCGGCTTGCTCCTGACCGCGTCGACCACGGCGCCCGCCGGCACCTGACTCGCCATGGAGCTCACGGTGCCGACCGACAGCGCCACGCCGATGGCGGTCTGCGTCCAGCTTTGACCGCTCAGATAGACGGCGATGAAGGGGCCGAACCCCGTCTGGATATTGGCCACGAACAGGTTGAACCAGTCCAGGCCGCGGCTCGCCGCCGCGTCCAGCGAGACCGTCGGACCGCTGCCGCCTTCCGGCGCCGGCTCACCTCGTTGTTTGGCCGGATTCTGCAGCATCGGGCGGCGCCGGCGGCATGAGCACTCGCGGGTTGTTGGAGTCCTTGTATTCGGGCGCCGACTGCAGCTTCTCCCGGGTGACGCTCAGGGTGACCGATCTGTCCTTGGAGCTCGGCTCGAAGTGCAGCAGCGGCCAGTCCACGGCGATGCGGCGCGTCCCCACCCCGAGAAAGCCCCCGAAGTCGATGATGGCGGCGCGCACGCGGCCCTGCGCATCGGCGAGCACGTCGACCACACGGCCGAGCTTCTCGCCGCGCGGGCCGGTGACGTCCTTGCCCAGGATCGAGGCGAGCGAGGTGCCGATCTCGCCCACCTGTGCGTTGACCGCGGCATTCGGCGCAGGCGCCGGGCTCGGCAGCTCGGGTCCTTGCGGTTCCTCGACCCCGTTGTGGCGGCGCTTTTTGTGGTGGACCTCGGCTGGCGCGGGCAGGCACGGCGGCGGCGACTCCTTCGCGCCGGCGGACCGCTCGGGCGCCGCCGGCCCCGCCGCGTGCACGGCTTGCGCGGGCGCGGCGGCGCCCGGGCTCGGCGATGATGTCGGGGGGGCGAGCGGTGCGGGCGTCGGCGGCGAGATCGGCGCCGCCGTGGGGGCCGGGATGGGCACGGCCGCGAGCGGCGGGGAGGGCGCGAGCGGTGCGCGCGTCGTGCTGCATCCTGCCAGCAGGACGGCGCAGGCAAGCGATGCGAGAGGGGCGCCCCAGCGCAGCCGCCCGCGCGGCGTCACTGTGCATGCTCCGCTTCGCCTCTGCGCAGCTGCCGCCCGTACATGCGGCTGTAGACGCCGCCTCCGATCTGCAGCAGGCGGCGCGGCGCCCCGTCCTCGACGATGCGTCCCCGGTCCATGACCACGATCCGGTCGAACGAATCGAGCGTCGACAAGCGGTGCGCGATGGCGATCACGGTGCGGCCGCGAAACAGCCGGGCGAGCGCCTCCTGGATCGACTGCTCCGATTCGGTGTCCAGGGCCGAGGTCGCCTCGTCGAGCAGCACGATGGAGGCGTTCATCAGAAAGGCGCGGGCGATCGCCAGGCGCTGGCGCTGGCCGCCCGAAAGGTTGACGCCGCGCTCGCCGAGCATCGTCCGATAGCCCTGCGGCAGGGCGCTGATGAACTCGTGCGCGTTGGCGTCGCGCGCCGCCGCCTCGAGCTCGGCCGGCGTCGCCTCCGGCCGTCCGAGCCGCAGGTTGTCCTCGACCGTGCCGTGGAACAAATAGGTGTCCTGATGCACGACCGCGATCTGCGCGCGCAGCGTGTCGGGGTCGAGGCTGCGCAGGTCGCGCCCGCCGATCGTGACGCGGCCCGCCTGCGGGTCGAAGAGGCGCAGCAGGAGCCGCGCGACCGACGACTTGCCCGAACCGCTCGGGCCGACGATGCCGATCTTCTCGCCGGCGGCGACGCTGAACGACAGCGCCTCGTGCGCCGGGCGGCGGCCGCCGGGATAGGCGAACGACACGTTGTCGAAGGCAATGGTCGGCGCCAGCGCCCGCTCGGAGCCGGCGGCGCCGGCGGTGTCGGGCGGCGGCACCAGCGGCTCGGCCTTGAGCAGTTCGGCGATGCCGGCGGCGGCGGATTGCCCGACCATGCCCTGATGCAGCACCGAGCGCAGGTCGCGCAGCGGGCGGAACACCTCGGTGCCGGCCATCAGCACGATGAGCAGCGCGGTGATGCTCATCTCACCGTGCGCGACACGCCACACGCCGAGGCCCAGCGCCGCTGCGGCGCCGACCGCAATGCCGGTATCGGTGATGCCGCGGGTCATCACGCTCGTCGACAGCACCTGCATGGTGGTCTCGGCGAGCTGCCGCGCGCGCTCGGCGAGGCGGCGGCCGTAGGCGGCGCTCTGGCCGAACGCCTTCAGCGTCGGCAGGCCCTGCACCGCGTCGAGGAACTCCGAGCCGAACGCTTTCATCGCCGCCTGGCGCAGGCGGTTGCGGCCGCTTTCGACCTTGTTCCACACGGTTGGCGCGATCAGCGTCACCAGCGCGGCGATCAGCATCACCGTCGCGACCGGCAAATCCCACCACATGATGAAGAGGAAGATCGCGATCGGCGTCAGCGCGGCGACGCAGACCTGCGGCACGTATTGGCCGAAAAAGGTCTGCAGCTGCTCGACCCCGTCGACCACCGACAGCATGACGCCACCGGTGCGCTCGCCGGCAAACCAGGCGGGGCCCAATTCGGCGATCTTGTCATAGAGCCGGCCGCGTAGATCGGTCTGCACCTGCGCCGCGGTCTGGTGCGCGATCGCGGTGCGGTAATGGTCGAGCAGGCCGCGCAAGACGACAGCCGCGGCGACGCCGATTGCCGCCAGTGCGATCGGGAAGAAGCCGGAGCCGGCAAAGACGCGCGACAGCATCGAGCCGAGCAGCGTGAAGCGGGCGATGCCGAACGCCGCGGCGGCCAGTCCGACCAGGATCGACAGCGCGATCCGGCCGCGCAGGCCGCGGGTCAGCTTCCAGAGGTTCCAGTCGAAATACATCAGCGGACCTTCTCTTCGGAATTGGCCGCGCGCTCGGCATCGCTGAGCATGCGCGGATCCTCGACATCGACGGTCAGATGCTCGGTCGGGCGCGGCGTCGCAGTGACGATGCTGACGCCATTGGGCGCCGAGAAGCGGTGCCAGGTATTTTGCGGCACGACGACGGTCGTCCCGGCGCTGACCTCATGCGACTCGAGGCCGGCCTCGGTCATCAGGTGCATCGTGCAGGCGCCGTCGACGATCTGCACCAACTCGTCACCGTTGGGGTGGCGCTCCCAGGCCGCCTCCCCGGCAAATTTGGCGCTGTAGATGTTGCCGTCGCGATAGGGCGCCAGCGTCACGAACGCGCCGGTGGCCTTGCGTTCGTCCTCGGTCGATTCCGGCCGACGGCCTTGCATCATCGGCATCTTCGCCAGCGTGCCCTTGAGATCGAGAATCGCGGTCATGCCTGCTCTCCCTGTTCGAGGGGATGAATGATAGCCCCGAGTAGCGTTGCGGCGATTGGTCTTTCCATCACGCCTGCGATGCCTCGAGCGTCCGCGGGTCCTCGACATGGACTTCCGGATGGTCGGTCGGCTGCGGCGTCACCGTCATCAGCGTTACCCCGCCGGGACAGGAGAACCTATGCCACGCCCCTTGCGGCACGACGGCGATCATGCCCGCGCGCAACTCAAGCGTCTCCGGGCCGGCCTCGGTTATCAGATGGACGATGGTCTCGCCGTCGAGGATATGGACGATCTCTTCGCCGTTGCGATGCCGCTCCCAGCCACCTTCCCCGGCGAAGCGGCTGACGAAGATCGCGCCGTCGCGATAGGGCCCGAGGTTGCGCGAACTGTCCTGGCGTTCCGCCCTGGTCGTTTGCGGGGTGCGCTCGCGCAGCATCTTGAGCGTGGCGAATTCGGACGACAAGTCGATGACATTGACCATCTGACGCTCCTGTTTCGGCAAAAATCATACTGCTACGGTTTAATTTCGACGATCACCAATTCTGAGGGCCATTGATACGGTTTTGTATCGATGAGCCATCGTCGGTGGGGTTGAGACCCCAGAGCATTTTCGAGCATTCGAGGATCTGCTGCTCGCGCGTCAGACCGATGTCGGCGAGCAACCGGTCATCCAGTCGCGCAAGACTTTCGCGTTCACTTACAGCCTCTTGCCATTCGATAAAGCCGTCGTAGAGCCGGCGGCACCAGCGCAGCATAGAAGTCGTCGAGAGCGTGTCGACACGCGGCAGGCGGCGGGCGATGGTCAGCATCGATGTCTCCGTCTGATAAATTTGGCACTCGCGCCGCTACCAAATTTAGTGATACAAATCACTGTCTGAAGACGACAAAATTGAGACGTAACGATACAGGATCGTATCATGTCGCCACTCGACGATGCCCCGCTTCCCGGTGCTGAATTCCGCCGCAGCACCACGCCGTCGCGCCCGGTCGCCAACGGCGCCGGCAGTATGGATTGGGACGATGTCCGTGTGTTCCTGGCGGTGGCGCGGCACGGTTCGCTGCGCGCCGCCGGCCGCGCGCTGGGTCTGAGCCAGCCGACGATCGGCCGGCGGCTGGCGGCGTTCGAGACGACTTTCGGCGGCCCGACCTTGTTCGACCGCTTACCTGAAGGGCTGCGCCTCAACGCGGCCGGCGAGCAGCTCGTGCCGGCGGCGGAGAGCGTCGAGCGTGCGGCGCTGATGCTCGAACGGCGCCGCGCCGCCGCTTCGCCCGAATTGAGCGGCACGGTGCGGGTCTCGGTCGGCGAATGGGCCGCCGGCTTCCTCTCGCGTTGCCTCTCCGATGCGGGGCCGACGGCGCTCCCGGCGGGGATCACCCTCGAACTGGTCGAATCGCGGCAGACCGCCAATCTCGCGCGGCGCGAAGCCGATCTCGCGGTGCGCCACCATCCGCCCGAGAGCGGCGATCTTTACGTTGCCAAAGTCGGCACCTTTGCCGGCGCCGTCTATCGCCGAAGCGGCTCGGTGAGCGACGCCTGGGTCACCTACACGGAGGAGCAGGCGCATTACGCGACGGCGCGCTGGGTGCAGCAGCAGATCGAGAAGAGCGGCGGCGCGGTCGCGCTGCGCGCGTCGAACACGATGATGCAGCTGGCGGCGATCCGCGCCGGGAGCGGGAAGGGGGTATTGCCCTGCTACGCAGCGGATGATGACCCGCTGCTCGAACGGCTGACGCCGCCGGTGCCGGAGATCGCCGCCGAGTATTCGGTGATCGTGCATCGCGACCTGCGCCGAGCGGTTTGCGTGCGCGCGGTGATCGACTGGGTGCGCTGCGCCTTTGCCGAGCACCGCGACGCGCTCGCCGGGAGCCGCTAGGATCGAGCCAAACGATCCCGGAGCACGCCATGCCCGACGCGCCGCGAATGCATCGGGTCCTGATCACCGGCGCCGGCGGCGGCATCGGCCGCGGCCTGCGCGAAACCTTGCGCGGGGTCTATCCGATCCTGCGCCTCTCCGACCGCATTCCGAT
>DATJSL010000016.1:0-24120 GCA_035504115.1 Steroidobacteraceae bacterium | reverse complement strand
TATAATTTGTTCTTCATCAACCCTCGGGGAGAATAAAAATGATCCGACAACCGCTCATCATTCTTCTTGGGCTGCTGCTGTGGCTGCCCGCCCTCGCCGAGCCGCAGGGCGACAGCGGTCCTGCGGCGGACATACTCGCGGTCCGCAATATCGAGATCATATTCCACACCGCCGGCAGCGTCCTCCCAAACAAGGACCTCAATCTGATGATGAGCTTGTTTGCCGACGACGCCGTGCTCACCGACACCGCGCACGACAATAAGGTGTATCGGGGCAAGGAGCAGGTCCGCACTTACTGGGCTGACGTCAGCGGTCCATTCCGTCCCGAGCATCACTGGATCGGCTATACCCCGGCGATGCGGATCAAAAGTCACGTCACAGGAAACACCGGCACGCTTGATTTCGAATGCCTGTGGATGAACGTGGACGACAATACCATCGGCGCGCACGCCTTCACCTCGATGAACCTCGTGCGCGTCAACGGGCACTGGCTGGTCAAAGGCATCAAGGTTGGCAAGGTCGAGAAGCTCTAGTTGGTGCGGCCATCAGCGGCGCAGCGCGGTTGGCACCGGGCCGCGGCTGCGTCGCGCTTCGGCGGGTTCACGGTCGCGCTGGGAAAGTGCTCGACGTGAGCATCGGCGGTACGCCCAAAGTAGAGAACGCGTCGTCCCAGGAATGAGACGATGTAGCCCGCGCAGCACCACTACGGGATTGAAGGCTGCCCCGACCGGTATCGAGGCCTTCGCGCCCGAGAGTTCGACGCTGTCTCCACCGGGCAGGTAATAGGACACCATCCCGCGCCGAAAATCCACGAAGTATCCCTCGAACCCCGCTTCCGGCAATGTCGAGACGATCTGTGGGAAGGACGATCTGTGGGAAGGTCGAATCCAGGGCTACCGAACTGCAACTTTTTGGCCTGCATCTGTGTTGTTGAGTACAGACCGGCGGGGCGCAGGAACGACCGAAAGACCTGTGCTGCCAACGCTGAGGAATTGGTCGAGCAAACGTCGCGGTAGTGGCAGACGGGGAGGCGAAGCAATGAGCGTCAACGATTTGCCGGCGATCATGGGAGCAGTTCTGATTGCTGCCGGTCTCGCCCTGGTGGGCGTTTCAACATGGTCCCGTGCCGAGGGGAGTGAAAAGACCACTCAGGCCGGGGCGCTCATCATTGTGGTCGGCGCATTCCTCTTGGGGCTGTCGATGTTCGTGCCACATGGAAAATAGGACCAAGGTCCGCGCGCCATGCAAAGTGACGGGCTTCTCGGCGGTGCTCGGAGTCAGGGCCTGGGAGCTCCGTTGCCACCTACCAGCACACGCGTGCCGTCCGCGCACACCCGATAGCAACTCGGATATCCCTCGCGCACGGAGCAGCCATTGGTGGAGTCCAGCCAGCCTGATTCCAGATGACAGTCCTGCTGCGCGGTCTGGGGCACATGTGCGCAACCCAGCATGCATCCCAGGGACAGCAAACAGCCGGCGAATCGCGACATCGGTCCTCCTCCGCGTCCCACGCGATCTTGCGATCGCCATGCACGAGCCGAGGCCTGCATGATAGTCCCTAGTCTAGGGGAGCGCGCCCGAGCCCGATCCCGCCCGCCGCAATCGCTTGATGTAGGATTCGTCTGACGCATAAAATCCTGTATGATCAAATACTTACCCAGGCGTGCGGCGGGGGGCGTTGCCGGTCGCAATTTCCCCTGGTATAAAGCGCGGCTGCTTTCCCGCTTCCTCGTAAGGCCTCAATCATGTCGCGAGTCTGCCAAGTCACGGGCAAGAGCCCGAAAACCGGTAACACGGTGTCACACGCGAACAACCGCAAGCGGCGCCGGTTCCTGCCGAACCTGCATACGCATCGGTTCTGGCTGGAGGCCGAAAGGCGCTTCGTCAGCCTGCGGGTGAGCACCCGGGGCTTGCGCACCATCGAGAAGCGCGGCGTGGAAGTGGTGGTTGCCGACCTTCGCGCCCGGGGCGTCAAGATCTAAGGAGCATCGTTCATGCGCGACAAGATCAAGCTGGTCTCCTCCGCGGGCACCGGACATTACTACACCACCACCAAGAACAAGCGTCTGCATCCGGACAAGATGGAGACCAAGAAATTCGACCCGGTGGTGCGCAAGCACGTCGCCTACAAAGAATCGAAGATCAAATAGCCCCGCCGAAGCCGTCTAGCTCCTGCCCGAGCTGCCTGAAGTAGAGACCACGCGGCGCGGCATTGCGCCTGCGCTCGCCGATCATCGGGTCGTCGATCTGATCGTGCGCGACCGGCGGCTGCGCTGGCCGATCGACGCGCACCTCGAGTCCGCCGTCCGCAATCGAACCGTCCGCCGCGTCGAGCGGCGGGCGAAATACCTGCTGATCGAGCTCGATCACGGCACTCTGATCGTGCACCTCGGCATGTCGGGGAGCCTGCGCGTGCTGCCGGCCGGCGTGCCTGCCCGCCCACACGACCACTGGGATCTCGTGCTCGACACGGGAAAGGTGCTGCGCTTTCACGATCCGCGCCGCTTTGGGAGCCTGCTCTGGACCGAGGGCGATCCGCTGGCACACCCGCTGCTCAAGAGGCTCGCGCCCGAGCCGCTCGGACGCGAATTCGACGCCGAGTATCTGTACCGCGCCACGCGCAAGCGCTCTGTCGCCATCAAGCAGCTGCTGATGAACTCGCAGATTGTCGTCGGCGTGGGCAACATCTACGCCAATGAGGCGCTGTTCCGCGCGCGGATCTCGCCGCGCCGCGCGGCGCGACGGCTGACCCGGGCACAGGCGCTCGCGCTGGCGCACGCCGTCAAGGAGGTCCTCCGGGAGGCGATCAAGATCGGCGGAACCACGCTGCGCGATTACGTGAATGCCGAGGGCACGCCGGGTTATTTCGCGCAGAAGCTCTACGTCTACGAGCGCGCGGGCGAGCCCTGCCGCGTCTGCAAAACGCCGATCAGGCGCGCCGCCCAGGGGCAGCGCTCGACTTACTGGTGCCCGAAATGTCAGCGCTGAGCCATTGCGGGAGGGCGCTCCCGGTACAGGCCCGGCGGGGCTAATAAACCAGCCCTTCCCCCACCCCTCTCGGGTCCGACGCCGCATCGACCTTGCCGCTGGCAAAATCCCAGGTGATGACTTGCATGTTGCCCCAGCGGCGGCCGCCCTCCTGAAGCTTGTGGCCCATCGCCTCCAGGCGCGCGATCTCCGGATCGGTGAATGCGCCTTTCTCGTACTCGACCACGTCGGGCAGGTATTGATCGTGATAGCGCGGGTCCGCGACCACTTGTTGCGCGCTCATCCCATCGAGATAGTCGAGCGTGCCGAGGATCACCATGCTGATGATGTAGCTGCCGCCCGGGGTGCCGATGATCATGAGCCCCTTGGGCGTCTCGATGAAGCTCGGCGTCATGCTGGAGAGCGGGCGCTTGTTGGGCGCGATGGCGTTCTCGGCATTGCCCACCAGCCCGAAGGTATTGGGCGTACCCGGCTTGATGGAGAAATCGTCCATGGTGTCGTTGATGAGCACGCCGGTCTTCGCGACCATGTCGCCGGCGCCGAAGAACAGGTTGATGGAGATGGTGCCCGCCACGAGATTGCCCTGCGCATCGAGCACGGAGAAGTGCGTGGTGTCCTGGCCGGCGGCCGCGCTCTCGATGCCGGGGAGCAGGTCGCTCGGCATCGCCTTGTCCGAGCGAATGCTGGCGCGCTGACCGGCGGCATAGTCGCGGCTGGTGAGCTGCGCGATGGGCATGGTCACGAAGTCAGGGTCGCCGAGATACACCGCGCGGTCGCGGTAGGCGCGCTGCATCGCCTCGATCACCATATGCTTGCGCGTCGCCGAGTCGACCGAGTCGAGCTTGTAGCCCGAGAGGATGTTGAGCGCATCGAGCAAGGCGACGCCGCCCGAGGAGGGGGGTGACACCGAGACGATGCGCGCACCGTGGTAGAAGCCGATGAGCGGCTTGCGCTCGACCACCCGATACGCGGCGAGGTCCGCGAGCGTCCAGATGCCGCCGCCTGCGCGCACGCCGTTCACCAGATCGCGCGCCACGGGCCCCGCATAGAATCCTTTGGCACCCTCGCGCGCCAGCGCCTGCAGGGTGCGGGCGAGATCAGGCTGCTTGATCAGCGCGCCGATCTGCGGCACCTCGCCGCTCGCGGTCAAGAACACGCGCGCGGCGTCCGGCGAGCGCAGCAGCTCCTCGCGCTTGTAGCGGATCGCGCCCTGCAGGCGCGCATACAGCGGAAAGCCGTCGCGGGCGAGGCGGATCGCCGGCTCGAGGCTCACGCGCAGGGGGAGCTTGCCGTAGCGGCGCGCGAGGTAATCGAAGGCGGCGGGCTCGCCCGGGATGGCGGCCGCCAGGGGTCCGGCCGTCGAGGCGTGCTCGATGGGATTGCCGGCCGCATCGAGATACATGTCGCGGCTCGCGGCGCCCGGCGCCTTCTCGCGCGCATCGACCATGGTGTCGAGCCCATCGGATTGCCGATGCAGCAGATAAAAGCCGCCGCCGCCGAGCCCGGAGCTGGTGGGCTCGACCACGGCGAGGGCAGCGGATACGGCGACGGCGGCATCGAAGGCGTTGCCGCCGCGCGCGAGCATCTCCTGACCCGCCTGGCTCGCGAGCGGATAGGCGCTCGCGATCGCCGCCCGATGCGCAACCGCCGCGGCCTCGGCGCTGCGCGGCGCCGGGATCATGGGATGGGAATGTGCCGCCGCGGACAACGCCGTGGTGCCCGGCCCGGCGACGGACGGCGGAGCGATGCCCGGCGTGTCGCTCGCGTGCAGCGGCGCAGCGGCGAACGCCAGGGCCCCCAGCAGCCAGCCCGCGGCGAGGCGCCTCACGCGCGGCGCTGTGGCGGGCGCCGCCGCCGATTGGGTTGCCACGGGCCTCAAGGCTTGCGGTGCCGCTTCAGCTCGACTTCCACGATGGGATGAACGAACTCGGATACGTTGCCGCCGAGCACCGCGATTTCGCGCACCAGGGTCGAGGAGATGAACGTGTACTGCTCTTGCGGCGTCATGAAGACCGATTCGATTTCCGGTGAGAGGTGACGGCTCATGTTAGCCAATTGAAACTCGAATTCGAAGTCCGACACGGCTCTCAGCCCGCGCACGATCACCGACAGCCCGTTCTGGCGCGCAAACTCCACAGTGAGCCCCACATAGCCGCGCACCTCGACGTTGTGCACGTCCGCGAGCACGCGACGCGCCATGTCGACGCGCTGCTCGAGGGTGAACATCGGCGCCTTGTTCGGATTGGCCGCGATGGCGACCACCACCCGGTCGAAAATGCTCGCGGCGCGGCGCACCAGATCGTGGTGTCCGTTGGTGATCGGATCGAAAGTCCCCGGATAAACAGCCGTTCTTTTGTTCATGTCCCAACCGACGTGGCGCGCGCCAAATGATAACCCACCTCGCCCGCGGACTTCGATTTAACCAGGTCCCAGCCGAGGGGCAGCGCGGGCGCCCCGGCCTGGCGCTCGCCTTCGAGGTACACCGCCCCCCCGGGCCGTACCCAGCGGCCGGCCTCGAGAAGTGCGACATATTGCCCGAGCGCGCCCTGGCCGAACGGCGGATCGAGAAAGATCAGGTCGAAGGGCTCGGCCGGCGTCGCGAGAAAGCGGGCCGCCGCCGAGTGCACGGTGCGCGCCTTGGCGCCGCCGCCGAGCCGCGCGAGCTCGGCCTGCAGCGACTGGATGACCGCCGGCGCCTCATCGACGAACACCACCTCGCGGGCGCCGCGGGAGAGCGCCTCGAGGCCGAGCGCCCCCGACCCGGCAAACAAGTCCAGGCAGCGCGAGCCCGCCACCTCGTGCTGCAGCCAGTTGAACAAAGTCTCGCGCACG
This sequence comes from Steroidobacteraceae bacterium, assembly GCA_035504115.1. Classification (GTDB taxonomy): domain Bacteria; phylum Pseudomonadota; class Gammaproteobacteria; order Steroidobacterales; family Steroidobacteraceae; genus Bog-1198. Next base: position 18,300 of record DATJSL010000016.1, on the reverse strand, counting down.
CGATCGGGCGTCGGCCGCAGTCCCGGCGATTGCGGGAAATGCACCCGCCGCCCGCGCCATCCGCCGCCCACGATGCGCACGGAATTGCGCCTGCCCGGGCGCGCCTTGGCGGATTTCGAGGACTTCACTCGGCGCATCATACGCTCGCGCCCGCGCCGGTCCGTGCGGTCCCGCGCCCGGCCTCGCGACGGCCCCGCGCGTGGCCCCGCGCCGGCCCCCGCGCGGCCCCGGGGCGCGACACTCCTCTGATAAGCTTCCGGCCATGACGAGCGAAGCCGACAAGCCCGGCGTGCGCGGCTTCTTCAAGCGGCTGCGCGCCAAGCTCAATGTGGGGCCCGCCTGGCTCACCACCGACATCAAGGAGCTGCTGCCGGGGCGCAAGATCGATGCGCAGATCCTGGAGGATCTGGAGACGCGCCTGATCATGGCGGATGTCGGTGTGGAGGCCACCGGGCGGATCCTCGAGGATCTGCGCCGGCGCGTGGCGCGCAAGGAGCTCTCCGATGTGGATGCGCTGCTGGCGGCGCTGGCCAAGGCCATGACCGAAATCTTGCAGCCGGTCGAGCGCCCGCTCGTCATCGACCCGGCGATCAAGCCGTACGTCATCCTGGTGGTCGGCATCAACGGCGCGGGCAAGACCACCACCATCGGCAAGCTCGCTCATCGGCTGCTCGGCGAAGGGCGCAGCGTCATGCTGGCGGCCGGCGATACCTTCCGCGCCGCCGCGCGCGAGCAGCTCACCATCTGGGCCGAGCGCAATCAAGTGCCGATCATCGCGCAGCAATCGGGGGCCGAGCCTGCGGCGGTGATCTTCGACGGCCTGCAGGCGGCGCGGGCGCGGCAAGTCGATGTGCTCATCGCCGACACCGCCGGCCGGCTGCACACCCAGGCGCATCTCATGGACGAGCTCAAGAAGGTGAAGCGCGTGCTCGCACGCCTCGACCCCGGCGCGCCGCACGAGGTGCTGCTCATCCTCGATGGCACCATCGGCCAGAACGCCGTGGCGCAGGCGGTCGAGTTCCACAAGGGTCTCGGCGTCACGGGACTGGTGGTCACCAAGCTCGACGGCACCGCCAAGGGAGGCGTGGTGCTCGCCATCGCGCAAAAGCTCGGCATCCCGATCCGCTTCGTGGGGGTGGGCGAGGACACCGAGGATTTCGGCGTGTTCAACGCCGCCGAGTTCGTCTCGGCGCTGCTCAAGACCCCGGACGATACCGCGGCATGATTCATTTCGATCAAGTCCACAAGCGCTACCCGAACGGGCGCGAGGCCCTCGCGGGGGTGTCGTTCCGCATTGAGGCGGGCGAGCTCGCGTTCCTCACGGGACATTCGGGCGCCGGCAAGAGCAGCATCCTCAAGCTGATCGCGCTCATCGAGCGGCCCACCCGCGGTCAAGTATTCATCAACAATCAAAACACCTCGGCGGTAAAGCCGCGCGGCATTCCGCAGTTTCGCCGCAGCCTCGGGGTGGTGTTCCAGGACCACAAGCTCCTCTACGACCGGCCGGTCGCGGACAACGTTGCGCTGCCGCTCATCGTGGCGGGGGTGGCGCGACGGGAGATCGAGAAGCGCATGCGCGCGGCGCTCGACCAGGTGGGACTGCTGGGCAAGGAGCGCAGCCGCCCGCTCGAGCTCTCGACGGGCGAGCAGCAGCGTGTCGGCATCGCCCGCGCCATCGTCGGCAAGCCGATGCTGCTCATCGCCGATGAGCCGACGGGGAACCTGGATCCCGACCTCGCCCTCGAGATCATGCGCCTGTTCAAGCGCTTCAACGACGTCGGGGTCACGGTGCTCATCGCCACCCACGATCTGCATGTCATCGATCGGTTCGTCGCCCGGCGCATCGTGCTCGAGGGCGGGCGCGTGATCGCCGAGGAGGCACCCGTCGAGGAGGCACCCGTCGAGGCCGCGACCCGCTCGAGCGGCGCGGCGCGGCCGGCGCAGCTCTGAGGTGTCGAGGCGGCTCAAAACCTGGCTCGCGCGCCACGCCCAGACGTTGATGGGATCGCTCGGGCGCATCGTGCAGCATCCGATCGCGACCGGCATGACCGTGGCGGTCATCGCCGTGGCGCTCGCCCTGCCGCTGTTCTTGAACGTGCTGCTGCAGAACACGCGCGCCGCGACCGCGGGCTGGAATCAGGCGTTCGAGCTGTCGGTGTACCTCGCCAAGAAGGCGAGCTCGGAGCGCGCCGAGTCGCTCGCCACGCAGCTGCGCTCGCGCCCCGATGTCGCTCAGGTGCGGGTGATCAGCGCCGACCAGGCGCTCGCCGAGTTTCGCAGCTCCTCGGGATTCGGCAAAGCGCTCGATGCGCTCGAGGCGAATCCCCTGCCCCAGACCCTCATCGTGACTCCGACCGTCGCCGCCAGCACCCCCGAAGGCACGCAGGCGCTCAAAGCACGCATCGCGGCACTTACCGACGTGGACACGGTCGAACTCGATACCGAATGGGTGCAGCGGCTGAATGCGCTGCTCGATCTGGTGCGGCGGGTGGTGTGGCTCACGGGGGGGCTGCTCGGGCTGTCCGTGGTGCTGGTGGTGGGCAATACCATCCGCCTGGACATCCTCAATCGGCGCGCTGAGATCGAGGTGATGAAGCTCGTCGGGGCGACGGACACCTTTGCGCGCCGGCCTTTCCTCTACAGCGGAGTCTGGTACGGCCTGGGCGGAGGGCTCGGCGCAATCCTCGTGGTCGCGGTCGCCATCGGCGTGCTCGCCAAGCCGATCGAGCATCTCACCGCCCTGTACGGCGGGCAGTTCCAATTGCGGGGCTTGAGATTTGGAACCGCCGCACTCATTTTGGTGGGGTCGGTTGCGCTCGGGTGGTTGGGCTCCTGGATTGCGGCAACGCGGCATATCCGTGACGTCGAGCCCACATAACCTGTTGTTTTTTGGCGCTTTATAGAGGAGAACTTTAGTCCTATTTAGCACTCTAACTCTCGGAGTGCCACAGGAGATGTTAACATTGAGTCGACGACTGACTGGGAGGCTTCATGAGTTCCGCCTTGGTCGCTAAACAAACCGGACTGATATTCGCAGGTCCCGTCGGGAGCCTGGACGGATATATCGATCGCGTGTCGCAGATACCCGTGCTGTCCAAAGAGGACGAGATGGCGCTGGCCACTCGATTCCGCTCCGAGGGCGATCTGGAGGCGGCGCGCCAGCTGGTGCTCTCGCACCTGCGCTTCGTCGTGCACATTGCCCGCGGCTACCTCGGCTATGGATTGCCGATGGGCGATCTGGTGCAGGAAGGGAACGTCGGGCTCATGAAGGCGGTGAAGCGCTTCGATCCGGGCGTGGGCGTGCGGCTCGTGTCGTTCGCCGTGCACTGGATCCGGGCCGAGATTCATGAATATGTGCTGCGCAACTGGCGGCTGGTCAAGGTCGCCACCACCAAGTCGCAGCGCAAGCTGTTCTTCAATCTGCGGCGCATGAAGAAGAATCTGGCGTGGCTGTCGGAGGAGGAAACCCGGGCGGTCGCGAAGGATCTCGGCGTCGAGGTGAGCGATGTGCGCGAGATGGAGCAGCGTCTGTCGGCGCGCGACATGTCCTTCGATCCCGCGCCCGAATCCGATGACGAGGAGAGCTACTCGCCGGCGATGTACTTGCCCGCGTCGAACGCCGACCCGGCGATCGAGGTGGAGCGCGAGGAATGGGAAGAGGACTCGAGCGAGCGCTTGAGCGTCGCGCTCGAGAAGCTCGATGAGCGCAGCCGCAACATCCTGAAGCGGCGCTGGATGACGGACGACAAAGCGACGCTACACGAGCTCGCGGACGAATACGGCATCTCCGCCGAGCGCGTGCGCCAGGTCGAGAGCAACGCCATCAGCAAGCTCAAGGGACTGATGACGGCCTCTCACGCCTGACGCGGGTTCGCGCCCGCGCGGGCGCTACCAAACGCACTGGCGCCACACGCTCGCCAAACGGCGAGCTTGCGGCGCGCGTCTCGATCGGCTCTCACCGGAGTGAAACTCGAGCGCTCAGTGAGCCGAGATTTTCATGATCGACAGGTTGTCGATGACTTTGCGGCTGCCCGCCACTCGCTGTGCCATCTCGAGCGCGTCAAGCAAGGCTCGATTGTCCTCGACGAACCCGCTCAACACCACGTCTCCATTCTCGATGAACACATCGATATGGGCATCATTGAAGTTCGGATCGGCATGCAATGCCGCTTTCACTCGAGCCGCCAATCCGGCTTGAGAGGCGGCTGATGCTTGCGTCGGCGTTGCAAGCTCCCGGGCGCCGGTGCAAGCGCCCGCCGCGCCGAGCACGAGCAGCAGCGTTGCGGCCATGCCGGCCTCAGAGCACTTGCGCCGAGACACGATGCCCCTCCTTGCAACAGGCCCGATCTGTCGGGCCCAACAGGCCCAATCGTGTCGGGCGCCGCCTGTCTGCCGCGAGAATCTCGAGTTTGCGGCAAGAATCTCGAGAGTCAATACGACATGAAGATGGGCAGACTCATCCGCGCAAGCAGGTCACGCGTCACGCCGCCCATCAGTTTTTCCCAGAGCTTGGGATGCCCAAAGGCGCCGGCGACGATCATATCGGCGCCGGCCTTGTGCGCCTCGTGCTGCAGCGCGTCGGCAATGGCCGCCGTGGGAACATCCTCGAGCCAAACCCCCTCGACCGCCGCGCCATGGCGCCTCAAGTGCTCGAGCATTTGCTGCGGGGGCAGAGCGCCGTAGCGCTTCGCGAACTCCGTCGGGTTGACCGCAAGCACGGTGACCCGCTCGGCGCGCTCGATCAGGGGTAGCGCATCATTGACGGCTCGAGTCGACGGGCGGCTCGAGTTCCAGGCCACCAGGATATGCCGGCCGAGGGCATCGAACGATCCCTGCGCGGGTATGAATACCACCGGACGTCCGGTCACGAACAAAAGCTGCTCGGAGAAGGTATAGCCCGTGGCCGTGTTGGTGGGCGACACATCCTGCCCAACAATGCACAGGTCGGCAAAGCGCGCATGCTGCGGTACGACGACCGAGCCCACGCCATCGAGGCAGCGCCACTCGACCTCGAGCTCAAACTCGCGCTGCAACTCATCGAGCTCGAAGCGCAGCCATTCTTCGGCTGCATCGATGGACTTTTGAATGTGCTCGCCGACGCGGTCGATGGCGGACGCCGAGCCAAGCCCCAGCTCCGCGACGCTGCGCAGATGCAGCTCGGCGGGATTGAGCTCCCTCACGAAGATGGCCGTGAGGCGGCTGCGATGCCGGCGCGCCAGATCGGCTGCGAGGCGCAGGCGCAGGGCTGCGCGCTCCGATTGGTCGACTTGAACCAGCAAGTCCCTCAAGGCCACCGGCACGCGCCTCGCTGCACCTGGATCATCGGTCGACCGTGTCAAATGCGCGACGAAGCTGACCGTCTATCGCCGCGCGGGCCCGGAACACCCTCGAGCGCACCGTGCCGATCGGGCAAGACATTGCAGAGGCCACCTGCGAATAGCTCATGCCCTGCAATTCCCGCAACGCTATCGCCGTACGCTGCTCCTCACAAAGCCCTTGCATGGCCGAGCTGATCGCATCGCGGATCTCCTCGGTGAGCGCCAGCTCTTCCGGCGTATCGAGATCCGTGCACTGCCACTTCTCATCCGCATCGTCGTCGTCCCCGGTACCGGATCTGAACAGACGCGCCTCGCGCGCGCGCAGCGACAGGACGGTCTTCGCGGAATTGACCACGATGCGGTGCAGCCAAGAATAGAAGGAGGCCTCGCCGCGGAAATGCCGCAAGCCGCCATAGGCGTCCAGGAAGGCATCTTGTACCGCGTCCTCGGCGTCGTCACGGTCCCGCGTGTAGCGCATCGAGAGCTGCATCACGCGGCGCCGGTACTTGCGTACCAGCGCGTTGAACGCACCGCGCTCGCCTGATTGGGCGCGCAACACGAGGCTTCGATCGCTGCAGTCCACGTTCATTTTGCAATCCCGAAAAGATTCGGCCGGGGCTCTTCATCCCCTTTGGGCCAAAGGCGGAAATCGGAGCATCATTTGACCGCTAGATTCCGGTATTCAGATTAAAAGGCGACTAACGTCTCATTAGAAAACAGGTGCACGCCTCACATTTCAGGCTCTGCGAACCTCGATGAAGGCCGAAGCCCTCGCCGTGTCGGGCGCCGCGGCTGCGGGCGCGAGCGAGCGCCGCGGGAAAATGACCCGAAAGCAGCTGCCGTGCGCCACTCGGCTCTGCACTTCGATTTTGGCGCCGTGGGCCAGGCAGATGGACTTGACGATCGCCAGTCCGAGTCCCGCACCGCCGTCTTCGCGCGAGCGCGCCTCATCGACACGAAAGAATCGATCGAAGACACGCGGGACTGCCGAGGCGGGGATGCCGACACCGGTATCCGCCACCTCGAGGATGCTGCCCGTATCATCCGCGGCGGTGCGAAGGAACACCGTGCCCCCGCGGAGAGTGAAGCGGATCGCGTTATCCAGCAGGTTCACGATGATTTGCTTGAGCCGCGCCCGATCCCCGTGCATGACCGCAGTTTGCAGCGATGACAAGTCGATCTCGACACCGCGATCCTCCGCCATGAGATGCATGTGCTCGGCGGTGTTCGACGCGAGCTCCGCCAGGTCGACATCGACCCATTCCCCTTGGGTTTCACCCGCATCGAGCCGCGACAACACCAGCAACCCGGATACCAGATGCTCCAAGCGCGCCACCTCCTCGAGAACGCTGCCGACCCGCTCACGCAGCTCGCCTGCCGCGAGGTGAGATTCGCGGGTGAGCTCCTCCAGCTCGCCCTTGATGACCGTGAGCGGCGTGCGCAGCTCATGGGATGCATCGGCGAGGAATCGGCGCGAGGTCTGTACCGAGTCGCGCAGCCGCCCGAGCATCGTGTTGAAGGAGATCGACAGCCGCTCCAGCGCATCGCCGCTCGGCACCACCGGCAGCCGAAGGCTGAGATTCTGCAGGCTCATCTGCTCGGCGGTCTGAGATAATCGATCGACCGGCCGCAACGCCCAGCTCACCAGCCAATAACCGCCCGCTGCGGCGCAGACGATGAGCACCGGCAGCAGCACCGCCAGCAAATCGAGCAATCGATCCAGTACCGCTTCGATCGGTGCGATCGACACCCCGAACTCCACCAGATAGTCGCCGGATGGCGCGCGCACGGGTATCGTGCGGATCATCAAACTCTGGTCGCCCACCGTCGTGGTGGCGGCCATCGAGGCCGCGAAGGCACGGGCCGGTGCGGCACTCACCGCGGCCGGATCGAAGGTGTGATCGGCCGGCGTGCCGGAGCGGTATATGATCGTCGCCGGCAGACGGGTCACGCGCACGAAGCGATTGTTGAATTCCGGCGCGACCCGCGTGCTGATCTCCTGATCGATCGTGCCGACGGCCGCATCGGCGGGCGCCTGCAGAAGTATCTGCTCGACCTGCGCCGAGCGCCGGCTCAAGGTATCGCGCAAACTCGAGCGCAGATAGTGCTGCAGACCCAGAAAGACGCCCGTCCCGATGAGCACGAACGCCGCGCTCAACAGGAGCGTGTACCAGGCGCCCAATCGAAACGTGAGCGAACGGTGGTTCATTCGGGCGCGGCGTGGGGCTCCGCCTCCGCCTCGCGCACGCAATAACCCACCCCGCGCACGGTATGGATGAGCTTGGCGGGGAACGGATCGTCGATCTTCCTGCGCAGGTAGCGCACGTACACATCGACAATGTTGGTCGCCCCCTCGAAGCTCTGGTCCCAGACGTGATTGAGGATCATGGTCCTGGAGAATACCCGCCCGGGCGAGCACAGGAGGTACTCGAAGAGGGCATACTCCTTGGCGGTAAGATCGATCCGATGGCCGTTGCGTCGTACCTGCTGGGTCACTCGATTGAGCTCCAGATCGCCGATGCGCAAAACGTCCACCCGCTCGACCGGCGCGCGCCGCAGGAGCGCCTTGATACGCACCAGCAGCTCGGCGAAATCGAAGGGCTTCGTCAGGTAGTCATCGGCGCCTGCCTCGAAATGCACCACCTTGTCGTCGATCGCGTCTCGAGCGGTGAGCACCAGGATCGGCAGGGCCGGATGGGATGCGCGCACCCGCCGCAACAGCTCCGTGCCACTCAAATGCGGGAGCATCAAGTCGAGGACGAGCAGATCGTAGCCATAGGAGTCGATGTAGCTCGCACCCTCGCGCCCGTCCGCCGCGAGATCGACCGCGAATCGTTCGGCCCGCAGGCCGCGGGCGACGAATTCAGCGAGTTTGCGATCATCCTCGACGATGAGTATGCGCACCGTGGTCTACCTCACCCAGGCATTGCTCACCCCTACATTGCATAGCGTTGCCATTAGAGCGCCGTTAAGCGCTCATTAGAAGCCTCTCATGTAGAGCCGCGCAGATCCAGGGATTGGGCCCGGCAGCCGGTATCGAGCGACTTGCGGCGCGTACAGCCGGGCCGCGTCGAGACTGGCGGAGCCGCTGTCGTCGATATCGTCAATCTCGAGCGCCGCCCAATGCGGGGCTCGACTCCTCCCGCAGGCGACTTGCAAGCGCCGCCCGCGAAATCAGGCCTCTCGCCACCACCGAATCGTCATCATCGGTCTCGACGACCATGACGTGCGTCAAGCCCGATCCTTGAAACATCTGATATACCTCGGACGCATTCAAGTATCGAAGCGATCGGTAATTCACGAGCGCCAGCTGGTCCCAGGGCGTCATGATCTCCCCGACCATGCATACGCTTGCGCGCAGTGACGGAGGCAAGCGGCGTTCATGTGCTGCGCGCTGCCGTATTCGATAGGCGGTGATGAGTCCCAGCATCTGCTCATGGCCGCACGCGGCGTCCGGCCGGGTCACGAGCAGAGCGTGAATTCCCAGGCGATTCATGTCGGCGAGCGCCGCCTCGATGGACGTGCCGGGGGCTACGCAGATCGGGCACTCGCGGCGGAAGTCCGTCATGGCGTAGACGGCGCAATCGTCCGGCGCCAGCTCGCCGGACTCGATGTACAGTCGGCGCCTCTCCAACGCGGCGGAGGGGACGCTCGATGAGATTTCGATGCCGTTCATGACGCCATCCTCGCTCATGGCCCGTCGGCGACCGGCTGCCCTTCGACGCCGCGAGCGCCGCGCAGACCATGCTATGAGACGAAGATTAAAAGTCTGCGAGGAAAAGATTAGATTCGAGCGCTCCCATGCGGCGCGGCTGCGCTTCTTGGCGGGGCTAGAGAGCACCGATCGCCCGCTGCAGGCGGTATTTCGCCATGAGCGATGGCGCATGTATCCGAACGTGCTGAATCAGTGATATATGTATTCGTACGGACTCAGCTCGAGACCCACCCATGGCTATCGCACCCGCCAGCGACGGCAGTCAGGTTCGCCCGCTGCCCGGCATTGCGCAGATGCGGGAAAACGCCGCCTGCGCCGCGGCGCTCTTGAAGGCACTGATGCGCTGGTGGTTGCCCGCCGCGGTGCTTTGCGTCGCCTGCGCGCCCCGCGCGGCGAATGCCCCCTCCTCCGAGCCTGGATTCAAGCTGGAAAGCTCGCTGCTCGTGCCGAACGGCGCACTCTCGGCCGAGCAGGCGTACGACCGCCTCGGGTGCGGCGGCCGGAATGTGTCCCCGCCGCTTCGATGGAGCGGCGCGCCGGCGGGCACCCGCAGTTTCGCGCTCACGATGTACGATCCGGACGCCCGCGGCGGCAAGGGCTGGTGGCACTGGGCGGTGTACGACATCCCGGCCTCCAGCAGCGGCTTGCCGCAGAGCGCGGGCAATCCGGGCGGTGCGCTGCCCCCCCCAGCGCTTCAAGCGCGGATCGATTTCGGCTTCGCCGGCTACGGCGGGCCCTGTCCTCCCGCGGGCGATAAGCGGCATCACTACGTCTTCACCGTGTACGCGCTCAAGACCGAGCGGCTCGACCTGCCGGCGGGCAGCCCGGTGCGCACGCTGAGCGATGCGATCGAGGCCAACCAGCTCGCCGCGGCGAGCCTCACCGGCACCTACGGACGCTGATTGCAGAAGGGCAGGCAGATGCGCAGCACGGTTGAATGGCTCGACGAGTACTCCCTCAGTCATCGGCATCCGATCAACGAGTGGCTGCACTTTCTCTGCGTGCCGCTCATCGTCTGGTCCCTCGTGGGCCTGCTGTGGTGCTTGCCCGTGCCCTGGCGCGCCGCGCTGCCGTACTGGGCCAACTGGGCGACTGCCGCCGTGGCCGCGGCGATTGCGTACTACACGCTCCTCTCCGTGCCGCTTGCGTTCGGCGCGCTGTCGGTGCTCGCTTTCATGCTCTGGTCCGTGGACGTGTACTCCCATCTCGCGGCCGTGCCGTTGTGGATGCCCTGCACGGCCGCCTTCATCCTCGCCTGGATCGGCCAGTTCATCGGTCACGTGGTGGAGAAAAAGCGCCCATCATTCTTCAAGGATCTGCAGTTTCTGCTGATCGGGCCGTTGTGGCTCCTCGCCAAGGTCTACCGGCGCATCGGCGTCGCCTATTAGGATTAGGCGCTGCCGCGCGCGGGGCACGGCACCGGGCGTGCCTGCCGCGGGCGCCTCACGTGACGCCGGCCGCCCGTATCGCATGAGCATGCAGCTCCGCGGTCCTCGCGCGCGTCGCGGCATATCCGCCCGCGAGCACGATCGTGAGCGGCACGCCGCGGCTGCGGACCGCATCGATCACGTAGCCCTCCCGCTGGCGGATCCCCTCGTCGGTCAGGGCGAGCTTGCCGTAGCGGTCCTTCCGGGCAACGTCGACGCCCGCCAGATAGAAAGCGACATCCGCGCGCGCGCATTCGAGCACGTCGGGTAGATGGCGACGCAGGGCGTCGAGATATTCCCCATCGCCCGCCCCATCCGCGAGTCCGACGTCGAGATTCGAGCGCATCTTCTCGAGCGGATAGTTGCGCTCGCCGTGCACCGAGAACGTGAATACGTCGGCGACGCGCTCGAAGATCGCCGCCGTGCCATTGCCCTGATGGACGTCGAGATCGATGACCACGGCGCGCCCGATCCGACCCTCCGCGCGCAAGCGGGCAATGCTCAGCGCGACATCGTTGAGCACGCAAAAGCCCTCGCCGTGACCTGCAAACGCATGGTGCGTTCCACCCGCGAGGTTGGCGGCGAGCCCCTCCGCGAGCGCGGTGCGCGCCGCCAGCAGCGTCCCGCCGGCGACGAGCCGCGAGCGCATCCAGAGCGCTTGCGACCAAGGCAGGCCCAGCAGCCGCTGCTCCGCGGCCGACAGGCCGGGACCCTCGAGCTTTGCGAGGTATTCGGGGGTGTGGACGAGCGCCAAGGAATCGCGATCGAGCGGCTCGGGGACCAGAATGTCGGCGCCGCTCAGTGATCCCTCGGCGAGCAGCAGATCCTTGAGAAGCGAGTACTTGGAGATCGGGAATGGATGGCCGGCGGGCAGCGCGGCCGCATAGCCTGAATGGTAGACACACTTCATGGCCGTGATTTCCGCGCGCCACCGCGTCGCGATTTTCCTCAGGCGTCCTCTCGGCCGTGCGATCTCGCGGTCGGCGCTTTACCGCGGCGGGCGTGGAGGGTGCCGGAGGCGAAAGTATGCGCTCATCGCCCAGAGACAGAAAAGCGCCAGGATCGACCCGAGCTGGATCGCTCCTCCGCCGCCGGATGATGGCGCGGGGGTGGCGGTCACGCTGACCGACTGCGCCGCCGAGCCGCCCGCTCCGGTGCAGGTCAAGGTCAATGTCTCGGTCGCCGCGACGGCCACGGCATCGGTGCCGCTGGTCGCTTCCTCGCCCGTCCAGCCCGAGCCGCCGCTCGCCGTGCAGCTCGTGGCGTTCTCGCTGCTCCAGGTGAGAGTGACCGTGCCGCCGGCCGTCACCGACGAGGCGCTGGCGGTCAAGGTCACGGTCGGCGCCGCGGACGCCACATGCAGCGAGTAGAGCCCGTAGTTCTGAGTGCTCGGGGTCGCTATGAAGGTGAGCAGATAGGTACCGGGCGTTGCGGCGAAATCGAAGCTGCCGCCGCCATAGATCTTGCCGAGAACCTCTCCGGCGCTCGACACGACGGCGCCCAGATCCGAGAATTTCGCGGGGAATCCGAGATCCGTCAGGGTGGTTGCGAAGTTGCCCGCGACGCCGAGATTGATGGTCTGGGTGTTGAAGACCCCCCCGACCGCCTGAGTGAATTGACCTCCCGGGACCACCTGCGGGGAAGCCCCACCGGTCTGCACGGTGACGCCAAAGACCCCGATGCCGCTCGCCGGCGGCGTGACATCCACCACCACGACCACCACGCCTTGCATGGCCGTGAAGCCGCCGGTCGCGCTCTGCGTCAGCACGGCGCCGTCCTGAGCCACCGTCGCGCTGATCGATTGAAGCGCGCCCGGGAACTGGAAGTCGTCGACGGCCAGAGTGTAAGTGCCGGCCGACGGCAGGGTCACGACGAACGCGTAACTCGTCGATGCCGCGCCGCTGGGGTCGACCACCTGGGTGGTCGAGAGCAAGGGCGCGGAACCGGCCGTAGTGGACGTGAGATCCAAGCTGTAGACGCCCGGCTGCGTTCCCGCGACCGAGTACTGCCAGACCTGAACGGTGCCGGCGGGTCCCACGACGTTCGACAATGTTCCCGAGGCCGTGAGCTTGGCGAGCACGCTCGATCCCTCGGTCACGGCGACACCGAGGCTCGAGAGGGGGGCCGGATACGCTTCATCGGTCAAGGTCAGGTCGAGCCCTTGAGCAACGGGATTATCGACGGCCGTCGCCGCGGGCAGCTCTCCGACCGGCACGGTTCGATCGAACACCGTCGCCCCGGTCGGGTCCGTGATCTGAACGCCGTAAAGGCCGGCCTTCAATGTGGCATCGGCGAGCGCGCCGAGGATGAGCGTATAGGTCGTGCCGGCTGCAAGCGTCACCGAGTTGGCGCCGGCGGACAAGCTCGCGATCGCAGTGGCGCCCTGGGCAATGCCGCCCGAGATCGATTGCAGAGCGACCGGAAAGGCGTCGTCGGTGACGGTCACCGTGTACGTGCCGGCGGCAGCCGACGTGGTGAACATGGTATCGAGCGCCGATGAGGGCGTGCTCGAGGGCGCGGACGGCGTGTAGATGGTTCCGGAATACGAGTAGTTCGCGATGCAGCTCGAGGGACTGGCCGAGGCGGCGATGCAGACGCCGAACAGACCGATGCCCTGCGCGACGTCCGGGGTACCGATCACGTGCACGGTGTAGGTCCCGTCACCGGAGGGTATGCTCACCGTCGCGGTATGGGTCGACGCATCGACCGTACCGGACCCGACCAGAGCATCACCCAGGGTCACGGCGACCTGCAGCGAACTGAATGCGGCCGGCTCCTGCTCGTCGGTCAACGTCAGCACCAGCGCTTGCGCCGAAGACTCCGTGAATGAGTACTGAACGGGCGCCGCGACGCCCGCCACGCCGACGAGATTGGTCTGATCGAACAGCACATCGGCACGCGCCGCCGCCGCCGCGAGCGCGGCGAGCCAAGCCATGCACAGGGATGCGAGGAGATACAGTTCCTGGTTTCGCCGCCGCACGCCTACCTCCCTTGGCTCGAGTTTTTGGTTCAGGTCTTCGGTTGAGCGGGAATGGCCGCCGTGGCCGGGGAAAGCTTGTCCAACATCGCTTTTGCCTCTTCCATCCCGGTGAAGCTCTTGCCGGACTTCAGGGAGCGCATCAGGCTGGCCCGCGCCGCATCCGGCTGTCCCGCCGAGGCTTGCGCCATGCCGAGGTGATATAGCGAAGTGGGCGAGTCAGGGGTCTTGGTGAGCACCGCCTGGAGCGTCGCCACGGCCGCCTCGGACTCGCCCCGCTTGTAGAGCACCCAACCGTAGGTATCGAGAAAATCCGGATTCGGAGAATTGGCAAACCGAGCCGCCAGGGACCTGGCACGCTCGAGGCTCTGCGGATCCTTCTTGTACGTAATGAGGAGCATCGCCAGATTGTTGGCTGCGACATCCGCCTGCGGATTCGTGCGCAGCGCATCCTCATAAACGCCCATCGCATCGTCTACCTTGCCGAGCGACACGAGCAGATTCGCGAGCAGCGACTGAAGAGGCTGCGGCTCCGAGCTCTTGGCGATGCCCTGTCGCAAAGTTGCAATGGCCGCGCCCGAGTCGTGCGCCAGATCCCCCTGAGCCGCCGCGAGTCCGCGATAAGGCGGCCACCAGGACGGCCGACGGGCGATGGCCCCCTGGAAGGCCGCCGCGGCTCGCGGATCACGGTCGGCGAGCAGCACCAAGCCTTTCATGTTCAGCGCGAACGGAAGCGCCGCATATTGAGCCGCGACGGCATCGAGACGCTTCAGGGCTTCCGGGGTGCGCTTCAGCCTCACCAGCACCGACACCAGGGACTCGAGCGCGCCGTTCGAGTCAGGTTGATAGTCGAGCGCGGTGGAATACAGATGCAAGGCATCATCCAGATGGCCCTGCGACTCGGCGACCTTTCCCTGCTCGAAATATCCGAGGCCCGATTTCGGATGAGCGGCAACCATCGCATCGGCGGCGCCCTTGGCATCGGTCACGTCACGCGCGGCCGCATCCACGCTGAACTGAGCCGCCAGGGCATCCGCGTCGTCCGGATGCTGCTTGACCAGCTCATCGATCACGGGCTTGGCCTGTTCGCCCTTGCCCAGCTGAATGAGCAAATTGGCGAGGTCGAGGCGAGCGCCGCGATCCCTCGGGTCCACATCCACGGCCCTTCGCATCGTCTCCTCGGCCAGCGCCGGCTCCCCGTTCGCCAGATGCGCGCGCGCCAGAGAACGCATCACGCCGACCGCATTCGGTTGATCACGCAATACCGAGCGCAGGTCGTTGATGGCCGACTTGGGATCCTTCTGCGCGAGGGCCAGATTGCCGCGCAGGATCAATGCATCGTTGTCGCGGGGATTCTTGTCGAGCACCTCGCCGAGAAGCCCTTCCGCGTCCGGCACTCGGTTCGTTTCGATCTCTAGGTAAGCCAGCCGGTCGCGCGCCATGATCCCGGGCGGGGTGAACTGCGCCGCGGCGATGATTTCCCGATACACCGCCCCGGCCTTCGTGTAGTCCTTGCCTTGCTCGTAGAACCGCGCCTGCAACAGGCGCAAATCGTAATCGTCCTTGGCCGCGGCGATCATGCCGGTCAATTCCTTCTCGGCCACGTCCCGGCCGCGCCGGGCGGCCAGAAAGTCGATCAGCGTCATCTTCAGATCGCGATCGTCGGGCAACGCCTTCACCGCCTCGCGTAGAACGTGCTCCGCCTCGTCCGGACGATCGAGATGCGAGTAGAACTGCGCGAGCCTGACGCGATGCGCCTTGTCGGTGGGATTGAGGCGCACCAAATCGAGCAGCAACTGCTCCGCCTTGGCTCCCTGATCGAGGCTTAAATAGAGCTGCGCGAGCACCAACCGCAGATCCACGCTATTCGGAAAGCGCTTGATCGACCCTTCCAGCAGGTCGCGGGCCTTGTCATCGTCTCCCCGGGCCTTGTAGATCCCGGCGAGCACCGCGACGGCATCCTCGCTGCCGGGACTCGACCTCACCGCGCGTTCCCCGTCCTGCAACGCGCCATCGAGATCCTTGAGCTGCACGCGAGCGCCGGCGCGAATCGTCAACAGCCGGCCGTCGTCAGGGTGCCCGGCCAACGAGGGCTTGATGGTCTCGAGCGCCCGATCCGATGCGCCGGAGAGCAGGTACAGCCGCGCGAGCGCCACTCGCGCCTCGATATTATCGGCGTTCGAATCGATCGCACCCTGATAGAACTGGGCCGCCTCGCGCACGTTGCCGAGCTTCTCGTCGACGAGCCCGTTCTGGTAGCGGGCTTCGCTGTCGTTCGGTGCGATCTGCAGGGCGTTGCGAAACTCGACGCGGGCTTTCTCGTAGTTATGCGCGGCGTAGAATGCGTGGCCCTTCTCCAGGTGCCGCGCCTTGCGCGCTTGCGCGCCCCCACAGCCGCCCAGAGTGACCGCGCAGGCCACCAGGAAACACAGCAGCCAGCGGCTCCGTACCGACCGAGGGGACATAATCATTCACCGCTGCAAACCCAGGGGGAACGCTAGGGTAAGAACGGTTAATGACGCTGGCGTTACATCGCCGGAATAAATGCGCGCAGCACCAGGCCGGCCAGCACGTACACCACGGCGACGCGCAGCCACATCGCGCGCTGCTGCGCACGGCTCACCAGCACCTCGATGGAGTAGAACAAGATGATGAGCTTGACGATCCCGAGGGCGTCCCCGTGCGGCAGCCTCAATACCCCCGGCAGGCTCGGCACCACCAGCGCCATGAACAGAACGATGAGATCGAGCGGCGTGACCTGGAAGCGCCGATCGCTCTGCAGCCGCAATCGCACCGCCGTGCCGGCCGTCGCGATCGACAGGGCGAACCACGTCAGGATGGAGATCAATCGATCCTCCGTGGGGATGGTGGCGTCGAGATAGACGAGGATCGTCGCCGTCACGTAAAGCACGGCCTTCTCGACGACGCTCAAAGGGCTGGCGCGAAGGATCAGCAGCAGGCAGCCGGTCGTCGCGAGCAGTGCCAGGACGAGTATCCAGATGTCGTGACTCAGAGCCGTCGTGCGCAGCACCACGATCAGGGCATAGGCGTTGATACCGCCGACGATCGCCGCGTAGGAGAGCTGCGAATACAGCCTGGGGCGCAGCATCATCCGGGCGAAGTGGGGCGCCGGCGCATCGAGGACCGGAGCGCCCGCCCTGCGCAAGCGCCAACCCGAGCGGGCAGCCGCCTGCAGCAAGGTGAGCGCGACCAGGAAGAAGGCGCCGACGAAGGCGAGGATCGTCAGATCGGATTCGTACCTCAGGAAATACGCGATCACGAAGAGCGCGGCCTGCAGGGCGTAAATCACCATGACCGCCTGATGATGGCTGAATCCGAGCGCGAGCAACTTGTGGTGAATGTGATTCTTGTCCGCGCTGAAGGGAGATCGCCCCTCCCCAATGCGCTGCACCATCACGCTCAGCGTATCGAGAATTGGAATGGCGAGCAGCAAGATCGGAATGGCCGCGCTCACCTGGCTCGAGATGCTCTGGGTGGCCCGAATGCTGAGCACGCCGATCGTGAAGCCGAGCAGCTGGCTGCCCGCGTCGCCCATGAAAACGGTCGCGGGGTAGGTGTTGAAGCGAAGAAATCCCAGTATGGCGCCGGCAAAAGCCAGGCAAAGGGCGGTTCCGGCATTGTGATCGCCGAGGCTCGACAGCAGCGCGACCGCGCAAAGGCACAGGAAAGTCGTGCCCCCTGCCAGGCCGTCGAGGCCGTCCGCGAGGTTGACCGCATTGGTGATGCCGATCAAGAAGAAGACGGTCAGCGGCATCGATATCGAGGCGGGCAGCATGATCCGGTCGTCGAGCGTGATTGCCCGTACCTGCACATCCCCGGCGAACACCACGATGCCGACGGCCAGAAACTGGCCGATGAATTTGACGCGATAGTCGAGATCGTAGCGGTCGTCGAATGCCCCGAATGCGACCAGGACCGCAGCCGCGAGCAGAAACCATCGGTCGGACGCCTGCAAGTCGATGGCGACGAAGGCGGACAGGAATGCCGCGAGCGCCATTGCGATGCCGCCGACCCGCGGAACCGGCGCATCGTGCACCTTGCGCATGCCCGGTTGGTCGACGACGCCCCATTTTGTCGCAAATCTCGCGAGCAGCGGCAGACCGGCCATGGCGATGACCATGGCAATCACGAAAGGCATCAGATTGGCCATGCCGCTCAGTTCGGTATGAAGCGGGGAAGCTTCGGCGCGACGAGCGCGGCGAAATCCGCGATTGCCCGATCCGCCGCCGACACATCGCCGCCGGCCGGCACGCTGGCGATGATCCGCACCAGCGCGCCATCCGTGCGGTGCCGCGTGACCGCGTCCCAGAACAGGTACCACTTCACGGCGAACTCATTGTCGATGACGCGGCCGCGCTGCTGAAACCAGTAGTAAACGAGCTGACGCTGGCCGCCCAGCTCGATCACGGCACGGTTGACGCGCAGCGGCCGGCCGGCCACCTGCACCGAGCCGAGCTCGCGCTGATCGAAATCGCGCATCTCCCAGCCGCCGCCCGGAAGACAAGACCGCGGCGAATGCACGGCCTCGCCCTTGCGCTGGGAGTTGTAATAGGCCATGTACAGGTTGATGTGGCGGCCCGAATCGTTGACATAGTCCGCCAGCAGATAGTCGTCGAGCTTGAGCTGGTCGAGATAGATGCCCTCGAGAGCGCCCGGCTCTCCCGCCCAGCCCGCCAGCCGCATCGGAAACTCGGCGAACGCCGCCCGCGCCGGGATGATCTCCGCCGGGCGCGGTATCAGCAGCGCGAGGACGACGAATGCCGCCAGCACGGAGCCCGCCGCGATGAAGGTCCGCGGCACAGGACGCGAGCGTACCAGCGCACCCTTCGGGGTCGCCGCGGG
>DATJSL010000015.1:0-127916 GCA_035504115.1 Steroidobacteraceae bacterium | reverse complement strand
GCCGGGCAGGAGCGTCGCGTCGCCGAGATCGAGCATGCGCGCGCCCGCGGGCACGTCGAGGACGCGGCCGACGGCGGTGATGGCGGGCGCGGGCGGCGGCGGCGCATCAGAACGTCGCCGTGAACGACAGGCCGAAGGTGCGCGGCGGAATGATCGACGCCCACGCCGGCGGATTGCCCGGGGAGATGCGTTGCTGCACGACGGTGTCGAAGCCCTGCGCATTGAACAGGTTGGCGATGTGCGCCTGGATCTTGTAGCGGCTGAAGGCCAGGCCCGCGCGCAAGTCGACCGTGTCGTAGGAGGGAATGACGACGCCGGTGTTGTTGGGATCGTCCGGATAATCCGACCACTTCGTACCCTGATAGCGAAACGTGGCGCCATAGGTCGAGGTGAGCGCGGCATTGAGCGGCAGCGCGTAGTCGGCCGTCGCGGATCCCGCCCAGGTGGGAGTGAAGGGCAGCGCGTCACCGGCGACCGCTCCGGTGGCCTCGGAGACGCCGAGCGAGACAGATTCGAGCCGCGCATCGGTGTAGGCGACGTTCAGTCCCAGGGTCAGACGCTCCACCGGCACGAACTGCGTCTCGAGCTCCACCCCCTTGCTGGTGGCGCGGCCGCCGTTGGAGATCACGTCGAAGTCGTTGTCGACGAAGCTCATCTGCACGTCCTTCCAGAGCATGTAGTACAGCGCGAGATTGGTGCGCAGGCGATTTTCCCACCAATCACCCTTGAAACCCACCTCGTAGTTGGTGAGCGAGTCGGGCTTGAAGGACGTGTAGCCCGGCTCGGGCGTGAGCTCGGGGCCGCCGGGCCGATAGGAAGTGGCGATGCGGGCATAGGTGTTGAGCCCCGCCGCGGGCCGATAGCTCAGCGTGGCGAGGTAGGTCCAGTCGGTGTCCGAGCTCGCGCCGCTGACGATGGCGCCCGAGCTCGCGAACCCATAGTTATACGCGGTCACGGCCTGCTCGTTGTGGCTGTAGCGTCCGCCGAGGGTGAGGTCGAGGGCGTCGCTGAAGTAATACGTCAGATCCGCGAACAGCGCGTTCTCCTTGTAGGTCGCGGGACTGCTCACGCCGAGAATGTCCGAGGAAGGACCGGGGATGGGCTGCAAGCTCGGCGGGATGGTGTTGTAGAACTGCACGGGGTAATTCACCTGCTCGCGCGTGAAGAAATACCCGGCCAGCCACTCGAAGCCGCCCATGCGTGTCGAGGTGAAGCGCAGCTCATCGCTCAGCTTGGCGAGCGTCGGCCCGAAGAACAGCGGCTGTCCCGCATCGGCCGGCACGGGCGCGGGCGCGTAAGCGTTCAAGAAGCCGTAATATTGCGAGTAATCCTCGATCTCCCGGTCCGTGTACGTGCCGTAGCTGGCGGAATTGGTGAGCGTTCCGAGCGGGCCCGCGGTGTAGTTGACGGTGGCGTTGTAGAGCGTGTACGTGGTGTGGAACGACGGCTCGTACTGCGAGGAGTAGGTGTAGGGACCGGTGATCGGCGCGAGCGTCGCGAGATTCACGTACTCGTAATTCCAGCCGTCCACTTTCAGATCCTGCGTGAAGGCGCTCAGGCGCACATCGAGGCTGTCGGTCGGCTTCCAGCGAATCGAGATGCGCCCGCCCTCCTTGCGGCTCACGCCGCGATCGCGATCGCCGAGCTCGACATTGGTCATGTAGCCCGGGATGTCGCGGTCGAAGAGCGACACGCGCACGGCGAGAGAGTCGGGGATGAGCGCGAGGTTCGCGACGCCGACCAGGCTGTAGCCGCTGCTGCCGTGATCGAGGGTGGTGCCCTCGAGCTGGATCTGGCCGCCGTACTTGTTGAGGTCGGGCGCGTTGGTCACGACCTTGATGAGGCCCCCGAGGGTGCTCGCTCCGTAGAGCGTGGCCTGCGGTCCCTTCAGCACCTCGAGGTGATCGATGTCGGAGAGGTCGGGGTCGAGGGTGAGCAAGGCGCCGACGCTCAACGGACTCGTGGCGCTGAAGGGAATGTCGTCGATGTAATAGCCGACGGTGTTCGAGGTCTGGTAGTAGCCGGTGTTGAGGCCGCGCAGAATGATGGCGCCGTGGCCCTCCGAGCCGCCGCTGAAATCGGCCATGCTGGGCACGAGCGTCATGTAGTCGGAGAAATCGGTGACACCCTGCGTCGCGAGCGCATCGGCGGAGAGCGCCGTGATCGAGGCCGGTACGTTCTCGAGCCGCTCCTCGCGCTTGGAGGCGGTCACCACGATCTCCTCGAGCCCGCCGGAGGGGGCGGCGCTTGCGGGCGCCTCGCTCGCGGCCTGCTGCGCTCCGGCGCCGCGCGGCGCGAGCGCCGCTGCCGCGAGCAGCGCCGTGGCCGCCATGATCATCGCGCCGCGCATGGGCGTGAGCCTGGGCACGGGGCTGGGCACGCTGCGAATCGCCATCATCCCGCTCTTTCCTTTGTCTGATCCCGGGGCAAAGCCGCGTCCGCCGCCCGGGGCGCTGGCGCGGCAGCGCAATACTGAGTGGCCCGGCGCACCCGATACATAGTCGATCGGTCCCAAAATTTAGGCGATGCGGTGATCGGGCGGCGGCGGCGCGCCTCAGGCAATGAGGTCGCGCGCGAGATGCTGCAGAAACCAGCCGACATAGCGTGCGGTCGCATCGATCACTTCCGGGAAGCTGCGAATGCCATGGCCCGCCGTGGGGTAGGTGGCGAGCACGGAGGTGCGGCCCTGCTCGAGCAGGGCACGGTGAAATTCGAGCGCCTGGGTGGGCGGGGTGTTCTGATCGAGCGCGCCGGTGAGCTGCAGCACGGGCGTGCGCACGCGCTCGGCATACAGGGCGGGGCTGCGGCGAAAGAACAGGCCGTCGGGAGCGGCGGGCGCGCCGTCGAGGAACAGGCTGTCGAAATAAGGAATCTGCGAGGTGCGATGCTGGCTGAACCAGTCGGTGACCGGCGAGATCGGCGCGGCCGCGGCAAAGCGCTCATCCTGGGTCACGAGCCACGCCGACATGAATCCGCCGTAGCTGATGCCGGTGACGCCGAGGTGCCGGGGGTCGGCAATGCCGCGGGCGATGAGCGCATCGATGCCGCACAGAATGTCGTGGCCGTCCTCTCCGCCCATGTCACCCTTGACGCGGCGGGCGAACTCGGCACCGCGGCCGCTGCTGCCGCGCGGATTGGGGTAGAGCGAGGCGATGCCGTGATCGGCGAGCAGGCGCGCGCCCCGCAGCCGACCCTGCCAGCGATTGCGGCATGCCCAGACGGGGCCGCCGTGAACGTCCACGACCAGCGGCCAGGGACCTGAGCCCTGGGGCCGCAACAGGATCCCCTGGATCTCGAGCCCATCCCGGCCAGGCCAGGCGCAAAACTCGACCGTGACTGCGCCGCCCGCCGCACGGCCGGGCCTCGCCGCCAGGGATCTGAGCACCCGATAGCAGCGGGCATCGACCTCGGCGATCTCGGGCGCCGTCGCGAAGGACTCGCCCACGATCAGCGCCCCGCCGTCCGGGAGCGCGGCGAGCTGCGGGTACCAGCCCCCGCAGGTACGCTCCCGATCGCTCCACAGCTCGCGCGCCCGGCCGCTGCGCGGGTCGACCTCGCCGACCACGGTCTCGAGTCCCCGGATCCCGGCGTACAGCAATGCCTGGTCGCGCCGCCAGGCGAGGTGAGTGACGTCGACGGCGAGGGTGTCTATGCGCCGCGCCGTGTGCGACTCGAGGTCGATCAACAACAGCGTGCCCGCGACGATGCAGCGATCGCTGCACACGGCCTCGATGACGGCGAGCTGCGCGCCGCTCGCGCAGGCCGCGGGCACGCCGAGCTGGTCGGCGCTCGAATGCAGCTGCGTCACCGCCCCGCCGTCGAGCTCGATGCGCACCAGGCGCGCCTGGTACCAGGAGCCCTCGGCGTGCGAATCGGAGACCACGCAGGCGATGCTCGCGTTGCCGAGCCAGCCGCACTCCCACACGTTCAGGCGCTCGGGTCCGACCCGGCTCGCGCGCCCCGAGGCGACGTCGAGGATGAGGGCGCGGCGCCACAGATTCTCGGCATCGCCCGTGTCGATGCGCGGGGCCCAGGGCGGCGCGTCCTCCTGCGGCCGGGCGGTGCTCGCCCCGCCCTGACAGCCGGCCAGATCCGCGCCGCGCCCCGCGACGCCGAGCAGCAGGCGGGTGCCGTCGGGGGACCAGTCCATGGACTCGATCACCCCGTCGATCGCGGCGAGCGCGCAGGGCGCCGTGCCGCGGCGCTCGATGAACACCTGGAAATCACCGCGGGCGGGCGCATCGGATAGATAGGCGAGCGACTCACCGTCCGGCGACCAGCGCGGCAGCCGGTCGCTGCTGCCCGAGGGCGGCCGCACCTCCAGCTTGGCGGACGTGCGATCGAGCAGCACCACCCGGGTCACGGGCGGCTCGCCCATCCCGGTATAGAGCGTGCCGGTGAAGCTGATGCGGCGCGCGTCCGGAGCGATGCTCAGATCGCCGGCATCGATCACCGCGCCGCTCCCCGGCGCGTACAGCGACTCATAGAAGCGCTCCACCTCCCGGTAAAGCGATGCGGTGCGGATGTCTCGGCGAGTCAACACGGCGAATCCTCGCGGCGGGCCGCGGCGCGGCGGATTGAGGGCGGTACGCGATGTTAGCGCGGCGCGGCCGGCGGGGTTGGCGGCGGCGCGCGTTTTTCCCGTCCTCCTTCATTTGGCGCCGGAAAGCCTCACTTCGGCGCGCTCATGCTCTCTACACTTCGACGGGTTTGAGCCCACGACCCTCGAGCCGCGAGTGCCCCATGAGCGCCCTGCCCCTGACACGCGAAACCATCGACCTGCCGGCGCTCATCGCCCGCCAGCGTCCGGGCTGGTCACTGGAGCAGCCGTTCTACACGTCGGCCGAGATCTTCGAGATCGAGCGGCGCGGCTGGCTCGCGCAGCAGTGGTACGTGCTCGGTCACGGCAGCGAGATTGCGCAGCCCGGCTGCTACATGGTGCGCGAGCTCCTGGGCGAGTCGATCATCGTGCTGCGCGACGATGAGGGCGCGGTGCGCGCGTTCTACAACGTGTGCCGGCACCGCGGCTCGCGCCTGTACGTCGAGGACGGGCGCGCGCGCCAGCTGCGCTGCCCGTACCACGCCTGGGGATACCGGCTCGACGGATCGCTGCGCGCCGCCGCGGCACTGCCCGCCGGCACCGATCGGTCGCAGCTCGGCCTGCGCCCGATCCACGTGCGGGAGAGCGAGGGCCTGATCGTCGCGAGCCTGGCGGGGCAGCCCGAGCTCGGTGCACACCTGGATCGGGCCTTCGCCGCCGGGCTTCGCTATCACGGCATCGCCGAGGCACGCATCGCGGCGCGGCGCAGCTACCCGACGCGGGCCAACTGGAAGCTGGTCATCGAGAACTTCATCGAGTGCTATCACTGCCTGCCCGCGCATCCCGAGTACTGCCAGGTGATGAAGCACGTCGATGCGGTGGCGCGCGAGCCGGGGGCGGCGTCGCTCGACTGGGAAGCCTCCGTGAGCACCTGGTTCGAGCACGGCGCGAATCGCGAGTGCCCGCTGCGGCCGATGCCGCAGCTGCTGACCTACTCGCCCTTCGGCACCGGACGATCGCCCATCGGCGCCGGACGCAAGACGCAGTCCGAGAACGGCGAGCCGGTGGCGCCGCTCATGGGGCAGCAGCCGCGCTTCGACGGCGGCGTCAGCAGCTTTCGCTGCGAGCCGTTCGTGTTCTTCGCGGCGCTCAACGATCATGCGGTGATGTTCCAGTTCCTGCCTGCCGCGGTGGATCTCACCGAGGTGCTCGTCAGCTGGCTGGTCGCGGGCTCGGCGAGCGAGGCGCAGGTCGACGTTGCGCGCATGATCTGGCTGTGGGACGTGACCACGGTGCAGGACAAGCGCCTGATCGAGCGCAATGCGGACGGCATCCGCTCGAGCGCCTACGTGCCCGGGCCCTACACCGATCTGGAGCGCATGCCGGCCCGGCTGGTCGAGCGCTATCTCAAGGAGCTCGCCGCGACGCCCGCGAGCCGAGCGCCCGCCGCGCCGTGACGAAGAGCGCGCAGGCGCATACGCCTGCGACCACCCCGACCAGACTGATCGCCCGATTCACCGCCGCCGGCGAGCGATAGATATGATCGGTGGCGGCGGCGATGAGGGTGGGGCCGCCGCCGAGACCCACGAGCGTGTTGGTGAAGGTGAGGATCGCGAAAGCGGTTCCGCGAAACTGCGCCGGAATCACATCCTGGATCACCGCCACCGCGCTCACCTCCCCGATGGTCGCGGCGAAGATCCAGCATCCCAGACCGAACAGCACGAAGCCCGCCTCGCCCCTCGAGATCGCGGCCGCGGCGCCGACCGCGAGCAGCGCGCCGGCGAACGAGACGATGAGCCGGGCATGGTCCCCGCCGCGGGCAGCGGCAAGATCGGCGATCCAGCCCCCGAGAAGCGAGCCCGCGACCCCGGTGCTCGCGGTGAGAATCCCGAAGGTGATGCCGACCTGGTCGGGGCGCCAGGCGAAAACGCGGGTGAGCGCGGTGGGAACCCAGGAGACGAGGCCGTAATCGCCGATGGAGAGCAGCGCCAGTCCCGCATACAGAGGCACGAGCCGCCGGCGGTCGGCGAGGAAGTGACGCAGCGTGGCGGCGAAATCCGTGCCCTCCTGCAGCCGGCCGCGCGGCGGCTCCGCCAGGGTGAGGATGAGGAGCGGTCCGATCAGCCCCATGGTGCCGGCGCTGACCAGCACCGCGCGCCAGGGTGCGAGCGTGCCGACCAGCGGCCACGCGGCGAAGCTGCCGCCCTGCGCGAGCGACAGCAGCACACCGCCGAGCGTGATGCCGAAGGGACCGCCGATCACCGAGGCGAGCAGGAACACCCCGAGAGGAAATCCGCGCCGCTCGGCGGGAAAGGCATCGCCGATCAGGGACAGCGCCGTGGGAATGAGCGCTGCCTCGCCCACGCCGAGCAGCAGACGGCCCACGAGGAACACGCGCGCCGTCGGGGCCAGACCACAGAGCACGGTCGCCGCGCACCAGATCACGGCGCCCGCAAGCAGGAGCCGGCGCCGATCGAACCGGTCGGCCAGCCGTCCGAAGGGAAGCGCCGTGAACACATAGACCAGCGTGAAGGCCGGCCCCTGCAGCAGTCCCACCTCCCCGTCGGTGAGACCGAGATCGGTGCGCAGCGGATCGACCAGCACGCTCAGGATGAGGCGATCGGAATAGGAGACGATCGCCGTCACGAACAGCACCGCCAGCAGCCACCAGCGTCCCGCGAAGGATGCGAGCGAGGGTTGGATCGAGGCGCCGGGGACGCTCATCACGGAAGCTCCAGGGGGCGGCGCTCCAGGGGGCGGCGCACGGGCGGGGCAGCTCGCGCACGAACCACCATCCTGCCCGAGGAACGGGGCATGCTCCTTGGTGCGCGGCCGGATAATCTAGGAATTCGGTCGCTCGCTCGGGCCTTCGAGCCATGGCGCCGCGCCGTGCGGGTTAGCATTGCCGCAAGTGTAGGCTGCCGCCTTCAGGAGACGCCATGGGCCAGATCGCGCTCGACCAACCCCCGATCCCGCCGGCCGTTCGCGCGCTGTTCGCCGACGCGCTCATCTGGGACAACCACACCTGCACCACCATCCGCCCGGGCCATGCCGCCTCGCTCGCGGACCTCGAGCGCCACCGCCGCGCGGGCGTCGATGTGGTGGGCCTCAACGTGGGGTTCGACGCCGTGCCGGCGAGCGATGCGATCGTGCTGCTCGCCGACTTTCGCCGCTGGCTGCGCAGCCATGCAAGCGATTACACGCTGGTGCTGAGCGTGGCGGACATCGAGGCGGCGAAGCGCGCCGGCAAGCTCGGGGTGTTCTTCAACCTGGAGGGCGGCAACGCCCTGCACGGCCACCCGAGCATGGTGTCGCTGTATTACGAGCTCGGCGTGCGCTGGATGTTGTTCGCGTACAACCGCAGCAACGCCCTCGCGGGAGGCTGCCAGGACGTCGACCAGGGTCTCACCGATCTGGGCCGCGCGGTGCTCGAGGAGATGGAACGGGTGGGCATGATGGTGTGCTGCTCGCACATCGGGGAGCGCAGCGCGCTCGAGATCATGGAGCGCGCGAGCAAGCCCGTGATCTACTCGCACTCCAATCCGGCCGGCCGCTGGCAGCACGCGCGCAACATCTCCGACCGGGCGATGCGCGCCTGCGCCGGCACCGGCGGCGTGGTCGGCGTGAACGGCATCGGTGTGTTCCTCGGCGAGAACGATGCGCGCGTCGAGACGCTGGTCGATCACATCGACTATGCCCTGAATCTCATCGGGCCGCAGCACGTCGCGATCGGGCTCGATTACGCCTTCGACGACGAGGAGGTCACGAGCTTCGTGCGTGCGCATCCCGACATCTACCCGCCCGAGAAGTACCCGAATGGCATCCAGATGGTGCCGCCCGAGGCCTTTCCGCGCATCGCGGAGCTGTTGCTGGCGCGCGGATGGAGCAACGCCGACGTGCGGGCGGTGATGGGGGCGAATCTTTCGCGAGTGGCGCGCGCGGTCTGGAAGTGACTGCGCCCGCGGCGGCCCCGGACCCTGTCCACCCGGACCGGCGCAATGCGCCGATGCCGCCCGATTGCCTCGCCGCGAGCATGGCCCTACATTGGCCCCATGATCGTGAGCAAACCCTATCGCGCGCCTCGAACGACGAGCAAGGCGCGAGCCCTCAATGGCGTGTCCCGGGCGCCGGTCTGCGGCTCCGGAGGTTTGCTGCGCCACCGTGCCGGCCCGGGAGCCACGCTCGACGACGCCTTCGCCGTGCTCGACGAGGAGCCGGGCAGCGTGCCGGTGACGCGGCACCCGGCGCGCAATCTGCGCGGCGCGCGCATCACCCTCGATCCCGCTGAAGGGTCCGGGTATTACGAGCTGACGCGCATCGGCTCGGAGGTGATGGTGCTGGTCGGCAACTGGGCCTACAACCACACGCGGGTCGAGCTCGTGCCGGGGGACGGGCGCATCCAGTTCTACTTCAAGCTGTGCGGCGATCTCACCCTGCTGGTGAGCCGCACCGAGCCGCTGCGCCTGAATCGCCCGAGCCTGCTGGTGTACGCGCAGCCCGCCGGGGTGGACATGCAGGAATGGACGGCGCCCGCCGCGCTCGAGCGCAGCGTTGCGATCACCTTCTCGCCCGAGTACTTGATCGAGAATTTCCTCACCGCACGGAGCGGTGCGCTGCCGGAGCTCGCGCTCGCGAGCGGCCATGCCGAGCGGGTGCGCTACATGCGCCGGCCGCTCACCGCCTCGATGTTCGAGCTCGCCTCGAAGCTCGTCGACAATCCCTTCGAGGGCGTCCTGCGCCTGGTGCACACCGAAGCCGTCACGCTCGAGCTGCTGTGTGCGGCGGTGAACGGATTCTCCACGCTCGCGAGCGCGCCCGACGAGGAGTACAGCGACCGCGACCTGCGCTGCCTCAATGCCGCTCGCGACCTCCTGATGCGCCAGCTCTCGCCGGCGCCCACCATCCGGCAGGTGTCGCGCGCCGCCGGCATGAACGAGACCTCCTTGAAGCACGGCTTCAAGGCGCTGTTCGGCGAGACGCTGTTCGACTTCTCGGTGCGCTGTCGCATGCAGCACGCGCTCACGCTGCTGCGCGAGCGCCGCATGCCGGTTGCCCGCATTGCCGAGAGCGTCGGCTACTCGCACCAGACCTCCTTCGCCACGGCGTTTCGCCGCCACTTCGGTGTGAGCCCGCGCGACGTGCGGCCGGTCAAGCCGCGCTGATGAGCGAGGCGCTCGACCCGCCCTCGGCGCCGGGCACGGCAGCGGCGCCGGGCACGGCGACTGGGGGGGCGGGGGCGCCGGCGCTGAGCGCGGCGCCGCCGGGGGCGGCCGCGACCGCCACCTTGTTCGGCCACCCGCGCGGCCTCGCGACGCTGTTCTTCACCGAGATGTGGGAGCGGTTCACCTACTACGGCATGCGCGCCATCCTGGTGCTGTTCATGGTCGCCACGCTCGCCGACGGCGGACTCGGCATCGGCGACCGCCAGGCGAGCTCGATCTACGGGCTGTTCGTCGCGGGGTCGTACCTTTTCTCCATCCTCGGCGGCTGGATCGCCGACACCTTGATCGGGGGGCAGCGCGCGGTGCTGTGCGGCGGGCTGTTCATCGTCGCGGGCAATGCGCTGCTCACCTCGGGCATGCGCCCGGTGTTCTTCTCGGGTCTCGCCCTGATCACGCTCGGCGTGGGGCTTCTCAAGCCGAACGTGAGCGCCCTGGTCGCCCGGCTCTACCCGCAGGGCGGCTCGCGCCGCGACGCCGGCTTCTCGCTCTTTTACATGGGCATCAACGTGGGCGCGCTGCTCGGCGCGCTGCTCGTGCCCCTCTTTGCCGCGCGCTTCGGGTGGCACTGGGGCTTCGGCCTGCCCGCCCTCGGCATGACCCTGGGCCTGGTGCAATTCCTGGCAACCCGGCACTACCTCGCGCCGTTCGATCCGCAGAGGCCGGTGAATCGGCGGGCGCGCAGCTGGCTGCCGGTGGTGGTGTTCGGCTGCGGCGCCATGCTCGCGGCCGCGCTCACGCTCGGCGGCGCGGTGCGAATCGACCCGCAGGCGCTCGCGGCCGCGGCTTCCTGGCTGATCGCTCTGCTGGCCGCGGCGTTCCTCGCCTACCTTCTGTACGTCACGCGCGCCTCGCGCAGCGAGCGGCATCGGGTGTACGTGATGATCGCCCTGTTCATCGCCTCCACCATGTACTACGCGGGCATCGAGCAGACGGGCACCTCGCTCACGCTGTTCGCCGAGCGCTACACGGATCGGCATTTTTTCGGCTGGGAGATTCCGGCCGGCGTTTTCCAGGCGGTGAGCTCGGTGTTCGTGATCATCTTCGCGCCGCTGTTCAGCGCCCTGTGGATCGCGCTCGAGCGGGCGCGCAGGGATCCGCCGATCCCGGTCAAGTTCGCGGCGGGCCTGGTGCTCATGGGGTCGGGGTTCCTGGTGATGTACTTCGCATCACGGTTCGTGCTCGCGGGGCGGCAGGTGCTGCCGACCTGGCTGGTGCTGTGCTACCTGGTGCAGATGTGGGGCGATCTATGCCTCGCGCCGGTGGGGTTGTCCTCGATGACCAAGCTCGCGCCGCCGCGGCTGGTCGGACAGGTCATGGGCCTGTGGTTCCTGTCGATCGCGCTCGGCAACAACCTCGCCGGCCAGCTCGCGACCGAGTACGACGCGACGCATCTCGCCTCGATCCCGGCGCTGTTTCTCAAGATGTTCGAATGGGGCGCGCTCGGCGGCGGCCTGATGCTGCTGCTCACGCCGATGCTCAAGCGCTTGATGGCGGGGGTCCGGTAGCGTACACGGGCGCCCCGTGGGACGCCGCGCGATGGTTGCTACACTGCGTCCGTATGCCTATGAGCGCTGGAGAAAGTGTATGAAGAAGTTCAAGCACGAGGCGGAATTGTTCAAGGCGGCCCTGGCCGCCGGCATCGCCTATGCGGAAGGGCGCAAGGCGGTCGAGTTCGAGGCGACGGATTCGGCAAGCGACAAGGCGCTGTACGTCTATCGCCTGCTGGTACACGACAAGGTCATCGCGCCCATGCCGGAGGAGCAGGTCGGCGACAAGACGATCCGGCACCGGCTCGCGGCTTGGTATGCGCATCAATTGCCCGAGGGGCATCCGCTGCTCGATTAGACATCCGCGGCTCGATTAGACATCCGCGGCTCGATTAGGCATCGGCAGCGAGCTTGGCCGCGACCCAGGCGTGGAAATGGTGGGTCGGGGCGTCCATGACGGGCGAGAACACGCCGCCCCGATAGCCGGGCGATGCCCGTCCCTGCTGCATGCCCTCGACGGCGAACACGTCCTCCCCGAACACGCTGCGCCAGGCCTCCAGGGTCGAGGCCCGGCAGGCGGCGTAGAGGTCGGAGCAGGCGCCGTCCGCGACGTAGTAGATGCGCAGCGCCTCGCGCGTGAGCTGCGCGCTCAAGGGATTCAAGATGACGGCGAAGGCGTGGTCGGCGTGAAAGCCGAGCAGCACGTTGGGATAGAGCGAGGGGTACTCGGCGACGTGCGCCCGATCGGCGGGCCAGGCGGCAAGACGCGGCAGCTGCGTGCCCGCGACCTCGCCGTAGCGATAGGCGAGCGATCCCTGCCCGGAGAAGTCCGCGTCCTCGAGAAAACAATAATGATCCTCGAGCTTCGAGTAGCTGTTGAGCGCCGGGTGCACCCAGGGCAGGTGGTAGGACTCGCAGTAATTCTCGACCGCGAGCTTCCAGTTGCAGCGCACCTCGAGCGTGAGCTCGGCGCCGCTGCGCCCGGGCGCGAGCTGCGTCCATCCGCTCTCGCCGAGATGGCCGGACAGGCGGCGGCGCAGCGGCTCGATGTGCTGCGCAAAATCGGGCGCATCGCCGCTCAGGTTGATGAACAGCATGCCGAGGAACTCGGCGCTGCGCACCTCCTCGAGCCCGTGCTCGGCCGCCGAGAACCCCTCGCAGGTGTGCAGGTTCACGCCGCCGATGTGCGGCGTCGCCTTGAGCTCCCCGGAGAGCGCATAGGACCAGCAGTGATAGCGGCAGGTGATGAGCGCGGGCACCTCGGCGGGCTCGGCCACGAGCTTCATGCCGCGATGGCTGCAGACGTTGTGAAAGACGCGCAGGCGCCCGCCGCGGTCGCGCGTGATGAGGAGCGGCGCGCCCATGAACTCGACCGGTTGCGCGTAGCCGCGCGCCGGGATCGAATCGACGAAGGCGAGCCCGGCCCAGCTGCGCCCGAGCACCGCGTCGCGCTCGTGGCGAAAATGATCCTCGCTGGTGTAGGCGACGTTCGGCAAGCCGCGCGCCTCGCGGATGGGCCGGCGCACCTCGCGCAGGCGCTCAGGGGAAATGGGACCGTCGGGCACGGGCTGGGGCATGGAGGCTCTCCGCTCAAAGATCATCGTCCAGGCGCCTGGCGAAACGGCGCCGGGCTCTATATTGTCTCAGGATCCGCGACAATTCCGGGAATTTGACATGTCCAGCGACATACCCGGCGAGAGCGCCGTGCAGCACATCGAGAATGCCTGGATCACGCTCGCCGACGGATGCCGGCTCGCCATCCGCCTGTGGCTGCCCGCCGGGGCGCAGCGCGCGCCGGTGCCGGCGATCCTCGAGTACATCCCGTACCGCAAGCGCGACTTCATGCGCCGGCGCGACCAGGGCATGCACGGGTGGCTGGCGAGCCACGGCTACGCCTGCGTGCGCGTCGACATGCGCGGCTCGGGGGAATCGGACGGCATCTTGCACGATGAGTACCTGCTGCAGGAGCAGGACGATGGGCTCGAGGTGATCGAGTGGATCGCGCGCCAGCCCTGGTGCAGCGGCGCCGTCGGCATGATGGGAAAATCCTGGGGCGCCTACAACGCGCTGCAGATCGCCGCGCGCCGGCCGGCCGCGCTCAAGGCGGTGGTCGCGGTGATGGGGACGGACGATCGCTTCGCCGAGTGCATCCACTATTCCGGCGGCTGCCTGCTCAACGACAACTTCTGGTGGGGCTGCATCATGCAGGTGTTCAACGCGCGCCCGCCGGATCCGGAGATCGTCGGGGAGCGCTGGCGTGCGATGTGGCTCGAGCGGCTCGAGGCCGAGCGGTTCTGGCCGGAGATCTGGCTGAAGCATCAGTCGCTCGATGCGTACTGGCGGCACGGCTCGGTGTGCTTCGACTACGGCTCGATCGCCTGCCCCATCTGGTTCTGGGGCGGCTGGGCGGATCTGTATCGCGACACCCCGTTGCGGCTGGCGCAGCACTTGAAGGTTGCGCACAAGGTCACGATGGGACCCTGGGCGCACCTGTATCCGCACGAAGGCGCGCCCGCGCCCGCGGTGGGCTTCCTGCAGGAGACACTGCGCTGGTGGAACCGCTGGCTCAAGGGCGAGGACGACGGCGTGGCGCAGGAGCCGCCGCTGCGCTTCTACATGATGGAGAGCGTGCCGCCCGCGGCGAGCTACGCGCAGCGGCCGGGGCGCTGGATCGAGGAGGCGGCGTGGCCGAGCCCGCGGGTTGCCACGGTGGCGCTCGCCATCGACGCCGACGGCCTGCGCCGGGCCGCCGGCCCCGAGCGCGCGCTGCGCATCGACTCGCCGCAGACGACCGGAGTTGCGAGCGGCGACTGGGGGAGCTTTGGCATCGCGGGCGACGTGCCGGGCGATCAGCGCCTCGATTCCTTCGGCTCGCTGGAATTCGATTGCAAGCCGCTCGACCGCCGCATCGAGATTCTCGGCAATGTGCGCGTGCGGCTCGATGTCTCGGCCGACCGGCCGCAGGCCTTGGTCGCGGTGCGCCTGATCGATGTGGCGCCCGACGGCGCCGCGACCTGCGTCGCGCGCGGCTTTCTCAATCTCGCGCATCGCCAGAGCCGCGAGGCGCCCGCCCCGATCGTGCCGGGCGAGCGCTACCGGGTGGAGGTCGAGCTCACGGGCACCGCCTATGCGTTCCCTCAAGGCCACCGCATCCGGCTCGCGCTGTCGACGGCCTACTGGCCGATTCTCTGGCCGTCACCGGCCGCTGCCGCCCTCACCCTGTACACCGGGGCCTCGCAGCTCCTGCTGCCGGTGCGCGAGCCCGAGCCGGCCGGCAGCGAGCCGCGCGCGCTGCCCGAGCCCGCGAGCGCGCCGGTCGCACCCGCGACGGTGCTGCGTCCCGGACGCCTGGAGCGCAGCAGCACCCTCGATCAGCTCAGCGGCGAGGTGATCCATCGACTCTACATCGACGGCGGCGTATTCGGCCCGTCGGGCAAGTTCCGCCTCGAGGACATCGGCGTGGAGCTGGCGCACGCGTTCGAGCGCATCTACCGCATCAAGCCGGCCGATCCGAATTCCGCGCATGCCGTGATGACCCAGATCTACGAGACGGCGCGCGGCAGCTGGCGCGTGAAGATCGATGCGGGCGCCACGATGAGCTCAACCGCCGAGGCGTTCGAGCTCGCCGCCTGGATCGAGGCCTACGAGGATGACCGATCGATCTTCCGCAAGGAGTGGCGCTCGAGCATTGCGCGGGTGCACGTGTAGGCGCAAGGCAGCTCTCACGAGGGACCTTCATGAAAGACCTGGTATTCCTGCACGGCGGCAGCCACGGCTCCTGGTGCTGGGCGCAGCTGCTGACGGAGCTGCGCAAGACGCCGGCGCTGTTCGGCCGACTCATCACACTGGATGTGCCCGGCGCGGGGACCAAGCGCGGGCAGGATTCGAGCGGCGGGACGATCGGCTCCATTGCCCGCTCGCTCAACGATGAGCTGCGCGCGGCGGATGTTCGCCGCGCCGTGCTCGTCGGGCATTCCCTCGCCGG
The DNA here is from genome assembly GCA_035504115.1 of Steroidobacteraceae bacterium. Classification (GTDB taxonomy): domain Bacteria; phylum Pseudomonadota; class Gammaproteobacteria; order Steroidobacterales; family Steroidobacteraceae; genus Bog-1198. Next base: position 112,682 of record DATJSL010000015.1, on the reverse strand, counting down.
CGTGCTGATGCCGGTGATGGCCGCCGAGGACGCATCGCTCTACTGCGATCTGATCTTCTTGCAGACCATCGCGCCCCAGGAAGGCCAGACCGTGCACGATCAGATGGGCCTGGGGCGCCACGGCGAAGATCCCGAGCGCGTGGGCTTCCCTTTCGATCCCGCGACGACGCCGAAGGCCGAGCTCTACACCGCCCTGTTCGGCGCGGATCTGGACGGACGACAACTGCGCTGGCTGCTCGCCGAGACCGCGCAAGATGCGACGCCAACGAGCTTCTCCGAGGAGCCCATCACCCGCCAAGGCTACGATCCGGCGCGGTTTCGCACCGCCTACGTGCTGGCGCGGCGCGATCCGATCCTGCCGCCCAAGTGGCAGCGCCGCTTTGCCGAGCGGCTCGGCTGCGCGCGCACCGTCGAGATCGACACCCCGCACGAGGCCTTCATCTCGCACCCGGCGCTGCTCGCCGATACGCTGCGCGCGCTCATCGCCTGAGGGACTGAGAATCCTCGGGGGAGTTGCCACGCCGCTCACGAAGTGGGGAATCGCGTTGCTGAGAAAAGCGCCGCCGCAGCCTCAGGTCAAATCGCGCTTCACGGCGGCCTTGTTGGTTCGCTCGAAGATGACCGTGCCGCCCTCGCTGGCGCGCACGGTCTCCTCGATGAAGTACTCCTCGGCCGTCGAGGTCAGCTTGAAACTGCTGTACACCGTGCAGTCCCAATCGCCGCGCTTGAAGCCGCCGCTGCGCTCGCCCTGCCAGCTGCAGCTTTCGTTGTCCCCGGCCTTGATGCGCAGCAGCTCCTTGATGCCGAGGGCGCCGCTGATCACGGTGCCGGTGTCGGCCACGGGGTAGGCGTAGGGCTGCGGGTCCTGATGGATCTCGACCCAGCCCTGGGCGTCGGGTCCCGTTTCATCCAGCGGGGTGCGTCCGGCCGGGGCCTTCTCGTCGGGCGGATTTTCGGGGATGGGAAACGCCGCATCGTGGACGGGCGGGCGCACCGGCAACTGGAGATGCGATGCGCCGTGCGTCAAGGTGAGCGCCGCCACGCGCGGTGAGGGCCACACGAGCGGCCACAGGCTCTCCGAGACGGCGAGGCGGATGCGGCTGCCGGCCTTGAAGCGGTGCGCGATCAAGGACAGCTCGACGCTCACATCGTAGGCCTCGCCCGGGGCGAGCGCGACGGGGTGCTCGTGGCCGTTGCGGTGCGTGAGATTGAGGAGCCCGTAGGTCACGAGCCAGGACTTGCCGTCCGGCAGCACCTCGCACAGGCGCAGGGCGATCTTCGCCACCGGCTGATCGGCGGCAACGCGGATGCGGGCGACGGGGTGTCCGAGGATCTCGAGATCGGCGCCGAGGGGCGCGGTGTCGAACACCAGGGAGCTGCGGTCATCGGGTGTCTGCTCGCGCGGCATGCCCTCGGGCGGGAACGGGAGCCACTCGGGCTTCTCGAGCCCGACGATCTTGTCGGCGAGGTAGCGCACCTCGCTGTGCGCCGCCGCTCTTGGCGACAAGCGCCCTCCCGGCGCGCGTGCCTCGGCCGGCGCACGTGCCTCGGCCGGCGCACGTGCCTCGGCTGGCGCGCGCGCCTCGGCCGGCGCCTCGTCCAGATACCAGAGGCGCGGCTCGATGCGAGGCGAAGGCCAGCTGTGCTCGGCCACCCAGCGGCCCGGCGTGTTGGCGGGATAGACCTCGGAGGCGGTGCGATAGGGCATGTAGGCGCGCAGCATCGGCTCGCGCATGATGCCGGTGTCCACCCCGAGCAGCCACTGCGTCCACCAGCGCACCTCCTCGTAGCTCCATTGCAAGCTCGGTCCGGGACTCGCCGACTGCGGATAGTTGTGCGCCCAGGGACCGATGAGCGCTTTGCGCGGCGCCTTCACCTGGGCGAGGATGCGGGTGACGGTGTTCACATAAGTGTCGACCCAGCCATCGACGATGTACACGGGGCACTGGATGCGCGCGTAGTCGGTGGACACCGAGCCGCGCTGCCAGTAGGCATCGTTCCTTTGATGCGAGAGCCAGTGCTCGAGGATGGGCGGTGAGGCTTCGAGACGCGCCCGCCACTCCTCCCGCCACGAGTCGCCGACGATCGCAGGATCCGGCGGCATGGCCATGACGGCCTTGAACTGCACGCCCCACTGCAGGTCGGTGAGGCCGAGCGCGCCGCCGATGTAGTGCGCATCGTCGGTGTAGCGCGTGTCGGTGCAGCACATGGGCATGATGGCCTTGAGCTCGGGCGGCGCAAGCGCGGCGATCTGCAGCGTGTTGATGCCGCCCCAGGAGATGCCGCGCATGCCCACCGCGCCGTTCGACCAGCGCTGGCGCGCGAGCCAGGCGATCACCTCGACGCCGTCATCGAGCTCCGTATCCAGATACTCATCGACGAGGATGCCCTGGGAATCGCCCGAGCCGCGCACATCGACGCGGGCGTAGGCGATGCCGTATTGCGCGAGCGCGTGGCCCCAGAGGTCATCGTGCGCGCGGTACAGATCGCGCTTGCGGTACGGGATGTATTCCCAGACCACCGGCACGGGGGCCGCGTCGGCTTGCGCCGGGAGCCACAGCCGGGCGCTCAGCTTGGTGCCGTCGTGCAGGGTGATCCATTCGTTCTCGATGACGCGCACCGCGTTCTTCTGCGGCAGGCGCCAGCCGCTGCGGCCGGCGTCGCCGGCGCTTGAAGCGGCGCTGCAGAGCGCGGCCGGTCCCGCCGACAGCAGAGCGGCCGAGCTCAACAGGACATCGCGCCGGGAAATCGTCATCGAGCACCTTTCATTCGCACAGCCCTCATGATTGCCTCGCCGGCGAGGGCCGCTCAGCGGGCCAGGACCGGAGCGAGCTCGCGCTGCGGGGCGAATGGGCGCTCGCAGCGCAAAAAGCGGCCGCGGCCCGCGCTCGAGGACACCACGCCATCCGCGCACACCACCTCGCCGCGCGAGATCGTCATCATCGGCCAGCCTCGCACCTGCATTCCCTCGTAGGGGGTGTGATCCACCGCGTGATGCAGCATCTCGTTGCGAATCGTCACCTGCTTGTCGGGATCCCAGATCGCCAGATCCGCGTCGGAGCCGACGGCTATGACCCCCTTGCGGGGGTAAAGACCGTAGAGCTTCGCCGGCGTGGTGGTGGTGATGTCCACGAATCTGCGCAGGCTGAGCCGGGCGCTGTGCTGCGTGGCCGAAAAAAACAGCGGAAGCCGTGTCTCGATCCCCGGAATCCCGTTGAGCACGTCGCTGAAGGGTTTGCCCGGTCCGCCCGCGATCTTGTCGGTGTAATTCCAGGGCGAGTGGTCGGAGGAAAAAACAGCGAGCGTGCCATCGAGAAGGCCGCGCCACATCGCCGGCTGGTTGGAGCGCTCGCGCGGCGGGGGCGTGCAGACGCATTTGGCGCCGCTCAGATCGACGGTATCGATGTCCTCCGCGCACAGGAAGAGGTATTGCGGGCATGTCTCGGCAAAGATCGGCAACCCGCGCGCCTGCGCGCGGCGCACCTCCTCGACCACGGCGGCCGAAGACACGTGCACGATCAGGAGCGGCGTATCGATGAGCTCCGCCAGGCTGATCGCCCGAAAGGCCGCCTCGCGCTCACCGATCGCGGAGTGCGCCACCGCGTGATAGCGCAGCGCGGTTTTGCGGTTCTCGAGCAACCGCTCGGTCAGCCAGCGCACGCACGCGTCGTTCTCGGCGTGAACCATGACCATCACGCCCTCGCGCCGCGCGAGCTCGAGCACGGTCAAGACCTCGTAATCGTCGAGCTTCAATCCCTCGTAGGTGAGAAACAGCTTGATCGAGGTGCACCCCTCCTCGATGAGCTGCGGCAACTCCTCGGCGAGCACCCGGGGAGAGGGATCGCCGACGATCAGATGAAAGCCGTAGTCGATGTGCGCTTTGGAACGCGCCCGCTCGTGGTAGTCATCGACGATCCGGCGCAAGGATTGACCGCGCATCTGCATGGCGAAGGGCATGACCGTGGTATTTCCGCCGCAGAGCGCCGAAAGCGTCCCGCTGCGAAAATCGTCCGCGGTGCTGCGCCCCTGCCAGGGCTGCTGATCCATGTGACAATGGCTGTCGATCCCGCCCGGAAGCACGAGCCGCGCGGTTGCATCGATCGTCCTGCGGGCCTGCACGGTATCGGCTCCGATCCAGGCGATGCGGCCATCGCGCACGCCGATGTCGAGCCGCTCGGGACCCTGCGGCAGCAACACCGTTCCACCGGTGACGGCAAGATCGTAAGGCGCGCTGGGGGTGGGCATGGCTATGGTAAATTATGGACCACTACCCGGCCTTCGAGAAATGCCCCATGATTTCAGCGCCCACGAGCCCCGATCCTTCGGCTCCCCGCCGGCGAGCGGCGCAGGAAAGCGGGTCCTGAACGCGGACGGCGACACGGACATTCTGGTCGTCGGCGGGGGAATCGCCGGTGCAGCGGCCGCCTGCGAGCTCGCCGCATTCGCCTCCGTGACCCTGCTCGAGCGCGAAAGCCATTGCGGCTATCACTCGACCGGGCGGTCGGCGGCGAGCTTCACGGAGAGTTACGGCGCGCTGACGGTTCGGCGCCTCGCCATCGCGAGCCGGCCCTTCCTCGAGGACCCCCCGGAAGGGTTTTGCGCGCATCCGCTGCTCGCGCCGCGCGGCACGCTCACCATCGCCCGAGCCGATCAGCTCGAGCAGCTCGAGCGCGAGCTCGAGACCGCGCGCGCGCTGGTGCCGACCGTCGTCGCCATCGACCTCGCCGAGGCGCTCGAGCGCGTGCCGATCCTGCGGCGAGAGTACGTCGCCGGCGCGTTCATCGAGCCGCACGCCATGGAGCTGGATGTCAACGGGCTGCATCAGGGGTTTCTGAGAGCGGCCAAGGCTCGCGGCGCACGCCTCATGGTCAACGCCGGGGTGGAGGCCATCGAGCGCGCGGGCGAGCGCTGGCGCGTCGCGACGCGCGTGGGCACCTTCCGCGCGCCGTTGATCGTCAACGCGGCCGGGGCGTGGGCCGATGCGGTCGCGCAACTGGCCGGTCTGTCCCCCTTGGGAGTGGTGCCGAAGCGGCGCACAGCGTTCAACATACCGGCGCCGCCCGGCATGGAGATCCGGCGATGGCCCATGGTCAACGACATCGCAGAGCAGTTCTATTTCAAGCCGGACGCGGGTCAGCTGTTCGTCTCGCCGGCGGATGCCACGCCCTCCCCGCCCATGGATGCCTACCCCGAGGATGTGGACGTCGCGCGCGGGGTCGAGCGCCTGGAGCGCGCCACGACGCTTCAAGTCGAGCGCGTCACCCGCTCCTGGGCGGGGCTGCGCAGCTTCGCGGCGGATGCATTGCCGGTGGTCGGGCCCGACGGCGGCGCGGAGGGATTTTTCTGGCTCGCAGGACAAGGCGGCTTCGGCATCAAGACCTCGCCGGCGCTGTCGCGCGCCTGCGCCTGCTTGATCCGCGAGCGGCGGCTGCCGCAGGATCTGCTGCGGCTCGGCATCACGGCCGCCGACTTGTCGCCCGAGCGGCTGCGCGGCGCGGCGCCCGACGACACTCATTGCAGTCAAACGGAAATCTCGTCATGACCATTCAGCGCTTCGAGAACGGGCCGCGATTTTGCCGCGTGCTGAGCCACAACGGCACCGTGTATCTCGCGGGCATGACGGCGGACGACCTCCGCGGCGACGTCGCCCAGCAAACCCGCGATACGCTGGCGAAGATCGACCACTACCTGGCGATGGCCGGATCGGACAGGAGCAAGCTCCTCTGCGCCACCATCTGGCTGCGCGACATCGCCGACTTCGAGCGCATGAACGGCGTCTGGGACAATTGGATCGATCGCTCGGCCATGCCGGTGCGCGCGACCGTGGAGGCGCGCATGGCGGGCGAGGGCTATCGGGTCGAGATCATGGTCACGGCGGCGCTGTGAGGCGGCGCGCGCCGGCGCGGGCGGACTCGCGGCGCACGCCGGGGCGGACGGACTCGCGGCGCACGCCGGCGCGGACGGACTCGCGGCGCGGCGCAAGCGGCCGTTGACGGTGTCCGACGCCGCGGAAAATCCGCTGCTCAGCGTGCTCACCGGGCAATTGCGCGGCGGTCTGATCGATCGGCGCGAGTTCATCCGCTGCGCGACGCTCCTGGGCGCGGCGGCGGCCAGCGCGTACGCGATCGCGGGGCTTGCCGCCCCGGCGATGGCGGGGAGCACCTTGCCGTTCCCGGCAGCCGATCCCGGCGCACGGCGCGGCGGGACACTGCGCGTCGCACAGATGGTCGGCCGCATGGAAGACCCGGCGACCTACAGCTGGACCGAGATGGCCAACCAGACCCGCCCGATCCTCGAGTACCTCACCATGCTCGGGCCGGACAACATCGTGCGGCCGATGCTGATCGAGTCGTGGGCGCCGTCCGCCGATCTCAAGACCTGGACGCTCAAGGTGCGCCCGGGCGTCATGTGGCACAACGGCGAGCCGCTCACGGCCGAGCATGTCGCGTGGAACATCCGCCGCTGGGCCGATCCGTCGCTCGGCTCGTCGAATCTCGGCCTGTCGACGTTCACGGCGCTGACCGAGCTCACCGGCAAGCGGGACGCGAAAGGCCGCGCGCTGCGCGTGCCGCGCACCGACGCCGTCGAGGTGCTGGACCGCGAGACCGTGCGTCTGCATCTCGCCCAGCCGGTGCTCTCGGTCGCGGAGGATTGCGCCGAGTATTCCACCTTGATTGCGCATCCCTCGTTCACGCCGCCCTGGTCGCGCCAGCCCATCGGGACGGGTCCGTACACGCTCGCCGAGCTGCGCGTCGCCGACCGCTGCCTGCTCAAGCGCATCACCCGCACCACGGATGGCAAGGACTTCCATTACTGGGGAGGCGATGTCTATCTCGATGAGATCCACTTCTATCACTTCGAGCAGGAAAATCAGACCGCGGCGCTCGCCTCGGGCGACGTCGATGCCATCTACGAGCTCACGGTCGAGCAGCTCGAGCTGGCACGCTCGATCCCGAATGCGCGCATCTCCTCGGTCGAGACCGCGCAGACGCTGTGCTGCCGCATGCAGGTGGACGTCAAGCCGTTCGATGACATCCGTGTGCGCCGCGCGGTCGTCAAGGCGGCCGACAATGCGGCCATCAAGCGGCTGGTGTTCGGCGAGCATGGGACGGTTGCGGCCAATTTTCACGTCGCCCCGATTCATCCGGAATACTTTCCGCTCCCTCCCGCGGTTCGCGACGTGGCCGGCGCCCGGCAGCTCCTCGAGGAGGCGGGCTATGGCGAGGGCCTTCAGTTGACCATCGTCGTCGGCAACAACGACGGGCCCTGGCAGCAGGCCGCCTGTGAAGCGCTGCGCGACCAGGTGAAAGAGGCCGGCATCCACCTCGCCATCGATGTCGTGCCGGCCACCAAGTACTGGGAGGTGTGGGACAAGGTGCCGTTCGGCGCGACCTCGTGGTCGCACCGCCCGCTCGGCACCATGGCGCTCGCCGAGGCCTACCGGAGCGGCGCCTCCTGGAACGAGACGCATTTTGCCGATCCGCAGTTCGACCGGGCGCTGGCGGATGCGGAGGCGACTTTCGACGTGACGGCACGCAAAGCCAAGATGCAGCGGGTCGAGGAGATTTTGCGCGATGCGGCCCTCATGGTGCAGCCGTTCTGGCGCCCGGTGTTCATCCTCGCCTCGAGCCAGGTGCACGGCTACCACGCCCACCCCGGCCGCCAGATGCAGCTCACCAAGGTGTGGATGGGCTGAGCCCCGCGACATCATGGGCACACTTCTCCTGCGCCGGCTGCTGCAGATGTCGCTGATCATGCTGTGCGTGTCGCTGCTCTTGTTCGCGATCTTCGACAGCGACCAGTTTCGCAAGAAAGTCGCCGTCGCCGAGCTCGGCGGATTCGGCGCGTCCACCCTGTCCGACAGCGACTACCACGCCTGGATCGCCCGCAAGGGGTTGGACGTCCCTTTCTTCACGCGCTACCGGCACTGGCTCGGGCGCATTGCCCGCGGCGATCTGGGACAGTCCATCGAGAAGGACATCGCGGTGTCCACGCTCTTGAAGGAGAGCCTGACGAGGAGCGCGATCCTCGCCTTCTTCGTGCTGCTGATCATGGTCCCGCTGTCCCTGACACTCGGCGTGCTGGCCGGCATGCGCGAGGGGTCGGCGCTCGATCGGGGCATATCGTTCATCGCGATCTTCACCACGTCGATTCCGCAGATCGCCACCGCGGTGATCCTCACGGTGGTGCTCGCGCTCGGGCTGGGCTGGGTGCCCGCCAAGTCGGTCATGACGCAGGGCTGGTCGTTTCGAGCGCTGGTGCTGCCGCTGCTCACGCTGCTGCTCTACGATGTGGGCTACATCGTGAGGATGACCCGCGCCGCGATGGTCGAGGTCATGGGCTCGCAGTACATCCGCACCGCCGTCCTGAAGGGTCTGCCCTACCGGCGGATCATCTGGAAGCACGCGCTGCGCAACGCCCTCATGGTTCCGGCGACGCTCATTTTCCTGGAGCTCAACGGACTGCTCTCCCAGGTGGTGGTGGTGGAGGTGTTCTTTCAATACGCGGGCTTTGGCCGCATGCTGTTCGATGCCGCCAATTTCGGCGACGTCCAGGTGCTGCAGGCCGCAACGCTGGTGGCCGTCGCGGTCGCGGTGCTGTCGCAGCTGCTGTCCGATGCCGCCTACGCCTTCTTGAATCCGCGCGTGCGGTTCAGCTAGCTTGCTGCACGCACTGTCCCCCTCGGGATCATTCGCCGGGCGCCTGTCGCGCGCCTTGAGCCCGGCGCAAGCGGTCGTGGTGCTGATCGCCTTGATCTGGTCGCCGCTCATCGCCTACGTGCTGTGCGGCGCCGCGCTCGGCACGGCGGCACCCTACGTGCTCCTCCCGGCCATACCCTGCGTGATCCTGCTGTACGCCATGGCCGTGCGCCGCTGGCGCGAGTCGTGGGTCGCGGTGCTGGGGGTCACGCTGGTGTGCTTCTGGCTGCTGGTGGCGGTAGCGGCGCCCTACCTGCCGCTCTACGATCCGGACAAGCCGATTGCGCCCTTGATGCTGCCCGGCTCGATCGCGCACGGCATGCGATTCATTCTGGGGACCGACATGCGCGGCCGGGACATCCTGTCGCGCACGCTGTGGGGCAGCCAGAGAATTCTGGTGTGGGGCATCACGGCGACGGCCGTGGCCTACGCGGTCGGCGGCGCCTGCGGCCTGATCGGCGGGTATCTCGGGGGCTGGTGGGACGAGATGGTGTCGTTCGCGGCCAATGTGCTGCTGTCCTTTCCGGTCATGGTGCTGTTCATCCTGGTGCTGAATCTTCTCGGCCAGAGCGGCTTCAACATCATCATCGCGGTGACCTGCTCCTCCGCGCCCGTCATCATGCGCATCGTGCGCGGCTTGACCCTGGAGGCGAAGTCGCGGGACTACGTTCAGGCGGCGCAGACGCGCGGCGAACATCCCGGGTGGATCATGCTGGTGGAGCTTTTGCCCAATGTGCGCGGACCGATCATCGTCGATGCCTGCCTGCGGCTCGGCTACACCACCGTCGCCATCACCACGCTCACCTTCCTCGGGCTCGGCCTGCAGCCGCCGGACCCCGACTGGGGCCTCATGATCAAGGAGGCCGCGAGCACCGCGGTACTGTGGAAGTACTCCTACATGGTGATCGCTCCGGCGCTCGCCGTGTCGAGCTTGATCCTGGGGTTCAACCTGATCGCCGATGGGCTGCGCGAGATGAGCCTGCGCGACTGATGAGCCGCATGCGTCCGGACCTCATGAATCCCCGCCCCGATGCGCGCGCCGCGCCGGTTCTGGAGTGCCGGCATCTTTCCGTCTGCTACGACAGCCGCGCGGGTCCCGTGCCCGCGGTGGTCGACTTCAATCTCACGCTCGAGCGCGGCGAGGCGCATGGACTGGTCGGAGAATCGGGCTGCGGCAAGTCGACCGTCGCGCTCGCCATCATGCGCCACCTCGGGCGCCCGGGCCGCATCGCCGGCGGCGAGATCCTGTTCGAGGGGCGCGACATCCTGGCGATGAGCGCGGAGGAGCTGCGCAGGACGCGCGGCGCCGCGATCGCCATGGTCTATCAGGAGCCCATGGCCTCGCTCAATCCCTCGATGCGCATCGGGGAGCAGCTCATGGAAGTGCCGATGTATCACGAGGGGTCGGGACGCGCGGACGCTCGGGGAAGGGCGCGCGCGATGCTCGAGCGCGTGCGCATGGCCGACGGGGAGCGGATCATGCGCGCCTACCCGCATCAGATGTCGGGCGGCGAGCAGCAGCGCGTGGTGATCGCGATGGCGCTCCTGTCGCATCCGCGCCTGCTGCTGCTGGACGAGCCGACCACCGCGCTCGATGTCACGGTCGAAGCCGGGATCGTGGAGCTGATCCGCGAGATCTCCGCGGAGCTCGGCACCTGCATGCTGTACATCTCGCACAATCTCGGGCTGGTGCGCGCCACCTGCGATCGCATCACGGTGATGTATTCGGGCGAAGCGGTCGAGGTGGGGCCGGTGAGGCGCCTGTTCCGCGCCATCCGCCATCCCTACACGCAGGGGCTCCTCGCCTCGATGCCGGTGCCCACGGCGGGCAAGGCCACCCGCGGACTCGCGCCGATTCCGGGCCAGATCGCCGCGCCGCGCGAGCGGGCGCCGGGCTGCGGTTTCGGGCCGCGCTGCGCGTATTTCGCCGCGGGCCGCTGCGATGCGGGGCCGGTGCCGATGCGCGAGCTCGGCGCCGCGGCAGGCGATGGTCTCGAGCAAGGCCACGCCTCGCGCTGCCTGCGGGTCGCAGAAATCCCCTGGGGAGCGCCACCGCCGGGCGCCGCGGCCGCCGCTCCCTCGGCGCCGGCGGGGGAGGTGGTGCTCGCGGTCGATCACCTCGTCAAGCGCTACGGCGAGGTGCAGGCCAATGCAGCGCTGACGTTCGCTGCGCGGCGCGGCGAGACGGTGGCCCTGGTGGGCGAGTCGGGGTGCGGCAAGTCGACCTTCGCACGCATCCTCATGGGTCTCACGCCGGCGACGTCGGGATCGATCCGGTTCGAAGAGCTGGAATTGAGCCGCCTGCCGGTGACGCGGCGGCGCACCCGGACGCTGCGCGCGCTGCAGATGATCTTCCAGAACCCCTTCGACACCCTCAATCCGAGCCATACGGTCGGACGGCAGATTGCGCGCGTGATCCGCAAGTTCGGCGTCGAGCGGGAGGAGCCGCGGATTCGCGCGCGGGTGCGCGAGCTTCTGGACCTGGTGAAGCTGCCGCACGAGATCGCGGCGCGCCGCCCGCGGCAGCTGTCCGGCGGGCAGAAGCAGCGCGTCGGGCTGGCGCGCGCGTTCGCCGGCAACCCCGCCCTGGTGGTGGCCGACGAGCCGGTGTCGGCGCTCGATGTGTCGGTGCAGGCCGCGGTCATCGATCTGCTGATCGACATCCAGCGCCGGCGCGGCACGACGCTCCTGTTCATCAGCCACGATCTGTCCGTGGTGCGCCACCTCGCGGACCGCATCGTCGTCATGTATCTGGGGCAGATCCTGGAGCAGGGCTCGACGCTCGAGGTATTTGCCCCGCCCTACCATCCCTATACCGAGGCGCTGCTCGCCGCCGTCCCGATCGCCGATCCGCGCATCGTCAAGCGCCCGGTGCTGCTGCAGGGCGAGATACCCTCGGCATCGAGCCCGCCGGCCGGCTGCCCGTTCTCGACCCGCTGCGCGTACCGGATCGCCGGAACCTGCGACAGTCGGGCGCCGCCCGTGCAAGAATTCTCGCCGAGCCATCGCATCGTCTGCCATCTGCCGCGCGAGCAGCTGCTGGCCATGCGGCCGGTGTTCGAGGAGACGACGCCATGAGCCGATATTTGACGCTGGCCGCCTGCCAGATGGGCCCCGTCATGCGCAGCGCCACGCGCGCCGAGACCGTCGGGCGGCTGGTGCACCTGCTCGAGCGAGCGGCCGGCGCGGGCGCCGAGCTTGCGGTGTTCGCGGAGCTCGCCTTGAGCACGTTCTTTCCGCGCTGGGCACTTGAGGATCCGCGCGAGATCGATGAATTCTACGAGGCGCAGATGCCGGGCCCGCAGACTCGACCGCTGTTCGATGCCGCACGCCGGCTGCACATCGGTTTCGCGCTGGGCTATGCGGAGCTCGGCGAGGCGCAGGGGGGCGCGCGCCGCTTCAACAGCATGGTGCTGGTCGGCGCGGACGGCGTACCGATCGGGCGCTACCGCAAGATGCACATTCCGGGGTCGCAGGAGGCGCTGCAAGGCGTCACGACGCATCTGGAGCGGCGCTATTTCGAGCCGGGCGACCTCGGCTTTCCGGTGTACTCCTATCGCGGCGTGCGCATCGGCCTGTCGCTGTGCAACGATCGGCGCTGGCCGGAGACCTATCGCATGCTGTGCCTCAACGGCGCGCAGGTCGCGCTCATCGGCTACAACACGCCGGCCGTGCTCGAGGAGGCCCCGGCGCTCGCGCACCTGCGCATGTTTCACAATCATCTGCCGATGCAGGCGGGGGCCTATCAGAATACGCTATGGATCGCCGCGGCCGCCAAGGCCGGACTCGAGGAGGGCCAAGCGCTGATCGGCGGCTCCTGCATCATCGCCCCGACCGGCGAGATCGTGGCGCTCGCCGCCTCGCTGGACGATGAGGTGGTGGTGCATCGCGCGGACCTCGAGCTGATCGGCACGTGCCGGCGCGTGAACTTCGACTTCGCCCGCTACCGCAGGCCGGAGGAATATGCGCTGATCGCGCAGCGGGCGGGCCCTCGCATCGAATCGCGCGGAACATGAGGTCGAGACGGTCCAAGTTGAGCCAGTTGAGGATCCTCGACGCCGCATCGAGGCCCGACGTCGAGGCGTACAAGCTGATGCGCGCCGGGCGCCTCGCCGAGGCGCTGGAATTCGCCGAGCGCGCGCTCGCCGGGGAGCGCACCTGCGTGCGCGCGCACGGCCTGCTCGCGACCATCCTGCTCAAGCTCGGGCGGGCGGGCGATGCCGAGCGCGTGGTGCTCGAGGCGCTCGAATGCGCGCCGGGCGTCGCGGATGCCTACGACGGCCTCGCGCACGTCTCGATGCTGCTCGGGCGGCACGAGCGCTCGAATGCGCTGTACCGGCGCGTGGTCGAGCTCGCGCCCGAGATTCCGCGGTTCTGGTACAACCTCGCCTCGAGCGAGCGCAGCTTCGGCCGGCTGGCCGAGGCGGAAGCGGCCTGCGAGCGCGCGATCGAGCTCGATTCGACGCAGTATCCGAGCGTGCTGCTGCGCTCGGAGCTGCGCGTGCAGACGCCCGAGGCCAATCACGTGCAGGAGCTGCGCCGGCTGCTGGCGCGTCCCGGGATCGAGGATCGGGCGCGGATGTTCCTCGGCTACGCCCTCGGCAAGGAGCTCGACGACCTCGCTCGCTTCGATGAGGCCTTTCCCTGCTTCGCCGATGCCGCGCGCACGCGCCGGCGCCATCTCGCCTACGAGGTGGCGCTCGATGAGCGCAAGATGCAGCGCATCCGGGAGGCGTTTGCCGAAGCTCCGGCCGGCCCCGCGGCGCGCCCTGCGGCGGGGCGCATCGACTCGAGCCGCTACATTTTCATCGTGGGCCTGCCGCGCTCGGGCACCACGCTGGTCGAGCGCATCCTTCTCGGGCTCGCGGGCGTGCACTCGAACGGCGAAACCGACCATTTCTCCGCCGCCCTCTTGGCGGCCTCCCCGGCGCAGGGCGGGGATGTCTTCGCGCGCGCCGCGGCGGCCGACCCCGACGCGGTGGCCGCTCGCTACGCCGCCCTGGCGGAGGGCGCCGGCGGCGGCAGCGGCAAGATCATCGAGAAGCTGCCCATGAACTATCTTTACCTCGGCGCGATCCAGCGCGCGCTGCCCGGCGCGAAGCTGATACTCCTCAGCCGCTCGCCGCTCGACAGCTGCTTCGCGATGTACCGCACCCTGTTCGGCGAGGCCTACCCCTTCAGCTACGACTTCGAGGATCTCGCGCGCTACTACAGCGCCTACCAGGGGCTGATCGGCCACTGGCGGGCGCGCTGCGGCGGCGACATCCACGAGGTCGTGTACGAGGATCTCGTCAAGGACCCGGCGCGCAGCGGTGCCGCGCTCGCGCAGCATTGCGGCCTGGCGTGGAGCGCACAGGCGATCGAGGTGCAGAACAACGCCGCCGTCTCGCTCACCGCAAGCGCAGCGCAGATCCGCCGCCCGATCTATGGCTCCTCCTCGGGACGCTGGCGCGGCTATCGCCCGCACCTCGAGCCGCTGATCCAGGCGCTGCGAAGCCGCGGCGTCGCCCTGCCGAGCGATGCGTAGCGGGCCGCGGGCTGGCGCAGGTATCGGGCTGGCGCAGGTATCGGGCTGGCGCAGGTATCGGGCTAAGGCAGGTATCGGGCCACGGCCATGGCGGTGACGGCAAGGGCGAGCAGCACGGCGACCGCACGGGTTCCGCGCGCGATGCGGACAGCGAAGCGGCCGAGGATCTGGCTCTGCTCCGGCGTCGGTGGCGCGCCGCTGGCGTGCAATGCCTGCGCGAGCGATCCCATGCGATTCGCGGTGGGGATGTTGATGCCGAGTCCGATCGCGGCTGCGGCCAGCGAGGCCAGGCCACCCGCGGCATAGGCCAGCCCGCAACCCGAGGCGAGCCAGCTCGCCTGCAGGCCGCGCGAGTCGACCCAGTAGAGGTAGCCGCCCGAGACGATCGCGACGATCCCGATCGCCGCCAGCGCCTCCGGGAGCTTGCGAACGACGGTCAACTGTCTCATCACGGCGCTGCCGGCAGGGCCGGCCGCTCTGATCGCAGGCAGCAGATAGGCGGCGATCAATATCGCGCCGCCGCCCCAGAGGGTGCTTGCCACCACGTGCAGAACACGGGCGATCAGCAGTAAGTCGAGCTCCGACATCGCGGCCCTCCTGGCGCAGCCGAGTCACGCTTCAAAAAGAGTACGCAGCCTTCAGGCCCACCTCGCGCGGGGGATTGTAGGTATTGTCCTGAATGAGCCCGCCGCCGTTGTCGTAGGGATTCGGAACGAAAGGCGCCAGCACGGCGCGCTTATCCAGCAGGTTGGTGGAATAGAAGCCGACGCGCCAGGGCTTGTGCACCAGCGTGGCGCTCAGGTTCATGATGCCGTAGGCCTGAGAATTGAGGTAGTTGTACGGCGGCGTGAGAAACAGCGGAACGGTGCTGCGATACACGCCGTTGAGCGAGGTCACGACATTGTAGGTGGGCGCGAGCGGGTAGTCGTAGGTGAGGGTCGCGGAGGCGCTCAGCTTGGGACTGCCGGGCAACTTATCGCCGGCCTGGCCGGTCAGGAGCCCGGGGACGATCACCCCCGCACCGTTGTTCTCCGGATACGCAAAGCTCGAGGTGAGCTTGGCGTCGGCGAAGGCGCCGCCGATCGAGTAGGTGAGCCCCGGGATGAACAGCGGACCTCGCGACTCGAACTCGAAGCCCCTCGACTCGGCGGTGTTGGCGTTGTAGACGGCGAGGTTGCCGTCGAGCAAGGTGGTGGAGATTTGCGGCTTGTCCCAGCGGATGTCGAACACGGCGAAGGTGTAGCTCAGATCGTTCGCGAAGCGCCCTTTCAAGCCCGCCTCGTAGTTATTGACCGAGTCCGGCGCATAGGTCTCGAGCACCGGGCTCTCCTTGTAGATGCCCACCGGCGGCACCGAATTCGCGCCGCCGCGCCGAAACCCCTGGGACCAGATGGCGTAGACGTACTGGCCGTCCGCGTACTGGTAGGAGGGATTCACCTTCCAGGTGTTCTTCGAGGCGGGCGAGCTGTGCGGCGTGGCCGGGATCAGGATGTCGTAGGTGTAGACGAGGTAGGACTGCGCATCGGTGAAGCTCTGCTCGAAATGCCGGCCGCCCAGGGTGATCTGCCCTCGCTGGGTGAAATGCCAGGTGAACTCGCCGAACTCGGACTTGTCGCTGAATTGCTGGGTGTCGATCTGGGTGAAGTTCTCATCGCCCGGCCCGACCGATACCAGGCAGTTGGGGTAGGTGTCGCCGGCATAGTACTGGCCGGTGCAGCCCTCGGCGACGGTGCGCTCATAGGAGCCGGGGCTCGGAATGAACCAGCCGCCGGTGCGCTTCTGATCCTCGTAGAACAGGCCGACCACGTAGTCGAACATCGAGTCGGGGCCGGTCTTCGACACCAGGCGCAGCTCCTGATCGAACGTGTGGGTGTAATCGGTGAACAACCCGGGCTCGATGTAGCGCGGATTCAAGGGCACGCCCTCGTAGTAGTTGTTGACGTTGAACGAGTTGAGGTCGCCGATGAGGTACGTCCCGTCCGACATGGTCCAGCCGTTGGTGGCCGCGTAGGTGCTGGTCGAGGAGAGCGTCGCGAATCCGGCGTCGTAGCTCAGATCGACGCTCGAGAGGGTGGTGCGGCGCCAGTACTGCTGATCGGTGGTGCTGAAGGTCGTGCGATCGCTGCCGGCGGGAAAGGTGATTCTCGGGTCGATCACATAAGGGCCGCCGGGGAAAGTCGGGTCGGCGTACGG
The DNA here is from genome assembly GCA_035504115.1 of Steroidobacteraceae bacterium. Lineage (GTDB taxonomy): Bacteria > Pseudomonadota > Gammaproteobacteria > Steroidobacterales > Steroidobacteraceae > Bog-1198. The sequence goes on along the minus strand of DATJSL010000015.1, from coordinate 96,263 downwards.
GCCGCCGTCGCCATTCACGCTCGCGTAGATGAAGGCGAGGTCCGCGCTGAACACATCGCTCGGCTTCCAGCGCAGGCTGGTGCGGCCGGTGAAGGAGTTCTGGTCGTTCCAGTCGTTCTTGCCGTAGAACACGCCCGGGCTGTCGATGGGATCGGAAGGGTCGGCGAGCACGGGGTCGCCGGTGAGCGGCGACCCGGTGCGCTTCTCGAGCCCGTAGACATTGATCCAGCCGGGCTCGTAGTCGAACTTGGCCGACGCCCGGAAGGCGAGCGTGTCGCCGAGCGGCACGTTGAGCACGCCGGTGGTGCTGTAGGCGAGCTTGTTGGCGCCGGTCACGAATCCCGAGCTCGCCCCGATGCTGCCCGAAAACACGCCGAGCTCGGGCGGGTTCGGGATGATGCGCAGCGCCCCGCCGAGCGCGCCGGCGCCGTACAGCGTCCCCTGAGGACCGCGCAGCACCTCGATCCGCTGAACGTCATCGAGCTGCACGTAGCCGTCGAACGGGGAATTGCCGATGTAGGTGCCCACCGGGCTCTGCTCGAAGGTGCGGAACGAGCGCCCCTGCACCGAGATGTCGCTGGCATTGAGGCCGCGGATGATGGGGACCTCGGAGCCGACCTGACGCGCGCCAAAATCATAGTAGGCAAGGCCGGGCACCTCATTCGCGAGGCCGGCCAGATCGGTGACGCCGGTGCGCGAGAGATCCTCCCCGCTCACCACCGACAAGCTGTACGGCACCGCCTCGAGCTTCTCCTCGCGGCGGGTTGCCGTCACGGTGATTTCCGACAGCTCCCCGGAGGAGGCGGGCGCGGCGGCGGGCTGCTCCTGAGCCCGCGCGGCGTGCGGCATACCGTAGAGCGCCAGACACACCGCCGCGCCGATGGCGGTTCTCGCCGGCGGCAGCATTCGGCCCGCACGACGTCGAACCGACCCCTTCGAGTATCGATTCCCCATGTTAGAGTCTCCCAGTGAGCGTTCTATGCCGCTTCGCTGTTACCCTGTCGGAGCGCCGTCCCGGGCAGACCTTCAGTTGAAATCAGGCAACACCCTCGAATGTATATGCGCTTTCGCAGAATATCAAACGCATGAAATCGGTCTCGCGCATGAAATCGGTCCCGCGCATCGGATCGGCCTCGCGAGCGAGTTGTGCCCGGCCCGCGCGGGCGGCGCAGGCGCCCCCGCCCGCCCCGCGGGAACCTTGAGTCCATGAGGATGAACCGGCGAGAGTTCGCGGCCGCCGCGGGCACCCTGGCGGCCGGCGCGATGGTCGCGCGACCCGAGCGCGCCGCCCTGGCGCTCGGCCGCGGCTGGACGCTGCCGCAGCGGCGCCCCTTCGAGGTGATCGAGAATGAGTGGATTGCGCTCTGCGACGGGACGAGGCTCGGCGTGCGGCTGTGGATTCCGGAGGGCGCCGCGCAGAACCCGGTGCCGGTGGTCTTCGAATATCTGCCGTATCGCAAGCGCGACGGCGTGCGCGCGCGCGATGACGCGACGGCGCTCGATCTCGCCCCCTTCGGGATCGCGTTCGCGCGTGTCGACATCCGCGGCACGGGAGACTCGCAGGGGATCATGACCGATGAGTATGCGCAGCCCGAGCTCGACGACGGCGTGGCCTGCGTGGCGTGGCTCGCGGCGCAGCCCTGGTGCAACGGCTCGGTCGGGATGCGCGGCATCTCCTGGGGCGGCATCAACTCCCTGCAGATCGCCTCGCTCGCGCCGCCGGCGCTCAAGGCCATCATGCCGATGGGCTGCGTCGACAATCGCTTCCTCGGCGATGCGCACTACATCGGCGGGGCGCTCGCCGCGGAGAACTTCAAGTGGGGCACCTACTTCAAGGTGTACATGGGGGCGCCTCCGGACCCCGAGGTGAGCGGCGCGGACTGGGAGAGGCAATGGCGCGAGCGGCTCGCCGCGACGCCCCCGATCCTGGAGCGATGGACGTCCCATCAGCGCTACGACGCGTACTGGCAGCGCGGCTCGGTGGCCCGCGATTACGGGCGCATCAAGTGCCCGGTCTACGTGGTCGCCGGCTGGCTCGATCCCTACTCGAACTGCGTCGGGAGTCTGCTCGCGGGCCTCAAAGTGCCGCGCAAGGGATTGATCGGCCCGTGGGGCCACTTGATGCCCAACCTGCCGGCGCCCATGCGCCTGGATTGGGCCTACGAGGAGGTGCGCTGGTGGCATCACTGGCTCAAGGGCGTCGACACCGGGATCATGGACGAGCCGATGCTGCGCGCCTACCTGCCGTACCGCACCGTGTCGGAGGTGTACCCGGCCGAGATTCCAGGCCGCTGGGTGGCGCAGGCCGCGTGGCCTTCGCGAAGCACGCGGCCGCGGGTGCTTTACTTCGGCCGCGGCGCGCTCGCCGCCGCGCCGGCGGCGCAGGGCTCCCTCACGCTCGTCGGCGATCAGGTCGTCGGACTGTGCAAGCCGCAATGGATGCCGAGCCGGCCCGACGATCAAGCGCCGGACGATGCGCGCTCGCTGTGCTTCGACTCCAAGCCGCTCGAGGCGGATGAGGAGATTCTCGGCTACCCGCTGGCTCGCATCCGCGTGAGCGCGAACGTGGCGGTGGCGAAGCTCGCCGTGCGGCTGACCGAGCTCACGCCCGAGGGCAAATCGTGGCTGGTGAGCTACGGGATCCTGAATCTCACCCACCGCGACTCGCACGAGCACCCCGCGCCGCTCGTGCCCGGCGAGCTCTATGACGTCGAAGTGCCGCTCTACATGACGGCGCACCGCTTCAAGAAAGGCAACCGCATTCGCGCGGCCGTGTCCGAGAGCCTGTGGCCGCTGGTGTGGCCCTCGCCGCAGATCGCCACCTTGACCCTGGACCTGCCGCACTCGAGCCTGACGCTGCCGGTGCGCCCCAAGCCGCCGCGCGAGGCGCTCTTTCCCATCCCGGTGATCCGCACCGCCGGGGCAAGCCCCTACAGCCACACCGAGATGGGGCCGGGCGCCGAGGCGCACCTGCGATCGGCTCCGCGCAGCACGCTGATCGCGGAGGTCGCAACGCAGGTCACGACGCAGTCGAGCGAGGATCTCACCGTGCGGCCGGGCGATGCGAACAGCAGCGTCTGGCGGCAGGAGAATTCCACCTCCTGGAAGCGCGGCGACTGGGACTGCACGGTGAGCGCGGCGTTCGAGCTCACCTCGACCGCGCAGGAGTTGCGGCTGAAGGAGACGCTCGAGGCCAGGAAAGGCGATCAGGAAATATTCAAGCGCGAGCAGTTCAGCACCATCGAGCGCGATTTACTCTAGAGCAACCCCGGCCCCTCACCGCAAAGGATCGAGACTCACCATGCCCGTGTCGAGACGCACATTTCTGGCCGGCTCGAGCGCCGTGCTCGCGAGCGCCGCGCTCCCCCCATGCGGCTGGGCCGCCGCGGGCGGCGGCTGGCAGATGCCGAAGAAGCGCCCCTTCAAGACCATCGAGAACGAGTGGATCACGCTCAAGGACGGCACGCGTCTCGCCGCGCGGCTGTGGATCCCGCAAGGCGCCGAGGCCGCCCCGGTGGGCGTGGTGTGGGAATACCTGCCGTACCGGCTGCGCGACCTCGAGCGGCATCGCGACACGGGCTGGGCGGAGTCGTTCGTGCCGTACGGATTTGCCTTCGTGCGCGTCGACATCCGCGGGTCGGGCGACTCGGACGGGGTGCTGCTCGGGGAGTACCTGCAGCAGGAGCAGGACGACGCCGTCGAGGTGATCGCCTGGCTCGCGCGGCAACCCTGGTGCAACGGGTCGGTGGGAATGCGCGGCATCTCCTGGGGCGGCTTCAACTCCCTGCAGACGGCGGCGCGGCGGCCGCCGGCGCTCAAGGCCATCATTCCCCAGTGCGCCACGGACAATCGGTACACGGACGATGCGCATTACGTCGGCGGGGCGCTCACCCTCGACAACTACGACTGGGGCGCGGAGTTCAAGACGGTGCTGGTGGGGCCGCCGGATCCGGCCATCGTCGGCGAGCGCTGGCGCGAGATGTGGCTCGCGCGGCTCAAGGCGACGCCGCCCATCCTCGCCGAGTGGCTGTCGCATCAGCGCTACGACGCCTTCTGGCAGCACGGCTCGGTGGCCACCGATTACTCGCGCATCGAGTGCCCGGTGTATGCCGTCGACGGCCAGGTCGACTCGTACCGCAATTTCCTGCCGCGGCTGCTCGCGAATCTGCGCGTGCCGCGCAAGGGCCTGTTCGGTCCCTGGGGACACAAGTACCCGCAGCTCGCCGATCCGGGCCCCGGGCTCGACTGGGTCACCGAGGAGGTGCGCTGGTGGAGCCAGTGGCTCATGGGAGCCGACACGGGAATCATGGATGAGCCGATGCTGCAGGCTTATCTCGAGGACCGCACCGCCGTCGAGGTGTGGCCGAAGGACGTTCCCGGCCGCTGGGTGAGCGAGCCCACCTGGCCCTCGCCGCGCATCGTGCCGAAGACGCTGTTCATGAATGCCGACGGCCTCGCCGAGGCGCAGGGCGCCGAGAGCGTGCGCGAGTGCCGCTCCCAGGAGACGCTCGGCCTGACCAAGCGTGAGTGGTTTCCGTGGAACCTCAACATCGATCTGCCGCCGGATCAGACACCGGACGACAAGCGCTCGCTCACCTTCGACACGGCACCGCTGGTCGAGGACGTCGAGATCCTCGGGCAGCCGGTGGCCACGGTGCGCGTGTCATCCAGCCAGCCCGTGGCCAAGGTGGTGGTGCGCATCAACGAGGTCACGCCGGAGGGCAAGGCCTGGAACGTGAGCTATGGGGTCCTCAATCTCACCCACCGCAACGGACACGAGACGCCGACGGCGCTCGAGCCGGGACATCGCTACGACGTGCAGATCCCGTGCTACTTCACGGCGCATCGCTTCAAGAAGGGCAACCGCATCCGCCTCGCCCTGAGCGAATCCATCTGGCCCTTGCTGTGGCCCTCGCCCCGGCCGGTGACGCTCGAGATCACGACCGGCGCCTCGCGGCTCTCGCTCCCGGTGCGCCCGAAGAGCGCACCCTCGGCTGCGATGAACATCCCGGAGCTGCGCGAGCGCATCCTCGAGCAAGTCGAAGCGAACCCGGCCGAGCTCAAGAACTACACCATCACGCAGACCGGCCCGGACGCCGCGGGCCGCGTCATGCTGCACAAGCGCTTGCGCGATCCGCCGGAGACGCTCAAGGATACCGGCACCACCATGTCCGGGGGGAGCGACTGGTACATGTCGATCCAGGAAGGCGATCCGAACAGCTCGACGTGGAAGCTCGAGTGGTTCAGCAGCCTGCGGCGCGAGGGATGGGATACCACGGTGCGCTCGGGGCTCGAGCTCACCTCGGATGCCGAGCAATTCCGCATCCGGGAATCGATCCTCGCGCTCGAGGGAGAAACGAAGGTGTTCGAGCGCAGCTGGGACCATCGCATCAAGCGCGATCTGATGTAGCGGAATCGGCCGCGGTGCCGCGCCGGGCGGCGCGGCCGTGCGCGCCGCGCCCCTGAGCCGCCGCGCCGCTGCGGGCCCGGGCGAGCGCGCGCAGCTCGCGCAGCGCAAAGGCGAACTGCCCGGCATGATCGCAGCGCGGCCACTCGCTCTCGAGGAGCTCGCGCGCGCGGGCGCTCTCGCCCAGCTCGAGGTCGGCGACCGCGGTGACGGTGCTCAGATAGGCGATGCGGCCGGGTGAGCCGGACGAGCGCAGCGCGAGCAGCTCGGCGCCGAGCTGCGCCATGGCGTGCGCGTCGCGCTGGGCGATCGCGGCGTACAGATCCACCCAGGCCTTGCTCTCGGCGGATGCCCCGCCATAGCATGCGCCCGACCTCACGCGGCTCCACAGCACCTCGAGCTCGGCGGGATGCAGATACGCCGCGGTCGCATCGCTCAGATCACGCACGGCATCGAGCCACGCCGCGCGCGCCGGCGCCGCCGCGCACGCCTCGGCGCCGATGAGCCACAGATCGCGCGCCAGGGCCGGATCCAGATCGCCGGCATTGCCGCTCAGGAGCGCACGGCGAATGTCGAGTGCGCGCTCGACGAAATGATCGCGAATCACGGCGCTGTGCACCGAGGGATCGAGCGTGGCGCCCGGGGGCGGCGCGCCGTCGAGCAGCTCGAGGAACGGAATCGGCAGCAAGGTGAGCGCGGGCAGCTCCATCGCGTTGGCGCGCAGATAGCGCAAGCGCGGCGCATTCAAGTCGACGAACGGATAGAAATCCGAGTTGGCGGGCACGGGCATGGCCTCGAGCACCGGACCCAGGGTGCGCTGATCGCCGAGCTTGCGGGAGCGAATGTCGGCGACCGACTGCACACCGATGCGCGCGAGCTCGGCGCGCAGCGCCGGCGATCCGAGCAGGCGCTCATCCGGGGTGCCGAGCGCCCCGGCCCGCGTCGCGACGATGAGCACGTCCAGATCATCGACGTTGTACAGCGCGTAGGCGCCAAAATGCGGGGCGAGCGCCTTGATGACGGAGGCGAGGATGCCGAGGTTCGTCTCGTAGAGCTGCATCCACTGCACGAAGTAGCCATCGGGCGTGAGGTAGTGCGTGATCCTCGCGTAGAACTCGTCCGAGAACAGCGTGGCGACGCCGCTCACCCAGGGGTTGGAGGGCTCGGACACGATCAGATCGTAGGGCACGCGCTCGGTCGCGAAGAACGTCTTCGCGTCCGCATAGACGATGTGACTGCGCGGGTCCTCGAAGACGTTGCGGATGCGCGGGCCGAACCCCAAGCGCGCCGCGTCCACCATGAAGGGCTCGATCTCGATCGAATCGAGCCGCTCGATGCGCGGGCTGGCGAGCAGCGTATGCGTGGTGAGTCCCGATCCGAAGCCGATGTTCGCGACGCGCGCCGGGTGCGGCTGCATGCTGAGCGGGATGGCCGCCGCCAGCACCATGGTGCTCTCGTCGACCGTCGGCTCACCGGGGCCCATCTGGATGCCTGCGTCCGGCTTGCCGTTGGTGGCGATGGTGACGGTGCCGTCCTTCTCGACCAGGCTGATGGTGGCCGTCTTGCCGTCGCGCAGATACAGGACGCTCGCCCCTTGCGGGAGCGTCGCGGATCCGGTGCGGTACACCCCGGAGGTCATGCGCAGCGGATCGAGCCGCACCGCGATGAGCACCGCGGCGAACGCGCCGACGCCGAGCACGGCCAGCGCTCTCGCCGCGAGCCGGGCGGAATGGGGCCGCGGCGCCGCGCGGGGCGGCGCGGCCGGCGCCACGGCCGCTTGCGCGGCGTGCGGCGGCGCCGCGGCTCGAGATCGGGGGCCGAGGCGCGACAGGCCGAGCGCCAGGTGGATGGCCGCCCCCGTCAGGATCACATTCTTGAGACCGAGGAGCGGCATGAGGAGATGGATGGTGAGCAGGACGCCTGCGATCGCGCCCAAGGTATTGGCCGAATAGATCGTGCCGATGGCGCGCTCGCCTGCGCCGCGGCGCATGAGCTCGTGGGTGAGCAGCGGCAGGGTCATGCCGGCGCAGAAAGTGGCGGGAATCATGACCAGCGCGGCGATCGACTGCCCGAGCACGTTGAACTCGACGTAACCCGCCGCCGTGCGCGCGAAGGTTGTCAAGAACCAGGCCATGGCGTCGAAGGTGAGCCCATAAGCCGGCAAGGTGAGCGCGGCGAGCGCGCCCATGGCGATCATGACGCAGGCGAGGTAGGTCATCGGATCCGCCAGCCGCTCGATGCGCCGGCGCACGTACAGGCCGCCGAAGGCGAGACCGAAGATGAAGGCGCTCAGCATCAATTCGAACGAATGGGTCGAGCTGCCGAGCACCAGGCTGAGCATGCGGATCCAGCCGAGCTCGTACATGAAGGAGGCGGCGCCGGTGAGGAAGGCGGCGGCCCGCAGCCAGCGGCTCACCCCGTCCCGAGAGAGCCGGGCGGCGGGCGGCCACGCGGGCGAGCGCACCGGCCCGGCAGAGGCCTCGGCGGCCAGGGAGGCAGAGGGCCCGGCGGCCGGGCCGGCGGGCGGCTCGGGCATGGGCTCGGCGGGCGCCTCGGGCATCGGCTCGCCTGGGCCGCGCACGGCCGCCCAGACCACGAGGGCGAGCGCCAGATTGAGCAAGGCCGCGGTGCGGATGGTGCCGGGCAGGCCGACGGCCTCGATGAGCACGAAGCCGCTGACGAGCACGCCGACGGCGGCGCCCGCGCTGTTGGCGAAATACAGCGTGGCGAGCGTCTCGCCGGGCCGCTGCGGCCAGCGGCGGATGAGCCCGCCGCTGATGAGCGGAAAGGTCATGCCGAGCAGCACCGACTGCGGGAAGATGAGGAGAGACCCGAGCGCCCATTTATACGCATCGATCCACAGCGCCGAGGGAAGCGAGGGGATCACGGCGGCGAAGGAGTAGCGGTAGGCCGCGATGAACGAGGCGTGAAAGAAGAGGCCGAGCACACCGATCGCCGCCTCGACTGCGGCGTAGGCGAGCAGCAGCCGGCGGATACGCAGCGAGAAGCGCGCGATCAGCCAGGACCCGAGCGCCATGCCGCCCATGAAAATCGCCAGCACCAGCGATTGCGCGTAGGCCGCGTGGCCCAGGAACAGCTTCAGGTAGTGCGACCAGATCGACTCATAGATCAACCCGGTGAACCCGGAGATGACGAAGATCCCGAGCAGAAGCCCGCGGCGCGATCTCGACCAGCGCATCGATCCCTCCCCCGCCGCTATCCGCCAGAGCCACAGCGGAGGGCGGGGCGCCGCACCAGGAAGCTGGTGCGCGGCTCGGCTGTGGCACGATTGTCCCATATCGCGCGCAGGAAGGCGTGCGGGAGGGAGGAGCGAGGCAGGAGCGACACCCGTCCCGGTCAAGATCCCCGCGCGGCAGTGCGCCCCGCGCGCCTCGATGGCGACGGTTTCCCGAAACTGAAACATATCTGGGTGAGCATCGGTCGCAAGCGGGTGTCGGGTCAGAGCGGGTGTCGGGCGGTCCCCATGAATGAAGCAATTCCGGCCATTGCCGCAGCCCGTCACGAGGAGCGGCGGCGGTGAGCTCGCCGATCGATCAGGACGAGCTCACGCGGCGCATCGCGCGCGATGTGCAGGACGGGTACGACGAGGAGATCGAGCTCGAGCTCGGGGAGCGCGAGCGGCTGCCGGGGGCCTCGCCGCCCGCCGCGGGCGACTCGGAGCAGGACTATCGGCGCGTCTATTTCCAGCAGCTCATCCAGCTGCAGGCGGAGCTCGTGAAGCTGCAGGACTGGGTGGTCGCCACGGGGCAGAAGATCCTGATCCTGTTCGAGGGCCGCGATGCGGCGGGCAAGGGCGGGGCCATCAAGCGCATCACCCAGAAGCTCAATCCACGCGTTTGCCGGGTGGTCGCGCTGCCGGCGCCGAATGACCGCGAGCGCACCCAGTGGTATTTCCAGCGCTACGTCACGCACCTGCCGGCCGCCGGGGAGATCGTGCTGTTCGACCGCAGCTGGTACAACCGCGCGGGCGTCGAGCACGTGATGGGCTTTTGCACGAGCGAGGAGTACGAGGAGTTCTTCCGCTCGGTGCCCGAGTTCGAGCGCATGCTGGTGCGCTCCGGGATCAAGCTGCTGAAGTACTGGTTCTCGATCACCGACGAGGAGCAGTACTTGCGTTTTCTCGGCCGCATCCGCGACCCCCTGAAGCAGTGGAAGCTCTCGCCGATGGATCTGGAGTCGCGCCGGCGCTGGGAGGACTACACCCGGGCGAAGGAAGTCATGCTGGAGCGCTCGCACATTCCCGAGGCGCGCTGGTGGGTGGTGCAGGCCGTCGACAAGAAGCGCGCGCGCCTGAACTTCATGCAGCATCTGCTGCGGCAATTCCCCTACGAGGAGACGCCGAGAACCCCCGTGGTGCTGCCGAAGCGCGAGCATCACGAGCACTACTCGCGCCAGGCGGTGCCTGCCGATATGCTGGTGCCGGAGGTGTACTGAATGGCGCTCTCCGAGCCACCGCCCACCGATCGTATCGACTCCCTCGATCCTGCGCTCGATCGGCGGCTCGAGCGGCTGGGCCTCGCGAACAAGCCCGGGCAGTGGACGGAGCGCTACTTGCTGTGCGAGCAGCTGGTCGACCCGCTGGAGGCGGCGCCGCGGGAGCAATTCGAGGCCACCAGCCGCTTCATCCGCGACCTGGTCGCGCATCGCTGGGTGATGACGCGCCGCGCGCGCGCCGAAGCGGACCCGAAGCGCATTCACTACCTGTCGCTCGAGTTCCTGCTCGGCCGCACGCTGCGCAACAACATCATGAATCTCGCCGCGGAGCCGCTGGTGCGCGAGGCCATGCGGCAGCAAGGCTGGGACCTCGACACGCTGCTCGAGGAGGAACCGGACGCGGGGCTCGGCAACGGCGGCCTCGGCCGGCTCGCCGCCTGCTTCATCGATTCGCTGGCGACGCTCCAGTATCCGGCCATCGGCTACGGCCTGCGCTACGAATACGGCATCTTCCGCCAGTCGATCCGCGACGACGGATCGCAGGTCGAGCAGCCGGACAACTGGCTGTTCGAGACCGATCCCTGGGAGATCCCGCGGCCGAGCAAGGTGTACATGGTGCCGCTCAACGCGACCTTCGAGCTGCGCGGTGCGGCCGTGCATTTCACGCGCAACAAGCCGTCGAGCCTTTTGGGCATGGCCTACGATCGGCCGGTGGTCGGCTACGGTGCGAACTGCGTGAACACCCTGCGGCTGTGGTCGGCGGGCGCGCCCCACTCTTTCGATCTTGGCGAGTTCTCGCACGGCAACTTCGAGGGCGCCGTCATCGAGAAGGTCGCCGCGGAGTCGGTCACGCGCGTGCTGTACCCGGACGATTCCACCGAAGCGGGGCGGGTGCTGCGCTTCCTGCAGCAATACCTTCTGGTGAGCTGCTCGCTGCAGGACATCTGCGCGCGCTACCTCAAGGGCCACGCGACCTGGCCCTCGTTCCCGGAGCGCATCGCCGTGCAGATGAACGATACGCATCCGGCCCTGTGCGTGGCCGAGCTGATGCGCATCATGCTCGATCAGGCGCACCTGTCCTGGGAGGACGCCTGGGACCTGACGCAGCGCACGCTCGCCTATACCAATCACACGCTGCTGCCCGAAGCGCTGGAGAAGTGGCCTGTCGACCTGTTCGAGGCGCTCATCCCGCGCCAGCTCGAGATCATCTACGAGATCAATCGCCGCTTCCTGGACGAGGTGCGGCGCCGCTCTCCCGGCGATGAGGCCCGGGTGCAGCGGGTGAGCCTGATCGAGGAGACGCCGGTGCGCCGGGTGCGCATGGCGCATCTGGCGGTGGTGGGCTCGCACAGCACCAACGGCGTGGCGGCGATCCATTCGCAGCTGCTGCGCTCGCGGGTGCTGCGCGACTTCGCCGAGATGTATCCGGAGCGCTTCAACAACAAGACGAACGGCGTCACGCCGCGCCGCTGGCTGCAGCAGGCGAATCCGTTCCTGTCGCGGATCATCACCCAGGCCATCGGGCCCGATTGGGTCACGGACCTCGCGCAGCTGCGCGGGCTCGAGCCGCTGGCGGACGATGCCGGCTTTCGGGCGCAATTGCGCGCGGCCAAGCGCGCGGCCAAGGACGCCTTCGCCCGCTGGCTCGCCTCGAGCAGCGGCGAGATCGTGGATCCCGACACGATCTTCGACAGCCAGATCAAGCGCATTCACGAGTACAAGCGCCAGCTCCTCAACATCCTGCACGTCGTGATCCTGTACAACCGGCTGCGCGACGATCCGGGCCGTGCGATGCAGCCGCACACCTTCTTCTTCGCCGGCAAGGCGGCTCCGGCGTATCACTTCGCCAAGCTGGTCATCAAGCTCATCGCACGCGCCGCCGCCGTCATCAACGGCGATGCGGCAACCCGCGGCCGCCTCAAGGTGCTGTTCCTGCCGGAGTACAACGTGAGCCTCGCGGAGCGGCTCATCCCGGCGAGCGATGTATCCGAGCAGATCTCCACGGCGGGCTACGAAGCGAGCGGCACGGGCAACATGAAGTTCATGATGAACGGCGCATTGACCATCGGCACGCGCGACGGGGCGACCATCGAGATGGCGCAGGAGGCCGGCGAGGAGAACTTCTTCCTGTTCGGCTTGACGGCCGAGCAGGTGGCCGACAGCGCGGGCCGGTACGATCCGCACTGGCACTATGCGCACGATCCCGAGACGCGCGCCGCGCTCGATCTGATCTGCTCGGAGCAGTTCAGCCGCGGCGAGAGCGGGGTCTTCGATCCGATCCGCCATGCCCTGCTCGAGGGCGGCGATCAATACCGCCACCTCGCCGACCTTCCCGACTACGCGCGAGCTCACGCCGAGCTCGACGCCTGCTATGCGGATCCGCAAGCGTGGTCCAGGAAGGCGGTCATCAATGTCGCCTGCTCCGGCCGCTTCTCGAGCGACCGCACCATCCGCGAGTACGCGGAGGAGATCTGGAATCTGAAGGTGTCTGCGGTCAGCTGAGCGCTGCGGCCGCATGAGCGCTGCGGCCGCATGAGCGCAGCGGCGGCCTGAGCGGCGCGCGGCCTCAGCTGCTGTTCGCGTCGGGATGGCGCCAGCCGCGCTCGAAGGGCAGGCGCCAGGCATGCGGGGCGATGAGCTGGTGCATGGCGTTCGGTCCCCAGGTTCCCGGCTCGTAGAAGCGCACGGGCGGACGCCCGTCGAGGAGCGGGGTCGACACCTCCCACAGCCGCTCGATGCCGTCGGCGGTGTTGAACAAGGTCGGATCGCCGCGCATGGCGTCGAGGATCAATCGCTCGTAGGCCTCGAGCACATCGCCGATGTGTCCCGTGTCGTGCATGGCGAACTGCATGCTCAGCTTGTCGAGCCGCATGCCCGGCCCGGGACGCTTGCCGTAGAACGAGAGCGACATCTTCGCGGCATCGGCCAGATCGAAGGTGAGATGATCGGGGCCCTGCTCGCCGATGCCCGAGCCCGACGGGAACATGCTCTTCGGCGGCTCGCGGAAGGCGATGGAGATGATGCGCTGGCCCTCGGCGAGGCGCTTGCCGGTGCGCAGGTAGAAGGGCACGCCCGCCCAGCGCCAGTTGTCGATCTGGCACTTCAGGGCGATGAAGGTCTCCGTGTCCGAATCCGGGGAGACGCCCTCCTCGCTGCGGTATCCCGTGTACTGCCCGCGCACCACGTTGGACGGCCGCACGGGCAGCATGCTGCGAAAGACCTTGTTCTTCTCCTCGCTGATGGGCTTGGGCTCGAGCGAGGTCGGCGATTCCATGGCCATGAAGCCGAGAATCTGGAACAGGTGCGTGACCACCATGTCGCGGTACGCGCCGGTCTGCTCGTAGAAGGCCGAGCGCGTCCCCAGGCCGAGCTTCTCGGGCACGTCGATCTGCACATGATCGATGAAGTTGCGATTCCAGATCGGCTCGAACAGGCCGTTCGCGAAGCGGAAGGCGAGGATGTTCTGCGCGGCTTCCTTGCCGAGAAAATGATCGATGCGGAAGATCTGCTCCTCGGCGAACACCTCATGCAGCTTCGCATTGAGCGCGACCGCGCTCTCGAGGTCCGTGCCGAAGGGCTTCTCCATGACGATGCGCGATCGCTCGACCAGGCCCGCCTCGCCGAGCAGGCGCACCGCGGACAGGGCGGCATTCGGCGGCACGCTCAGGTAGTGGAGCCGGCGGCTCTCGCCGTTGAACGTGCCCTCGGCTTCGAGCACCGCCGTCCTCAAGGCCGCCGGCCCCGCGGTCAAGGGGACGTACTGCAGGCTCTCGGAGAATGCCTCCCAGTCGCCGTCCGCCACCTTGCGCGTGGAGAACTCCGCGAGCGCCTCGTGCGCGAGGCGGCGAAAGCCGTCCCGGTCGAGATTCTCGAGCGACACGCCGATGATGCGGCAGCCTGGGATGAATCCGGCGCTCACCAGATGAAACAGCCCGGGCAGGAGCTTGCGCCGCGAGAGATCGCCGGTCGCGCCCACGAGAACCACGACCTGGGGGTACTGCGGACCTACGCCCGGCGGAATCTTGGCCACGATGCGTCTCCTTGTGGGGGATCGAGCGGAGTTTAGAGCACGGGCGAAATGAAGGTGAGTGAAAATGTTGCGCGTCGCGGGTCGGGCCGCCGGGGTCGCGGCTGCTCTACCGAAGCCGGAGCACTGGTAAAGGTTCCTTTACTAAAAGACGGGCTTGGTAAAGAATGCTTTACCAGAGGCTCCCGACATGCGCACCACCGGCCGGACGTTGCACAGTACCGTTGCAGGCGAAGCGATTGCTGCGTTCGTCCCCGACCCGCTTCCGCCGAGCAACCCGCCGCTGAGACTGGAGGGCGAGCTCGCCGCGCTCTTGGCGCGCGCCGAGCGCGCGGTTGCACGTCTCGAGGTCGCGAGTGAGATGGTACCCTCGCTGGACTGGTTCATATATGCCTTCGTGCGCAAGGAAGCGGTCGTGTCCTCCCAGATCGAGGGTACCCAGGCGACACTGATCGATCTGTTCGAATTCGAGATCGAGCAGCCAACCAAGATCGACGTCGAGGATGTTCAAGAAGTCTGCAACTACCTCGACGCGATCAAGTACGCCCGCGGGCAGCTGAAAAGCGCTCGCGGACTGCCGCTTTCCGTGCGTCTTCTGAACGAGGCGCATCGGCGCCTGATGCGGGGCGTGCGGGGAGCCGGCAAGCAGCCCGGAGAGATTCGTCGCAGCCAGAACTGGATCGGAGGCACCCGCCCAGGCAACGCCGTTTTCGTCCCTGCACCGCCTCAGGAATTGCCCGGGCTCCTGCTGAGCCTCGAGAAGTATCTGCACGCGGAGAACGGATTGCCGCCGCTGGTGCGCATCGGATTGGCACACGCTCAATTCGAGACCATTCACCCCTACCTCGACGGCAACGGCCGCATCGGCCGACTGCTCACCACCTTGCTGCTCGAGCACTGGAAACTGCTGTCCGCACCGCTCCTGTATTTGAGTTTGTTCTTCAAGCGCCATCGAACGCAGTACTACAAGCTGCTCGGTGAAGTTCGCAGGAGCGGCGACTGGGAAGCGTGGACGGATTTCTTCCTGGAAGGGGTTGCGACGATCGCGGATGAGGCGGTCGTTGCCGCCCAAGATCTATTCGCGCTCGTCACAGAGGATCGGCGGCGCCTCGTCGCGGCGACGGGCGCCTCCGTGACGGCCATCCGCCTGCTCGAACAGCTGCCGATCCATCCGGTCGTGACCATTCCGGCGGCCGTCAAATTGCTCAAGACGACCAAGCCAAGCGCCGGGAGAGCCGTTCAGCTGCTGGAGAAGCTCGGCGTGCTCACCGAGACCAGCGGCAAGCAGCGTGATCGGACCTTCGCCTACACCGCGTACCTCGAGAAGCTGCGTGCCGGGACCGAGATCGCACGGCGCGGCTCGCCAGCGGCAGCTTCGTGATGCACGCAACCGGGGCGGCACTGCGGCTGGCGCGCGGGGAAACGAATGCAGACGTTCGGCTTGAGCGGGGTGCGGTCCGGGCGTAGTCTCTGTCGCCTGGGCGGTTGGCCCCCGAGCAGGGCATCAAGGAGCATGAACTCGTGACGAGAACAAAACTGGCGGCCGTGCTGCTGGCGAGCGTGACGAGCGGCGTTGGCGCGATCTGCAGTGCCCCGGCCCCTGCCGCAGCAGCCGACCCGGGTGCGGCGGACGGGCAGCAGACCTTCGCGGGACCGGCAGCCAAAATGGACTGGGAGAAGGCGCGCGCCGAGGAGACTCAGGCGCGGCTCGACCAGGATGCGGCGCGGCTCGAGATCAAGGCCTCGCAAGAGCCGGCGTGGAATGATTACGCGGCGGCGCTCAAGGCGGTGAGCGAGCGCCCGCGAAGTGCCGCGCCGCTCCCTCCCGACGCCGACGCGGCTGCACTGGCGCGCGCGCGCGCGGACGATGCGGCGGCCATGGCGCAGAAGCTCGCGCGCCTGGCCGATGCCACCGTGAAGCTGCAGGCGGTGCTGACGCCGAACCAGCGTGAGGTGCTGAACCAGATCGCGCGTGCCGATCGAAGCGAATTCCGGCTGCACCGCGGAGTCGTCATCATGAGGCGCGGTCCGGGCGATGAGATGGGATGGGGGCCGGGCGATGAGATGGGATGGGGGCCGGGCGATAAGATGGGATGGGGGCCGGGCCCGAGGCCGGGCATGGGACCGCAGATGCGCACGAGTGACGGTCCGATCGACTAGTTCATCTCGCCGCCCGGCAAGGGCAAGCTCGCACCGACGATGGTCTCGCCGCGAAACAGAAATGTGTAGGTCTTGAAGCCGACGTACTGGTCGCGCGAGTTCTTGGCATCGATGGTCGCCTTGACGATCCAGCCGTACTCGCGCTTCTCGCTCATCAAGAAGCCCCCCACGACCGCGCTGATCGACCCCTGCTCGGGCTGAGCGATCTCACGATATTGAACCGAATCGGGGTGCTTGAGGTGCTCCTGGAAGTAGGCGCGGATCGCCGCCTCGTAGGCGGTGGGCATGGCGCCGTATTTCGCATCGAGCGGCGCGGCCGCCGGCGCGGATGGCGGAACGGAGGCGGGTTGCGCCGGCGCCGCGGCGGCCGAGCTGCGCGGGCCGGCCGGAGTCGCTGCGGCGGTCGACGCGGCGGGCGCCGCGGGGGTCGAGGCGGCGGGCGCTGCGCCCGGCTGATCCGGGCTCCAGTCATCGACGATGCATTTCCAGCCGCCGTCGGCCTGCCGTCTCCAGATCTCCAGACGCCGTCCGCGCTGCGAGGCGGGCAACGCGGAGGCTTCGCCCGCGTGCCCCTCACCGACGCGCAGCTCGTAGGCCAGGGTCAAGAAAGCGAGGTCCGCCGATGCCGCCACCTGCAGCTCGAGCGGACGGGAGCTGAACGTGGGGTGCGCTGCCAGGAGCCGCAGCACCGCCGGGCGCAGCTCCTCGCGACCGCTCGCCGGCCGATCACCGGGCAGACGGCCGATGGCATCGGGCGCGTAGAACGACAGCCAGGCATCGACGCTGCTTCCCGCCGCGGTCCAGTCCGCGTCCGCCTGGCGCACCGCCGCCGCGGCCGTCTCCATGCCGGCCGCCGAGGACACGCTGCAAACGCAGGCGAGCAGGGCCGCGAGCAGCGCGAATGACGGCAGGCGCCTCAGTTCCACAGCCGCAGATTGGCAGGCAGCGCGCGCGCGCCCATCGCGTCGGCATCGCGCACGGCGGAAGCGCCGCCGCCCGAGCCCGTCGGCTCCCCGCCGGCGTCGTCGAACGCGGTGAGCGGCGGCACGATGAGCGGCTTCGCGCCCTCACCCTGCAGGATGCCGTTCAGGGACGGAACCTCGGATTTCGTGAGCTGCGTGAAGTCGCCGTCGATCCGGCTGAGTTGCGCGCGCAGGGCCGCGGTGTTCGCGAGCTGGTACGCCGAGGGCGGTCCTTCCCAGGAGCTGATCGCGCCGTAGAGCTGATCGGTGTGCTCGCGCAGGCGCTCCTCGCCGGTGATGGCACCGCCTTCCTTGGTGGCGACGATCTGCTTGCGCAGCGCATCGAGCTTCGCGTCGAGCGCCGCGAGTCGCGCGAGCGTCGCATCGCCGGCGGGACGGTTCTTCGAGGCCCGCGCGATCTCGGCGCGCAGCGCCGCGATGCGCTCGAACAGCGCCGACTCGTCGTTGAACAGCTGGTAGACCTTCATGGCGGCCTGGTACTGCGCCTTGCGATCCGCGACGGTCCACTGCACGCGCGCATCGAGCCCGACCGTGATCTGGGTCTGGTAAGTGCTCGTGCCCTTCTGCATGCGGATGGTGTAGACGCCGGGCGGCACACGCGGTCCCTGGGTTCCCGCGAACGCGAGCTGCGCGGCGGGCGGCACGTGCGGAGCGGGCAGATGCATGTTCCACACCACCCGATTCAGTCCGCGGCGGGTGTTCGCCTGCAGCTCGTCCACCACCGCGCCGCTCTCGTTCAGCACCTCGATCCTGAGCTTGCCGAACAGGTGGCGCGTGCGCTGGTAGTAGGTGATCACCGCACCGGTCGGCGGATTCTCGCCGATGAACGCAGCGGCGCCGCTCGGCCAGCCGCCCTGCGCCTCGATGCGCTGCTGCACGGGACGCGCCGACACGAAGGCCGCATCCGCCGCGAGCAGCTGCGGCGTGAGGTGCCGGAGCGGCGTGATGTCATCCACGATCCAGATGCCCCGGCCGTGGGTCGCGAGCACCAGATCGCTGTCGCGCGGCTGGATGGCAAGATCGCGCACGGCCACCGCGGGCAGGTGGCCACCCTTGAACTGCGCCCACTGCGCGCCGCCGTCGATCGAGATCCACAGCCCGAACTCGGTGCCGAGGAACAACAGCTGCGGATCGACGACGTCCTCCTTGATGACATGGGCATAGCCGCGCACGCCTTTCGGCAGCGCCGGCGTGACCAGCGGCCGCCAGCTGCGGCCGAAGTCGGTGGTCATGTACACATAAGGCGCCATGTCGCCGAAGGTGTGCCGATCGAAGGCGACGTAAGCGGTGCCGGCGGCGAAGCGGCTCGCCTGCACCCAGTTCACCCAGGCATTGTTCGGCAATCCGGGCACGTTGCCGACGAGGTTGTCCCAGTGCTCGCCGCCGTCGCGCGTGAGCTGCAGATTGCCGTCGTCGGTCCCCACCCAGATGAGCCCGGCCTGCAGCGGGGATTCGCTGATCGAGTAAATGGTGGTGTGCATTTCCGCCACCGAGTTGTCGACGGTGATGCCGCCCGACTCTTCCTGCTTCTGCTTCTGCGGGTCGTTGGTGGTCAGATCCGGCGAGATGCGCTCCCAGGTCTGGCCGTGATCCCGCGAGCGGAACAGGAACTGCGCGCCGATGTACACGGTGTCCGGATCATGCGGCGAGAGAGCAATGGGCGTGTTCCAGTTGAAGCGCAGCTTGGTGTAGCGCTCGAGATCGGCCGCATCGAGCCGCGGCTGGATGTCGCGGGTCTCGTGGGTGCGCATGTTGACCCGGCCGATGGTGCCGCCCTGCGCCTCGGCATAGACGTAGTGCGGGTCCGACGGATCGGCGAACATCCAGAAGCCATCGCCCCCGTACATGTTCTCCCAGCGCGAGCTGGTGATGCCGCCCGGGTACGCCGAGTCGCCCACCCAGGAGCTGTTGTCCTGGAGGCCGCCGTACACATGGTAGGGATCGGTCTGGTCGAGGCTCACGTGGTAGTACTGGGAGATCGGCAGATTGTCGGTCTTCCACCACTTGTTGGCGCCGTCGAAGGAAATCCACAGGCCGCCGTCATCGCCGGCAAAGACGTGCTTCGAGTTGCTGGGATCGACGAACACATCGTGCACGTCGCCGTGCATGCCGCTGAAGCCGCCGACCGCCGTGAAGCTCTTGCCGCCGTCCTCGCTCAGGATGAGCGAGCCGTCGGTCTTGTAGACGCGCGCGGGATCGCGGGGATCGACGGTGAGGTTCGCGAAATAGAACGGCCGCCACACCATCCACTGGCTCTTGTCGCCGGCTTCCCAGGTCGCGCCGCCGTCGTGCGAGACATAGAGCGCCGAATCGGTCGATTCGATGAAGGCGTACACGGTCTTGGCATCGCTCGGCGCGTAGGCGAGCGCGATGCGCCCGTAGGGCTTCGGCGGCAGCTTGTTGGCCGCCGGCGTGAGCTCCGTCCAGGTCCTGCCGCCGTCGGCCGTTCGATACAGGCCGCTGCCGGACGGGGCCTGCGGCCCGTCGCCGCCGGAACGAAAGGTCCAGCCCTTGCGGCGAAAGTCCCACAGGCTCGCGAGCAGCACGCCGGGATCGTGCGGATCCATGGCGATGCTGCCGCAGCCGGTGGAGAGATTCGATCCCTTGAGGATCAGCTGCCAGGTGGCGCCGCCATCCGTGGTCTTGTACAGGCCGCGCGCGTCGGAGTCGCTCCAGAGCTTGCCGGGCACGCAGGCATAGACGGTGCCGGAGGCACGCGGGTCGACGATGATCTTGGAGATGCGCTCCGAGTCGGGCAATCCGGCGTGCGTCCAGGTCTCGCCGCCGTCCGTCGATTTGTAGATGCCGTCACCCACCGAGACGCTGTTGCGAGTCCAGGTCTCGCCGGTGCCGACCCAGACGTTCATGGGATGCGAGGGATCCACCGCGATGGCGCCGATCGACTGCACCGGCTGCTCGTCGAACACGGGCTTGAACGTGGTCGCCCCGTCGGTCGACTTCCAGACTCCGCCGCTCGCGGCGCCGACGAACAGCGTGACCTTGCCCGAGGGATCGGTGTAACCGGCGAGCGCCGAGATGCGCCCGCTCATGGCCGCGGAGCCGATGTTGCGCGCGCCGAGTCCGGAGATCGTTCCCGCATCGAGCACGGGGATACGCTGCTGCGCGCTCGCCGCGAGCGCGAAGGCCGACAGCAGCAGGCAGCCGGCGGCCGATCGTTCGATTCGCATGGATGCTCTCCCCTTCACTTGCCCGAGGCACCGCCGCCCGGCGCGGCCGGAAAGCGGAACAGCGCCTGGTCGATCGCGACATTCGCCTCGGCCTTGTCGTACTGCAGCTTCTGCCGGTCGGTCGAGCCCTTGGGGTACGAGACCTGCGCGAAGGGAAAGTAGACGCCCTGCACTTTCTCGTAATCGCCGAAGTCGGTCACCGTTTCCTTCGGCACGCCGTGCTCGATGCGGCGGTTGATGGTGCGGATCTCGAGAAAATAATCCGGATCGAGGTACACGTAGGTGATGTCGCCATTCGGCCGCGTCACGCGCAGCTTGTGGGCGGCGGTGCCGTCGACGTCCTCGGTGCCGAGATAATCGAGCGTGTAGCCCTTGGCCTTGTAATCGACCAGCACGCCGGTGAACTCCGAGGCGTCCTCGCCCATCGCCTTGGCGTCGTCGGCGGAGAGCTTCTCGGGGTCCTTGCGGCCCTGGAAGGGATCGATCTGCCACGCCTGCGTGCCGTCATACGCCTGCACCTGGGTCAATCCCTGCAGCACCGCTTCGTAGCGGATCGACTGCGGCCGCTTGATCAAGGCGACGTAATCGAGCTTGATGGCATCGCCATTGACGAGGAGCTGGCCCGAGAGGCGGAGCGATTCGATGGCGTGCAGCTTCTGCGCGCCGCCCTTCGCCTCGACGTTCTTGCGAGCGAGCTCATCCGCGGTGTAGACGGGAGCGGCGGTGGCGGCGGCGGACGGCGCCAGCAGCAATGCCGCGGACGGCGCCAATACCCATGGCGCCGCGAGAACCATCGACGCGGCCAAAACCCCCGGCGCTGCCCATTCCACGAGTGCGGCCACGATCCGGCGCATAGCATCCCCCGCCATATCATTCCTGCCGCGTGCGCGGCCCCAAAGCGTCAGCGGCGGATTGTAGAGCAAAAGCCGGCTACCATGGGGGGCCATCGAGTGGAGCTCATTCACGAGCGAAGCGCCATGCCGACGATCTCACAAGCGATGCAGGAGGCGGTCGCGCTCTACGGCGGCGGTCGCTGGGCCGAGGCGGAGCGGCGCTGCCGGACGATCCTTGCCGCACAGCCGGAGCATTTTCACGCACTGAGCCTGCTCGGTGTCATCGCCGCCCAAACGCGGCGTACCGCCGAGGCCGCCGATCTGCTCGGGCGTGCGGTGGCGGCCAACCCGCGCGATGGCGGCGCGCTGGCGAACCACTGCAAGGCGTTGACCGAGCTCGGGCGCCTGCAGGAGGCGCTCGCGGGCTACGAGCGGCTGATCGAGCTCAAGCCCGATCATGCGGAAGGCTACAGTGGCCGCGGCTCGGTGCTGCTCAAGCTCGAGCGGCCGCAGCAGGCCCTCGCGAGCTACGAGCAGGCGCTGGCACGCAATCCCGGCCATGCGCAGGCCCATTACAACCGCGGGGTGGCGCTGCGCATGCTGAAGCGGCCGCAGCAGGCGCTCGAGAGCTACGAGCGCGTGCTCGCCATCGAGCCGGCCCATGCGGATGCGCTCAACAACCGCGGCGTGATGCTGCAGGAGCTGGGTCGCCCGCTCGAGGCGCTCGCGAGCTACGATCGCGCGCTCGCGATCAAGCCGGACGATGCCGAGGTACACGTCAATCGCGGCCAGGCGCTCGCCGCGCTCGGACGGCTCGAGGCGGCGCTTGAGAGCTACGAGCGCGCCCTCGCCGTGCGGCCGCGCTACGCCGAGGCGCACGCGCTGCGCGGTCAGGTGATGCGCGCGCTGAGGCGCACCGCGGAGGCGCTCGCGAGCTACGATCGAGCGCTCGCGCTCGAGCCGGACTTCGCCGAAGCGCACAACCATCGCGGCATCGTGCTGCAGGAGCTCGGACGGCCCGATGAGGCGCTGCAGTGCTACCGTCGAGCGCTCGGGATCCGCGCGGATGATGCCGAGGCGCACGGCAACCTCGGCAACGCCTTTGCACGCCTGCGGCGCTGGGAGGATGCGCTCGAGCACTATGGGCGGGCGCTCGAGTGCGACCCGGGGCAGCGCTGGATGCTCGGCAACTGGCTGCACGCGAAGATGCAGCTGTGCGACTGGCGCGATCTGGACGCGCACCTCAAGCGGCTGGCAATCGAGGTCGCGCAGAGCAAGCAGGTGATCCTGCCGTTCTATGGGCTCGCCCTGCTCGATGATCCGGCGCTGCAGCTCGAGGCGGCGCGGACGTGGGTGAGCCATTGCACGCCGGCGAGTCTTCTCGCATCGCCTGATGCGCGCGCGCCATCGCTCACATCGCGCGGACGCGGGGAGGCGGCAGGGGGACTCGCGGGCGCGGGGGGGCTCGCGGGCGCGGCGGGACTCGCGGGCGCGGCGGGGCTCGCGGGCGCTGGGGGGCTCGCGGGCGCGGGGGGGCGCACCGGCAAGATCCGGCTCGGCTATTACTCGGCCGAGCTCCATGAGCACGCCACCACGCACCTGGCGGCAGGCTTGTTCGAGCAGCACGACCGGTCACGGTTCGAGCTCACGGCGTTCTCCTTCGGCCCTGCGCAGGACGATGCCATGCGCCGCCGGCTGCTCGCCGCATTCGATCGATTCATCGACGTGCGCCAGCGCTCGGACCTGGAGATCGCGCGCCTGTCGCGCGAGCACGAGATCGACATCGCCGTGGATCTGAAGGGATTCACCGCGGATGCCAGAGTGGGGATCTTCGCGCGGCGAGCCGCCCCGATCCAGGTCAGCTATCTGGGCTATCCGGGCACGATGGGCGCCCCGTACATGGATTATCTCATCGCCGATCCGACCCTCATCCCGCCCGAGAGCCGGGCGCATTACAGCGAGAAGATCGCCTACCTGCCCGACTCGTACCAGGTCAACGACCGCAAGCGCGCCATCGGCGAGCGCACCTGCACGCGCGAGGAGCTGGGACTCCCGCCGGCCGGGTTCGTGTTCTGCTGCTTCAACAACGCCTACAAGATCACGCCCGACACCTTCGCCGGGTGGATGCGCATCCTCGAGGCTGTGCCGGGGAGCGTGCTGTGGCTGCTGAGCGACAGCGAGACGGCGGCCGCGAATCTGCGCCGCGAGGCGCGGGCGCGGGGCGTGAACGCCGAGCGCCTGGTGTTCGCCGCGCGCCTGCCACCGGCCGAGCATCTGGCCCGGCAGCGGGCGGCGGATCTGGTTCTCGACACCTTTCCCTACAACGCCCACACCACCGCGAGCGATGCGCTGTGGGCCGGGACGGCGGTGCTCACACGCCGCGGCGAGTCGTTCGCGGCACGCGTGGCGGCGAGCCTGCTGCAGGCGGCAGGCTTGCCGGAGCTCATCACCGCCACCAGGCAGGACTACGAGGCGCTGGCCATCGAGCTTGCGTCCCATCCGCAGCGTCTGGCCGGGATCACGGAGCGGCTGCGGCGCACGCGTCTGGCGGTGCCGCTGTTCGACACGGCCCGATTCACCCGGCATCTGGAGGATGCCTACCGGCAAATGTACGAGCGCTGCGCGCGCGGCCTCGGCCCCGAGCACCTGTGGGTGTCGCCATGATCAGCGCAAAGGGCGTCTGGCCGGCGAGCCCTGTGGCTTTTACAGGCGATCTGCCGCAGACTTTCGCCGGCGCGGGACCGATGTTCGGCGGCGCCATGCGAACGATGTCAATCATCCAGGGATAAGCCGTGCTGGGTCCGCTCGAGACGAAAGTGCTGGAGTTGCTCTGGTCAAAAGAGCGGGCGGTGGCGGTGCGCCACGTGCAGGCCGCCTTTCCGGATCTCGCCTATACCACGCTGATGACCACGCTCGATCGGCTGTATCGAAAGGGCGTGCTGATGCGCCGGCGGCGCGGCCGCGCATTCGTCTACGAGCCGCGCTGCTCGCGCGAGCAGATGCTGAACGAGCGGGCATCGAGCCAGATCGCCGAGCTGCTCGCGGCCTCGCGCGCCCGCTCGGCGATTCTGTCCACCCTGGTCGCGTGCGTGGGGCGCAAGGATGCCGCCCTGCTCGATGAGCTCGATGCGCTCGTGCAGGCGGAGCGGGCACGCCTGAAGGCGGCGCAGCCATGAGGGCCGCGAACGCGAGAGGGGCGGACTCATGAGCTACACGGTGACCTTATCGCTCGTGCTCGCCGCGCTCTACGGCCTCGCCAGCCTGCTGCTTTCGCTGCTGGTCGCGGGCGGCTGGCGCGCCGGGCTCGCGCGCCGCCGCTCGACATCGCCGGAGCTGCTGGCGCTGCGACTGCTGCCGTCGGCCGGCGCGGCGTTTGTGACCCTCGGCATCGTGCTGCCCGCCTTTCTCAGCCGCGAGCCGCACGGCGAGGCCGAGCGGGCGGGGCCGCTGCTGGTCGCGCTCGCGCTGCTCGCGCTCGGCGCCGTCGCTCACGGGACTGTGCGTGGATGGCGCGCGTGGGCGGCGACCCGCGCGCTGCTGCGGGGCTGCGGGCCCGCCCATCGCCTGAGCGTGCTGCCGGGCGGCACGGTCGATCTCGTCGATGTGGCCGAGCCGCTGGCCGCCGTGGTCGGCGCGTGGCGCCCGCGGGTGCTCGCGGCGCGCTGCCTGCGGGCGGCCTGCAGCGATGAGGAGTTCCGGGAAATCATCGCGCACGAGGCGGCGCACCTGGCCGCACACGACAACTGGAAGCTGCTGCTGGTGCTCATGACGCCCGATGCGCTCGCCTGGACGCCGACGGACGCCGCGCTCGCGCAGCGCTGGCGCGCGGCGGCCGAGCTCGAGGCGGATGCGCGCGCGAGCGGCTCCGATCCGAGCAAGCGCGTCGCGCTCGCCGCGGCGCTGATCAAGGCGGCGCGCCTCTCCTCGAGCGCCCCGCGCAGCGGCGCACTCGCCATGCAGGTCGTCGTCGATGACGTTCAGGGACGCGTGCGGCGGCTGCTCGCGCCGGCGCCGGCGGCGGCGCGACGATTTCCGCTGAAGGCCCTGATCGGCTGCGCATTGATGATTGCGGTGCTCGCCGTTCCGCTCTACGGGAGGGTGCAGGAGCTGGTCGAGTCGCTGGTTGCCTGGGGGCGTTGACTGCTGCCGCGCGCGGGCCGGCCTGCCTCGGGCCGGGCTGCGTCGGGCCGGGCTGCGTCGGGTCGGCCAATACCGCGCGCGAGCCCGTGCCTCGGGCGAGATACGATCGCTGGTAGTAGAGCGGGCCCGGCACTTAGAGTGACCGCGGATCTCTTTCCGGACCCCTTCATTCATGCGAACTGCCGCATCGGCCGGCCTGCCGCTGGCCGCGCTGCTACTAGCGTCGACGGCCGCGCACGCGCAAGGCGATGCCGGGCTCGGCTCGAGCCCCGATACGGTCCTCGAGGAAATCGTCGTGACCGCGCAGAAGCACAGCCAGGACGTGCAGGATATCGGCGTCGCCATCGACACCGCGAGCGGCGCGGATCTGGAGGCGCGACACATCCAGCAGCCGCTCGAGTTCTCGATGCTCTCCTCCAGCCTCTCGACCATGAACTCCACCACCGACTCCACGCCGCTGTTTCTCATCCGCGGCATCGGGCTCGATGACTTCAACACCAACAACTCGAGCGGCGTCGGCACCTACCTCGACGATGTGTTCGCGAGCTTCCCCGGCTTCTTGACCGCGGCGCTCTACGATGTGGACCGCGTCGAGATCCTGAAGGGCCCGCAGGGAACGCTGTACGGCAAGAACACGGCGGGCGGCGCGATCAACATCATCTCCAGGCGCCCCACCGACGACTTCGAAGGCTACGTCGACGTCGACTACAGCCGCTGGAACACGACCGACTTGACGGCCGCGGTGAGCGGGCCGCTCACCGATTCCGTCAAGGCGCGCCTCGCGGCGACGGCGACCTACCAGGGCGTCGGCTATCAGACCGACATCGACACGGGCGAGAAGTACGGCAAGCTCAATCGCGGCGGCGCCAGGGCGCTGTTCGACCTCCGGCTGTCGCAGGCGGCGGACCTGCTGCTCAACTTCCACTATGTGTACGATCACTCGGTGCCCTCCTCGCCCTCGACGCCGAACGTCGAGGCGCTGATCCCGCCGCAGCCATTTCCGACGGCCGGCCTGCTCGACAGTCCGCCGGGCGGGGAGCTGGTGCGCGTCGGCGGTCTGCCGCTCTACAAGAACGACAACGGCGAGGGCACGGTCGCGACCTTGAACGTGCGCTTGGACGGGCTCACGCTCACCTCGATCAGCGCGTTCGACGACTTCTCCGAGCTCGCTCTCGACAACTACGACGGCTACCCGGCGGCCGACAACAACTGGACCAAGAACTTCGAGCAGCAGCAGTACAGCGAGGAGCTGCGCCTCGCCTCGGTGCCGGGGGGCTTGGTCGACTGGATCGTGGGCGCGGAGTACGGCAAGAACTGGTACCACTGCCGCGACTCGCTCGACTGGACGTTCGTCTACGGACTCGCGGACTACATCACGCAAGGCGGCAAGGCCATCACCGCGACGAACTTCATCCAGACGCAAGAGTCCGAGGGGCTCTATGCCCACGCCGAGACGCATCTGTCGAGTGCCTGGACGCTCGTCACGGGCGTACGCTACTCGCGCGACGAGGTGAGCTTCGACGGCAAGACGATCGATCCGACGGGCCTTCTGACCTACGCCGCCAACAATTTCACCGGGCCGATCATCTCGAACACGGTGCTCGCGGCGCTCGATGAGTCACGCTGGAACCAGAACGTCTCCTACCGGCTCGAGCCCGACTACCACCTCACGGACAAGGTGATGCTGTACGCCAGCCTGGCAACCGCGTACAAGGCGGGCATCTTTTACGGCCAGCCCGCGCAGGTGCAGGTGGACTGGAACTACGTGCAGCCCGAGCGCGTGCGCACCGCCGAGCTCGGCATCAAGAGCCGGTTCTTTCATGATTCGCTGCAGTTCGACACCGCGGCGTTCGACACCGATATCCGCGACCGCCAGTCGAGCCTCTCGCTCTGGGCGGGCCCGGCAGGGACGCAGCCCCTGATCGCCGGACTCGGCAACGTGCCGCGCTCACGCATCGACGGCGTCGAGAGCGATATCGAGTCGCGCCCGCTGCGCGGCCTTCAGATCCATCTGGGCGCCACCTACCTGCATGCGCGGGTGACGGAGACCTTGACCAACGACAATGGCCTGGCGCTGTTCACGCCCGTGCCGGTCGGCCACATGCTCCCCGATGCACCGGCCTTGAGCGCCACCTGGATGGTGCTGTACCAGCGTCCGGTGGGGCCGAGCCTCGATGCCTATGCGCAGGCCAACGACCATTATGTGAGCGCCGAGCATCCCTATCTGGGAGATCCCACGACCTTCGGCCGCGGACACGACCTCGGCGCTCGCTTGGGCCTGAAGAGCCCCGCGCGGCATTGGGACATGAGCCTGTGGGTCACGAACTTGACGAACACGCGGCCGCTCACCTATGCGTTCGCGGGCAGCGAGGGGCAGCAGGTGTCGTTCTATCAGAAGCCGCGCGATGTCGGGGTGAATGTGACGTACACGTTCTGAGGCGCGCCATCAGCCGACCCTCATCAGTGAACCCCCCTGACCGAGGCGGGGCCGCCGGCGATGTGCCGGACCAGCTCCACTTGTGAATGAAGCCCGGTCTTGCCGAAGATGGTCTTGAGGTGCGTCCGCGCGGTGTGAACGCTGATATGCATGCGCTGCGCGATGGCCCTGAGGTCGTACCCCGCGGCGAGCAATGCCGCGAGCTGCGCCTCGCGCGCCGAGATCTTCAGATCAAGCGCAATGCGCTCCCGCGATGCAGCAACGCGACGGTCGGGGTCGAACAGCAGGAGCATCCAGCGAGGACAGCGCACGCTCATCCAGGGTCGGCTCATCTCGGACAGCGGCGTGAGCATGACCGAAAGCGGCCGCGCCAGCGCCCGTGGAACACGCAGGAGGCCATCGCTGTTCTCGGCGGGCGGTGATCCTGTGAGAATCCATCGATTCAGCTGCGCACCGGCCGGATCGCGCAGCCCGAGCGTTCCGTCCGCATTGCGCCGAGCGCCCTGCTCGGCGCGCAGGATCTCGGCCGCGACGGCACTCGCTTCGAGAATGCGCCCGTCGGCATCGAGAATGAGCACACCAAAACTGAGATTATCGAAGCTCTTCGTCAGCGTATCGTAGCGCACCTGCGCGACCTGCAGCCGGTCCTTGATCTCGAGCGCGCGCCGCAGATGCGGCAGCAGCGGCCTGATGCGCTCGCCATCCGCCTGACAAAAAGGTCCGCGGCGCCGGGTGCCCTGGATGCTCAGCGCAAGGGCCCTGTCGCATGCCTTATGCAGCCAGAACGACAGAATCCACGGGACATCCGCCGGCATGAGGAAGTCGTTGTACACCTCACTTCCGAGGAATGTCCGCCGCGACAACACATTGTCGGTGAACATCGGCTCATCGACCGCCAGCCGCGAGGCCGCCTCGCGGCGAATGTCCTTCGTGCACCAGTGATCGTTGTACTGGGAAAGCACGGCGGGATCGACGTTATGATTCTCGTTGCGCATCACGCGGCCCGACCGGGGATTGAATTCGAGCAGCAGCGCTGCAGAACCCGAGACGACATCGGCCATGGCGAGGAGTCCGCGCCTCCAGGCAAGCGGATCGAGAGTCCCCGCGTAGAGATCGTCGATGATTCCAGGAATCCGTTCCTCGTCCCGCATGGCAAATACCCGCTCTCACGGCGGCGCTCGAATGGCGCCACGAATGTGCCGTCGGTCATCCCCTCGCGCTGTCGGGTGCCTGTGGCGGCACGCGCTTGCCGGCAATTTAGCACCTTCGCCGACCGCGGCGCACGCCGCGCGGTTGTCGCGATGCAATAGGCAGGCCCATGCATCATCGTGCGATTACACCAATTGGGGGATTGCATGCGCGCGCAACTGCGGTGCAATGGGGCTGGCGCAAGCGGGCCGCCGTGCGCTGCGGGCGCGCGCGCGAACGACCAAGAACGCAGACACGAAGTCACCCAAGGAGAACAACGTGAAGAAAGTCACCCTGACCGCCGCCGTTGCCGGCCTGACGCTGATGGCTGGATCGGTGAGCGCCTTCGCATGGGGCGATGAGGCGCGCTACAAGGATCTTTATGAGATCAAGGAGCTGCACGTCGCTTTCCACAAGGCGGTGTCGCATGCCGGAATCAGCACGGCGACGCAGGCCAACGCCCTCGATGAGCTGCTGGCGCTGTGGACGGACGATGGGGTCATCGTCGCCTCGAATGGCGTGACGTACACCGGCAAGGGCACTCCCGGCACGGCGAGCTGCGAGCTCGGCGCGCTCACGATATGCGATTTCTATTCACACCACGCCGGCGGCCTGACGCTGGGCCACGACTGGGTGTCGCTGACCCCCATCTTCACCGAGAGCGTCACGCTGCTCGACAGGGACAACGCCGACCTCTACTTCCAATGCATCTACCTCGACGCCACCAGCAACGCGGTCATGTCCAATGTCACGTACGGTCTTCCCGGGATGCCCGGCAGCGGCCGCGTGAAAAGAGTCCACGGGCACTGGCTCTTCTCCTACACCGAGATCGCCTCGTTCGCACCGCCCACGCTCGACGTCGACGAGTAGCATTGCCCGAAAGGATCAGCCCCGCTCGCCCGGATCATTGCGGCGAGCGGGGCCCGGCCACCAATTCCAGCGTCCCGCGAGCCGCACCAGGGCGGGCCCCACCGCCAATCGGATCACCGTCGCGTCCAGGAACACGGCGACGGCGAGCGCAAAGCCGAGGATCTTGATGAGCACGAAGTCGCCGAACACGAACGCGCCGAAGATCATGACCATGATGGAGGCGGCAAAGGTGATGACGCGGCCGGTGCTGGCAAGTGCCTCGACCAGCGCGGCGCCGTCCGCGAGGCCGGCGCGCCGGCCGTCGGCGATGCGTGCGACGATGAACACCTCGTAGTCCATGCTCAAGCCGAACACGATACAAAACACCACCATGGGCAAGATCGGAAAGCCGCCGTGCATGGGACTCGGGAGGCCGACGAGGCGCGATCCGAGGCCGTGCTGGAACACGATGGCCACGGCGCCGTAGGCGCCCGCCACGGCGAGCAGATTGAGCGCGACCGCCTTCAAGGGAATGAGCACGCTGCGGAACGCGAGCGAGAGCACCAGGAGGGTCGCGCCGATGACGCTCGCGATCACCGGGCCGAGCGCGCTCTTGATGGCGTCCTCGTAGTCGGTGTTGAAGCCTGGCAGGCCGCCGACCTCGAGGCGGGTGCCGGCGAGTCCCGTGAGGGTCTGCGGGTTGGCAGCGCGAATCTCGCGCACCAGGCGCATCGCGTCGGTCGCCGCGATATTTTGCCGCGGCAGCAGCACCAGGAGCACCGCCCGCCCGTCGGCGCTCACCAGACTGCGCCGCTCTGCGTCGGGAATGCGCGCGAGGACCTCGGGGCCGGCGAGCGGCATGGTGCTCAGGGTGGTGGCGGCCCACACATGGTGGACGCGCGGGTCGCGCGCGAAGTAGCGGGCGAGCCGCGATTCGGCGCGCCAGCCCGACTCCTCCTGCACGGTCGTGCCCGGCGGCAGGTACAGGATCACTTGAATGATCTCGCCGAAGCTCCCGCGCGCCACCGAGTCGATCTCGTGCAGAACGTGCACCGATTCGGCGCTCTCGGGCAGCCAGCGGCCGCGCGGCAGATCGATGCGCAGGTGCACCGCTTGCGCGGCGAGCGCCACCAAGGGGATGCCCGCCACCGCGAGCACGGCCCAGGGGTGGCGCAGCACCCAGCGGGCCCAGCGCCGCCAGTTGCGCCCGGTGTCGGGCTTGCGTCCCAGCCCGAGCGAGCCCTTGTCGACCCACGGTCCGATCCAGGCAAGCACGACGGGCAGGAGCGTCACCGCAACCAGCACGGCCACGGAGGTGACGAGCAGTCCACCGAAGCCGATGGAGCTCACCTCGCTCACGCGCACGAACAGCATGGCGGCGAATCCGATGGCGACCGCCGTGCCGGACACGAGGACGGTGCGGCCGCCGCGCCGGGCGGCCTGACTCAGCGCCTCGGGCCGCGACAGTCCCTGTTCGAGCCCGTCCCGGTAGCGGCTGACGATGAGCAGCGCATAGTCGATGCTCAGCCCGAGTCCCACCATGCTGATGATGCTGACGACGATGAGCGATGCCGGCCAGATGCGGTTCACCGCAGCCACTGCTCCCAGCGAGACCACGATGGTGAGCGCACCGCACAGCACCGGCAGCACGGCGGAGATCACGCTGCGAAATGCGATCAGCAGCAGCACCAGGGTGAGCGGGAAGACGCGCCATTCGGCGGCGCGCGTCTCCTCGGCGCTGATGCGGCGCAGGTCCGCGTTGACCGCCGCCTCGCCCGTCCAGCCGAAGGACAGATCCGGATATTTGGGCTCGAGCTCGACGCGAAACGCATCGGTCGAGGCGGCGAGCTTCGCGATCAGGGCATCCTCGGTCCCCTTCGGAGCGTTCAGCCCGACGATGAGAATGGGGCTGCCGTCCTGGCCGAGAAACAACGAGTCGCGCCGATCCAGGTAGGACATGACGCCGCGCACGCCCGGGGTGTTGCGGATCTCCTTGATGACGCGCTCGAGCAACGCCTGGCCGTCGGGCGTGCGCGGAGAGGGCGCTCCGGCGATGCGCAGCAGCGCGATCTTGGCGAACGGCGACTCGAACTGGCGCTGCAGAGCCGCCTCGACGCGCCCCGATTCGCTGTGCTCGAGGCGCGCGGCCGCGTCGAGCTCATCGTTGACGCGCAGGGCGAACGGCAGCGCCGCGAGGGCAACGACAATCCAGGCCGCGACGATGAGCCATCGCGAGCGCGTCGAGGCGGGGGGTAAATTCATGGGATCAATCGCGTCTCACGGCGCAATAAACGGGCCAGTCGCTTGCTCGCGTGGGGTCCGAGTATACCCAGCCTCGTTCAGGATGTGTCATGAACATGACAGTCAGCCGAGGCGCCGGCGGACCGCCGCTTCGCAACCAACGCAGCGGCCGCAACGACGCAGCGGCCGCGACCGCGGGCGCTCACGGCAGGCGGTCAGGCGCTCGCAACGAAGGGAACGGGAGGTGCAACGGCCGCGATGGCCAATTACTCCGCTGCGGGCGCCGGTGCCGCTGCGGGCGCCGGTGCCGCTGCGGGCGCAGACGCCGCCGCGGACGCCGCACTCGCGGCCTGCGGCGGGATGGGGAGCGTGTTCACGCTCAGCAGCTCGAGCTCGAAGATCAATACCGAGTTGCCGGGAATTCCGGGCCGCGGCGCCGCGCCGTAGGCGAGGTCCGGCGGCACGAACAGCTGCCATTTCGCGCCCGGCTTCATCATGGCGAGCGCTTCCTGCCAGCCCTTGGTAACGCTGCCCACGATCAAGGTCGTCGGCACGCCGCGCTGGTAGGAGCTATCGAATTCCGAGCCGTCGAGCAAGGTGCCGCGATATCTTACGGTGACTCGATCGGTCGCTTGCGCCGAGGCTGCGCTGGCGTCGCCGGCCTCCAGGATCTTGTATTGCAGACCCGAGGCCGTGGTGCGCACGCCCGGCTTCATGGCGTTGCGCTCGAGAAATGCCCGGGCGGCGAGCTGATTCCGGGCGGCGACGGTCTGCGCCACCGCCCGCAGGTATGCCTGCAGGTGCTGCTGATCTTGCGGCCCGGGCTTCGTGCCCGCGAGACCGTCCTTGATGCCCGCGATGATCCGATCGATCGGCATCTCGTTGGTGATGCCGCTCTGATGCAGCTGCGCACCTACGTTCAAGCCGATGATGCGAGCCGCCTCGCCGGGCGATGCCGCGGCAGCTCGCGCCTGAACGTCGGCTTGACCGCCAGTCGCCGATTGCGCGTGAATTCCGAGCGCAATCCCAGCGAGAGCGCAGGCGAGCGCAACCGCCCGCCCGAAATCCCTCTTGATCATCGCCGCCTGCGGACGAGTCGCGCGAATCAGACCGCGCGAGCCTTGCGGGCGAAGCGGCCGAGGCCGAGCGCGCCGCTCAAGAACAGCCACACCGCGGCGGGCAGCGGCACCGGCGTCACCTGCAGGCCGTCGAACTCCGCGTAGTCGGAGGTGGATGTGGCGCCGAAGGTCACCGATTCGGCGACGCCGAAGCCCGACGCCGACGCGACCGACCAGTTGCAATAGGCGTCGGTGCGGACGGTGCAGGAGTTGCCCGCCGCGGTAGCGCTCAGCGCAATGGTGCCGAGCAGGGTGCCGGTACCGTTCAGTCCCGACCAGATGTCGGCGGTGCCGTTGAACTGCGAAGAATTGGCCGAGAGCGCGTAGTTGAACGAGACCGTGGAGAAACCGGTCGCGAAGTTCATGTAGCTGCCGCCCGTATTCAGCGCGCCGCTGGAGTTGTCCGCCGAGAAAGCGAGGATCTCGCTCTGGCCGGACGGATTGCCTTCGAACTTGCCGTCACCGGTGCTGGCGCTGTCGCCGGCTTTCTGCACGGTGGCATTGTCGGAGAAACCGAAGCCCAGATTTGGCCCGTCACCGTCGCTCGGCACGGAATCCGCGCCGCCAAGGAAGTAATCCTCGATGTAGGCGCCGGTGTGCTCGGCGCCCAGCGTCAGCTCGACCGTCGATGCGTGGGCCTGCGTTGCAGCCAGGCCCGCTCCGATCGCGGCGGCGGCGGCGAGCGCCGTCAATGTCTTGATGCTCATGCGTATCTCACTCCGGGGGTTGCGGGAGCCGCGCCTGCGATCCGGTGCGGCTCCGATGGTCGATTACGGGTTCGGATCAACGGGGCAAGCCTGGGCGGCCGAAACCGCCACCGCGCCCGAACAGGTCAGCAGGAGCGGCGTCGTGTTCGGCGAAGTGAAGTTGAGCATGTTGGTGATCGTGCCGGCATAGCGATCGAACGAGGCATTGACCAGCGGCGATGGCGGCGTCGATCCATCGATGTAGCCGAGGTTCCAGTTGGCCTCGATGAAAGCGATGATGGAGCTCTGGTCCGTCAAGGTGTGGTCGACGTAGTTCGTGTTGGTGAACGGCGATATCAGGATCAGCGGCAAGCGAGGGCCATGACCGCAGCGCGCCGGATACGTGCCGGACACCGGCGTGCCGCAGACGCCGACTCCGCCGAGGTTATCGTCCACCGTGGCACCGCCGCCGGCGGGGCTGGCGGTGGCGCCGTTGACGGCCGACGGACTGACGACCGGGGCCATCTGATGATCGGCCCAGCCGTCCGAGTCATCGTAGGCGATGATGATGAGCGTCGAGGGCCAGTAGCTCGATTCCATCACCGCATTGACGACCTGGGTGAGCCAGTACTGTTCGTCCAGCGGATTCGAGTTGCTCGGGTGCGCGTTGTATGCATAGGGCGCCTTGATGAAGGACACCGCCGGCAAGTTGCCGGCGTTGAGCGCCTGGAAGAAGTTTACCGTGTCGTACTGATGATTCGCCTGGTCGGTGGTGCCGATCGCCGCAGTCGACGTCGGAGGCAGGTGATGCGGATTGCGCGTGCTCGCGTAGAACTGGAACCCTTCGTGGTGCGCCACGTAATCGGCGCCGCTCGAGTGAATGTCGGAACCCGTGACGAAGGGGGCGGCGGGATTCGGCACGACCACCAGGCCCGGCTGTCCGGCTTCCACCTGTGCCTGCGTGTAGAAGGCTCCGCTGCTCGGACCGCTGGGATAGGAGTGCTTGATGCGCGCCGCGCCGCAAACCGCCGGCGTGCCGGTGGTCGGGTTGTACGGCGTGGTCGGCGCGAACCCACCCTGGAACCAGCCCCAGGTCACACCGGCCGCATTCAGCAGGTCGCCGATGTTCTTGTTGACGTTGGTGGTGCCGTTCGACATCTCGAGCGTGGTGGTGGTGGTGACGGTGCCGCCCTTGTCGCTGCCGCAATCGTCGAGGTAGGGATCGAAGTCGCCGATGTCGGTCACCGGGTTGGTGACGGTGTCGGGATAGGACGCGGTCGAGCCGCTGCCGAAGTGCGTGATGCCGCCGTAGGTCTGGCCCGACACCAAATTCAGCGCTCCGGTGGTCGAGGGGCCGAAGGTCGATCCGTAGGAGTTGTCGTTCATCGCGAAGTTCTGCGCGTAATTCCACAGCGCCGTGACCGTGTTGCCGTCGAAATACGACAGCACCGTGGAGCCGTCGGACATGCACCCCTGGCTGCTGCTGCTGGTGTACGCGATGAACTTGTCCATGAACCCGCTGTCCTCGGCTTCCTGCTCCGGACCGTAATTGTGGTTCATGCTGCAGGTGAAGGCGTTCGCCGGGGCCAGGCGGGTCGGGTTGACGTGAGCGGTGAAGGCGGAATTGAGGTTCGGGTTGTTATTGAGGAGCTCCGGCGTGAGGCCGTTCACCGTCGGCGTACCGGGATAGGCCGTGAAGGAGCTGCCGATGTTGCTGCCATAGGTCGAGTCGGTGTTCAGCGCATTCGGGTAGGTGCCGAAGTAATGATCGAAGGATTCATTTTCCTGGAACAGCACGATGACGTGGTTGATCGGAGTCGTCGTCGCGGGCTGAGCGACGGCGGCGAAGGATGCGCACAAGGCAGCCGGCATCAATGCCAGCCGGACGGCTTCTTTTAGATTCACGGATATCATCCTCTTATCTGTTGTGATGATTGTCGCTGGGCGTCGTCCAGCTGGTGAGTCGACTATATGCCGCGTGTCATCTCACACGCATGTCCGCATTGTGAACTTTGCGTATCGCCATCGAGGCGAGATCGGTCGCCGCCGAAGTCACAGGCGCGGCAGCTGCGCCGCGACCCGCTCGAGCACGCCGTGCCAGTCGCCGCGGCGGGTCTGCCGGAAGAGCCGTGCCGAGGCGTACCAGGGACTGTCTTCTCTCATCGCGAGCCAGCGCCAGTCGCCATTGAAGGGCAAGAGGATCCACGTGCTCTTGCCCAGCGCGCCGCTCAGATGCGCGATGCTGGTGTCGACGCTCAACACCAGGTCCATGAGCTCGCACAGAGCGGCGGTGGATCGAAAGCCCAGATCGTCGGCAAAGTGAGCGATCTCGGGGTGCGCGGCGAGCGCCTCGCGATCGGATGCGCGCAGCTCTTTCTGCAGGCAGAAATACTCCAGGTCGTGCGGCAAGTGACGCATCAGATCGCCGAGCGGGATGCTGCGATGCCGGTCATTGGCGTTCCCGGGATTGCCGCTGCACGCCAGTCCGATGCGCGGCTTCGAGCGCTCGCCCAGCCGGGCGCGCCACTGCTGCACCTTGGCGCGGTCGGCGTGCAGATATCCGGCCGATGCCGGAATCGTTTCGAGCGTGGTCTTGAAGGCGAGCGGCAGGCTCAAGAGCGGGCAATGGCAGTCGAAATCCGGCGGCGCCTCGCCTTTCGCGACCACCTGCGCGACGCCGTCGAGATCGCCGAGCAGGCTCACGAGCGGCGGCTGTACCTCGAGAATCACCCGGGCGCCCGCGGCGGCGACGCGCGGCGCATAGCGACAGAACTGCAGGGTGTCTCCCAGCCCTTGCTCAGCGCGCAGCAGGATGGTGCGTCCCGCGATCGAGCTCTCGCCCAGCCACAGCGGTTGCACGAAGTCCCGCCTCTCCTTGTGCGTCTTGCCGTTCTCGTTCTTCCAGCGCCACTCGTAGTCGACCCAGCCCGCGGCGAAATCTCCCAGCATCAGGGCGATCACCGCACGGTTGAAGCGCGCCTCGGCAAAGTCGGCCTGGAGGGCAATCGCGCGCTCGTAGCTCGCGAGCGCCGCTTGCCACTGATCGAGGTCGCCCAGCATGGCGCCGCGGTTGGAGTGCGCCACGGCATAATCAGGCCGCAGGGCGATGGCACGCTCGTAGCTCGCGAGCGCCTGCTCCGATCGACCGAGCTCGCGCTGCGCATTGCCGCGATTCAGGTGGGCCGCGGCCAGTTCGGGATCGAGGGCGATGGCGCGATCGCAGCTCGCGAGCGCCTCGGCCGGCCGCTCGAGCTTCAGCAGGATCTCGCCGCGGTTGGCGTGGGCCGATGCAAGTCGGGGCTCGATGAGGATGGCCCGGTCATAGCTCGCGAGCGCCTCCTGGAATCGATGCAGCGCCTTGAGAGCGGCGCCGCGATTCGAATGTGCCGCGGCGTAGTCGGCGCGGATCGCGATGGCGCCATCGCAGCTGGCGAGCGCCTCCGCCCAGCGCGACAGCTCACCGAGCACGACCCCGCGATTCGAGTGCGCCTCGGCGAGTCGCAGGCTCAGGCCGATCGCCCGATCGTAGCTGGCAAGAGCCGCATCGCGCCGTCCGAGCCGCCGCAGCACATCGCCCCGGCGCAAGTGTCCCGGGGCGAAGTGCGGCTGCAGGGCGAGCGCCCGGTCGTAGCCGGCGAGAGCCGCGCCCCATTCACCGAGCTGCTCATGGGCCGCCGCCCGCAGCGTGTGGGTGAGCGCGTCGTTCGGCTC
Source organism: Steroidobacteraceae bacterium (assembly GCA_035504115.1). Classification (GTDB taxonomy): domain Bacteria; phylum Pseudomonadota; class Gammaproteobacteria; order Steroidobacterales; family Steroidobacteraceae; genus Bog-1198. Next base: position 58,840 of record DATJSL010000015.1, on the reverse strand, counting down.
GAGGTCGATGGCTTCGCCGAAGCGCCGCGCGGCGCCCGCGGCATCGCCCGATTGCGCGCCGATCACGCCGAGCAGGCGCAGCACGGCGACCTGGCGCGGCTCGGAGCGCAGCATCTGCTCGCAGAGCTGCCGCGCGCGGGCGAGCTGCCCCTGCTGCTGCAGGCGCAACGCCTCATGGAATTGCGCCTGGGCCGCGGCGGCGCTCGGCGCGGCGGCGCGGGCGTCTGGCACCTGCGTACTCAGCCGGCCCCGGCGGCGGGCGGGGCCTTCGCCGGCGGCTGCGCGGCCCGCTGCGGCCCCGGGGGCTGATAGCCATCCGTCAAGGTGCGCATGAAGGCGATCAGATCGTCGATGTCGGCGTCGGAGATGGCGCCGATCTGACCGCCCTCGCGGCCCTCGAAGGGCGGGTCGATATCGAGATTGCGCCGCAGAGCCACCGGCAGGTCATCGACCTTGTCGATCGTGCCGTCCGCATTGCGCGGATACCACTGCCACGGGAGCACGTCGCGCTGCTGATAGAACTGCACCACCTGACGCAGGCTGCCGAACACGCCGTTGTGAAAGAAGGCATCGCGCACAGCGACGTTGCGCAGCGTCGGAGTGCGGAACAGGCCGCAGTAGCTCTTGCGGGCGGTGAGATCCGTGCGCTGCGGTCCGCACAGTCCCATGTCGTAGTAATTCGGGTCGGCATTGGCGGGGATGCGGGGATTGCGCGGGGCGCCGATGTTGTCGAACTCGAAGTCGGTGAAGAGGGGCGGTGAGCCGTCGGCGGATCTGGACAGATGGCAATTGGCACAATTGCCGCGAGCGGGGCTGTCGAAGACCTCGAGACCGCGCTTCTCCTGCGCGGTGAGCTGCGCCTCGCCGCGCAGATACGCATCGTACTTGCTGCTGTAAGGAAAGAACTCCGCCGGGGTTCGCTCGAACGCCTCGAGCGCGAGGAGCGCGTCCGCGAATGCCTCATCCGGGCGGCTGAACACCCTGGCGCCGAACTCGAGCCGAAACTGCGCTGCGTAGGCGGCGCGGCGCAGCTTGGCCACCACCTGGCGCGGGCCGGCGTTGGCCATCTCGTTGGGCCCGAACAGCGGGATCATGGCCTGCTCGCGCAGCGAAGCCGCGCGCCCATCCCAGGTCAAGCCGCCCGCAGGACCCACACCGCCATCACCCAGGGTCACCTTCACCGAAAAGGGCGGTACCCGCTCGAGGTAGCGCAGCGAGGGCACGGCGCGCGTCGCGGGCCTGTTCATGTGTGGACCGCCGAGCGCGAGCGCCTTGTGCGGCGGCGGACCGTATGCGTAACGCGGGTCGTGACAGCTCGCGCAGGCGAGCTTGCCCGATGCCGACAGCGACGGATCGAAAAACAATCGCCGGCCGAGCGCGGCCAGACCCGGGTCAGGCGCAGCGGGCGGCCCAGGCGGCACGGCAGGCCGACTCAGCGGCGCGGCGGCCGCGCCGGTCGCGGCGGCACCCGGCGCGCACAGCCCGAGCACCAGGGCGCACGCGCTGATGAGGGCGGCAGCTTGCATGAGCGCACGCTAGGCGCCGTTTGTAACCGCGAGCTTTAAGTCTCGTGACAGTTTGGCGTCACGGCCGGCGCGACGGCCGGAACGGCCCGCGTCAGACCCCGATGTGCTCGGGCGGCCGGCCCGCGCGATGACGCTCGTGAATCGCCGTATAAGCCGCTTCCACGCGCCGGGCGAACCCCCGAACATCGAACGGAGCGGCCGCATGCCGACACGTCTCCAGCCTGCCCCTGAGGGCGGCGAGGCGCTGCGGGTCGGCGGCGATCTGGAGGGCCACTCTCTGGTACTCGTCCAGATCGCGGGTGATGAGCTCGGGCAACCCGATGGCGCGCAACAGGCTCGCCGCGACACGGCCGGCAAAGGCCTCGCCGAGGCAGGTGAGCACCGGCAGTCCCGCCCACAGCGCATCGGCGGCCGTTGCCCCGGCGTTATAAGGCAGCGTGTCCAGAAAGAGATCCGCCGCTCGAAACCGCGCCAGATACTGCGCGCGGGGGAGTCTCGAGGCGAAGACGATCCGCTCCGGATCGACGCCGCGGCGCGCGGCCTCCTTGCCGAGGTTGCGCTGCGCGGCGCCGTTGTCGACGAACAGCCAGAGCACGCTGCCCGCGACGCCCGCCAGCAGGCGCATCCAGCGCTCCCAGAGCGCGGGCAGGATCTTGTAATTGGAGTTGAAGCAGCAGAACACGAAACCCGAAGCGGGCAGTCCCAGCTGCTCCCGCGCGACCGGCTCGGCCATCTCGCGGGTCGACTGATTGGCCTGAAAGCTCGGCAGATAGATGATCTTCTCGGCGTAATGCTGCTGCTCGGATGGCGGGACGAGGGTCTCGTCCGCGATGAGGTAATCGATGTACTGCGCCGCCAGCGTGCCGAGGTAGCCGATATAGCTCACCTGCAGAGGCGCCGCGCGCAGCGCGAACACGCCGGGCCGGCCACCCTGAGTGAAGCCGGAAAGATCGACGGCGATATCGATCTTGCGGGCGCGGGCGAGCTGCGCGACGTCCTGATCGGAGCTTTGCCGCACGTCGAGGAATGCATCGAAGGCCCGCTCGAGCCGCCGCCTCATCGCGTCCTGCGTGTCGGGTCCGAAGGAGAAGGCGGTGACCTCGAAGCGGGACCGATCATGCGACTCGAACAGCTCGGCAGTGAGATACGAGACCGGGTGCTCGTGAAAATCCGCCGAGAAATAGCCCAGGCGAATGCGCTCGGGCGCGCGATGCTCGGCAATCGGAGCCGGGCCGGGCGCCGCAATCGGGCCGAGCGCGGGATTCGCGGGGTGGCGCGCGCTCACCCAGATGCTGGCCGCCCGTCGCTGCAGCGGCGCGGAGCCGATGAGCGCCAGCACCGGAAACGGCGGCGAGGCCCTGCGATCGCAGGCGATATCGGCAGTGAGCCGGGCGATATCCGCCTCGAGGCCATCCCAGTCGCAGATCTGCATCTTGGCATGGCGGCAGGTGCCGAGCAGGAACTCGATGGCCGGGTCGAGCGCCAGGGCGCGCTCGTAGCTCGCGATGGCCGCCTCGAAGAGCCTCAGATCCAGACACGCATTGCCGCGGTTATGGTGGGCGCCGGCATAGGCGGGGTCGATGGCGATCGCGCGGTCGTAGCTGGCGATGGCGGCTCGCTGCCGCTTGAGCGCCCGCAGCACGTTGCCCCTATTGTAGTGCGCGATGGCGAAGTCAGGACGAATCTCGAGCGCCCGGTCGTAGCTGGCGAGCGCGGCCTCCCAGCGGTGCAGCTCCATCAGCACGTTGCCGCGATTGGAGTGCGCGTCGGCAAAATCAGGCGCGATCTCGAGCGCCCGGTCGTAGCTGCGGAGCGCCGCCTGCCACTGCCGCAGGGCCTTGAACAGGTTGCCGCGGTTGACATGCGCCCCGGCATAGTCCGGCTTGACGGCGAGCGCGCGGTCGAAGCTCGCGAGCGCCGCGTCCCAGCGCTCGAGCTGCATCAGCACGTTGCCCCGGTTCGAGCATGCCTCGGCGAAATCGGGGCGAAGCGCTATCGCCCGGTCGTAGCTGGCCAGCGATTGTTCCCACTGCGCGAGATCCTGGTGGACGATCGCCTTGAAGGAGTGAGTCAGCGCATCGCCCGGCTCGAGACGCAGCGCCTCGCCGAACAGCGCCAGCGCGCGCGCAGAGTTGCCGTTCTGCGCGCAGATCACGCCGAGCAGCTGCAGCGCGCCGGCGCTGCGCGGCTCGCTGTGGAGAAGGTCCTCGCAGAGCCTCTGCGCTGCCGATGGATCGCCGCTGTGAAAGGCCGCCAGAGCGTGCTGGAGCCGCGCGGGAAGCGGGTCGCTCACGGAATGGCAGCGACCTCGGTCACCGGCCACCCTGCGGGTAGGGCAAACGGCGGCGTGCTGGGCACGCCGCCGCCGATGGCGCTGAGCGTCGTCTCGGACACGGGCACGCCGTTGTTGAATTCACGCACCAGCAGCGGCACGCCGCCGAGACTGGCGATACCCGGCCACCAGCCCGCGTTGCCGAGCGATACACCCAGGGCGAATATCGAGCCCTGCGAGTACTCGCTCAACGAGCGCATGCCGCGCAGTATCTCGGCGCCGCCCGGTATCTGCGCGAGCGGCGCCACGCACAGCTCGAAGCGCTTGGCCTGCCGCTCGAGGCCTTCCCAGATGCGGCAGGGACGCCCGTCCACGGCCTCCGATCGGTCGGTGATGCGATACTCGCGCGCTACCGGGAGCCGGCGGATGTCGTTCTGCGCCTTCATCTGCGCCGCGAGGCGTTCCATCACCGCGCGCTTGTCGGGGGGCAATCTCGTCGCCGCCTGCTCGATGACCTCGACGCGCTGGTCCATCCTGGCGGCGGCCTGCTCGACCAGGCCGCCGGTCACCAGCCGCACCGATCTCGAGGCATTGTCGAGCACGTAGATCCGCCGATCCTCGAACAAGTACACCGTGCGCGCGTCGAAGCCGCCGGCACGCACCTTGCCGTCCTCGACGTAGAACTGCGCGTAGCTCGCGGCGGCATGCTGAGCCGAGAGGCTCTTGTTGATGACCAACGGGGTGCCGGCGTGAGCGAGCCACGGGAAGAGAATCATCAGCGCCCAGGGGTAACGCACGATGGAGCCTCGATGCAGAACGGTGAGGACGTACCGTAGCACGCGCACCAGGCGGGCAGCGCATCTGCAATCAAACTGCCATGTTCGGCGCCGAGAGAAGGGCGCGCCGGCGTGTAACGCCGCGGCGCCGTCGCGCACTATTTCCACGGGCAAACCAGGAGGGCACGCATCATGGCGGTCGAGGCGGTCAAACGTCCGCTGAGCAAGCGCATCTACAAGTTCGGCCGCACGCGGCCAGTGGCGCGCGGTCCGCATTTCAGCCTGCGCAATTACCTGCTGCGCGACCTGCCGGCGCCTCCGGCGACGTGCGACTACTCCAAGCCGGCGGCGGCGCTCGCGAACGTCCATGGCAACGACACGCTCGGTGATTGCGTGATCGCCGGGATGGCCCATGTGGCGGGCGTGCTCACGGCGGGCGCCACGGGCAAGCCGTTCATCTACAGCAACGCGCAGATCATCGCGCTGTACAGCGCCATCGGCGGCTACGTGCCGGACGATCCGGCGACGGACAAGGCCCCGAGAGAAGATTCGTGTTGGAAAGTGCCACTTTTGTGGATAACTGCCCTAGCACGGAGATCCCGAATCGGCGTGGACTGATCTCGAGTGTAGACCCGCGACAAGGCGTCAACTTTCCGGCTCTGATTCCCATGGGTTGACGACACTGATTCCGCAGTGATCAAAGTCGTCCACATTGCGCGTCGCGAGTACGGCCCCGACTGAGCGGGTGATCGCGCCGATCTGGGCATCGAACTGAGAGATCGGTGGGCCTTGGCGATCCCGCTCTGTCACGATTTCCGCATAGGCCGGCGCTGCGCGGCGGTCGAACGGCAGAATCCGCCCGGCAAAGTCCTCGGCAAACATCGCATCGGCCGCCTGTTCGAGCGCGCGCCTACGACGCCCCGCCGGTAGCGCCAGGACGCCGTTGAGGACTTCCGCTTCTGTGATGCTCGTCGTGCAGAAGTCGGCGCTGTCGCTGCGACCGATCCAGGCAACAACTGCCGCCGTGGGCGTGGCTTTCATCAGCTCCGACACCACGTTGGTGTCGAGAACGATCACCCCTCGAGTCTCGGCGGCTTACGGGTTGCAGCGCGCCCCGGTATCTTCAGGTCCACACCTCAGAAAGGCCGAAAGCGCTTCTGGATCGCCGCGGCGAGATTGATCGCAGGCGTCGGCTCCTTGCTGAGCGCCGTTTTAAGTATATGCCGGACCTCCTCCTCCATCGACCGCCGATGGTGCGCGGCGCGGATACGGGGACGGTTCTTGAGCGATTCATCTAGGTTTCGAATGGTGATGCTGGCCATAGTCCCCGGTGCTCGCAATGATTGCAGTGTAATCATGTTGCGGGCCGCGTCCAGCGGCTTTTTTTCCATGGCCAAGCCGAATCCTTCACTGCTAGCGTATCCCGAGTTCCCTGACCCCTTGACGCCGGCGATACTGGGACAGCTCTTCACCCCCAATCTGGCGGAGCTGCGCTGGGCTCGGCAGAAGGCCAATGCGCTGCTGCCGCGTCCTGCCCTCCTCTGCCGGCTCCAGACGTTTCCGGCCCTCGGTAGATTTCTCCCGCTGAGGGAGATTCCCGGGGCCATCGTCTCACACATCGCAGAACGTGCCGCACTGCCTAGACCACCCAATCGTGGATGGCTTCCGTATCGGCTCGATTGACGCCTACACTTTGCCGCAACCTCGATGCCCTTCTTCGTGTCCCCGTCGGCGCGACCGAGTCGGAATTCTCCGAGCTCTGTAAGACGACAAGGCGCCTGTCGCGCACCCACCTCGATGCACTGCTCAGGCACGTGGACGGACTCGACCAGTTGAAATTGCCCCAGGCGATCTTGGCCGGCATCCCTTCATCTCGGATCGAGGCCCGGGCCGAGGAAGCGCGACGACTCACGGCGAGCGAGCTTCGCGAATACGTCGCACCGCGACTGACGCTCACGCCCCGGCGTAGAGCTGGAAGACGCCCCAGTAGAAGGGCTTGCGGTAGACGTTGGCCGAATGAATGAGCGCGAGCTTGGCGGCGCGCAGCGCCGCGTCGGGCGACTGCCCGGCCGCGAGCCCGGCGTAGAGGCGATCCATGAGGAGCGGCGTTGCGGCATCGTCCGCCTGCCAGAGCGCGCCGATCACATCGTGTGCGCCGGCGCGCAGGAACGCCCACGCCAGGCCGACGAGTCCTTCGCCGGCGTAGGCGCGAAGACCCGAGCCATAGCAGGCGGAAATGGTGACGAGCCGCGCGTGCAGCGGATGACGGACGATCTCGCGCGCATAGAGCTTGAAATCCTCGGGGTCCTTCGCGGCCGGCGACAGGACCACCGCCGAGTCGAGCGGGCTCAAGCGGCTTGCGGTGCCGTGCGCGACGAAGTGGATGTAGCGGAAGCGGTCGGGGGCGCTCGCCGCGTAGGCTGCGGGGACGGCCCGGGCCTGCGTGAGCACGGTCTCGGCGTCCGCGGGAAAGTGCGCGCGGACGCGTCCGATCTCCGCCGCGGCATGGGGCAGCGGCTCGAACTGCGCAGCGGCGTAGACGGGATCGCCCATGAGCAAAAGGTCTTGCGTGGCGGCGGACTGCGCTGAGCGGGGCGATTGCGACGAGCCGGGCGATTGCGCTGAGCCCGGCGATTGCGCTGAGCCGGGCGATGGCGACGAGGCTTCGGTCCGCTGCGACGAAGCGGCGGGCGATTGCGCCAGGATGCGGATCGAGCTCGTGGTGGTGACGGTGACGTCCTCGATCCAGTACTTGAATCCTCGCGGCGCGGGTTCGAGCAAGGTCTCGAAATTGAGCGCATGCAGCGCCCCGTCCGGAATGAGAAACACCCTCGATCCCGGCGGCAGCAGCGCCGCGGCGGGCTTGATCAAGGCGGCGTACAGCGACAGGGCGGCGGGGTTTGCGGTCTGCAGCGGATCGATCGATCTCTGGATGGCTCGCTGGTACTCATCGACCAGCGATCGCAGCTCCTCATCTGCGGGCAGGGTGAACAGGCGCGTCGCGTGCGCGGTGATCACCCACAGATGCGATCTGCGCGGGCCGAGCGAGTAGAACAGGATGGGGGCGCCGACCTTGCGCGCAGTGGCTCGAGCATCCGGCGTGCGCTCCGCGCGCGCGCTCGAGTGCGCATCGGCGACGCCCAGGCCCTCCTCCAGCGTTCGCGCGCGGCTGCGGTCGAGGAGCTGCAAGGCCTCGCCGGCGCGGTGTGAATCGATCAGAAATTCGGCGTAGTCGCGATACACCGAGTCGCCGTAGGCGAAGGAGGAGAGGCGCAAAGATTCATCGCGGACCGAGGATCGATTGTGCTCGAAGGTGTCGATGGAGCGCCGATACCAGCGCTCGGCTTCCCGCGGCTCATGACGGCCGGCATGAAATCGGGCGAGCGCATTCTCGATTTCCATGCGCGTCTCGGCATCGGGGGTGAGCCGCCAGGCCGTGAGCAGCCGCCGCTCGGCATCCCCGGCCGCGGGCAGGTGGGTCGAGATCAGGGCGTCGACGAACCCGGCATAGGCAACGGCCGTGGCGTCCCTGGAATCGCGGGCCGCGCGCTGCGCCTGGCCGCTGTAGGTCTGCGCCGCGGCGTAGCGGCCCTGGTCGTAGAGCAGCAAGGCGAGATTGGTGTCGATGTTCACGATGCGATCGACTTCCTTCGCCGCCGGCAAGCTGAGCGCCAGCTCGAGCGCCTGCTGGTCGTACTTCCTCGCCGCCGGCAGATGGCCGAGCTTGTATTCGGCGAGGCCCGCATCCTCGAGCCAGAGCACGCGCAGGTCGGCGATGGCGAGCTCGCGCGCCTGCCGCTCGGCCGCTTCGAAGTTCTCGAGCGCGTTCTCGAAATCGCCGAGATTGATGTACGCCCAGCCGACATTGCCGAGCGCCGCTTGCAGCTCGCGGCGCGCGTGAATCGACGCGGCCGAGCTCGCCGCCTGCCGGGAGAAAAGCAGCGCCTGATCGTAGCGCGCGCCGTGCAGGCTGACGTAGCCGATATCGATCAGATCATCCGCGGCGAGCAGCGCGTTGCCGTGCGCGCGAGCCGCGGCGAGACTGCGGCGGAACGCCTCGCCGGCCTCCTCCCAGCGGCCGGATCTGCGCGCCAGGAGCGCCTCGGCGCGCAGCATCTCGCCGAGCAGCGCGCAGTGCGCGCCCTGCGCGAGCTGGCGCGCGGTGCGCAGCTCCCGATCTGCCGCCTCGAGCTCACCGCGCGAGCCGTGCGCCCGGGCGAGAAGCACGTGCCGTCCGATCGCGAGATCGCCGCCGGGGGGAAACGGGCCGGCGGCGGCGAGCAGCCCCATGGCCTGCTCCGGCCGCTGCTCGCGCAGGAGAATGTCGGCCTCGAGCAGGCGAAACTCGAGCGCCCAGGCGGCATCGCTCGGGCGGCCGGCGGCGGAGAATGCGCGGCGCGCCTGCTCCGCTTTCGACCGGGCGGCATCGAGACTGCCGTGCAGCAGGTCGAGGTAGGCACTCTTATATAGAGCGGCGGGATCCGGTCCGGCGCGGGGGTGGCATCCGGTGAGCCCGAGCGCGGCGAGCGCGCAGGCCGCCAGGATGGCGCCCAGGGCTAATCGGGGCCGCCCGTGCCGCCCCCGCCGGAGATGTCCGTCGTCGGACCCGTCACAACGCCCGTGACCGGACAGCCGAGCTCGGCGCGAATCGACACCAGCCGCAGCGAATCGCCGGAGACCTGCAATTCGCCGAGAATGATCTTGCCGAAGCCCGGGATGTCGACCACATGGCCGCTCGCATGACTCGGGTGGGCGCCCTCGAAGCCCTCGACCAGGGAGCACAGCACCGGCTCGCCCGCCTCGGACCGGGGAACGGAGCCCATCATCCGGCCATATTTGGCGGCTGCCCATTGTGAAAAATTGTGCCACGTCAGGGGCAGCTCGGGGCCGCTGGCGCCGCCGATCGGCTGATGCAGCGCGAGACTCAGGCGCGGAACGCTGTCGTGGCCGGCGAGGCGCAATCCCTCGAAGCGCGAGCCGGCGAGGGAGATGCGGCGCGGTGCGCCGTCGCGCGCAATGGTGACGCTGATCTGCGCCACGATGCGCCGCGCGGTCGCGACCTGCAGAATGTTCAGATCCTCGATCACCGCCGTGGCGAGCGCGAGGATCGCGCCGCTCGCGCTCCTGCGCGCCGTCAGCAAGGTGTAGGCCGAGGAGCAGGACACCACCTCGTCGAGGTTGAACGCGCCCGAGCGCTTGGTGGCAAAACCGCCGGAGTGCGGCAGAGCCACCGGCGCAAGCAGCGGGATTTCCTTGTGGAGCGGCTCGCGCACGGAGCCGCTGAGGGCGCTCGCTTCGGCTCGGAAGGGATGCTGGTTCTTCGCGTCGGGAGATGGCATGGGCGCCTCGCTTCAGTGTCGAGTGGATGGAGGGGAGTGGATGAGACGATCAGTCGCCGGCGTTCACCGCAAACCGGTAGCGGGCCACCTCGGTGGGCTTTTGCCGCGCGGCATCGGCGTAGCCTTGCACCAGGAGCGTGTAGTCACCGCGCGCCCAGTGCTCGCCAGGGACACGAATGGACACGGTGTCCTGCGCCTGCTTGGGCGAGACCGGCAGCTGCCAGAGCACGGCGCCCCCCGGCGCGATGAGCTCGCAGGAATAGCCCGAATACTGCTCCGCGGCCGCAATGTCGACGGTCAGGAGCAAGGGCTGGCCGTTGGCGACGGTCACGGCCGGCACCCCGCCGCCGCGGCCGCCGGCCCCGATGAGCGAGACGGCGGCCAGCACTTGCGGGCGGTCGATCCGAGCCATCCCGCCCGCGGGGCGCGGATGGAGCACGACGTTCTGATAGACGATGACGAGCAGCAGCAGTGCCCAGGCGGGCCCCGCAAAGGCCGGCCGCCATAGAAACGCGAAGCGCGATGGCCGCACCGCCGGCGCGACCCGCGCTCTGCCGGGCGCCTCGGGCGGAGCCCCGGTCTGCGGCCGGGCGGGCGCCTCGCGCTGGGCGGGCGCCTCGCGCTGGGCGGGCAGCTCGGCCTGGGTCGCCGCCTGGCGCCGGAATTCGCCCTGCGCCGCCTCCAAGAACGCGGCCGTGGCACGCAGATCCGCCGCGCAGTCCGGGCAGTCGAAGTAATGCGCCTCGAACGCATCGCGCTCCGGCGCCGCGAGCTCATCGAGCAGGTATTTCTCCGCGGCCGCGAATTGCAGCGCTTCCTGATGCGTCATGACGGGTCGGCCTCCCTCAAGCGCTTCAGATAGGAGGTCTTGAACGCCTGCTTGGCCCGGTGCACCAGCACTCGCAGATACTCGCGCGACAGACCGAGCTCGGCGCAGACCTGGTCCTTGTCGCGCTCCTCGAGCAGCACCGATTGCAGGAGCAGCCGATCGCGCTCGGACAAGCCGCTCAGGATGAGGCGCACCAGGCGCTGCGCATCGCCGCTCTCGAGGAGCCCGGCGGCGGTCGCCTCCTCGGCGATCATCGCGGCCTCCGGCGCCTCCTCGATGGGGTCGCCGCTCTTGCGGTGCGAGCGGTAATGCTCGAGCAGCACGAGATTGCACACGGAATTGACCAGCGCGCCGAGGCGCTCGGGGTGGCGGATGCCCTCTTCGGTGCGCATCAGCGCGAAGACTCTCACGAAGGTCTCCTGCCTCACATCCTCGATGGCTTCCTTCGACTGCAAGCGCGAGCGCAGCTTGAGCTTGATGAGCTCGCTGAAGTAGGCCGTGAAATGTCGTGCGGTGCCTGCATCTCCGCGCTGCAATCGCTCGAGGTAAGCCGCGTCGAAGGCGGTGAACTGCAAGCGGCGCGCCTCCCTGGCTAAGGTCAGGTGGCCCCATTGTAGCGATGTTTTGGCGGCTGCGGCGGATCCGCCGCCGCCGAGCGCCGTGCATTCGCGGTCGAGGACCCGGGTCATCCGGCGGGGCAGCACGCATATTCCAGCGCGCCGATGTGCAGGAGCGTGCGGATCGCCTCGCCCGGGCAGCCCGCCTCAAGGAGCGCGCCGATGGGCGCCGGCGCCTCGAGCCGGGCCCAGAGCTCGCGCTCGTGCCGCGAGGCCATGCGCCACACCGGCTGCAGGCCCGGGGCGACCAGCAGCGCGGTGGGGGCCCCGGCGGGCGCGCGCGCCGGGTCGATCGGCAGCGCCTCGCGCGGCGGCCGCATGCCGAGCATGGCGTCGACGTCGCCGTCAAACAGCACCACGCCGGCATGGTGCGCGCGGCGCGCGATGCGCTGCGGCTCGAACAGGCCGGGGTCGGGCGCGCGAAACGAGCTGGAGCGGTCACCTGCGCGAAGCGTGAGCTGCTCGAAGCGGCACACGGCGAGCTCGGGAGAGGGATCCGGGAGCTGGCGTGCGATGAACTCGAGCAGCGCGTCGACCTCGGTGGCGAAGAAGGACGTCGTGCCGCCGCCGGAGTTGATCCAGGAGGCGAGCAGGCTGCGGCGCGCGTCCTCCTTGAGGATCGACAGGGCCAGCAAGCCGACGTTCACGGCGCGCCGCGCGCACCAGGAGCGCCTGAGGGCCGAGGTGAAGCGGATGCCTGCGCTCTCGCTGAGCGTGTCGAGGCAGGCGCGCTCCTCGCTGCGCAGCCGAGCTGGGCGCACCGCGCCGCCCCCGTCCATGGGCACCAAGCGGCTGAGCGCCGTCTGGAAGTCGAGTAATGCCATGTCGATTCACCCCTGTTTTCGCGCCGGGCCCCTTCCCGGCCCTTGATGGTGACCAGAGCGGGACATTCGTTACACGGCGAGGATCCGCCACGAGCGGCGTGTAACGAATGCGCCGGCCGCGGCACTACCCCTTTCGAGCACGCGAGGAACGTCCTCGCGTGCGGGCGATGCTCAATGGACATGCACTCGACACACGGAGAAACCCCATGGAAGACGACAGCAATCTGGATCTGCTGCATAGGAGACCGAAGTCAGGGCGATTCGCCGGGGCGAACATCACCGACGGGCTCGGGCTGCTGGCCGAGCTCGCGGGCAGCTGGGAGGGAACCGGCTTCAATCTCATCGCCCGGCCGCCCTTTCACTACACGACGGCGGAGTTCCTCAAGGCCAACCCGAACCCCAACCCCCCGAATGCGCCCTATGTGACCGATCTGTACCTGCAGCTCAATCAGACCCGAGAAACATTGAAATTCGATGCGATCGGCTCACCGATCCCGAACCGGGGCTTCAAGCAGGACGATATTCAGCTGTTCGGCCTGACGTACCTGCAGAAGATCCGCGATCAAGGCCGCGACGGCGCGCTGCACATCGAGCCGGGCATCTGGATCACCCAGCCCGCGACCACGTTTCCCGTGGAGCCCGATCCGCCGAAGGGGCAGATCGTGGGTCGAATGGGATCGATTCCGCACGGCAACGCCCTGCTGGCGCAAGGCGCGGCGCAACCTTTCAGCGGTCCTCCGGTGCTTGCCGGCGGCGGCGTTCCGTACAACGGCTCGCTGTTCCCGTCGTTCAACAGCACGCCTTTCGGCGTACCACCGACTGCCCCGGGCATCGTCTTCAGTGCGCCGGGATCCTCCGAGCGGATCACCGGCGCGATACCGGTGCCGCCGGCGACGGTGCCGCCGGTGCCCTTCCCGCCGTACGATTTCACCGTTCCGCCCGGGCCCATCACGCCGGGGCTTGCCTTCGGCGGGCTCATCTACAATCCACCCTTCACGCTCAACACGCGAACGCCCTACGACACGAATCCGGTCGAGCCCGCGCTGCCGGCGGCGATCAACGGCGTCGGCATGCAGACGATCATCAACGATCCGATCACGCTGCTCCAGCAAACCATCAGTCAACAGGTCGCCGAGGGCTATACATTCGAGGGCACGGCGCTGAACATCGCGACCACGACGCCGCTCACCTTCCTGCAGAATCCCAATACCGGCGGCGCCGGGCCCAAATTGCCGCCGGTGGCCGTTCCGCAGTTCGGGGGCGGGATCGAAAACATCCAGTTCCTGAACGGCGTGGCTGCCCCGCCGCCGCCGGCGCCACCGGGCATCGAGGAAAACGCGCAGACCGCGGTCGTCTATGCGACGTTCTGGATCGAGAGGGTGACGCACGAGAAAAGCGGGCACTCCTTCATGCAGCTGCAGTACGCCCAGATGGTGGTGTTGAATTTCCCCATATTTCACTTGCTGCCGAAAACGTACGTGAATCTCGGCTGGCCGCACATCTCGGTGGCGACACTGGTGAAGCACTTCGGCTAGGCTGAGCGGTCAGGCAAGCAAGGGCCAAGCCCGGGAGGGAGCGGGCCCCCGAGCGCGCCGCAATCCGCGGCGCGCTCGGCGGTGGCAGCGAGCGATGGCGCCGTTGCATAATCTCGCCATCGAACGACACCAAGGGCATCCCGCTTGCGAAGAATCTCAATCCGCGCGCTGCTGTTCGCGGGCGCGCTCAGCGCGGCTTGCTGCGGCCTTCCTGGTGCGGCGCCCGCCGCCAGCCCGCAACCGCCGCGCCCTGCCGCCCATGTCATCGTCGATGCCCCGGCAGCGAAGTCGTTCGGCGAAACGGTGGCGGGGCTCGAGCACCCCGAAGGGACTCTGCTGCCGGTGTACATCGACCGAAAGAGCGAGCAGGTGCTCGTGGCGCTGACGCCGACGGGCGCGGACGGTGTGCTGGGGGAGTTCCTGTATCAGGTGTACCTGCGCTCCGGCGTCGGGGCGACGCCGGTGGGCCTGGATCGCTCGCAGCCGGCCGACACGCAGATCATCCGCTTCCGCCGCGCCGGCAAGCGGGTGCTGGCGGAGCTCGTGAACACGGGCTTTCGGGCGCAAGGCGGGAGCGCCGCGGAGAAAATGGCGGTGCGCGACTCCTTCCCCTACTCCACCCTCTGGTCGACCCCGATCCTCGCGGAAGCGTCGGGCCAGGTGCTGATCGATCTGTCGAGCTTTCTGACGCGCGATGGGTTCGGCGTGATCGATGCCCTGGCGCGGGCGAAGCAGGGCAAATTCAAGCTCGACGCGAATCTGAGCTACCCCGACGCGGCCGCGACCCTGGCGCTGCCCGAGAATCTCGAGCTCGAGGCGCATCTGACGTTCACCAGCGAGGAGGTTCCGGGCGAGGAGATCACCGGGATCCTGCCGGCCGGACAGTCCGACCCGCAGCCCGCTGCGCACAGCGTGACCCTGATCGAGCATCACTCATTGATCAAGCTGCCCGCTGCGGGCTATGTGCCGCGGCCGGCGGATCCGCGCGTCGGCGCGCTCGAGGCCACGGTGGTGAGCGATTACGCGGCGCCGCTCGATGCCCCCATCGTGCGGCGGCTCGCGCATCGCTTCCGCCTGGAGAAGACCGACCCCGGCGCGGCTCGCTCCGCGGTGAGAAAGCCCATCGTGTTCTACGTCGACCGCGCCGCGCCCGAGCCCATCCGCAGCGCCCTGATGGAAGGCGCCCGCTGGTGGGCCGAGGCATTCGACGCCGCCGGCTTCATCGATGCATTCAAGGTGGAGCTGCTGCCGGAGGGGGCGAGTGCGCTCGATGTCCGCTACAACGTCATCAACTGGGTGCATCGGCAGACGCGCGGCTGGTCGTACGGCCAGACCATCATCGATCCTCGAACCGGCGAGATCGTCAAGGGCACGGTCCTGCTGGGATCGCTGCGCGTGCGCCAGGACCGCATGATCTTCGAGGGACTGGTGGGCGCCGCCAGGACCGGGAGCGGTGCGCAGGATGATCCCATCCGCATCGCGCTCGCGCGGCTGCGCCAGCTGGCCGTGCACGAGACCGGCCATGCGCTCGGGCTCGAGCACAATTTCGCCGCCAGCACCTACGACGATCGGGCCTCGGTGATGGACTATCCCGCGCCGCGCATCAAGATCGTGAATGGACGGCTCGACTTCAGCGACGCGTACAAGGTCGGCATCGGCAGCTGGGACCGCTTCGCCATTCACTGGCTGTACGATGAGGCCGCGCCGGGCACCGATGAGCGGCGCGCGCTCGATGCCATCGTGCGCGACGGCTATGCGCACGGGCAGCGCTTCGTGGCCGATCCCGACGCGCGACCGGCGGGCTCCTCCAATCCGTACGGCGCGATGTGGGATGACGGCGCGGACGCGGTCGCCGAGCTGGCGCACGTGCTCGAGGTGCGCCGCATCGCGCTCGAGCGCTTCGGGGCGGGGAATCTGCCGGCCGGGGCGCCGCTCTCCGACCTGCGCCGCGTGATCGTGCCGATCTACCTGTTTCACCGCTATGAGGTCGATGCGGTATCGAAATCGGTGGGCGGCATCGATTTCACCTATGCCGTGAACGGCGACGGCTTGACCGCATCGACCCCGCTGCCCGGCAAGGAGCAGCGGCGAGCGCTGCAGGCAATGCTCAGCACCCTGGATCCGAAGGTGCTGGATCTTCCCGATGCGCTGATCCGGGTGCTCTCGGCCGGCCAGTTCAGCACGCCCGACAAGCAGAACGACATCGAGGTGTTCGGCGCCCTGCATCGCGATCCCGAATCCTTCGACCTCGACAAGGTCGACGCCATGGTGCGCACACCGCCGTTCGATCTGCGCAGCGCCGCCGCCGCCGCCGCCGACGTGACGCTCGGCGATCTGTTGAACACCGCGCGGCTCAACCGCGTCGAGGCGCAGGGGGCGCTCGACCGTGAGCAGCTCGGCCTGCCGGAGCTTCTCTCCACCACCATCGGTGCGGTGTTCGAGAGCGGCCCTGCGCCGAATGCGCACGCGGCGGCGCTGCGCCGCTGGGTGCAAGCGCGGCTCATCGGACATCTCGCCGGCGCGATGCAGGACGGTGCGCTGTCGGCGGTGGCCGCCGCCGATCTGAAGGCCGCGCTCGCCGAGCTCGGCAAGCGTCTCGAGTCGGTGAACAGCGGCGATGCGCAGGATCAGGCCGCGGCGCATTATTTCGCCGACATCATCGGCCACGAGGACAAGCTCAAGGATTTCGCGGCGAGGCAGGGACGCAGCGCGGTTGCGCCGACGGGGCCGCCGATCGGCGAGGATGGATGGTTCGATTGAGCGCCGCAGAGCTGCGCTGAGCGCAGCCTCGGAAGCGCGCCGGGGCGCTCGATGCGAGGCTGGGGAGGTCCATCGGTCGGCGCCGAACGGGCGCGACGATCTGGTACGCTTGAGCGTGGAGGCGAGCGACGCGAGGCGCGACTCGTTGGTGCGATGGCGCCCTCTTTCGAGCGGTGCCGGCGCGAACATCAAGGGCCTCCGGCGGGATGGTTCGAGACTGGAGGGTCTGACGGTGCGGATGCGCGTGGCTGCCTGGCTGGTCCTGGGACTCTTGGGCGCGCTCGGCGCGCTCGGCGCCCATGCGGCGGTCGATCCCGCCCTGTATCAGGCGCTCAAGTGGCGCCTGATCGGCCCCTTTCGCGGCGGCCGGGTACTCACCGTCAGCGGCATTGCGGGCGATGCGCGTCACTTCTACTTCGGCGCGGTGGACGGCGGGGTGTGGGCAACCGAGGACGCCGGGCGCACCTGGCAGCCGATCTTCGACGCCGAGCCGGACGGCTCGATCGGCGCGCTCGCGATCGCAGCGTCCGACCCGGCGACGATCTATGTCGGCACGGGCGAGGCGGACATGCGCTCGGACATCGCCCACGGGAACGGCGTGTACAGATCCACCGATGCGGGCGCGCACTGGACCTTCGTGGGTCTTGCGGACTCGCGCCAGATCGGCCGCATCCTCATCGATCCGCGCAATCCCAAAGTCGTGTTGGTCGCCGCCCTCGGACATGCCTACGGGCCGAACGCCGAGCGCGGCGTGTTCCGCTCCAAGGACGGCGGTGAACACTGGAGCCGAGTGCTCTACGAGAATCCGGATACCGGCGCCATCGACCTCGCCTTCAAGCCGGGCGCGCCGGACACGATCTACGCGGCGCTGTGGCAGACGCGGCGGCCGCCGTGGAGCGTCTATCCGCCCTCGAACGGTCCGGGGAGCGGCCTGTACGTCTCGCACGACGGGGGCGACAGCTGGCACCCGATCGCCGGCAACGGCTTTCCCGCCTCGCCGGGCCGCATCGGACTCGCGGTCGCCCCGAGCCGCCCCGAGCGGCTCTATGCGCTCATCGACGGTTCGCGCGCCGAAGGCGGCCTGTACCGCTCGGATGACGGCGGCGCGCACTTCACGCACGTGTCGAGCGACACGCGCATCTGGAATCGCGGCTGGTATTTCTCGGGCCTGACGGTCGATCCGAAGAACGCCGACCGGCTGTACGTCATGGATAGCATCATGCTGCGCTCGGACGACGGCGGTGGGCACTTCATCGCGTTGAAGGGCGACCCGACGGGCGATGATTTTCACGCGATGTGGATCGACCCGAGCGATCCGCGCCGCCAGATCCTGGGGGTCGATCAGGGCACGCTCATCACCCTCGACGGCGGTGCGACCTGGAGCAGCTGGTTCAACCAGCCGACGGCGCAGATCTATCACGTCAGCACCGACAGCCGCTTCCCGTACTGGGTGTACGGCGCGCAGCAGGACTCGGGGGCCGTGGCCCTGCCGAGCCGCACCGGGAGCGTCGATGGCATCACCCTGCAGCAGTTTCACGAGATCACGGCGGGCGGCGAGAGCGGCATGATCGCGCCGGATCCGGACGACCCGGACATCATCTACGGCGGCACCGTCTCGAGGCTCGATCAGCGCAGCGGCCAGACGCGCGCTATCGATCCGACGCTCGCCTACCCGGCGCTTCACTACCGCGGCGCCTGGACCTTGCCGCTGGCGTTCTCCAGGCGCGGCAAGAAGGTGCTGTATTTCGCCAATCAACGCCTGTTCCGCACCGCCGACGGCGGCGATCACTGGGCGCCGATCAGCCCCGATCTGACGCGCCCCGATGCCGGCGTGCCGTCGAATCTCGATCCCACGACCGCAGCGGACGATGATCACGTGAGCAAGCGCCGCGGCGTGATCTACAGCATCGCGCCCTCGCCGCTCGCCGCCGACACCCTCTGGGTTGGAACCGACGATGGCCTGGTCTGGCGCACGCACGATGGCGGCGCGCACTGGCAGGACGTCACACCGCCGGCGCTCACGCCGTGGTCGAAGGTGGCGGGCATCGAGCCCTCGCACACCGACCCCGCGGTCGCGTACCTGGCGATCGACCGGCATCGGCTGGACGATGATGCGCCGTACGTCTATCGCACCTCGGATGAGGGCAAGAGCTGGACGCGCATCGATGCGGGGATTGCGCGCGATGCCTTCGTGAACGTGGTGCGCGAGGACCCGGTGAGCCGAGGGCTGCTGTACGCGGGGACCGAGCGCGGGATGTTCGTGTCCTTCGATGACGGCGCGCACTGGCAGACGCTCGAGCAGAATCTGCCCATGACCTCGGTGCGCGACATCGACGTGCATGGCGCGGACCTGGTCATCGCAACCCACGGCCGCGGCTTCTGGATCATGGACGATGTGTCGGCGCTGCGGCAGATGGGCTCGGTGCACGATGAGGTCGCGCTGTTCAAGCCGGAGCCGGCGATCCGCGCGCGCCCCGAGGGCTTCGCCGGCACGCCCATGCCGAAGGATGAGCCGCTGGCGGCCAATCCGCCGGACGGAGCAGCGATCGATTACGTGCTGCCGAAGGGCATCGCGGGCCCGGTGACCTTGACCATCCTCGATGCGCAGCATCAGGCGATCCGCCGCTTCAGCAGTGCCGATCAGGTGCCGGTGCTCGATGCCGCGAAGCTCGAGTTCGCGCCCGAATGGGCTGCCGCGCCCCCGGCCGTGTCGGCGGCGCCCGGGATGCATCGCTTCGTCTGGAGCCTGCGCTACCCGCCTCTCACGCCGCCCGAGATGCCCGGCCTGCCGAACGACGGCGTGTGGGCGCCACCCGGCCGCTACACGGTGCAGCTCGAGGCCGACGGGCAGCGCTACGATCAGCCTTTGCAAGTGGAGCCCGATCCGCGCGTGCATGTGTCGAGCGCCGCGCTCGAGCGCGAATTCCTGCTGGCGCAGCAGGTCGCGAAGGCCGGCGCCCAGGCCTCCTCCGCGCGCGATCAGGCGCGCAAGCTCCTCGGGGCGCTCGAGCCGCGGCTCGCTCGGCCCGGCGCCGCGCAGGAGCGGCTCGCCTCATTCATGGCGCGGGCGCTGCTGCTCTCGGGCCTGCCGCTGCCGTCGCGCCCGCCCAATGGGCCCGGCTTCAAGCCGCTGCGCACCGACAGCCTGCAGGCACTGTCGCGGGATCTCGGGAAGCTCGAGGACGCGGTCGATGGCGCGGATGCGGACCCGGGCCCCGATGTGCGGGCATCGTACGCGGCGCTTGCGCGCATGCTCGACGCCACGCTCGCCGAATGGCGTCAGTTCCTGGATGAAGACCTGGCGGCGCTCAACCACGAGCTCGAGGCCGCGGGAGAGCCGCCGCTCGCCGCCCCGTCCCCGTGACCTCCCAGCTGGAGATTCCCCGATGCCTGCACCTTGTTCCTCCCGGCTCTCGAAGCCAAGTCCTCGCGCGATGACTCCAGTTCTCGCTTGGTCACGGCGCGGCGCCTCACGGCGCGTAGCCCCAGTTCTCGCTTGCGCGGCTCTCGCTTGCGCGGCTCTCGCCCCGCTCGCCACGGCGGCGGCCGCGGGGACCGAGGTCGATCCCGGCCGCTTCCAGGCGTTGCATTGGCGCGGCATCGGACCGTATCGCGGCGGGCGCGTGCTGGCGGTGGCGGGCGTGCCCGGCGAGCCGAACGTCTATTATTTCGGCGCCGTGGCGGGCGGCGTGTGGAAGAGCACCGACAGCGGCGCATCGTGGACGGTGCTCACGGATCACACGCCGATCACCTCCATCGGCGCCCTGGCCGTGGCGCCCTCCAATCACGACATCCTGTACGTGGGCACCGGCGAGGGCAGTCCGCGCGGCGACATGACCTACGGGGACGGGGTGTTCAAGTCGCTCGACGGCGGCAAGAGCTGGCAGAGCCTGGGGCTCGCCGACACGCGCCAGATCGGCGCCCTGATCGTCGATCCGAACAATCCCGACATCGTGCTGGTGGCAGCGCTCGGCCATGCCTTCGGCCCGAATGCCGAGCGCGGCGTGTTCCGCACCGACGATGGCGGCAAGAGCTGGCGCAAGGTGCTCGCGCAAGACGATCGCACCGGCGCCATCGACGTGACGTTCGATCCGCACGATTCGCGCATCGTGTACGCGGCGCTGTGGCAGGCGCTGCGCCAGCCGTGGAATTTCTCGAGCGGCGGCCCGGGGAGCGGGCTCTATCGCTCGACCGACGGCGGTGTGAGCTGGTCGCACCTCACCGGCCACGGGCTGCCCGAGGGGCTGCTCGGGCGCATCGACGTCGCCGTATCGGGCGCGGATTCGCGCCGCATCTACGCCATGATCGAGGCCAAGGAGGGGGGCCTGTATCGCTCGGACGATGCGGGCGAGCACTGGCAGCTCGTGAGCGATGACGGCCGGCTGCGCCAGCGCGCCTGGTATTTCTCGAAGATCTATGCGGACCCGAAGAATGCCGACGTGGTCTACGGGCTCAACACCGGCATGCTCAAATCGGTGGACGGCGGCAAGACCTTCAACCTGGTGCCGGCGCGGCACGGCGATCATCACGCGCTGTGGATCGATCCGGGCAATCCCGATCGGCTCATCAACGGCAGCGACGGCGGCGCCATCATCTCGGTCGACGGCGGCAAGAGCTGGACGCAGGCGAACAATCAACCGACGGCGCAGTTCTACCACGTCTCCGTCGACCACGGCTTTCCCTACCGGGTGTACGGCGCGCAGCAGGACAACTCGAACGTCTGGATCAAGAGCGCCGACGATGAGGGCGCGATCGATGAGCGCGACTGGGATCTCGCCGGCGGCGGCGAATGCGGCTTCGTGCTCGCCGATCCGCGCGATCCGCAGATCATGTACTCGGACTCGGAGAACACGATCAACCGCTTCAACCACCACACCTTCCAGTCCGAGAACGTCTCGGTGTGGCCGTTCGATGCCTCCGGCCGGCCGGCCTCGGACCTCGAGCACCGCTTCAACTGGACCTCGCCGCTCATCATGTCGCCGCACGACCCGGACACGCTGTACTGGGGCGCGGAGCGGCTGTTCAAGACGAGCAACGGCGGCAAGAGCTGGACGGCGGTGAGCGGAGACCTCACGCGCAACGACAAGTCCAAGCAGATCGCCTCGGGCGGCCCGATCACCAAGGACATCACCAGCGTCGAGTACTACGACACGATCTTCGCGATCGCGGAATCGCCGCTCGAGCGCGGCGAGCTGTGGGTCGGCACCGACGACGGGCTGATCCAGCTCTCGCGCGACGACGGCGGGCACTGGACCAACATCACCCCGCGCGACATGCCGCCGTGGAGCACGATCAGCATGATCGAGCTGTCGCCCTTCGATGCCGACACGGCCTATGTCGCGGTGGATCGGCACAAGCTCGACGACATCCGCCCGTACGTGTTCAAGACCTCGGACGGCGGCAAGAGCTGGATGCGTCTGGACGCGGGCCTGCCGCAGGGCGCGTTCGTGCATGCCGTGCGCGAAGATCCCGCCAAACGCGGACTGCTGTACGCCGCCACCGAGACCGGGGCGTTCGTCTCCTTCGACGAAGGCGCGCACTGGCAGAGCCTGCAGCTCAACCTGCCGCAGTCCCCGCTCCATGATCTGGTGGTCGCGGGCGATGACCTGGTGGTCGCGACCCACGGGCGCTCCTTCTGGATTCTCGAGGACGTGACGCCGTTGCGCCAGATCGCCGCGGGCTCGGCCGATCCCGCCGTTCAGCTCTACGCCCCCGAGGCCGCGCACCGGCTGTATTACCCCGATCAGGTGGACACGCGCCGCCCGGTGGGCCAGAACCCACCGGCCGGTGCGCTGATCGACTACTACCTCGCATCAAAGCCCGCGGGCGCGGTGAGCATCGAGATCCTCGATGCCGCCGGCAACCCGGTGCGCCATCTCTCGAGCGAATCGGCCGAGAAGCAAGAGCAGCCGCCGGAATGGCCCGACCAGATCATCCCGACGAACACGCTGCCGAAGGCCGCGGGCATGAACCGCTTCGTCTGGGACCTGCGCTACGATGATCCGGTGCAGATCCCCGGTGCGTTCTACGTGGGTCTTGCGCCGCGCGGACCGATCGCGCTGCCGGGCGCCTACACCGTGAAGCTCAGCGTCGACGGCGAGACCCGGAGCGTGCCGCTGCAGCTCGAGCGCGATCCGCGGGTGAAGGGGCCGGAGGAGGGCCTGCGCCAGAAGTTCTCACTCTCGGTGCAGGTCTGGCACGACACCGATGCCCTGCATCGCGCCGTGAACGACATCCGCGCGCTCGAGGCGCAGGTCACGACGCTGCACCACAAGCTCGGCGGGCAATCGGCGCAGAAAAGGCTCCTCGCCCAGGGCGATGCGCTGGTGAAGGCGGCCGAGCGCATCGAGCGGCAGCTGATCCAGGTCGACATCAAGGGCTCGGAGGGCAACCTCAACTTCCCGGACATGCTGAACGAGCAGATCTATGCGTTCGAGAGCGATCTGGAGGATGCCGATACCGCGCCGACGAAGCAGGAGGTCGAGACCTATGCGGGATTTCACGCGCAGCTCGCGAAGCAGCTCGAGGACTGGGAGGCCCTCAAGCGCACGGCGCTGCCCGCTTTCCAGGGGCGGCTGAAGCAGGCGGGCATGGGCGAGACGGGCGCGTGAGGCGAGCGCGTGAGACCGGCGCGTGAGGCGAGTGCGTGCGGCCGGCGCGTGAGGCGAGTGCGTGAAACGGGCATGTGAGGCGAGCGGCGATGGCTGAGCGGCCCGCATGAGCGTCCTCGAGGACATCGCCGCCCGGGCGCGCTCGACACTCGAGCGCTACGCGGCCGAGGGCTACGCGGCCGGGATGGTCGGACTGGTCGGCATCGGCGATGAAACGCAGGCCGTGGTCGTGGGGCGGCGCGAGCTCGAATCGCCCGAGCCGCTGCGCCGCGACAGCCTGTTCCGGATCGCCTCCATGACCAAGCCGATCGCCGTGCTCGCGACGCTGATGCTGATCGAGGACGGGAAGCTGCGGCTGGACGAGCCGGTGGATGCTCATGGGTAAAATTCCGGCACCGTCGATGGCATCACCGACGGCGCCGGATCCATTCACTTGCTGGCGAGGCGCACCCCGGTGCTGCCGAAACGCAAGTAGGTGAGCATCGGCGCGTTGACGTCCTTGACCGCTTTGTCGATTGCTTTCTCGATGCACGCCTTTCCGGCCTCCCGCATGATCGGGTCCGTGCCGGTCGACTGCTCACAGACGTCGCGCGCCGCGGCGCGTATGCGGTTGTAAAGGGCCTTCGCTCCGTCCGATCTGGTGATATCGAGATCACTGAATCGGACGACCTTGCTCGGCACCTCTTGCGCCTTCACGGAAGTCGAGACGGCGGCGCACAGCGCTGCCGTGCTCATGACGCAGGAGACGGCGGTGTAAATCCTGGTTCGAATGATGGTCTTCATGTCAATTCCTCCTCGGTTTGTCCTTTGCGATCCCCAGCGTCGCTCGCTGGGTTGGACGACACGGTAGGAGAGGCCACCCGATCAATCTTGACCGTCTCCTGAAGAACTCATGGAGAAAATATGAATTGTCGAAGGGCGCGGCAGAGGGGCGCGGACGCATTGATTTTGCTCAAGTTCCTTGCGAGGAACGGGTGCTGAGCCGGCGCTGGCTGCGGTGCCAAGGCTGTAGTTCGAGCATCGGGGTTCTGTCATGATCGAATCAGCAGCCGTCGCGGATGATGCGACGAGGACGGGCATGCGTGACGGGAGAGAAGTCGAACGCGGCGCCGGGAGGGAACGCGGACAGAGGCCGCCGGCGGTGGCACTTTGCCGGCGCGGTTCTCGATGAACGAACGCTGGAGCTGCTCGTCAACGGAGCCGACGCCGAGCTCGAGCGCAAGCCTCTCGAAGTCCTGATCTATCTGCTGGAGCGTGCCGGCGAGGTCTGCACGAAGGATGAGCTGCTCGCAGGCGTATGGCCGGGGCGGATCTTGAGCGAGACCGTGTTGACCAAATGCATCGGCCGGCTCCGCGATGCGCTCGGGGAGCGGGATCAGGAGATCATCAAAACCGCCTATGGCTTCGGCTACCGGCTCATCGCCCCGGTGCGGATGGAATTGGGCGCGGCGCCGCAAGCTGCGCCGCTGGATCTTCATCCCGGAGATCACCCGCCGGGCCGCCCGCTCTGGAGCCTGGTCGAGCGGCTCGGCTTCGGCGGCTACGGCGAAGCATGGCGCGCTCGCCATGACAAGACTCGTGAGGAGCGGGTATTCAAGTTTGCCCTGGATGAGGCATCGCTCGTCACGCTCAAGCGTGAAATCACGGCTTTTCGGATTCTCAACGACTCGCTCGGCGGGAGCGGCCAGATCGTTCGATTGCTCGACTGGAATCTGGAACAGATGCCCTACTTCACCGAGGCGGAGCATATCGAGGGGGGCACCCTCCCCGATTGGGCCAGGAGCCGCGGCGGGCTGGCGAGCATTGCGCTTGCGGAACGGATCGAGGTGGTCGCGAAAATCGCGGGCGCACTCGCCGCGGTGCATTCGGTGGGGATGCTGCACAAGGATTTGAGACCCTCGAACATCTTTGTCAGACCGCTCGCCGGCGGCTGCGTCGACATTGCGCTGGGCGGCCTCGGCAGTGCAGCGGTGCTGGATGCGGGCCACATCGATCGCCTCGGCATCACGCGCCTCGGCTTCACCCGGACCATCGTACCGTCCGGGCACGATCCGACGGAATCGCTCTACCGGGCACCGGAGATGCTCGACGGCGCCCCGTGCACGGTGAAATCCGACAACTACGCGCTGGGCGTCATCTTCTATCAGATGCTGGCGGCCGACTTCCACAAGGCGCTTTCGCCCGGGTGGAGAGAGCACATCGAAGATGAACTGCTGCGCGAAGACCTTGCCCTCGTTGCCGAAGGCAATCTCACCCTGCGCCTCGCGGACGCGGACATCCTGGCGCAGCGGCTGCGGACTCTCGAGGAGCGGCGCCGCCGGCTCGAGAGCCAACGGCAAGCGCAAGCGAGAGAGGAGATCTCGCGGCGCGGACTCGGGCATGCCCGCGCACGCGATGCGGGCATCGCCGCGGGGCTCGCGGCGCTCGTCATTGGACTTTCGATCAGCACCGGCCTTTACTTCAAAGCGCAGCGCGCGGCGCAGAGCAGCCGTAGCGCGGCGGCGCAGACGGAAGCAGCCGCCGAATATCTCGCCAGCGAGGTACTGACGCGGGGAGGCCCGGCCGGCGCCCCCGGGCCCGCGACGCACAGCGGCGATGAAATCGACGCCCGCTTCGCCGCTCAGCCCGGCATTGCCGCCGAGCTGCACTACCTCGTCGGGCATTCGTATGCGCAAATGCACGATTATTCGTCGTCCGTCGCGCATTTGAACCGAGCCATCGAGCTCGCCCAACCGCTCGACGGGGCGGGCGCCGCGCCGGCGCTGCGCAGCGCTGCCGAGCTGATTGCGATCGATGCCGCCCAAGGTCACCTGAAGGACACCCTGCCGCGATACGAGGCGCTGCTGGCCGCGGCGCAAGCGCAGGTCGTCGCGGGCGATGCCGCTCTCCTCGAGCTCGAACGGCAAGTGGCGCTCGGGCGGCGCCGGCTCGATGAGCTGAAGTAGCCGCCCCGGGCCGCGGGCGGTGCGCACGCGCAATCGCCCTGCCTGGCAAGGCTCCCGCCGTCGCATACTTCGCGACGACGGGAGCATGAGGCCTGCGGATCAATCGCTATTACGGCGCGATTCGAACCGCCGACGACGTACCGGGATATCCATCCGATGGTGCCGGCGAGGGTGCTCCCGGTGCCGGCACCACGTTGCCGGCCATGTCGTAGAAAATCGAAACGTTGGTCCCGCTATATGAGTTTCCATTTTTCGACAGGGTGTCGGTCTCGGTCATATTGAAATATCCGGCGATCAATCCGGTGGTCGAATCAAAAATCCAGCCGAAGTGGTTGCGGGAATAAGTCCGCGGGCCTGTCGCCACCCAAGAACCCATGCAGATGTTTCCGCCTATGGAGGGGTGAGTGATGTTCTCCCACTCGGTGCCATCCCTGTGCCATTGAATGAAAGCCTGGCCAATGGGGCCGTAATTCACGAGCCAGGTTCCCACGATGCCCTCATGGTCCTCGAGATGCTGGAGATACGCAGGAAGCTGGATATCCGGCTGCTGATCCCCGGCGCCTCGATATGCGCAGTTGGCATGCGCAGGCAGTCCGAGAAGCGACAAGGCTGCAATGGCAGCGATTCCGATGAGAGTCGTTTTCATGAAATCAGCCTCTGAGTAGTTTCGTTGCGTTGCAGAGCGTTTTCCGATGGCGTGGCAGATGTCGCGAATCATGGTCGTGTCTCCTTAGGATTTTTTGTCATTTGCAGTTCACGAGCGGAGTGTGCGCAGAAGATCGGTATCCGAACGATGAGGACGCGATGCTCCGCTCATTACAACGAGTCCTCGGGCCGCGAATTGGACACCCTTAAATTTCGGATGATGGTTGCGGCCGCCATCACTTGGTTGCCACATGCACCGGCATCTCGATCCCGTAGGCCGCCGCGTCGCGGGGCAAATGCGTGTCCAGATAGACCTGCGTGAGGAGCGGTGATTTGACGGAACGGATCGCCTCGCCCAGCGCCTTTTCAGAGCAAGCATGCGGGTCCGGGGAGGGCTCCAGGCCCACCCGATTGGCGCGAGTGCAGGCGATCCACGCCGCATTCTTCAGCCGGGAATACAACTCCCGCGCTCCGGCGGGCGTCTTGAGATCGAGCCCCCGCGCACTCACCCGCAGAGCAACGGTGACCGTGCGGCCCTCGGCCGCGGCATCGCCGGCGACAAGGGTGCAGGCCACGATGGCCGCGCCGAGAATCGCACCGACGTTCATGACAATGGATCTGGAATACATGTGAATCTCCTGATGAATCGGCCAACAAGGAACGGTTCATTGACAACGAGTGCTCGCCGCGCAATTTGGACACCCCCAACTCGAGAGGCCGGGCTGCCGCAGGGTCGCGCGGCAAATAAATGAAAATCAGTGGTAGCCGATTCGCGCCGGCGGGACTCTTACAGGAGATGAGGGACAATTGCAGGCGTCATCGTGGCCGCGGCTGAGCCGAAACCATCGCTGATCGAGCGGCTGTTCGCCGATCACGGGGGCGCGCTGCGCACGTTCTTCCAGCGGCGTATCCGCGCCAAGTCCGATGCGGCGGATCTGGCACAGGAGGTGTACGTGCGGATGCTGCGGGTCAGCGACCCGGATGCGATTCGCAGTCCCGTCCACTACCTCTACACGGTGGCGAACAATCTCCTGAAGGAGTATGCGGTACTCGCGCGTCGTCAGGCGAAAGGCATCGACATCGACGAGGCGCCGGCACACGAGCAGATCGAGACACTGCCGGCGTTTGACCGAGGCCTGGATGAGGCGCAGCGCCTCAGGCGGCTCGGCACCGTGTTACGGCAGCTGCGGCCGAAGTGTCGCGCCGCGGTGGAGCTGCGGTTCACGCACGAGCTTTCTTATCGGGAGATCGCGATGCACCTCGGGGTGTCGCCGCAGATGGCGAAGAAGTACGTGGCGCAGGGGTTGAGTCATTGTCGCCGCCGCATGGCGCAGCTGGGTTGAATTCATGAATTCGAACGACGAGCAAATTCGTGGCGCGATCGCCGAGCAGGCGGGCGAGTGGTTCGTTGCGAACGAAGACGGGCCGATGGATGCGCGCGACTGCGCGGCCCTTGCGGCGTGGTTCGTGACCTCGCCGGTTCACATCGAGGAATTCCTCGGCGTGTCGGCTCTGGCACGCGATCTGAAGGAAGCCCGCACCGATGCGGAGTACTCCTTGGAGGCGATCCTCGCTCGCGCCAGCGCCGAGAAGGGACGCCCCGTCCCACGGCTCTGGCCGCGCGTGATCGAGGCGGTTCGAGATACCTCGCCCGGGCGCTGGTTGCGCGCCGCTGCGGCGGTGGCGATGTCCGTGATTTTGAGCCTTGCCTTGCTGTTGACGGGGAACCTGAGGCTCACGGGGCGAGCCGCCGGGCCCGCCGGCATCGCGACACTGCATTTCGATACCCGGCACGGTGAGCAGCTCACGCAGCGTTTGGCGGATGATTCCGTGCTGTACTTGAATACCGACAGTGCGGTCAGCGTCCGCTACAGCAAGAGCGAACGACTGGTCACGCTCATATCCGGCCAGGCGGAATTCGAAGTCGCCCATGAGGCCAATCGCCCGTTTCGGGTGCATGCCGGATCGGTTGACGTGATCGACATCGGCACCCAATTCGATGTGCGCCTGGAGCGCGGCACAACGGTCGTCACCGTGCTCGAGGGGCGGGTCGCCGTCGGACCCCGGAACTCGAGCCCGGGCTACGCGGTTCGATCGATTGAACTCGGCGCCAATCAGCAGCTTCGCGTGCCCGAGGGAGAGTGGCCCGCCGCCCCCGTCGCGGTTGACGCCGAGCGCAGCACGTCCTGGCTGCATCGACAAATTGCGTTCGACCATGAACCCCTGGAACGGGTCGCCGCCGAATACAATCGCTACGCCTCGAAGCCGATCGAGATCATCACACCGGCGCTGCGGACGCTGCAAATCAGCGGGGTGTTCGCCACCGACGATGCCGACGCATTCATTGCCTTCCTGCGCACCCTCCAGGGAGTGCGGGTCGAGGTGACCGAGACCCGCATTCTGGTGTCAGGAGATTAGGCGCTGCGGCCCAGGAGCGCCGCGGTCGGGAGGTTAGGCGCTGCGGCCGGATCGGCGTGAATTGACGGCTTAGGCTTGGCTTGGGCTATGCTGCAGTCAAGAACACGCAGAACATCCGCGCAGGGAGCGAATGAGGCGTCAACGGCGCGACCGATCAATCGGCACCCGGACACTCGTGGCTGCGGTGCTGCAGGCTGTATCGATCTGTGTGCCTGTCGCCTTTGCGCAGACCGCCTTTGCGCAGACTCAGGCAACACAAACCCAGGCCATCGAGACACCTGCGCTCACCGCCGATATCCCCGCGCAACCCCTCAGGCAGGCGCTCGAAGCGTTCGCACGTCAGACCGGCCTGCAAGTCGTCTATGTTTCCGCGGTGGCGCACGATGAGAGATCGCGCGCGGTGCCCTCGGGGCTGAGTGCTTCGAATGCACTCGGTCGACTGCTCGAGGGAACCGGCCTGAAATTCGAATATCTGACGCCGCGCAGCGTCCAGATCCTCTCCGCGGTCATGGGTCCTGCGAAACAAGCGGTCCCCCAGATTCACGAACGCGAGTCACTGCAAGAAGTGATCGTCACGGCCGAGAAGCGTGAGGAATCCCTGAGCGTCGTACCCATCAGTGCCAACGTTCTGACTTCGGCTGACATGTACGCGGCGGGCATCAAGGGCATCAGTGAGATCGCGGCAGTGACCCCGGGCGTCGAATATGACTACAACACGCAGTTCGGGCCCGGAATTTTGACGAAGCTGGCCATTCGCGGCATCGGATCGGCCGTCGGGACTTCCACGACCGGCGTCTATATCAACGACGTGCCGATTCAATGGCGTCAATCGGGGTTTGCCAATGCGTACCCCGTCACCTTCGACCTGACCCGGGTGGAGGTGCTGCGAGGTCCGCAAGGGACCTTGTTTGGCGCCGGGGCCGAAGGGGGCTCGGTTCGATTCATCACGACCGAGCCGAGCATGACGGAGTCCACTGGTCAGTACCGCGCCGAGGTGTCGCAAACCGAGTATGGAGGACCGAGCCGTGAAACCGGTGCCGCCGCGGGCGGACCCATCGTCGATGGCCGCGTGGGTGCGCGCATCAGCGCCTGGTATCGCGACGACGGCGGCTACGTCAACCGGGTCAATCCGTTTACCGGTGCGACGGTCGAGAGTGAAGCCAACCGCTCTTCGACCCGGGCAGTGCGCGCGGCGGTGGTCTTCGCGCCAACGGAGTCGCTGCGCATCACCCCGTCCATCTCTTACCAGTCCGTGCAGCGCCATGACAGCCCGATCTTCTATCCCTACCTCTCGAATCAAAGTGCCGGGGTGTTCAGCAACGGCAAGCTGCTGCGGCAGCCCTCCACGGACGGCTTTGCCCTCGCGTCGCTGAAGTTCGAACAGCAATTGCGCTTTGCCAAGCTCACGGCGGTGATGTCTTACGTCGATCGGCACGCACAGGCGCTATTCGATGCCACCAATGAGGCGGGCATCTTCTTTTTTGGAGGCTACGGCAACCCCCTGGGCCCGGGATTTCCGGCCTCCTACGCAGACGCCGTCCCGGACATGCTGAGCTTGCATCAGAGCCAGCAGTCACAGGAGGTGCGCCTCACCTCGGCCGATCCGCAGGCGCCAATTCAGTGGGTCGCCGGTCAATTCTATTCGTCGGCGCGTCAGCTCTACACGGAGGACATCTACGAAATCGGCGCGCCGCAGAGCCCCGGCTACTACAACGGCGAGCATACGACCGATACGATTGTGGCGCTCTACGCTCATGTGAATGCACGTCCATCGCACCAGTGGACGCTGAGTGCCGGCGCTCGGGTCGACCGTACCCGAAGCGAGACGACCAATTACGCCGGCGGATTCGCCTATCCCGCCCTGCCGCCGTCGGCTCACGGGATACAATACGAGACACCCCTGACCCCACAATTCGGTGTCTCGTACAAACCCAATGAGAGCAATTTCTTCTACGCGACGGTCGCCAAGGGGTTCCGGATCGGCGGGGTCAATGGGCAAATTCCCGCCAGCTGCCAGACTGCGGCGCCGTCATCATATGACTCGGATAGTGTCTGGAGCCACGAGATAGGCGCCAAGGAACTGCTTCTCGATGGCCGCTTGCAAGTCGCCGGCAGTGTCTTCGAGATCGATTGGAACAAAGTGCAAACCAATTTCAGCCTCGCCTGCGGCTTCAACTACGTGGCCAATGCCGGGGCTGCGAGAAGCAGCGGATTCGATCTGGCGGTCAGTGTGCTTGCGCTGCAGGCACTGAACCTCGAGGTTTCCCTGGGCTACGACAACGTCCACTTCACGAAAACCATCCTGAACCCCGCCGGGGAGGTGCTCGTGGATCGCGACACCGTGGTCGGAGGCGTGCCAGCCGTGCCATCGCCGTGGATCGGTGCCGCCAATTTGCGCTACGAATGGCCGATCACCCACCAGATCACTGGGTGCGCGAGAATCGAGGAGATCGTTCACAGCCACAATCCGGGACCCTTCACCGAGCTCGACCCCAGGGCGATTGGCTACGATCCGAGGTTCGTCGCCGACCCTGCGACCAGCGTGCTCAATCTCAAGCTGGGCCTGATCTGGTCGAAATTGGATTTGCGGCTTTTCGTGAACAACGCGCTGGACGCCCATCCGCTGCTGCAGGCCTCAGCCGATGCGCCAGGCTCGCTGCCCACGTACGCGCACACACTGACCCCGC
The DNA here is from genome assembly GCA_035504115.1 of Steroidobacteraceae bacterium. Classification (GTDB taxonomy): domain Bacteria; phylum Pseudomonadota; class Gammaproteobacteria; order Steroidobacterales; family Steroidobacteraceae; genus Bog-1198. The sequence continues at coordinate 27,056 of DATJSL010000015.1, read as the reverse complement.
GTACGTGGGGACTCGTCGGTGCCTGGAGTTTCTGACCTTCGGGCTTGGCGACATCGAGCACGTCCAGGCCGAGGCACGCCCAGCCGCCGGAGCCGCCAGTCAATCTCCCGCCGGCATGCCGATGCCGGTGACGTACAGCACCGACTCCGATATTCCGTCGATCCCGAGGTCTCGCTCGATCAGCGTGTCCTTCAGGGCCGCGGTACTGAAAGGAGCGAGCCCCAGGCGGGTTGCCGTGAGACAGAAGGTCTGTCCGAGGTGGCCCGCGTCCAGCAGCACCACCCGGTAGGCGCGCGGATGCCGGTATTTCCACATGCTGCGCGCAAACACGGCGGTCATGATGAAAAGGGCCGCGGCGTCCGCGACATAGGATTGATCCGCGCAATAATCGCGCGCCACCTGCGGGGTCGCCGCGCAGCAGATCCGCTCGAGCGCATGGCCTCTGGGATCGTAGTGATAGAGCCCGGGATCGAGGCCGTCCACCCGCAGCGCCATCAGGTACACCTCGATGGGATGCCTCGCGCCGCCCGAGGGGCTGGTCTTGAGCGGCAGCGGCCCGAAGCCAGCCGACTCGATGTACCCTTGCACGCCCCAGGTCGTTTGCAGCAGCTTCGACACGCTCTCGAGCGGCGCCGGCGCCCGCGAGAATGTGCGCCAGGTCCTGCGGGCGTGCAGCGTGCTGAAGAAGCCGTCCGTGTCCCTTTCATGGAGCGGCAGCGGCATGGATGCGGCGGCGCCGGTCATCTTGAACAGCGGCGGCTGCGGCGCGCCCGCGAGCGCCTGCATCCTTTGCTGCAGCGTCAAATCGTCTCCCGCGAAGGGAGCATCCTTGGTCAGAAAGTGATATCCGCCGTGCGGCAGCCACGGTTTCCACTGCGAATCGAGCTGCTCATCGCGGGCCGCCTCGGCAGAGTCGCATTGCAGGAGCAGTCTGGCATCGATCAGCTCGAGGATCGCCTCCCCCACGCTCTGCGGGGAATAGGCGTCAAACTCGAGCAGTGCGTCCTCGATGGTTCTCGGAGAGAAGAAGAAGCGGATGATCTCCAGTACGATGGGATTGGCGGTGTACTCCTCGCGCGTGAGGTAATTGAGGAGCCGCAGACCGCCGTTGTCCCAATATGCCGACTGGCAACGGGCGCTTCTCAAGATGACGGCGCCTTGCACGGACGCAAGTGTCGCGGATCAGCCTGCGCCATCAGCCATGATCAAATATGGGCATCCTCTTGGCGGTCTTGCGCACCCTCTCGAGACCGGACTGCAGTGCCTTCCTGTCGATCGTGCCGGCCTTCAGCTTCTTCAAGAGCAGCTCGATCTCTTCTTCTATCTGCTTCTTCAGCTCCTTTGTTTTCCTTACGTCTGAATCGCTCATCATGAGTCTCCTTGATGGGCCGCAGGCGCGGCGGCAGCTTTCCCCAGTCAGACAGGCGCAACGCCGGATACGCTACTCCCGAAACATCCGCTTGGCCAGCAACGCGCGCATTGGCGCAAGCCGTCACGGCGGAAAATTCAATCGGCGCTCGAGCGCCTGGAATTGCGGGTGAGTGCGGATGGGGTCGAACATCCAGTCGACCTTGATGGCGGCCAAGCTCGCCCTGTGCAAGCGCTCAGCCGTGGCGAGCCACTGCAGCGCCGCGTCCGGGTCGCCCCACTGGGCGTAGACGGCGGCATAGCTCACCGCGCCGAGATCTCCGTCGAGGGCCTTGAGTTTTTGAAGCTCGGTCGTCGCCGGCTTCAACTTGCCGAGCGCGTGGTAGGCAAGCGCCAGACAAAAGTGCCGATCCGCATCGTAGAGCGGTGTGGCCTGCGATTCGCATAGGTTCGAGGCAGGCTGCGCACGGCCGAGCGCGAGATCGCTGATCGCGCTGTAGATCCCGGCATAGTAGCCCTCCGCGTGCAGCGCCTTGGCGGCCTCAACGGCAACCGGCACATCATCGAAGCGCCGAGCCGCGGTGAGACTCTGCAGAAGATGCTCCCGGTAGCGGGGATTCTGGGGGTCCAGCTTGATGGCGTGCCGCATGGCCGCCAACGCGGCGTCATGGTGACCGATGATGCCCTCGAAGCCGGCGTAACTGTCCAGCACGGACGCACTGCCGGGAGCGAGCGCCATGGCGCGCTCGACCTCGCGCTCTGCGGCGGCGAAGTCGAGGTATCCATGGACCAAAACCTGCCAACCGAACGCCATATGTGCGTCCGCATAGTCGGGGGCCAGCGCCACGGCCCGCTCGGCCGCCTCGCGAGCCATCGCATACAGGTCGCGGACGGCGCCGGGATCGCTGGTGAAGTAAGCCACTTCACGCAGCACACGAACCCGGTGCGTGTAGGCGGCGGCGAAGTTCGGATCGAGCGAGATCGCCTGATCGAAAGCCGCGAGTGCCAGACGGTTGGAGGCCGCGTCCTGCGCCGTGACCTCGATCTGCAGACCGCGCAGATAAGCGTCATAGGCCTGCGCATTGCGCGTGCTGCCCACCTCAATTCTTGCCGCCTCATCGCCAAGCAGCTTCACTTGCAGCTCCTGCGCGACCGCGGTGGCGATGTCGGTCTGCAACGTCAGGATGTCTTTGAGGTCGCGATCGTAATTCTGCGACCAAATGTGGTAGCCATTGATCGTATCGACCAGCTGAGCCGTGATCCGCACCGTGTCGCCCGAACGCCGGATGCTCCCCTCGAGAATGGCGGCGACGTTGAGCTTGCGGGCGATCGCTCCCACATCGAGATTCTTCCCCTTGAAGGAGAACGAGGAGGTGCGCGCCGATACCTGCAGCGCCTCGACGTGCGAGAGCGCGTTGATCAGCTCCTCGGATACCCCGTCCGAGAAGTAGTCCTGCCTCGGGTCTCCGCTCAGGTTGGTGAAGGGCAGCACGGCCACCGAATGGACGGGCGGCGCGAAAGCGGCCGGCGGGGCGGAGTCCGCGGCGCGCCGCGGCAGGATCAGACGGTCGAGTCCGACCGCGGCGCAGATGGCGATGATCGACATCGCGACCAGCCAGGCCGCCGCGCTGTTTCTGCGCAGAAATTTGCCGGCCCGATCGGAGAGCGGCGCCAACCGCGCCTTGACGGGCTGCCCTTGCAGGTAGCGCTGAAGATCCTGCGCCATGCTCGCGGCGCCGTCGTACCGTTCAGCGGGCTCCTTGGCGAGCGCCTTGAGCACCAGCGCATCCAGATCGCCCCGCAGCTTGCGCGCGAGCTGCTCCTGGGTTGCGGCGCGTGCCGCGCTCGCTTGCGGGGCGAGCTGGGTGCTGGGACTCTTCACATCGGCCGAGGCGACGGCCTGTCTCAGTCCGGCGAGCGAAGCCCGGGGGCTCAACCGATATGGCCGAGTGCCGGTCAGCAGTTCGTATAGCAGCATGCCGAGCGAGTACACATCGCTGCGCGGATCGACCGGCTCGCCCCGGAGCAGCTCCGGGCTGGCGTAATCGGGCGTGAGCGCCTGACCATAGATGCGCGACAGCTGGGTTTGATCGGCGTCCTCCTGCAGCAGCTTGGCAACACCGAAGTCGAGCAAGCGCACCTGACCCGATTCGGTGACGAAGATGTTCGAGGGTTTGAGGTCGCGGTGGATGACGTGCTTCTCGTGCGCATACTTCACCGCGTCGAGAACCTGCAGAAACAGCGCCAGGCGCTCCTCGACGCCCAGGACCCGCGCATCGCACCACCCGATCAGCGCCTGGCCGTTGACGTACTCCATCGACAGGTATGGCAGACCTTCGGCATCCACCCCCGCGTCGTAAAAGCGCGCAATGTTCGGATGCTCGAGACTCGCGAGGATGTCGCGCTCATGCGCGAAGCGCTGCTCGAGATCCTTGCGCCGCCGCGTGAGCAGCGGAAGCTTCAAGGCCACATCGCGCTTGAAGGCACCGTCCGCCCGCCGGGCCAGCCAGACCTCCGCCATCCCGCCGGCGCCGAGGAGACGAATCAGCTCATACGGACCGACGAAGTCGCCGGCGCTCAGGCCGCTCGCACTCCCCGGGTTGAACTCATTGCCGGACACGGTCTTGGGCTAGCCGCCGCGCTCGATCAGCGCGATCCGCGAGCTCTCCTGCGTGCGATCGAACAGCACCGCGGCGCCGTCGCGCGACAGATCGAAGTCGCTGATCGCGATGTCCGGCGCGAGCTCGGTGATCTGCCGCTCCGCGCCCGTGCGAAGGTCCACGAGCCAGAAGTTCTTGTGGCCCACATCGCCCCGCAACAGCACGATCGAGCCGGCGTCGGGAGCGAAGGCGACGCGGCGGGCTCCGCGGGTCAGCATCAGCGCCGGTATCGGATATGGCCTGCCGTCCCGCGCGACGGCGCGCAGGGGGAACGTCGTCCCCACATCGGCGCCCGAATAGATCAGGAATTGGCCGTCGGGGGACCAGACAGGATCGATCGAATACTCGGACACCAGCGCAGTCGGCGGGCTGTGATCCAACGGTATGCTCATCAGGCGCGGCTCGCCCTCGCGCAGCACGGCGGACACGATCGAGCGCCCGTCCGGCGCCCAGGCGGGATTGCCGCGCAGATCAAGAGCCCGAGTCAGGGCTCGCAGCTCTCTTCCGTCGCTGTCCATCGTGTAAAGGACGGTGCGCCCGCCATCTGCAGCCGTGAAGGCGATGTGCCGGCCGTCCCGTGCGATGGCGGGGGCGCCGGCGATGATGGCATGGACGTCGCTCCACAGCTCGCGGCTCTCACCGTGCGCCGCCCTCCAGATACCCTGGCGGCCGGCGCGCGCCGAGACGTAGAGGATGTAGTCGGGTCCGGTGCGGGGCGAGAGCCCCGTCGCGGAGATGAGCGAGGCGCTCTGAGCCGGGCGCCGGCCTGCGCCCGCGCCGGGATCAGCACTCAGCGGCACGCTCCAGATGCTGGAGTTGGACTCGTCGACGGTCGCCAGGAGGCGCGTTCCGCCGGCGCTTGCCGCGAGCGAGGTGTAGCGCTCGAGCCCGAAGCTGATGCGATGGGGCACGCGCTGCTCGAGATTCAAGGCGTACAGCCACGGACCCGATCCTTGGCGGTCGCCGGCGAGATAGACGAGCGTGCGCTCATCGAGCAGCACGGGGTGGCTCACCCGCGAGTCGTGAAAGGTGATGCGCTCCAGCCCCGCGCCCGAGGGGTGAATGCGCCAGATATCCCAGTCGTCGGGCGGTATGCCGCGTGCAAAATAGATGTAGGCGTCGTCCTTGGACCAGAGCGGAAAGTGACAATGCACGCCCGAGGGTGCGACATAGATCCGGTGCGTGACACCTCCCGCGTCGCGCACGAAGAGCGGATCGCCGGGCGCGGTGGTGTGATACACAATCTGTCTGCCGTCCTGCGACCACGCGGCTTCTGCGACGCCACGGAGAAAGTCACGCAGCTCGCCCCCCGCCGCCGGGGCGGCCATCAGCTTGATATCTTCGGAGTGCGATCCGTCGGAGCTGCGCGTCCAGACGGTGACCAGCGAGCCGTCGGCCGAGAAGCCAAGCGTGCGGATCGAGGGATTGACCAGCTCGCTGTGCTCGCCACGGGTCAGATTGCGGTAGCTCCCGCTGCCGATCCGGGTCAGCCACGCATCCATGTGGCCGTCGCGGTCGGCGAGAAAGGACGCCCATCGGCCGTCCCGTGATATTTCGGCGGCCTGCTCGATGCCCGGCCAATCGGTGAGCCGGGTGACGGTGGCGCTCGCGAGCGGGTTGCGCCAGCTCTCCCCGGCTGGATGGCCAAATCTGAGCGCCGCCCAGAGAAGCAGCAACACCGCTGCGATGGCTGCGGGCCAGGGCCGCTGGATCATGCGCATGAAGCCGCTTGCCCGACCCTCGGGGCCCGCCACTGCGGACACCGGCGGCACTCTCAGTAAACTGGGCGGCGAGTGCCCGGGCGGGGAGTGCTCGGATGGCGGGCTCTGTCCGGGTTCCGGTGCGGCATCGCCCGAGTCGGGGAGCTTGCCGCGCCGACTTTCCCACCAGGCATCGAGCTCGGAGCGGAACGCGTACACCGAACCCTGCTTGTCATGGACGTGCCGATGAACGGGCATGCTCTCGCGACGCTCCCAGCGCTGCACCGTGGTGACGTCACGATTGAAGTGCGCCGCGATCTTCTTCCAGGAGTCCAGCCGCCTCTCCGCGGCCTTCGGCTGCGGACGCGCACCCTCGGCGCGAGCGTCATCCTGGGAGTCCATCGTTGCTGCCTTGCGCGTTGGAAGACCTGAGAGCGCAGCGCGTCCGCGCCCGCCTCATTGTAAGCCGGCCGGCCCCGAGCCAGGTAAAGCGCGGCATTCGGCCGCATCGCACGGCATTCAGTCTCCCGCCCTTTGACGGCGGCGCAGCTCTATCGCATAGCTGTGCGCGGTGCCCGGCGATGGTGCAAGGACTCGGAGCCGTGGGCGCAGACCAACGAACCTGGAGATTTACCATGAAAAGCATAGGGTTGACATGGACGGCGCGCGCCGGCGCGATCGCGGGATCGATGACGCTGGCCCTGCTGGCAATCGGTACCGCGGGAGCGCCGCGCGCGCACGCCGCGGACCCCTCGCGGCTGCCGGCGAGCTTCAGCGGCCTGCTCAATGACTACACGCCACCCGCGCCGAGCGTGCCGGGCGGTCCGGGCGTGGCTGGAGGTCCGTACGAGATGCATGGCAAATGGTCGCTGCAGCTCGGCGGGGAGCGAGCCGGCGCGACTTTCTCGGCGCAGATGACCATGGAGACGGCCGACTTCGCAAACACGGATCCCAACCACGATCCCACGAAGCTCGCTCCACACACGCACCACATCAGCGTGACGGACGGCGTGATCCATGACGACCCGACGGACCCGATCAACTGGCAGACGCAGTGCCCGACATTCAAGCCGCCGGTCTCCGGCGGGTTCGTGGTCACCGGGACCGCCTACGTCACTGGAAACGGGGGCAACCCGCCGTTCGGCAACCCCTCGCCGGTGACGATCTGCATCCTCGGCGGAGCGCAGAGCCCGAGCGTGGCGGGCACCCAGGCCTTCGTCGAGTACTCGAACTTCACCTTGACGTTCGCCACGGGGTCGCGCGCCAGCACTCACTTCGGAACTCAACCGATCAATGGAGTCGTCGCCCGGTGCGAACGTCCCTGGAGCCGCGCGTCGAGCGACTGCCGAGTCGCGATCGTCGATTGAGCCGTCAGGTCTTGGCCGCAGACACCGGGCGACCCGACATGTGCCGCCCCGGCCGATCGCGGCCGGATCTTCCGGCGCGGGATGCGCAGCGCTCCGCGGCATTGATGAGGTGCGAGGCGCGCTCGAACGGCTTCTCCGGAGCATGAGTGGCGAGCCCCACCGAAGCCGTCACGGTGCGCTGGGTGCCGCCGATCGCATGCGAGGTGCCGTGCAGGCGCGCGGTCAGGCGCTCGCAGAAGATCCCGGCGCCGCGCGATGCGAGGCCCGGCAGCACGATCACGAACTCCGTGCCGCCGTAGCGCGCGACATAATCGGTGTCCCGCGCCACCGCCGTGATCGTCCTGGCCGTGCTCAGGAGCACCGCATCGCCGGCCTCGCGGCCATGAGCTTCGTTGATCTCCTCGAAGCGCTGGAGCGCGACGTAGACCACGCTCAACGGCCAGTTGCCGCTCGCCGCCGCCTGAAATTCGCGCCGCAACAGCAGGTCCAGGTAGCCGCGGTTGTAAAGTCCGGTGAGGCGGTCACGCCGCTGCTCATCCTCGAGCTGCGCCGTGCGTGCTTCAAGGCTCAGGTTCGTCGCACGCAGATTGCTCACCTGCCCGAGCGACTGCAGGTTGCGCAGAATCAGAAGATCGCGTGCCTGCGCGAGGATCACGCTCGCGGCGTCGGCCTTGAGCAAGGTGGTATCGAACAGGCGCTCGATCTCGGGTATCTCGGCGACGATTTGACCCATGACCTCCGCCACGGCCGGCGCATCGATCCCCAGCCATTGCGCCGCGCGCTCGGTCAATGCGGCAAAATCGGCTGCCGCCGGGGGCGGCGCGAGCAACACCTCCACGCATTCGCTGCCGAGCGCCACACAGCACGCGGCCATCCCCGTGGGAGTGGAGCGATGTGCGGCCGGGGGCTCGTGACTCCACGCCACCGCGCGGCACAGCGCTCCGGGGAGCTTCCAGTACTCGAGGAGCCAGGCGCCGAGCTCGGCGTGGTCGGTCCCAAGGCGGCCCGCTTCGTGCTCCGAGAACGCGCGGTGAGAGGCGTCCCCGGGCAGCTCGCGATAGAAATCCGGCTCGGCGCGATCGATCCCGAGGATGGCGATGTCCTGCAGCAGCGCTGCGAGGAAAATGTCGTCCGCCGCGCTGGCATTGTGCAGCGCGCCGAAGCACCGGGCCGCCGAGGCGCTGAGGATGGCGCGGCGCCAGTAGTGGTCGTAATCGACGGCGTTGCTCTTCAATCCCTTGTAGGCGCCGACGAGGGAGAAGCCGAGCGCCAGCGTGGTTGCGCCCTGCAATCCGAGCACGATCAGCGCCTGACGCAGGTTCGTGCTCTTGCGCTGCTGGGAATACAGGGCGGAATTGGCGACCCGCAGGAGCTTGGCGGCCAGGGCCGGGTCCCGGCTGATGGTTGCGGCGATCTGGGAGATATCCGTGTCGGGGTCGCGCGCCAGGGCGATGATCTGCTGGGCGATGGCAGGCGGACTCGGAAAATTCAAGGACGCTTTCAGCTTGCTCTTGAGTTGCCCGAGCATTTTCACTCACCTTGGCGTCGATAGGCGTCCTTAGTTCTTAGCGGCGCTGCGGCGTGGATCTTGAGGATCTGGATGAGCCGGAGCGCCAAGTGACCTCGAGGAGGCCCAGATTAGGTCAAATCGGCGGACGGGCGCCGCCGAGGATGGGCCTTCGCGGCGGCGCGATGAACATCGGTCAGGGCGGCTCGCCGGCAGCCGCCCTGACCGATAACCGAGGCCTCACCGCAGCGGATTCTGCGCGATCCGAACCGTCGAGTCGTGCCCGCCCCCCGTGCGCGCTTCGTAGTAGGCAGTGAGGGCGGGCCGGTCGACCTTTGCCACCGCAGCGCTGATGGCGTGATGCACGCACGCCTCGTATTTCATGTGCCTTGCCAGATCGCGGTCCTCGAGCGCAGCGCAAACCTCTTGCGCCGCAGCTTGCAGCCGCTGGTACAGCACCTGAGCGCCCGGGCTGCGCGAGACATCGAGATCGGCGAAGCGGACGGCTCGAGAAGGGAGGTCCTGCGCGAATGCCGGGTGGAGCGACTGAAAACCAAGAACCAGTGCGAACATCGTCATCGTGGTCGTGAAGCGATACATGGCGGTCTCCTTGGACGTGGCCGTTTCAGGACCCGCTCGACCCGATGCCGGGCGCAAAGAGCGGGAGTTCGTTGCGGGATCCAGCGTCGTCGATTGGCCGCCACCGCTCCATGGACCGATGCTGATCTATTCCTGACTTGACTCTGACCGGACGCTGGATCCGACCTGAGCAGCGGGAGATCTCGCCTCGATGGGTGGGGGACTCGACCCAGAATCGGCGGATCTCGAGGGCCGGGGACTGCAACACCGGCCTCGGCACCTCGACCGGAACGATCGTCGATGCGACGATCATCGGGGCGGTGTCGGCGCAGAGATCGGGATTTGCAGGCCGATCGAAGACGTTTGCGCGGACGTTCCTGAGTCGACGGTCCCAGGTTCCCCGCATGGGGACCGAATGCGCGAAACTGGGCCGATCGTCACGAGTTAGCATTTCTTAATCAACCGCGTACAAGCGGCGAAAGGTCGACCCATCTACAATGCGCCGTCATGACATCCGGTAGATGCCGCTCGCGTGCGGCGGGCAATCTTTTCATCGGCTCTGTGATCGCGTGCGGGTCGCTGCTCTTTGCGCTGGCAGCGCCTGCCGACACGGCCGAGCCGGCACCGGCGGTGGGCGCATCTGCGCCGGCGTCCAGTCCGCCCGGCACCGCACCTTCGCCGCCCGCGGAGGCGCCATCCGCACCCGCGGAGGCGCCATCCCCGCCCGCGGATGCGCCATCCCCGCCCGCGGAGGCGCCATCCGCACCCGCGGAGGCGCCTTCGCCGCCCGCGAGTGAACCTGATCCTGCCGCAGCACCGCAGACGCCGCCGAGCGAGGCGCCTTCTCAGGCGGGCGATGCACCGTCCGCGGGGCCTGCGCCGCCGGCACCTTCGGCAGCAGCCGCCGGCCCCGCCGCACCGGAGGCAGCGCCGGCAGTCGAGGCGGCGCCGCCCGCCGAGGCGTACCGATTCGCGGTCGACCCGAAGCTCAACGATCAGGTGGTGGGCGGGGTGCAAATCATCCAGACCACCGAGCAAGACAGCCTGGTGGACATCGCGCGCCGCTTCAGTATCGGCTACAACGAGATGCAGCGGGCCAATCCGGGCGTGGACATGTGGGTGCCGGGCGCGGGACGCCGGGTGGTGGTTCCGACGCAGTTCATACTGCCGGACGCGCCGCACGTGGGGATCGTGGTGAACATCGCGGAGATGCGGCTCTATTACTACGCACCGCGCAGCCCGACTGGCCAGCAGATCGTCTACACCTACCCGATCGGCATCGGCCGGGTGAACTGGAAGACGCCGTCGGGCGTGACGACCGTCGTGCGCAAGGTGGTGAACCCGGTGTGGCGGCCGCCGGCGGACATCCTCAAGGAGCACAGCGAGGAAGGGGATCCGCTGCCGACCGAGATCCGGCCGGGTCCGAACGACCCCATGGGGACGCGGGCGCTCTACCTGGGCTGGCCCGAGTATGCGATCCACGGCACCAACAAGCCGGTGGGGGTGGGCATGCGGGTGAGCCATGGGTGCATGCACCTGTATCCCGAGGACATTCTGCAGCTGTACAACCTGGTGACCATCGGCACGCCGGTCCGAGTGGTGAATCAGCCGTTCGTGTTCGGCTGGCACCGGGGCGATCTGTACATGGAGGCGTTCGGTCCGCTGGCGGGCGATCAGCGCAACTGGCAAACGGGCACGCGCAAGCTTCTCGAGCAAGCGATGGGCCCGGGCATGCAGAAGGAGCTGCAGGCGCGCAACGAGCAGGTGCGCTGGGACCTCGTGCTGCAGCTGGCCGGCGATCCTCGAGGCATACCGGTGGCGATCACCGATTCGAACGCGAGCCTCGCACGGGTGCTGGCGAGCGCCCCGCTGGTGGAGAATCGCCCGCCCGACGGGGCGCTATCAGCCGTCGAGCCGCCGTCCCGCGGCCGGCTTGCGCATCGCCAGCCGCCGGCATCGGAACCGGAGCTGTGACGATGATCGGGCGGCGCTGCGAGGGCTCAGGTGCGCTGCCCCTGGATGAGGGCGGCAATGGCCTGGTCGATGCCGGTGGAACCCTTGCGGGCGTGTGCGCCGCGGTCGACGAAGTCGATCCAGCCGGCGTTGAATCCCTCGATCATTTGTATGCGGGGGGCGGGATTCTTCATGCCCTGGGCGCGGAAGAGCGCTCCTGCAGTAGCGCCGCTGCGGTGCGACCGACGTCATCGGCCGAGACCATCGGCACAGCGCGGTCGAGCGGCTGAAGGAAACAGGGTCCGGGCCAGCGCACCGCCCACTTTTCATTTTCATCGTTCCTCGTGAGCCGCCGCTCAAGCCGTGTTGCCCCTGACGTCGCCGGAAAGCGTACGCGCCGATCGCCCGCCCAAATTTCCAAATTGCCCACGAGAGGTGCAGATCGAACGGCGCATGCCTCGCCCCGAGGCGGTTCCTTACGAGTGCGGTGACCAGATGCGTCTGGCGTGACCCGCGCCGGGTCACGCCATTTCAAGATAGCGGCGCCGCTCCACGTCGGTGACCTTGGTGCGTACGGTCTGCGCCTCGAAGGAGGCGATACGCAGCAGGTTATCGATGATCGCCGGCGACAGCACGTCCCGAATCGCCGCGCTGTCGCGCGCCGCGCTCATCGCTTCCTCGAGCGTGCGCGGCAGCGAATCGACGTCCTGCCGGTGGTAACTGTTTCCCTCCGCCGGCGGCGGCAGCTCGAGGCTGCGTTCGACGCCGCGCAGGCCCGCCCCGATGCTCGCGGCAAACGCGACGTAGGGATTGAGGTCGGCACCGCCGACCCGGTTTTCGACGCGCATGGCGCCGGGTGAGCTGTTGATCACGCGCAGACTGGCCGTACGGTTGTCCACGCCCCAGGTCGCGAGCAGGCCGGCAAAGCTTTCGGGCTGGAATCGCTTGTACGAGTTGGTGACCGGCGCGAAGAACAGCGCCGAGGGGCGCAGCACCTCGAGCTGACCGGCGATATAAGACTCGCCGAGCGCGCTCAGCCGATGGGCGCGCGATGGGTCGTAGAACGCCGGGGTCTGCGTCTCGGCCTTGTGCAGGCTCTGATGAATATGGCCCGACGACCCCGAGTGGTCCTCGTGCCATTTGGCCATGAAAGTCGCGGTGTAGCCGTGCTTGATGGCGAGCTGCTTCACGGCGGTCTTGAACAGCACCGCGGTATCGCACATCGCGAGCGCACCGCTGCGGTGCAGATTGATCTCGATCTGGCCCTGCCCCCATTCGGGACTGCAACCCTCGACCTCATCGGGAAAGCTGTCGCGCACATCGGACATGACCGGCTCGAAGAAACTGCCCTCGTACAGCGAGTAGCAATGGATGTCCTTGGCGGCCGGCGCGTGACCGGACCACTTGCCGGCGCGAATGTCGTGCACCGAATAGGGCAGCAAATAGAACTCGAGCTCCAGGCTCATCAGCTCCGTCAGCCCGAGCCGGGCGAGGCGCGCCACCTGGCGTTTCAGCTCCGTGCGCGCGCACAGGGGATGCGGCGAGCCATCCGTCTTGGTCCAGTCCATGATGACGACCCCGGTCGCCGGCTCCCAGGGCGCGAGGCGGAACGTCGACAGGTCCGGCGCACCGCGCACATCGGGAATGCCGGTGTCGAACAGTCCCGGCAACACCTCGTCCATCACGGTGGTGTACAGGATGTAGGACGAGAAGTTGATGCCCGACTCGGCCACCTTCAAAAAATACGGCACCGTGACGCGCTTGCCGCGATTCACACCGCAGTTGTCCGTGCCGATCATGATGATGGTGCGCAGCTGGTTCGCGGCGATGACCTCTTTGATGTGTTCGATGTCCATGGTTACCTTGCTCCGTGGGTGGTATCGCGGCGGGCGAACCTCATGCCGGCCGTGATCAAGATGATCGATGCGGCGACGATCAGCGCCGAGATGGCATTGACCTCCGGCGTCACGCTGCGCCGGAGCATGGACCAGAGCGTCATCGGCAGGGTGTTCTGGCGGCCCGTCAACAGATACGTCACCGCGATCTCATCGAAGGAGATGGAGAACGAGATGAGCATGGCGCCGATCAGCGCGGAGCGGATTGCCGGCAACGTGACGTGACGAAATACCTCGAACGGGGTCGCGCCGAGATCGAGCGCCGCCTCCTCGCGGCTGCGGCCGATCTGATTCAGGCGCGCGAACACCTCGGTGATCGTCACGCACATGAGCGCGGTGCCCTGGCCCAGGATGATGGTGTTCAACGACAGGCGAAAGCCCAGCTGCACGTAGAACAGCAGCAGCGAGACGCCGGTGATGACCCCGGGCAGCACGATGGGCAGCAGCACGATGCGGCGAAAGAGCGTCTTCCCCGGGAACTGGTAGCGGTCGAGCGCAATGGCCGCGGGCAGGCCGAACGCGAGACTGAGCGCCACCGCGCCGATCGCGACGTACACACTGTTCCAGATCGAGCGCAGCACCTGCTGGTCTTGCAGCACGGCTCGATACCAGTGCAGCGTGAAGCCGCGAAACGGCAAGCCGATGAAATCGCTGTCGTTGAACGAAAACGCCGCCATGACGATGATGGGCGCATACAGGAAGGCCATCACCGACCAGCCCGTGAGCCACATCAGCTTGCGGCTGCCGACCTCACGCATCCGAGCGATGCCGATTCACAGCCTCACCGCGCCCTTCTCCTCGAGATGGCTCGACAGGGAAATGAGCGAGAGGCCCAGGGCGATCACCACGATACCGATGGCCGCCGCCATCGGCCAATCGAACGCCACCCCCAGGAGGTTGATCACGATATTGGAAATCATCACCGCATCGGCGCCGCCGACCAGTGCCGGGGCGACGAAGTCGCCGAAAGAGAGCGAAAAGGTAATGATGGCGCCGGCGATCACACCCGGGATGCTCAGCGGCCAAATGATGCGGTAGAAGGTCTCCCAGCTCGAGGCGCCGAGATTCGTCGCCGCCTCGATCAAGGAGGCCGGGATGCGCTCCAGGGACGCGTAGATGGACAGCACGGCGAACGGGGTGAAGATATAAATGAGGACCAGCGCGACGCTGGTCTGGTTGTAGATCAAGGATGTGATGGGGTGATCGATGATGCGCAGGGCGAGCAGCGCCTGGTTGATGATGCCCTCGGTTCCGAGGATGGTCTTCCAGGCATACGCCTTGACCAGGTAGGAGGCCCACCACGGTACGATCACCAGCAGATAGATCTGAAATTTCCGCCGCTCCGAGCGGGTATGAAAGGCCAGACAAAAGGCGAGCGGATACGCCAATATCGCCGAGCCCAGCGCCGCGATCGCACCGAGCTTGGCCGACTTGAGCAGCACCCCGAGGTACGGCTCGGTCGTGACCAGGCGGATGAAATTGGCAGCCGACATCCCGGGCTTGAAGGTCATGTAATCGACGCTGCCGGCGCTGTAATAAAGGAGCAGGCAATAGGGCAGGATCATGAACACGCCGAACCATGCGAGGGGCGGAGCGAGCCAGAACCACATCTGGCGGCGGCGGCTCCGGCGATGGCTCGGCCAGAGGCGGGTCGAAGAAGAGCGGGACAGGCTATCCACGGGGCGAGCCGGGCTATTCGGCCAGGACCCGGACATCGCCCGGATGAATACCGAACTCGAGCGCGCCGTCGCGCGCCACCGGTACGCTTTGCTGCCTCTGGTCGAGAAGGCTGATGGTCTCCTGCGAGTGTCCGATCCTCACCTGGTATTCCATCGAGCGTCCGAGAAACAGCCGCTCCATCACCCGCCCCGACAGCCAGTTGATATCAGGCCCGGCATCGGCACGGTCGAACACGAAATGCTCGGCACGCATCATCACCTGAACGCGGGCGCCGGCGCCGAGGCCGCCGGGCGGCGTCGCCGCCCGCAGCGCGCCGCCGCCCTGCAAGCGAATCAGCGACTCGCCCGCCGAGGCCGTCTCCACCTCGCCGTCGAGGATGTTCGCGGCGCCGATGAAGCGCGCCACCGCGGCGCTGCTCGGATGCCGGTATATCTCCTCCGGGGTCGCAAGCTGCAGGAGCTGCGAGTGCTGCATCACGGCCACCTTGTCGCTCATCGTCATCGCCTCGTCCTGGTCATGCGTCACGTAGATGAACGTGCGGCCGAGGTCGCGGTGCATGCGCTTGATCTCGACCTGCATGGCCTTGCGCAGGCTGGCATCGAGCGAGCCCAGAGGCTCATCGAACAGCACCACCCGCGGCTCGGTGACGAGCGCCCGAGCGAGCGCGACCCGCTGTTTCTGGCCGCCGGACAGCTGGTGCGGCATCTTGTGAAGCTGATCGCCCAGATGCACGAGCTCCACATAGCGCTTGACGCGCTGATCGATCTCGCCGCGCGGAAAGCGCGCGCGCGAGATCTTGAGCCGCAATCCGAAGGCGACGTTGTCGTACACCGAGAGGTTCGGAAACAAGGCGAAGTCCTGGAAGACCAACCGCATGTCGCGGTGCGTGGGCGGCACGTCGGTGATGTCGGCACCGGCGAAATGAATCGTTCCCGAGGTCGGCATCTCCAGGCCCGCGATCAGGCGCAAGGTGGTCGTCTTGCCGCTGCCGCTCGCACCCAGCAGCGTCAGAAATTCGCCCTCCGCGACCGACAGGCTCACGTCCCTCACGGCCTCGAACTGGCCGAAGGACTTCGAGAGGTGCCTGAGCTCGAGTACGGGGTTCATGCAGCGGCCGAGGCGCTAATCGGCTTTGACCTGGTTCCACACTTCCAGGTATCGGCCCCGGCGCGGCGCCGATTGCCACCAGTCGATTCCCTTCAGGATATTCGGATCATCGAGCTTCAACTCGTGGTAGAGGGCCTTGTTGGCGTCGTCCAGCTCACCCGCCATCTTCGCGTTGGAGAAGCCGTAGCCGACCACCGCATAGCCGAGCGATTGCGCCTTGGCGGAAGAGGTCCAATTCAGCCATTGGTACACGCAGGGGTTGGCGCTCGCGCCCTTGAGGATCATCCAGCTGTCCGACCAGCCGTTGCGTCCCTCCTTCGGGTCGACCTCGAGGATCTTCATGCCGGCTTTTCGCAAACGGGTGATCGTCGGCTCCCAGGCGTTGCCCCCGACGACCTCGCCGGTGGCCATCAGCGTGCCCATCTCCCCGGTGGTCCCCCAGTACTTGCGGATGTTCGGCTTGAGCGCGATCAGCTTGGCCTTGATCTGCGCCAGCTGCCCATCGCTGAGCGTGTAGACGTTGGGGAAGCCGAGCAGATGCGCGGTCATGTAGATCTCTTGAACGTCGTCCCAGATGGAGATCCGGCCCTTGAAGCGCGGATCCCACAGGAAAGCGAGGCTGTGCGGGGTCTCGGCGACGGCGTCGGCACGCACGATCGTGCGCACGATCCCCCAGCCGAAGGGCACGCCGTACAGCCGCGCGTTCTTGGTGAGCCAGGGCGGGGATTGGAAGATCGGAAAGAACTGCTTCATCGCGGGCACTTTTGCGGCATCGAGCGGCTCGACCACACCGGCATCGATCAGGCGCATGGTGGTGTCATTGGAGGGCGAGATCAGATCGTAGTCCCCTCCCCGGCTCATGACCTTGGCGACGATCTCATCGTTGCTGCCCACGTAGGTGGCGCTCACCCGGCAGCCGGTCTGCTGCTCGAACGGCTTGGTGAAGCTCGGATCCGCGTAGCCCTCCCAGGTGAGCAGATCGAGCTCGCCCGCCACGGCAGGCGCCGAGCAGCACATCGCGCCGAACAGGAGCCATGCGGCGCACCGGATCGAGCGCCCATCCAAGATCGTGGTCACGGCCGTCCCCAGAACGATTCAAAGGCATCGGTATATTGGCCATATATCGACTTCAAGTAAAGCCGCGTAAATATATTGCCAATATATCTCGACGAAGGTAATGTCCGCATGGGGATGAACTTCAACTGGCGCGGGCCGAGGTTGCAGACCGATGTCGCGTTTACCCAAGGTGTGCATCATCGGCGCCGGCTCGAGCGGCATCGCTGCCTGCAAGGCCTTTGCCGACAAGGACATTCCGTTCGATTGCTTCGAGAAGAGCGACCGGGTCGGCGGCAACTGGGTGTTCAAGAACCGCAACGGCATGTCGTCCGCCTACCGCTCGCTGCACATCAATACCTCGAAAGCGAAGATGGCGTTCGCGGATTTCCCGATGCCGGCGCACTATCCGGACTTTCCGCACCACCCGCTGATCGCGCAGTATTTCGACGACTACGTCGAGCGCTTCGAGCTGCGCCCGCGGATCCGCTTCGAGACCGAAGTGACCGGGTGCGTGCGGCGGGCGGACGGCGTGTGGCAAGTGACACTGAATCGCGGCGAGGTCCGCCATTACGACGCGCTGTGCGTCGCCAACGGCCATCACTGGGCGGCGCGCTGGCCCGCCCCCCGGTTTCCCGGTCACTTCGACGGCCAGGAGATCCACTCTCATCATTATGTCGATCCCGCCGACCCGGTCGATTGCATCGACAAGAACGTGCTCATCGTCGGCATGGGCAACAGCGCGCTCGACCTCGCCTGCGAGCTGAGCCACGCCGGCGCCGCGCGCAGCGTGCACTTGTCGGTGCGGCGCGGTTATTACTTCATTCCCAAGTATTTCGGCGGCAAGACGCTCGACGAGGACGATCTGCACCCGAGTCAGGACCCCTCGTTCATCCATCGCGCGACGCCCGGCTGGTATCAGCGCTGGCGCCGGCTGCGCGCCATCCGCGCCGCGGTCGGCCGTCCGGAGCGATACGGACTGCCGGCGCCGGATTATCCGTACGGAGCGGTACATCCGACGATCTCCAGCGAGATCGCCATACGGCTCGGTTCGGGCGACGTCAAGCCGGTCGCGAACATCGCCGAATTGAAAGGCGACCGGGTTCGATTGGCGGACGGTACGGAGCTGCCGGCCGACGTCATCATCTACTGCACCGGATACGACATCAGATTCCCGTTCTTCAATCCCGAGCTGCTCGACGTCCGGGACAACGAGCTGCCGCTGTTCGAGCGCGTCGTGCATCCGGACATGACGAATCTCTTTTTCATCGGGCTGGTTCAGCCCCTGTGCGCCATCATGCCGATCGCCGAAGTGCAGTCGAAGTGGGTGGCGGCCCTGTTGAGCGGCGAGTACGCGCTGCCACCGCAGGACGAGGTGCGCCGCCGCACTCTGAAGGACTATCGCCGCGCCCGGGCCGGGTATCTGAAGACGGCGCGCCACACCATTCAGATACGCGATTGCGCCCTCTATGCCCACGGGGTGCGCCGTGAGATGCGGCGCGGTGAGCGCCGGGCGAGGCGGCGGGGCAATGCCCTGGAGATTCCCGCGCGCGCCGAGGACATCTCCCTGGCGCAGTTGACGCCCTCGTAGGTCGTAGCGTCGCAGCTTCGGCCTTCTCGCGGCGAAGGCAGGCGCCGATCGCCTCGCGGCTGACGCTGGTTTCATAAGCAGCAATCCACGCGACCGCTACGTGACGGCAGCGAGCGGGAGTATCATCCTCCGGTAGATCATTTCGAGGGGGCCCATGACCACTTTCTTGCTCATCTGCGCGGCGCTTTATTTCTTGCCGACGATAGTCGCCGCCGCTCGCGATCGGCACAACAAGGGCGCGATCTTCCTGCTCAACTTCTTCCTCGGCTGGACGTTCGTCGGGTGGGTCGTCTCACTGGTTTGGGCGGTGAGCTCGAGTCCGCCGCCCACTGTCGTGATTCAGCAGCCGCCGAGGCAATAGATCGAACACCCGGCCTCACTGTGGACGCCGATGACCCGCGCGCACCGGCGGGCGGCCCGCATAGCTCGGGATCGAGGTCAGGTTCGAGGCGCTGGCGCGGAGCGCCCGGGAGCATCCGCCGGCGCCAGAGCTAAAGACTACCCGCCACCGCAGAGTCGAAGATGCTCGCCAGGATCGGCTGCGTCAGCGGGATGGGATTCCCGCCGGCGCAAGGATCGCGCTCAGCGAGCGCCGCGACCTCGGCACTGCGGGAGGAGTCGATGCCGATCGCGCGCAAGTGGTCGGGGATGCCGATCTCGCGGCGCAGAGCAAGCACCCAGTCGAGCACCGCCGCCGGTGTGCGCGAGCGCAGATCGAGGATCCCCGCCAGGCGCGTGAGTTTCGGCGCGAGCACCGGCATGTTGAATCGCAGCACGTAGGGCAGCAACACGGCATTGAGCAACCCGTGATGCGCGTCGTACAAGGCGCCCAGGGGATGCGCCAAGGCATGAACGGCGCCCAGCCCCTTCTGCAGGGCGACGCAGGCCATGCCGGAGGCGACCATCATCTGGGCGCGGGCGTCGATGTCGGCACCGTTCGCGCAAGCGCGCGGCAAATGCTCCTTGATCATGGTGAGCGCCTGCAGCGCCAAGCCTTCCGCCATCGGGTGAAAACTCGGCGCGCAGTACGCCTCGAGCGCATGCGTCAGGGCATCCATGCCCGTGGCCGCAGTCAAATGGCGCGGCAGCCCGACGGTCAGCCCGGGATCCATCAGCACGAGGTCGGGCAGCATCTTCGGATGAAAGATGATCACCTTGCGACCGCCCTGCTCATCGGTGATGACGGACGAGCGGCCGAGCTCGGAGCCGGTACCGGCCGTGGTCGGCACCGCAATGACGGGGAGCATCGCCTCGCTGTCGACGCGCTTCCAGTTCTCGCCGACGTCTTCGAAATCCCACATGGGCGCGTGCTGGCCCGCCATCAGGGCGATCGCCTTGGCCGCGTCCATGCCGCTCCCCCCGCCCCAGGCGATGACCAGGTCATGATGACCGGCCTCGAGCGCGCGAATCCCCGCCTCGACGTTCGATGCCGTCGGGTTCGGCTTCACGTCGCAAAACAACCGCGGCGCCAGGTCCGCCCGATCGAGCCGCGAAAGCGCATCCGCCACCATCGGCGATCCGGCCAGGCCGCGGTCGGTCACCAGCAGCGGCCGCTTTGCGCCCAGCGCAGCGACCGCATTGGCCAGCTCCGCGCTGACACCGGCGCCGAACCATACGCTGGTCGGAAAGCCCCACCGGGTCACGCCCGCCGGAATGGTCAACTCAGCTCCCGGACACCGAGCGAGCGGGCAAGCAGGACGCCATCCCCCTTGAGCCGCTCGATGACCGTGTCGTAGGCGCTGCAGATGTGCTCGGTGACGGCGCGGTCGATGGCGGCGGCGTTGCGCTTGCGCACCGCCTTGATGATGGGATCGTGGCTGCGCACGGTGAGCAGATGCTGTTTGGTCTGATGCGGGTGCGACAGAAACCAAACGCGAAAGCTCAGACCGTTGAGGTTATGCAGATGCCTCGACAGGAACGGGTTGCCACACTCCTTGTACACCTGATTGTGAAAGCGAAAATCGAGCTCTACGAACGCCTCGTCATCGCCCTTCTTGGCGAGCTCGGTCGCCGTGTCGAATGCCGACGCAAGCGTCTCGATTCGCTCCGGCGTCGCCGCCCGTATCCACAAGCGCCACGCAAGCCGCTCCGCGTTGAGCCGGGCGGTATAGAGCGCGCTGAGGCTTTCGAAGCTGATCGGCGCCACGTGTATGCTCTGCGCCGAATAGACCACCAATCCTTCCGCCGAGAGCCTCAGCAGCGCCTCGCGAATCGGCGTGCGGCCGATCGAGATCTCCTCCATCAACGTGCGCTCGTTGACGACCGAACCGGGCGCCAGCCGGCACCTGAGGATCCGATGGCGGATGGCCTGGTACGCCCGATAGGCATCGGTCTCGTGGGCGGCCTCATCGCCGAAGGTATAGCGTCCGGCGTCTGGTAAGGGCTCGCCCATGTCAGCGTCGCTTCCTGGTGCTTTTGGAGAGGGCTGATCGACGACTCGTCCGGTCATCGACCCGCGCGAGTCAATATGCGCAGATCAATATACGGAGAATATATTATAGCTCAGGGCCGTGACCGTGCAATTTTACGGGTGCTGCGGCCGCCGTCGCCCGCCGGCGATGCAGTCTCGTGCGCGCGCTGGTATTTGAGCTCGCCCGCATCGATTCTCAAGGCGAGCCGATTCTGCGGCGGCGGCAGCGGGCAGGTGGCGAAGTCGGTGAAGGCGCAGGGCGGATTGAACGCTTCGTTGAAGTCGACCTCGATGCGATCCGCCGTGGGCAA
Source organism: Steroidobacteraceae bacterium (assembly GCA_035504115.1). Lineage (GTDB taxonomy): Bacteria > Pseudomonadota > Gammaproteobacteria > Steroidobacterales > Steroidobacteraceae > Bog-1198. The sequence continues at coordinate 5,875 of DATJSL010000015.1, read as the reverse complement.
TCCGACGTACAGGAAACGGCCGGCGCCATAGGTCTCTTTGCCGCTGGTCGCATCGGAAAACATCACGAACAACTGCCGATCCCCGGGCGCCTCGCGAATCGCATCCAGGCGCCAGGAGCGCCCCTCGCGCTCGAATACGATGGCGCCCGGCGAGGTCATCTCCTCCGTCATGCCCAGAATATTGACGATCGGGATGCGGTGCTCGGGCACATAGGGCTCGAAGTGCGCCCGGATATGCCAGTCGGGCCGCACCGGAAAATACTCAAGACCCTTGAACTGCAATCGATTCGGGCTGACGCTGTCGCGCACGCGAATGCCCAGATGGCCGGCCCGTTCGATCAGCATGAAATGCAGTGAGCCTGCGACGAGCTCGGTGGGCTTTTCATCGGCGTCGGATGCCAGCTCGAGGCTCGTGACCGGCTTGCCGAGATAGGTGAGCGCCTTCGAGGCGTGCGCGACATATCGAACGCGGCCGCGCGTCAAGACGAAGGCACCCGTGTCGGGCGCCAGGGCGGCATCATCCAAAGAGAACGCCCGGTCCGGCGCCCGGCCGAAGCTGTTCGCGCCGTCCTTGAGCCAGTACAAGGCGATGGGCGTCAACCAGCCCGTTTCGCCGGTGAGCGATGCCAGGCGCCTGGCACGCCAGTCGGCGATCCGGGCGTACTCGTCCTGCACGTTCCCGGCCGCGGCAACGCTCAGCGGCATCGCCGCGAGCGCCACGAGCGCCGCGAGCGCGACGATCGCCGCCGCCGCGCGCATGCGGGGACGAAGCGCCGCGCTCGACTCTCGACGCCGCGACGATTGCCGCGTGACGTTCATGAGCGTCACCGACCGGCTACTGCGCCTGCACGAGCCCGACTCCGTAGAAGTAGTCGTAGGTCTCGCCGGGGACGGAGGGCTGGACGGCGCTGAAGCTGGAGAACACCGCGGACTTGCCCAGGAATGTCACGAACACATCCTGCTGCACGTTGCCGGAGCTGGAGCGAAAGGTGAACAACCCATAGCACGGATCTGCCAGCTCACCCGCGGTTCCGTACAGATAAGACGTATCCGCCACCGCGGTGAGCGCGCCCGAGGCGAGCGTCGTGCCATTGGCGTCGGTGATGGTCACCGCGCCATCGGAGGATACCACAAGCATGGCGCTGCCGAGTGCGGGGGTGCCGCTCTCGACATTCGGGCTCTGTCCGCCGTCGTTGGCGGTGGTCAGCCAGAGGTTATAGCCCGAGCTCGACAGCTCCCCAGCCTGATCGATCGCTATCGTTCCGATCTCGAGCCCGCCCGCGGCCGTGCGGAACTGCATGTAGTTGTATGACTGGCCTTCGAACGTTCCGAGAGTTATCTGTCCGGCATCCACTGCGGTGATCAATGGGGCAGCATCGCCGCGGGGGGCGACTCTGGACGTGCTCGATGGACGAAAGCGCGGGGAATCGGGGACCTGCGTCGCAGATTCCCGGCTCTCGACGCAGCGAGCCGGCCGGGAGTTAGAATCTGCGCCTTGCCGATGACGGGCGACCGGACGCTGATCTCGCGTGAGCAGCAGGAAACTTCGCTTCGATGGGTGGGTGTTCGACCCGGAATCAGGGGATCTCGAGCGCGAGGGCGCCCGGGTGCGCCTCCAGGAGCAGCCGGCCCGGGTGCTGCAGGAGCTCATCGCGCACCCCGGGAGCGTCGTCACGCGCGAGCAGCTGATCGCGCTGCTGTGGCCCAAGGGCGTGGTGGACTTCGATACCGGCCTCAACACGGCGATCCGCAAGCTGCGCACCGCACTTGGAGATGTGGCGGAGACTCCGCGTTACATCGAGACGCTGCCGCGACGCGGCTACCGCTTCCTCGCAGCGCTCGAACCGGAGCCCTCTGACCCAGTGCCTGCAGCCGCGGCAAGCGCATCGCCTGCCCCTGCAGTGGTGTGCGCCTCTTTAGTGCCGCTGGGACCCACGCCAGACGCCGAGCTGGCAGCGCCACAAGAAGCCGCTCCGGAAGAAGCCGCTCCGGCGACGAGAGTCGATACGACCCCGATCGAGGCTGCAGCCTCACCCGCTGTCGGTTCCACGCTCGTTGTGTGGGCAAGGGCGACGGCGCTGGCCGTGGCGGCAGCGGCGATCATTGCGCTCGGCTACTTCGGCTTCGACCGCTGGGTGCTACCGAGGCACGCGGCGCCGGGCGGGGTATCGCAGTCCATAGCAGTGCTGCCGCTCGCAAACGAGAGCGGCGATGCGAGCCAGCAATACTTCTCCGATGGCTTATCCGAGGATCTGATCACTGCGCTGTCGAAGCTCCATGGACTCAGAGTGATCGGCCGGACGTCGTCGTTCCAGTTCCGCGATACGAAGGAGGACAGCCGCAGCATCGGTGCCAAGCTAGGGGTTGCCCATCTGGTCGAGGGGAGCGTTCGCCGGGCGGGGGATATGGTGCGGGTGAGCGCCGAGCTCATCGATACCTCAGATGGCAGCACCCAGTGGTCGGAGCGGTATGACAGGCCTTACAAGGATCTGTTTGCGCTCCAGGACGACATCACGAGTGCCGTGGCGGGCGCGCTCAAGACTCGGCTGCTGGAGCACGAAAGGACCGCGGCTGCGAGTGATCGCCCGCCGAGCGGGAGCCTCGAGGCCTACAACGCGCTGCTGGAGGGCAGGTTTTACGTCGTGCACAACACAGAGGCCGACGGGCGCAAAGCGATCGAGCTGTTCACGACCGCGACGCAGCTCGATCCGCACTATGCGCCGGCATGGAGTGAGCTTTCATGGGCGTGGATGGGCCTCGGTCAAAATTGGCTCGGCGGCGCTCCCGCGCAGGAAGCCTATGCGACGGCACGCGCCGCGGCCGACAAAGCCCTCGCCCTGGCGCCGGATCTTGCGGCCGCGCATCTGGCGCGCGCGTGGTGGTTGCTCGTGGCGGATTTCGACCCGCGCGCGGCACAGGCCGAGTCCCGTCGTGCGCTGGAGCTGGCGCCGGACTACGGCCGAGCAAAGCTCTATCTTGCAGACGAGCTGGCGGGCTCGGGGCAGTTGAGTGAGGCGATCGAGCTTGCCCGGCAGGCACTGGCAACGGATCCACTGCACGCCAACTGGTACGACGCGCTGGCCTCGTACTTCTTGGGACTCGGCCGTCTCGACGAGGCGGAAGCGGCGGTGCGCAAGGCGATCGAATTACAGCCGAACGCGGGGGAGTATCACGTGACACTGGCGAAGATCGCAATCCAGCGCGGCGATGCCGAGGCGGCACTCTCGGCCGCGCAGCAGGAGCCAGCGGGCAGTCCCAAGGACTTCGCGCTGGCCCTGGCACGCCAGATCAGCGGTGACCGCACCGCCGCGGCGACCGCTCTGCAGCTCTTGATCGACAAATACGCGGATGAGCAACCGTATGAGATTGCCGAAATCTATGCGCTGCGCAAGGACCCGGACAAAATGTTCGAGTGGCTCGAGCGCGCCCTGAGCAAGCGAGACTCAGGCATCGTCGCCCTGCTCAGCGACCCCTTCATCATGCGCTACAAGGATGATCCCCGCCTCACCGCGTTCTGCCGCAAGGTCGGCCTGCCGATGCCGGCAGAGGTTGAGCGGCGCGGATGATCCAGCGGAGTTCCGCGCACTATTGAGTTGAAGTCAGGACCCGTGCTACGTTTCGGCCTCCACCTGCGCGGGACGCGCCGGTCCCGCACCACCGGGGGCAATCGGCCAAGCAGAAAAACCAGCACGCCGCGACGCCACCCGCCCCACGCCGCGTCGCGCCGCGCATCCGGGGAGAGATCATGTTCACGCAACTGATAGACCCGCTCAACAATCTGACGCTCACCTGCCTGGTGGCGCTCATCCCGGTGGTCTCGCTGCTGATCCTGCTGGCCGTATTCCGCTGGCCCGCCTGGTTCGCGGTGCTGGTGGGCTCGATCATCACGTTCGTGCTGGCGCTGTGGGTGTGGCGCATGCCGCTCGACAGCGGCGGCCACGCCTATGTGTACGGCGCCGCGACCGGCGTGTGGAACGTCGACTGGATCACCTTCTGGGGCATGGTGCTGTTCAACACGCTCGGGGTGAGTGGACTGTTCGATCGCTTCCGCCGCTGGCTGATCTCGCAGGGCACGATGGATGTCCGTGTGCAGACCATGCTGTTCGCCTGGGCGTTCGGCGCCCTGCTCGAGGGGCTGGTCGGCTTCGGCTATCCGTGGGCGGTGGTGGCGCCGATCCTGATCTCGATCGGCATCTCCGACCTCAATGCCATCCGGGTGGCGGCGATCGCCAACAACGCGCCGGTGTCCTATGGCGCGCTCGGCGCCCCGGTGATCGCGCTCGCCGCCGTGACCGGCTATCCGCTGCTGCAGCTGTCCGGGTCGATCGGCACGATCGTCGCGGTGCTGGCGCTGCTGCCGCCGTGGGTGCTCCTCTACCTGGTGTCGGGCAAGGAGGGCATGAAGGGCGGCTGGCCGCTGGCGGTGGTGGGCTCGCTCGCTTACATCGCAGGCCAGTACCCGGTCGCGATGTACCTCGGGCCGTATCTGCCCGACGTGACCGGCTCGATCGTGTGCTTCATCGCGCTCTTGATCCTCCTCAAGGTATGGAAGCCGAAGACCGTGCTCGGCTACGGCGGCGTGCCGCTCGATGCGGCGGCCCTGCAGCAGACGCAGGGCGAGGCGCTCAAGCCCGCCGAGGTGGCGCAGGCGTGGATGCCGTTCGCGGTGCTCCTGATCGTGGTCGCCGCCTGGACCGGCCCCTGGTCCCATCTGCCCAAGGTGAGCTGGTTCAAGGTGCAGGCCGTCGGCTGCTCGGCGCTCGCCGCGAGCTGCCCGGCCAAAGGCAACGTGAGTGCGACATTCAACTTCGCCCCCTGGGTCGGCGGCACGGCGATCCTCGCCTCCTGGATCATCGTGCTGGTGCTGCTGCTCGGCATGGGCAAGCTCAAGGGTGCGCAGATCGCCGAGATCTTCCGGCGCAGCTTTCACCAGATGTGGGGCGCGTGCCTGGTCGGGGTGTTCATCTTCGGGCTGGCGTACGTGTTCAATTACTCGGGGATGGCGGCCTCGCTCGCCAAGGGCTTCGCGAGCTTCGGCACGGCCTTCATCATCGTGGCGCCGATACTCGGCTTCATAGGCGTGGCGCTGTCGGGCTCGAACACCTCGACCAACGCCATGTTCGGCAAGTTCCAGGCGCTGGTCGGAGCGCAGCTGGGCATGCCGCCGCTCCTTCTGCCCTCGCTGAATTCCGTCGGCGCGGAGATCGGCAAGCCGGTCGCGCCGCAGACGGCGAGCGTCGGCGTGTCGACCAGCAAGTTCGTGCGCAAGGAGGGCGATGTCATCCGCCACAACATGGGCTGGACGTTCATCCTGCTCGCTTACCTCATCCTCATCGCGATCCTGGCCTACGTGGTGCACCCGGCGGCGATGCTGCTGAAGCCGGGCTGATCAGTTAGCGCAGCGGCCTTCGGTCACCCGGCCGGCGTCATGCCGGCGCCGAGGCGACGGCTCAGTGCACAGTGAACGACTGCGCCGCCTGCCGCACGCGCACGGCCGCCTCGCCGCTGACAGCGGCGAGCACGGCGAGAAAATTCCTGTTCACCATGGCCGAACCCAGGAAGGTCCAGCGCAGAGCCCCGTGCTGTACGTCGAGAAACCGGCGCCGCTCGGCGTGCGAGAGCCGGCGGCCGGCGGCGCGCTGCAATGATTCGAGGTCCAACTCCGCCTGCTGGGAAAACCCCGCATCGAGGAAGGCGCCGATCTCGAAATACTCTTGAATCGCGGTTGCGACCTGTGGCGATAGCTTTGCAGCGCGGGCATGGCGGCCTATCTCCTCCTGTCGATCTCAGCGCGCGATGCCCTTGCGCGGCGAGGCGATTCGGAGCTTCGGAAACAGCATGCCGACGCTGCTCCGGTATTGCCGATAACGGTCGC
>DATJSL010000014.1:0-76388 GCA_035504115.1 Steroidobacteraceae bacterium | reverse complement strand
GGCAGCTGCTTGCGGGCCGCCTCGACCGGCCCTTCGGGCGGCTTCTTCGCCATCACCTTGGCGACGCAGGCGGCGAGCGGCCGCTTGGGCAGGTAGTTGGCGCACTCCTCTTTCAACGCCTGGGTGTTGCGATCGAGATCGGCGCGGCCCGCCGCTTCGATCTGCTCGATCGGGATGTCGACCATCTCGGTATCCTTGAGCATCTGTGCATACAGATCCTTGCCCAGGGCAAATTTGTCCGTGGCCGTCTTGCGCAGGCCGATCAGGTAGTTGGTCAGGTTGGTCATCGCCGCGGCGGCGTTCGTGTCGGCATCGGCGAGATCTTTCTGCAGATCCGCATCGTTGACCGAGGCGAACACCGGCGTCACATCCTTCTTGTAGAAATCGACGAAGCCTCCGAATACGGAGATGCCGAGCTCGACGTAGGTCCTGGGCAGCGGTCCCTGCAGATTCGCCTGGATGTCGCTCGCCACCTTCGGGATCCCGCGCGCATACTTGATGTATGCCTTCATGCGCACGTTGAGCGGCGCATAGTTGCGGTTCAAGTACATGTCGGGATCGATGTTGCCGAGGTACCAGTAGGGATTCATCGAAGGCGCGTGCGCCTTTTCCAGCCAGAACAGGTCATGATCGGTCACGCTCAGGAGGTAGGCGCGATCGAACCGCTCTTGCGGCTCGAGCGCCGAGGGATCGACGGCATTGAGCTGGTCGCGCTGATCGTGCAGGCGCGCGATTTCGCGGCGGATGCCGTGCGCGCTCAAGTCGGGCAGTTGACCGTCGTACTCGTGCTTGCCCGCCTGGGCCGCGAAGAAGGGCTGCGCATCGAAGTAGCTGAGCACGAACCCCTGCGCGGCTTGCTGCCATTGCAGACTCGCCTGCGATGGAGGCCGAGGCGCCTGCGATTGCGGCGACTGGTTGCACCCCACCACGCAGGCGAGCACCGCGACGGCGGCGCCGGCCACATTCATTCTCCTCGATAAGGACATGACTTCCCCCGCATTTATTGAAATTCTTACAATCGGCCCGGCCGCGCCGAGCATCGCGAATTCTCGTCGAATTGCGGCAGAAATCATAGGGTTTTGCGAGCCGCGGCCGGGAATCGGCTAGTGCGAGGCGCCTTCGCGGTCCAGGGTCGCCGGGCTCGGAGGAAGCGGCAGGCTGAACTTCGCGCGCGCCTCGTCAAACGCCGGCAGCGCCTCGCAGCGCTCGGCCAGTGCGCTCAATCCCGGATAGATGACCCACGACTGGCCCAGGTCCAGGGCATCGCACAGAAAGCTGAACACGCACGTCAGCGTGATGTCCGCCTGCGTCATGCGCGCGCCCATCATCCACACGCCTGAGCGCGTCCGGGCGAGCCGGTCGAGCTCCGCAAGCGCCCCGTGCATCTGGCTGCGGCAGCGCTCCACCCACGGCTCGTAGCGCTTCTCCTCCGGGCGAAACACGGTTTCGTAGAGCTGCAGAACACCCTTGTCCGCGGCGCCGAGCGCGAGCGCGAGGACGTGCAGCACCTCGCGCCGCTCCTTGCCCGAGCGCGGCACGAGCGCGCGCTCCGGACCCACGGTCTGGTCGATGAAATCGAGGATGGAGCTCGAGTCGATCAGCGTCTCGCCGTCGGGCTGCACGAGCGCCGGCACGCGGCACAAGGGATTGAATTGCCGGATGAGCTCGAAGTCCTTGCCCACCGACCAGTTGCGGTGCTCGAAGGGCAGCCCGAGCAAGTTCAACGTCACGGCCACCCGCCGCACGAAGGGGGAGTCGAACATGCCGATCAATATCATGTCTCTAGTGTCCGCCTTTGACCATGAGCCCGGCCGCCGCCAGGCGTTGCGCCAGATCCACTTCGATGCGCTCCGCTTCCGACCGCCCGATCGACTGCAAGTGCAGCGTGAGTCCCGTGAGTACCTCCAGACCTCGCTTAAGAACGCTTCCCGCGGCGCGAATTCCCGCCTTGTGCTGATCGAAGCGCTGCGCCGGCGAGTACCGGCTCATGCCCACATACACGCCAAATGCGCCGCGCTCGCGATAATCGAGAAGCACCAGATAGATGTTCGACCGTCCCTTGTCGCAGGCGCGAATGCCGAGCGCGATCTCGTAGGCGCACGGCAGCCAATCCACATAGCGCATGGGCAGCCAGTCCGGAATCGACGCGGCCGCATGTCGCCACAGCTGCTCCAGCGCGGCTTCGATTTTAATGGACATCTCGCCGCGCATCCACAGTTCGTGAACGCAATGCGCCCCTGACGCGCCATCCGAGTCGCGCAGCGCGCGCGCGAAGCGGGCCGCGAGCTCGGCTCTGGCATCGTGCCGCAGCGGCCGATCGCCGGGGTTAAGTCTGGAGATGTCCAACGGCCATGAATGATAACCGGGCCGCGCATGGCAGCCAGGCCGCGGATGGCAGCCCGGCGGATGGTGGCCGTGCGCGGCGCTGCGCCGGCATCAGGAATGAGCCCCCGGGGCGCACAGATGCACGTCGCCGCTCTTCGTCGCGATGTGCACACGCGCACTTCCCTCGCCGGACTTGAACTCCAGATGCGTGCCGGGACCGTAGTGGGTGTGCTCGGGCTTGCCTCCGAAGCAGTTGTCGATCGAGCCGCTGAAGGTTTGCACCTCGAAGCGCGCCGCCGGGACGGCCGCGAAATCGAAGCGCAGGTCGCCGCTCACCGACTCGCCCTCGAGATGGCCGTCGGGAGCGAGCGCCAGAGTGGCGGTCACGTTGCCCGAGATGGTCTTGAACCGGGCCTCGCTCACCGTGCCGACCTCCACCTTGGCATTGCCGCTCACGGTCTGTACGTCGACCTCCCCTCCCCCGCCCCTCAGCTGAATGTCACCGTCGATGGTCTTGGCCTCGATCCACTGGGCGCCCGGCGTGGCCATGTGAATCGTCCCGGTGGCCGTGTCGGCGCGCAGATTGCCGCCCACCTGGCCGCTGATGTTGCCGCTGACCGAGCGCAGGTTGGCATCCCCGCTGATGCCGCTCACCTTGATGTCGCCGCTCACCAGCGTGACCGACACCGTGCTCTTCATCGGGACGTGAATCGAGAGCGCCTGCTTCCCGCCGCCGGGCCGAACTTCGATGACGGTGCGTCCGTGACGCGCGTTGACGCGGACGCGATCGCCCGCCTCCTCGCTGCCGCTCACCTCCACACGGGGTTGATCCCAGCCGCTGAGCTCGATCGAGTCGGTGATCGCGATGATCTCGACGGAGCCCTGCGGATCGGCGTCAAAGGACTGCCGATACGGCTGGGCCGCCGGCGCGAGCCCCCAGGGGAGCGCCAGCGCCAGAAGCGCCGGCGCGAGAGCGCGAGGCAGGGGACGCAACAGCGCGTGAGGAGTGTACATGGTCATATTCTCGCCAAGGTGGGTTGTGTGGTCCGTATCACGTCATCGTAAAGATCGAATTCGTCCTGCCAGGCGCTTTGCAGGAGCTGGGCGAGCACCGGGCTGTCCGGATCCTGGGCGAGCGCCTTGCGGATATCGTCCCGAGCCTTTTGAATCACGGCGAGATTGGCCTCGATCTTCGCGCGCGTGCCGGGATCGAGCAGTGCGAGGCGCTGCTGAAATGTCTGCAGCAGCGCCGCGCGCGCGGCCAGATACTGCGCGTTGCGGGGCTCATCGAGGTCGAGCGCCAGACTCGGCGCGGCGGGCGCCGCAACGGGCGTCACGCGGCTGTGCAGGACCGTCCACACCACACCCGCAGCCAGACTGACTGCGGCGACCGCGGCGGCGGCCGCGAGCACCATCTGCGGTGTGCTGCGCGGCCGGCGCGCAATCTCGCGGGTGATGGACGGCCAGAGGTAGCGGGGCGGCACGACCTCGCGCGGCAGCCGCGCGAGCCGTTCATCGAGCGTGTCACGCATCGGGTCTTTCATGCATCCTCCAATCCGAGCGCCGCGGCGAGCAAGCCGCGGGCACGATGCAATTGGGCTTTGCAGGTTCCCTCCGCCACGCCGAGGGCGGCGGCCGCCTCGCCATGGCTGTAGCCGTAGATACCCACCAGCACGAGCACATCGCGCGCTCCGTCGGGAAGCGCCGCGATCGCGCGCTCCAGGTCGATCGGCGGAGAAGCGCCTCCCGGATCGGCCACGTCGGGCAATCCGCCGGCGGGCTCCCCCAGCTCGCGCACCGCGCGCAGGCCGCGGCGCCGAGCGAGCACGGTGCGGATCGCAATCCGCTGCAGCCAGGTCGAGAACAGGCTCCGGCGCTGGAAGCGCCCGAGCGCACGCCAGGCCGCGACGAAGGACTCCTGGGTGCAGTCCTCGGCCGCCTCGCGCTGGCCGGTGAGGCGCAGGCACAGCCCGTAGATGCGCGGCGCGAAATGCCGGTACACCGTCTCGAACGCGCGCAGATCGCCGCGCACCGCCGCCGCGATCGCGGCGTCGGTATCGGCATCACTGTCTTGCGGAAATTGCCGAAGTTCGACCGTCCCCACCCAGTTCCCCGCACACTCGATCATTGCCAGCTTAGAGGCAAGCGGGAGCGAAAAGGTTTGAATGTGACCGCACGATTCCAACCGGGGGGCCCGCGAATGCCGGGCGCCGAGTCAGGCAAGGTGCGCAAGCAGCTCAAGGATCTCGACGTGCGTCGCCGCCCCGCCAGGCGATGGTGCCGACGCAGGGGGCCAGCAGCCGCGGCACGTCCGCGGCGAAGCCCAGGGTGCGCATCAGCGCGAAGGCCCCTATGCTCGCCCTCGGGAAGCTCTCCTGCAGGCGCACGGCGGCGGCCAGCAAGGTTCTGCCCTTGGTGACCACGTCATCGACCAGCACGATGCGCGCCGGATCCGCCGGCGCCCGGGCCCGCTCGACGGCGAGGGAATGGTAGTGCCGCTCGACCGTGGGTCTGCGTCCCGGCGCGGCGTTGCGCGACTTGGGCACCGCGCCGATCCTGCGAAGAACCGCCGATGCAGACCTCGCGAGCCCCTCATCGACCAGGGCGGCGGCAAGTCGGTCGGCGAGCACTGCGCCGGGCGCCGCAAGGGGCTCGCTCGCCGGTACGGGCACGAGCAGATCGATCGAATCGAAGAATGCGGCCAGAGGCGCTTCGAGCGACAGCTCGCGCACGCGCCGGGCATATCTTGCGATGAGGCGCGGCTCCGCCGCCTTGATCATCGCACACAGCGATCGGGACCTGGCGGAGCCGCTACCCGCGCCGAGCGGCGCGTATACGTAGCATGACGCAAAGGTCACCGATCCAATCGTAGGCAAGCGCTCGGTCATCGCGTGAGATCGTCGTCTCGAGCCCGCTCCACGGGGCTCGGCTCGCGGAGCGCGGAGGACTCCTGCCGCATACGCAGCCAGTTCTCGCGAGCCTCACGGCGCACCTCCTCGAGACCGGCCGTGCCCGAGCGCTGCGACGCCTCGCGTTGCGGGGGGCCGGGCTCGCGCGCGGCGCCGGGAGCGTGGCCGCCGGCTGCGTGGCCGCCGGCGTGGTCGCGGGCCTGCTCGCGCGCACGGTCCTCGCGCATCTGCTCGGCGACGACGCTGCGAAAGCCGCGCCGTTCCAGCTCGTACGGCACGCGAGGTATCCACAGCCGCGGCTCGCGCGCGACGCCCTGCGCCTCGAGGCTGCGATGATCGATGCGCTCACGGAGGTTGGCGCTTGCGAGCGCCTCGTTGGCGACCTCGGCCCAGCGCTGCCGAACGTAGAGCAGCTCGTTGACGGCGGGACCCAACCCGAGCTCGCGGCGGCTCGAGTCGCTGAGCTCCAGCGCGGTCTTGGCCGCCAGTCCGCTGGTCGACACCTCGCGCGTGGTGGCCAGCAAGTGGGCATGGAAATTGCGCGGGTCGCTGCCCGGAAAGTCGCGCGGCGCGTGGATGGCGACATCCACCGCAAATCGATACCGTTCCGACAGCTCCTGAGCGAAGCCACGCACCATGCCGAGGCGCTGCTGGTGCGTGAGCTCGGATGGCAGTGCAACCAGATATTCCCGTGCGACGCGCGCGTTTCTGCGGGTTTCGGCCGCCTCGGCCGCGTTCCAGAGGCTCGCCCGATCCCTCGCCCAGCTCATGTCCGCATCGGCGTAGCGGCCGGGCAGCAGGATCTCCTTGTGCATGATGTCCTGGCGATCGGTGTGATCGTAGGTTCGACCGGTGCGCTCGTCGCGAATCCGCTCCCCGGCCCGATAGGCCGCGGCGCCGGGCGCGCTGCTGCCATTCGAGCGGCCGAACGTCTTGAGGTTGAGGAAATACACCGCCATGCGCCGTCAACCCTCGACCATCGACTCGATGAATTGAGGCTCGCACGCATAGCCGACCGCGGCGGCCTCGAAGGCTTCCTCGACGCGCACGAGGCGGATGGCGGAGGCGCTCGAGGGGCTGGTGGGCAGGAACGCGCCGTCGGGCTCGCAGAACAGGTCGTGATCATCGAGCAGCGCCTCGCAGCTTGCGCAGTGATTGGCCCAGTAGCAGCCGAGCGTGACGTCGCTGAAGGCGAAGCGATATTGGGGGGAAGAGGCCTCCAGGCGCCGTCGAACCGAATCCGGCAAATGCTCGACGTAGAAGAGAAACGCGCTGCAGGGCGCGCTTTCCCAGACATAGCCGACGTGCGCGTCACGTCCGGGGCCACAGTCGAGCATCAGGGACTGATGCTGCGGTGGCAGCGCCAGCCCGATCAGCTCGATCGGCGCGCGGCAGCGGCCGCACCGGCCGCGTGCGTGCGCAATCCAGTAGCTGTCCGAGCGCACATTGCCGTCGCCGGCGCGCAGACGGCCGTCGGCGCTGCGCGGGGTATCGCCGCTGCGTGGGGTGTCGCCGTGGCGTGGGGTGTCGCCGTCCATCGATCGGGCCATGTCATTTCACTCCGCGTGAGATCGCAAGTGTTCGAAGCAGACCTTGAGCCACTCGCTCGATGAGGCCAGCTTGAGATAGCCGTTGAAATCCGCCAATTTCTCGATCTGGGACGGCATCACGGCCGCCTCCGTGACGTGGTGCTCGCTGGTATTCTTCGAGCGCCGCGCGCCGCGCGCGCTCAAGGCGGCTTCGCGGTCGTTGCCGCGGGTGATCTGCCGCCTCAGGACCTCGCGCTCGCCGATGAGCCGCGAGGCGAACTGCGCGGTACCGCCGTTCTCGCTGGAGGAGCAGCGCAGGATCAAGGTGTTGCCGCAGTTCTCGACCACGGTCTGCGCCTCGGCGTGGCCGTACGCGCCGGAGACCTGGGCAATCGACTGGAAGCCGAGGATGCAGCGGCCGCCAAATTTTCGGAGTCGTGCAAGCGCGTCCTTGAGCCCCTCGATGGCGCCGAGGGCGTCGAGCTCGTCGATCACGAACCACAGGCGCCGGTCGGCGCTCCGCGGGTCGCTCATCGCCTCGAAGATCGCGAGCCGCATCCAGGTCGCGATCAGGGTCCTGAGCCCCGCGATCTGCGTGGCCTTGTAGGGAATGAACAGCGAACCGCACGAGGAGCGCCGTCTCACCCATTCGCGGATGCAGAATGGGGCCGCGCGCTGGGCCGCGACGTGCTCGAAGGCGGCCATGGCGGACACGGCAACCGAGCGGATGGACCCGAACATGCGAGCGTTGTCCGCCTCGAGAAAGGGCTGCGCGGGCGTCCCGGAAACGATTGGCCGCAGCTCCTCGATCGATGCCGTGGACAGGAGCCGCCAGAGCTCGGCGCAATCACTGCGCCGGCTGCCGCGGCAACCCCGCAGCAGCGCACCGAGAAACGTCCGCGCGTAGGCGCGCCATTCGCCCGCGGCGGGATCGCTGGTCGACGGAATGAGACTGCTCGCGAGCTGCTCGATGTCGTACGGGTGCTCGATTTCCGCAAACGGATTCCACTGCAGGGAGCCCGGCTCGAACGGATTGAGCGCGGCGTCGGCTCGGTACTTGTCGAAGAAGCGCGCCTGGTATCCCCCGTCGGGGTCGGCCACGATGGCGCGGTCGCCGCGCGCGAGCGCAGACGCCAACAGGCCGCGTATTGCCGTGGACTTGCCGGTGCCCGTGGCACCGATCACCTTGAAGTGCTTGGTCTCGTCGGAGAAGCGCACCGGAACGCCCGCGAGAGTCACCGGTGCCGCGGCGAGGAAGTGCCCCGCGCTGCTGCGGCGGCGGGTCCGGGCCTCGCGAATCACCACACCGCGCTTGTGGGTCTCGACGGACCGCCGGCGCAGGATCCTGGCGCAGGCCGCGATGCCGAGCGTTATGGCGGCAGCGGCGGCCACGGCACCCCGGCCGAAGAGCAGACCCATGGGCGAGGCTTCCATTCAATAGCCCTTGACGATGTAGAAATCGGCCTTGTCGCCGAAGGCAGGCGCGCTGCGATCGACCCGCACGCACAGCCTCGCCCGCTCTCCGCAGTGCCGCCAGTCGATGCGGCCGCCGGACTGCTCGAGGCGCACGATGCTCGCCCGCAGCTGATCGCGCTGCAGCGTCAATGCATCGATTCTCGCGGCGGAGGGCAGGAGCCAGAAGGCCGCGGCGGTCGGAATGGCCGTGGACAGAGCCGCGGTTGCGGCGCTCCAGAGCAGAGCTCGCAGCTGCGCGGCGCGCTTCATGCCGTTCAAGGCCTGCGCCGCGCGGCGGCTCTCCGCCGTCAGCTCCTGAAGCTCCTCGACCAGCGTGCGTCGTATCTCCTCGCGCACCACACCGTCGAGATCCTGCATATGCGAGCGCAGGCGCTCGAGCTGTGTTTCCGCGAGTTTCTGGTGGGCCTGCGCGCTCTCCATGAGCAGACCGACCTGCATCGTCGCCTCATCCAAGGGGGGCGTGCGGTCAGCCATATTCGCGGCCATCAGGCGAGACGACGGCGCCGTCGCGCGAGGCGGTGGCATCTCGAGAAAGCAGCGCCGCCTCACGCGAAGCCGCCGCGACCGGCGATGCCGCCCCCGCGTATGCCGTGCGGCGCCCGTTCCAGGCGGCACGCGCCTGGAACTGCACGCGCTGCCATTGCGGATCCGATGCACGCTTCAAGTAGCCCGCGAGGTCCGGGAGCTGCTCGATCTGCGAAGGAAGTACCGCCTGCTCGATGCTCACGTGCTCGCTGCGCGAGACCGATCCCAGCACCTCGTTCGACCGCCGGCTCCTCGACACCGAGGTGCGAATGACCTCGCGCTCGCCGATCAGCTGCGAGGCGAATCGCGCCGTGCCCCCGCCCTCGCTCGCGGAGCAACGCAGGATCAGACTGTTGCCGCAATTCTCTATGATCGTGTGTGCGGCGCCCGCACCGTAGGTACTGGACACCTGGGCGACCGATTGGAAGCCCAGCACGCACCGGCCGCCAAATTTGCGCAGCCGGGCGAGCGCGTCCTTCAGTCCATCGATCTGCCCGAGTGCGTCGAGCTCGTCGACGACGAACCATAGCCGCCTGGCATCCTCGCCCGATGAATCCGCCGGCTCCGCAGGCGCATCCATGGCCTCGAAGATGGCGAGGCGCATCCAGGCGGAGATGGTCGAACGCAGGGCCGCGATCTGGCCCGCCTTGTATGGCATGAACAGCACGCCCGGGCGCTCCTCGCCCACCCACGCGCGAATCGAAAAGAGCGGGCCCTTCTGCCGGGCAACGTATTCGAACGAATCGACCGCCGAGGTCGTGACGGAGCGGATGGAGTCGAACATGCGGCTGTTGTGCTCATCCACAAAGGGCTGCGCCGGCGTGCCGCGCAGCAAGGTTCGCAGCTCCGCAGTGTCCGCGACCACCAGCAGGCGATACAGCTCGCCCGTATCCGTGATGCCGGCCTCGTGGGCCTGATGCGTCACGGCGCCGAAGAACGTGCGCGCATAGGCGCGCCAGCTGCGATCGCTCCCCTCGTGATCGGGAATGAGCGATCGCGCCAGCTGCTCGACGTCGTAGGAGCTCTTGATCTCGGCAAAGAGGTCCCACTTCACCGAGCGCTCGTCGAAGGGATTGAGAATGACGTCGCCGCGCGCGGGCTCGAAGAACCGATCCAGATAGCCGGCATCGGGATCGGCGATGACGGCCCGATCGCCGCGGGCCAGCGCCGTGCCGAGGATCTCCCGGATGGCCGTGCTCTTGCCCGTGCCGGTAGTCCCTATCAGCTTGAAATGCTTGGCCTCGTCCCGCGCCGCCACCGGACGGCCGGCCAGGGTGATGGCCGAGGACCGGCCTGCCGGCTGCGGGTATTTGCCGCTCGACTCCTCCACCAGCGCGCCGCGCAGATACAGGCTGTCTCGGGGCGATGCCTCAGCCCACCTTCGTCCGCCGCTATAGCCGAGGAGCGCGCTCAGCGAGGTGGCGAGCGTAAATTGGGCGAGCCCGTGTGCGGCGCCCAATCCGGTGAAGAGCGAGCCCGCCAGCGCCGAGCCCGCTCCGACGAGGGCGGCGAGGGGCGCCGCGACCACGGGAGAGGCCAGGTAGGCGTACCAGGGCTGGCGCGCGCGCGCGAGACCCACCAGCATGGGCACTTGCACGGCCGCGTAGCCGAAGAGGAGGCTCCCCCAGCCGTGCGCCAGCGACTCTAGCATGCGGCCGCACCCGAGAATATCCGCCGCTTGCGCTCCGGCTCGTACCAGATCTCCTTGATGAACCGCTCATGCGACTCGACCCCGAACTGGATCACCACGTCGATCAGCAGATACAGCAGGCTCTTGATGTCCGCGCGGGCGAGATCGCGCCCGCCTGGATTCTGCTTCACCAGCAGCACCAGTTGCTCGAAGGCGAGATCCGCGCTCGCCGCATGAACGCTGGTGATCGAGCCCGGATGGCCGGAGTTGACGTTGCGCAGGTAGTCGAAAGCCTCTTCCGCGCGCAGCTCCGCGAGCAGGATGCGATCGGGCTTCATGCGCAGGCAACACTCGAGCAATTGCTTTGGCGTGACTCGGGCCACGCCCTGGTCATCCTTCGAATAGAAGAGACGCACATGATTGGGGTGCCGATCGAGCACCAGCTCTCTCGCGTCCTCGATGGTGATCAGCCGCTCGTTCGACGGAATCTCGCGGATCAAGGCCTTGGTCCAGGTGGTCTTGCCCGATCCGGTAGGTCCGGAGACGAGGATGTTCCTGCGGCTTGCGACGGCAAGACGCATGAAGGCGGGGTGGTCAGCCGCCGACAGCAGGCGCAGCAGCTCCGTTTCGGTCTCATCGAGCGCCTGCGCCGCACGCCGCGTGCGCCGGAAGATGCCGCGCCGTGCGAGATCCTCGATGCTCCACACCTCGTCCGCGGGCCGGCGAATCGAGATCGCGACGCAGCCCGTCGAGGTGGCGGGCGGCATGACCACCTGCACGCGCTCTCCGGTGGGCAACGAGGCGGACAGGAGCGGCGCCGTGGCGTCGACGCGCTGCTGGGTCGAGTTCGCCACCAGTTTCGCGAACCGGCTGCACCAGTCGAAGTCCGCGTACGGCAGAGCGCGGCATTGCCAGCCGCTGCGCATCTCGATGAATGCCTCGCCGGGACGGTTGATGCACAGCTCGGTGACCTCGGGATCGGCGAGCAGGGGGCGCAGCGCCCTGATCGTCAGGGCGAGCGCAGAGGCGTCTGCCGGCCGATCACTTCGAGACGGATCGCAGCTCATACACGGACCTGAAATCCACGTCCCGCGCCACCAGCACCTGGATGCGATCGCCGTTCTGCTTGACGACGGTGGGCGGGATGTTGACGGTTCCCTTGAGCACTTCGGTCGTGACGCCCTGCGTGGCCGCGGGATCGACGACCACCGTTCCCGAACCGCTCCGCGAGGAGGCGGTCTCCACGGCTCCATCGATGATGGAGATCAGCATTGCCGCACCGAAGCGCTCCCAGAAATGACGATTGACCTCACCCGGAAGGCCCGACCGGCCGAGCTCGTCCGCGCCGGGCGATGCAAGCGGCACGACCACGCCGGCGGGGGTACGCGCCTCGGTCCACAGCACGAATACGCGGGCCTGGCCCTGCTGCACTTGCCCGCGGGTCTCGCCGATCAGCTTGGTGCCGCGCTCGAGCAGCACCACCTTGCCGTCGACGCCGAATGCGTCGGTGGCCATGACACAGGTGGTCATCCCCGGCAGCGTCGAATCGATGGCCGTCTCGAGCGTGCAGTCGATGAAGGCCCCCTTCGGCAGCAGCAGCCGCTGTGCGGGCAATACCTCGGCTCGCACGCTCGCAGCCGCCACCGGGCGCAGCAGCGCGGGGAGATCCGCGCTTGCCCCCGCGGCCGCCGGCGGCGCAGGTGCCCCGGAGGCGACTGCTTCCCCGCCGGCGCCGACCAGGCTCGCAGCGGGCGCGGCGGTGCCGCTCGAGAACACCGCGCCGGAAAGCTGGCGCTGCTGCGCGATCTCCTCAGGCGTCGGAGGCGGCGGCACATTGCCCGGGACGGCGCCGGCGAGGGGCACCTCCGGCAACGTGGCGGCAGTCAATGCGGCGTGATCGGTGGGCGGGTCGGAGCTGTTGCTCGTGGGCGGGGCCGGCGCAGCAGGCGCCGGGGGATCGATCCGTCCGAGACTCGGCAGCGACGTATCGCCGGCCGCGTGCGTGGCCGCCGCGCTCTGTACACTGCGTCGCGCACGGCTCTGCCGGACGATGCTGCTCGAGTAATACCACGCGAGCGAACCGAGTCCGAGCACGCTCATGAGCGTGATGGCGAGCACGTTGCTCAGTCTCGACTGCATGGAAACGGCTCGGTCGACGAGCGTGGTTCCGCGCTCCCCGATCACGCGGTCCGGACCCGCCTCCTCGCCGCTCATGGCACGGCTCCCGGCACCGTGCGCTCCACGTCCGGCGTCACGGTTCCCGATTCGAGCCGCAGGCCGCTGCCGCTGAATCCCTGATTGACGATGCATCCCGTGAGCTTGCCGCGGCGCAGGATCAGCTGCCGTGCCACGCGATGCACGATGACGTCGCCCGAATCCATGCTGAAATTCAGCAGCGACTCGCTGCCATCGGCGTTGCGCACGAAGATGGCCGGCAGGTCGGCGTTGGCGGCGAAGCGCAAGCGGGTGTGCACGCCGTCGTCCGAGGCCGCGATGGGCCGCAGGGACGGGCTGCCGCAATACCAGTAATCGACGTTCTTACTGCGCTTCGCCGAGGCATCGGTGAGCGCGACGTCGATGCGCCTGGCGGCCTGCTCCGCGGCGGTCTGCGCGGGACGCGGCGGATAGGTGAAGCGCACCGCGAAGATGACGTCCGGGTCGTCCGGATCCGGGCGCCGCGGCGAGGCCGAGTAGTCGATCTGATAGCGGCGCCGATTGGTGAGCACGGTGAGATTGGTCGCCACCTTCGCCGCCTTCGGCTTCAGGAACAGGTGATTGTCCTGGCCGAAGTAGGCAAGCCCCTCCATGTCTCCGGCGCCCAGGCCGACGAAGGTCTCTCCCGGTTCGAACTCGAAGTCGATCTGATAACCGACGAAGCCGTGCACCCGATACACCTGCTCGCTGTCATAGGGTGCCGCGCGAATGCGGCTGTCGGCGGCGCCTCGCACCGGAACCACCTCGGCGCTGGGCGGCGTCGAAAGAAGCGCGCACTGCAGTGCGGCCGCGATACTCAGCACGCGGGCGGCGGTGCGCGATGCGTTCTCATGACTCATGACGGTGCTCCTTCTCGGCAGCTTCATCGACGGGTGCCTCGGGCTCGGATCGGAAATCGATCACCTTGAACCCGAGGGGATTCCAGCGCCTCGTCTTCGGATCCTTGGCGGGCTCGGTGTAGGCGTACTGAATGGTCGCGACCCAGTCGCTGAATTTCTCTTCGGAGCCGATTCCCTGGCGCAGCGCCTTCAAGTAGCGAACCTGCGCGAGATCCGCGAGCCCGCTCGCCCGGGTGAAGAAGCTCACCGACTTGACCTGCACGCGCACCGTGCTGCCGTCCTTGTGCACGTTGAGGGGCGAGGCGGGATTGGTCGCGGTCCACAGCGCATACCAGGCCTGGTTGCGCTGTGGCGAATGAAAGGCGCCGCATTCCTCGTAATCGCTCTCTGCAGTCGAGAAATTGAACCGCTCGCAAACCGTCACGTAATGGGTCAGGAAGTAGCGCGTGACCGCTTCCTGCGGCGTCGCGCGGCCGTCATAAGGGGGCACGACGTCGACGACTCCGGTGCTGCTGTCGACGCGCACCACGAAGGGCTCCACGCGCTTCAGGGGCATGAGGACCATCAAGGCGGCGACCGCGCTCATGGAGCATGCCCATCCGGCGGCGGCGACCCACCACGCGAGTTGCGCGCTGCGGCGCTCGCGAGCGGCCCGGTCGGCATCCCACGAGCGGGCTTCGCGCAAATACCCGTCGAGCTCCTCATCCGGGTGCAGCGCACGATTCGAGCTCATTGCGGTTCCCCGGAAGGCGGTGCCGGCTGGGGCACGCCGGGCGATGCGCCGCTCGAGGGGGCGAGCGATGCGCCAGGCAACGCGCGCGGCTGTGCAGCGGGCAACGCGCCGGCCCGCGGGCCAGGCAATGCGCCAGGCAAAGCGGGGGGTTGCGCGATGGGCGCTGGAGCGTTGATTGGCGACAGATGCGCGTCGCATCGCGCCACGTGCGAGGCGCAACCGCTCAGGGCGAGGGATGCGAGGAATACGAGGCTCATGAATCTCACGAATGACCCTCCTTGCGAGCAGATCCAGCCGTCATGAGCGGGGCCCACGCCGATCGGGCCCGGCCGCATCGAAATCCCCGGCGTGCCCGCGATACGCCCGCAGTCCTGCGCGCGCGGCAGCCGCCGCGGCCTGTGCGGCCGTCGCGGGCGCCCACATGACGGCGCTGGTCATGTGGCGCTTGGAGAACGCTCTGATGGGCTCGCTGCTACGCACGCTCGCGCGATAGCCCCACGCCGCGGTGCGGCTCAGCACCGCGAAGGAGCTCAGCGCCATGCCACCCGCGAGGCTGGCGGCAATCGGCATCACCTGGCGAAAGATCAGCAGCACGAGCCCCACCAGCAGCATGACGTTCAGCACGTCCACGGTCTGGATCGAGCTGCCGCGCGCCGCGGTCTGCTGCGCGAAGGACTGCACCACCTGCAGCAGCAGCGCCGCGATCATGACGGTGAGGATGGTGATGAGCGCGTAGTTCGCGAGCTGCGCGATCCACGCCGAGAACAACCTCTTGGTCGATTCGAACAACAGCATGAGGATGAACAGCGGACCGAGCGCGAGCAGCACCGCGAGCGCGATGTTCGAGAGCGCGATCAGGAACATGGTGTAGATGCACAGCAAGCCGACCAGGCACCACACGAAGACGGCAGCCACGCCGCAACCCCAGTGGGTCAAGGAGCTTTGCGACCACAGGTTGCCGGCGACCGTGCCGCCGCTGTTCCAGATGGCGTCGACGGTCGCGACCGGGTCGCCGGCGCCGACGACCGCCGCGGCAAGCTGCGCGGGCGCATTGTAGAAGGTGTCGACGATCACGGTGTTGTAGAGCCACAGATCGAGCGTCACGCCGAGGATCACGGCCAGCATCAAGATGCGCTTCAGGCCCGCGACGAAGGGCTCCTCGATCTGGCCCGTGAGCTGCAAGTACCCCCACGCCATCACGTAAACGATCGCGAGCGTGACCGCGGCCGGCTCCAGAGCGCCGGCGAGCCGGGCCGTGTTGCTGCCGACGTAGGTGGCGAGCTGGCCGTTCAACCAGCTCCAGAACGTGGCGAAGAAGCCCATGGCTAAGGCACCGGCTGAAAGCGCGTCTCGAACCGGCCCTGGGCGAGGATGGCCTGCTCGCGCTCGCGCTGGACGTTGGCCGAGTCGAGCGCCGCGCTCGCCTGTACGAGCATCTGGAGCTTCGTTTGCTCGTTCTGCAGCATGCCGAGCTCCGCGCTGATGCGCGCCTGCAGCTCGAGAATCCCCTTCTGGTCGCTGGCCGTGGGGATCGCGGCGATCAGGCTCTGGATGGCCGCAAAGCGCGCGCTGGAATTGGCGAGCGCCTCCTGCGCCAGCGCCTGATGCAGTGCGACGGCCTGTCGATCGGCAGTGATCATCTGCTGATCTGCCGGCGCGAGGCTGGAGAGCTGCGCCGGCGACATGACGGCGTTCCCGCTCATGGCGCTGCGCACGTCGGTCGCGAGCGCCGGATAGGCGCCGAGTCCCTGCAGAGCGCTCATCAGCTGCACGGAGCTCGTCGGCAAGTAGTTGCGCACGATGCCGCTCAGCAGCAGCTGCATGCCGCGATTCCCGGTCATGGTCGCGAGCGCGGTGTTTGCCTGTTGCAGCTGCGCCTGGGCGGTGAGGAGCTGCTGCCGCAGGGTGGCCACCTCCTTGATGAGCTGCGCGATCGCGCCGACGTCGACCACGGCCCATTGCGCGTGCGCGGCCGGCGCGGCGGCCATCGACATCACCGCGCACGCACCGAGCGATCGGCAGAACTGCTTGAACATGACTGCTACCTCTCCTGGTTGAAGTGACGCTGCCGCCCGCCCGCGGCGTTCTCGGCCATGAAGGCGGGCAGCCAGTTCTCGGGCGCGGGACCGGTGCCGGAAATCAGCTCGTTCATCCGCGCCACCTGGGCGGCGCGCCCCGAGATCACGGCGAGCTCGGCGTCGAAGCCCTTCAGGTCGAGCTCGCACACGACACTGTGGTGCGACTGTTTGACCAGGAAGGTCCGCGACCCCGGCTCGAGGTGCTCCTTGACCAGCCGGAACTCGCGATCGGTGAGCCCGAACCCTTGCGTGTATTCCTGGTGACTCGCGTCGGCGTTCGGGAAGAACACCTTGGTCGGCGTCTGCTCCACCAGCGTGCGGCTGATGGAGCTCTGCAGCACATCGCTCGGGCTTTGAGTGGCGAGGCACATGACCGCATTCAGCTTGCGCCAGGTCTTCGGTCCGTCCTTCGCGAAGCTCTCGAAGGCGGGGTCCGCCAGCAGGCGCCAGAACTCGTCCATCCAGCATACGAGCCGGCGGCCGTCGAGAAGCTGCCGTACCACGTGGAACAGGTACAGCGTCACGGCGGAGCGCGTCTGCGCGTGATCGAGAAATTCGGTGACGTCGAAGCCGATGACCGTGCGCCCGGCGAGGCGGCCGGCGAGCGTGTCGACCGGATTGTCGAAAGCCCAGGCGTAATCGCCCCGGCAACTTTCGCACCAGCGCGAGAGACGCGCGTGCAGGCCCTCCGGATCGGTCGGGTCCAGAAACTCGACCAGCCGCGACAGGCGCCGCGCGGGCACGTCGAGGGCCAGGGTTCCGCGCAGCGCCTGCTCGAGATCGGACTGTTCGCGGACGGGCATGCCTGCGCAGCGATCGCGCGCGCTCAGCTCGCGCAGCCAGACCTTGAGGAATTCGATGTTCGAGGGCGTCGCCGGCAACTGCAGCGGATTGAATCCGGTGGGCGTGCCGTTCTTCAGCGGAAAATATTCCCCGCCCAGGGCGCGCACCAGGATCTCGAGGCCGCGGTCCTTGTCGAATATGACCTGGGTGGTCTCGCGCCGGGCCAGCATGCCGATGAGGAACCCGATGAACACCGTCTTTCCCGAGCCGGTCGGCCCGCAGATCAGCGTGTGCCCGGTGTCGCGGCGGCTGCCGCCCTCAGGATCGCCGGGATCGCTCGCGTGCAACGAGAAGTGATAAGGGGAACGGGCGCTCGTCACCAGGAGCGTCAACGCCGGCCCCCAGTGATTGCCATGCGCGCGTCCCAGGGGATAGTTGTGAAACGGCGTCATGGCGGCGAAGTTTCGCGACGTGATGGGCGCCTTGCGCGGGCGGTAGGGAAAGTTACCGGGCAGCTGCGCCCAGAAGGCCGCCTCGAGCGCCAGGTCCTCCCGTGCCACCAGCATTCCGGTGTCGGCGAGCAGGCTCCGCGCCCGCGCCACCTGATCGTTGAGCGCCTTGAGCCGCCCGGCGCCGAGCTCGGACGCGCTCGAGCCCGGGCCCGGCAGGTCGAGCGTCAATTGCAGCGAGAAGTGATGATCGCCCATGACGAACTCGTTGCTGGTGAGCGCATCGAGCGCCTGCTTGAGCTCCTCCGCCTGCGATACGGCAAAGTCTCCCGCATTCGCCATGCGATTGAACTGACGCTGCAGCAGCGACTGACCGCTCGCCTTGCTCAGGAAGGCGAACGACTGAGTGAGCACGAACGAGAGCGGTGCCGACAGGAGCCGATCGTACATGCCGACGTAGGTGGGCGTCGGATACTCCTTGATGCCGAGCATCGCACCGACGCGCGTCTCGGCGGGAGCGCGGTACTCGATCGCCTCGATGCCGAAGAACAATCGCGTGCTCGCCAGGGCCTCATGGAGCGGTGCGCGCGGCAACGGCATGCGTTGCTTCTCGCCGTTGATGAGCAAGCCGAGAAACTCGAGAAGCGACGAGCACCAGAAGCCCTGGTGCCGGTAACAGCCGAGCGCCTCCGGCTCGTATCGAGCGAGCGAGGCGAGCAGCGTCTGGGCGAGCTTCTCGCAGGCGTCGAGAGCATCCGCAAGCTCCGCCTGCTGGGCATCGTTCCGTGCCCGCGTGATGAGGCGCGACAGCGCACCGGTGGCCGCGCCGGAAACGGGCCGGTAGAGCACGGCGAGGTACAGCTCGTTGAGCATGAGCGCCTCGCCGCTCAAGCGATGCCGATAGCGGCCGTGCAGGTCGACGGCGAAGCTCGCACCCCCCCGTCCGGGCGCTGCGCCGTCCTCCTCTTCGAGGCGGACGGCACGCCGGATGACGTGCGACCATAAAGCGATTCCCGGGCTCGCGATATTCCGCCACAAGACGTTGAGGCGCGCATGCCAGTTGTTGAGCTCGGCGTCATCCCGCGACTCGAAGCTCGCGCCGCCCAGCCGAAAGGCCTGCAAATAGTCACCGTATTCGGTGCGGATGACGCCCGCCGCCACGTGCGCGCGATAGGGAATCCGCTCGGCCGCGCTCAGCTCGCGCCGCAAGGCGGCGCCGCGCGTCAGCACCGGCATGACGGAGCCGCACGATGTGCGTGGGCAGGCCCGATCGAGGCGCGGCGCCTGCCGGATCGATCCGGGAGCGATGCGTGGAGCGGCGAGTAGCTGCTCGCCTTCCAGAGACGCAAGTTCGCGAACGCCGCGGGCAGCCGCGTTCGCGCACACAGCAGCAGCAGATCGAAAAAGCGCGCGTCGCGAGCACACAGCAGCATGCTGATGCCATGAATCGGCGCGCACACCAGCAGCGTGAGCAGGTTCTTGGTGAGCAGGAAGGCCTCCATGGTGAAAACCATGTTGAAGAGCAATGCCGAGTAGGTCACTCCCCAGCGCATCGGGGGCCGGGTGGCGCCGACGAAGAGCGGGTCTTCGGTCAATCCGGGATTCGGCTCGTTCACGTGGACCCCCGCCCTAGACGCCGAACATTCCGCGTACCCAGGTCACTATCTGCGGAGCGCCGAACGCGATCGCGATCCCGAGAATCGCGCCGATGCACCACCCCCACGACATACGATTTGCCATGGCCATGCCGCCCAGAACCATCACCAGAATGATGGCGATGGGCGTGAGCCACGCCAGTATGTTGGTTTGCAGCG
Source organism: Steroidobacteraceae bacterium (assembly GCA_035504115.1). Taxonomy (GTDB): domain Bacteria; phylum Pseudomonadota; class Gammaproteobacteria; order Steroidobacterales; family Steroidobacteraceae; genus Bog-1198. Next base: position 57,084 of record DATJSL010000014.1, on the reverse strand, counting down.
CGCTCGCCCCCGTCATGAAGGGCGACGCCTGCGCCATCGAGAGCCCGGGAGCGCACATCGCCAGAACGAGCAGGAAGACGGGCAGCGCGAAGCGCGTGCAACGAGCCGGCGGATGATGAAGGTGATGCATGGCGGAATCCTTCTGCGAAGACCAGGCGAGGCGGGCTAGATTTCCGTCTCGAGGGCACCCAGCTCGCGCTCGCTGCGCCGTGCGAGCTCTTCGCGCTTGGCCTTGCCGGGCGCACCGAATCGGAAGCCCTGCACGACGAACGAGTGGTCGTACTGCTTCTCGCCGTCCTTGTCGGTCCAGTTGCTGGAGCGAATCTGTGCCTGCACGATGAGCTGATCGCCCTTGCGCGCGTTCTTGGCGATGGCCTCGCCCAGAGCCTCGAAGGCCACGAACCACAGGGTCGTGACGATCTCGCGGGGATTTCCCTGCTCGTCCTTGCCGCCGTAGTCGTTGCCCACCAGGCAGAAGCGCGTGTACGTCGTATCGCCCTTGGTGGCGAGCTCGGGATTCTTGGCGAGATTGCCGACGGCGGTGAGGTTGAAGCTGTTCATGACTCGTCTCCTTGATGATTTGATGTCGCGGCGGCGGCGCATGCGCCCGCTCGCGTGAGAGACAGTCTGCGAGAGGCGCGCACCGGCGAAAATGAAATTAACTCACCGATACAGCGAGAAAGAGCCGCAGCGCGCGGCGCGCGAAAACTGTGCATAATCGGGCGATGACGGACTTGATTTCCAATGCCGAGCGGGTCGCGCCACCGCCCGATCGGGCGGCGCCGCGCGAGCATTGCGCGTCGCCCGATCGACCGGCCCTGCGCGTCGTGCGCTTGCGCAAACAGTACGCGGGCGTGACGGCGCTCGACGAGGTGTCATTCGCGGTCGGACGCGGCGAGATCGTCGGGCTGCTGGGGCCGAACGGCGCCGGCAAGACCACCACCATCAACGTGATACTCGGTGTACTGGAGGCGAGTTCCGGCCACGTGACCATCGATGGCATCGACATCGCGAGGTCGCGCGCGCGCGCTCTCGAGCGCACCAACTTCGCCGCGGTGTATGCATCGCTCCCGGGCAATTTGACGGTGCGGCAGAATCTGCATTTTTTCGGCTTGCTCTATGCGATCGATTCGCTCGCGGCGCGCGTCGAGGAGCTGCTCGAGGAATTCGACCTCGGGCGGCTGCGCGATACCCGATGCGGATTGCTGTCCTCGGGAGAGCAGACGCGCGCCGCGCTCGCCAAGGCGCTGATCAACCGTCCGGGACTGCTGCTGCTCGATGAGCCGACGGCCTCGCTCGATCCCTCGGCCGCGCAGCTCATCCGCGCGAAGATCAAGGGCCTGGCGGCGCGGCAGCGCTGCGGCATCCTGTGGACGTCGCACAACATGCACGAGGTTCAGGCCGTGTGCGACCGGGTATTGCTGCTGTCGCGCGGCCGGGTGTTGCTCGAGGGAGATCCGAACACCCTGCCGCGGGAGCACGGCGCCTCGAGCCTGGAGGAGCTGTTCATCCGCGTCGCGCGCGAGCCGCTGGCGGCCGTCCCGGAGGTTGCACGGTGAGGCTGCGGCCGGTGTCCGCCATCGTCCTGCGGCAGATCTATCTTTTGCGCGGCAGCCCGGTGCGCGTCTTCGGCCTGGTCGTATGGGTGACCATCGACATCGTGCTGTGGGGATTCATCACGCGCTATCTCAATACCGTGAGCGGCAGCGGGGTGAACTTCGTACCGACCCTCCTCGGCGCGGTGCTGCTCTGGGACTTCAGCGAGCGCATCATGCAAGGCGTCAGCACCGCGTTCCTCGAGGATGTCTGGTCGCGCAATTTCCTGAACCTGTTCTCCTCGCCGCTCTCGATCGCCGAGTACATCACCGGGCTGGTCATCACGAGCATGATCACGAGCTGCCTCGGGCTCATCACCATGCTGGCAGTGGCCACCGCCGTCTTTCATCTGCAATTCTTCGCTCTTGGAATCTCCCTGGCGGCGTTCATCGCGGTGCTGTTCGTATTCGGCATCACGCTCGGCATCGTCGCGACCGCGATCGTGCTGCGCTTCGGGCCGGCGGCCGAGTGGCTGCTCTGGCCCTTGCCGGCGCTGCTGTCCCCGTTCGCCGCCGTCTTCTATCCGCTTTCGATATTGCCCGGCTGGATGCGGGCCGTGGCCGCGGCATTGCCGCCCTCGTACGTGTTCGAGGGAATGCGAGGGCTTCTGGCCCAGGGGCCATTCCCCGGCGCATTGCTGCTCAAGGGAGGGGCGATTGCCGCCGCGGAGCTGCTCGCGGCGGCGTACCTGTATGCAGGCGTCTATCGGCGCGCCGTGCGCACCGGGCTGCTCGCGCGCTACAGCGCCGAGGGCGGCGTGTAGGCAGGCGCGCCAAGCAGCCCGGGTCTCTCTCATCCACCTACATCGAACGCGCGGACGCTACCCGGCGCGTGCGCCCAGGATCAGGCGCCGTGCGAGGACCTGCGCATCCTCGTGCCTGCTCGGAGAGTCCGCCGCGTCGAGCCCTGACCTCGAACGCCGGGACGCGGCGCCGCGGCCGGCGACCCGGTGCGCCTCGAGGAGCTGCCTCGCCTGCTCCTGCGGCTCGAGCGCCTCTGCCTGCCCGCCGCCCGCCACCCCTGTGAACGCGGCGCGCGCAGCGATCGTCGGAGCGAGCAGCTCCCTCGCCTGGCTCTGAGGATCGCTCGCTTGGCTGCGCGCACTGCCGCCGAGATCGCCGGCCGCGGCGGCCGAGACGTGAACGATGAATGCTGCGCAAGCGAGAAGCGACGAACGGGTCAAATGATTGCGAAAGATCGAGTGCGTCATGACGGAACCTCCTGATGGGCGTGCTTGATGGGAACATAGATGTATATACATGTATTAACGCGAAACGCCGTGCTGATGGCTTCGTGTGGCTGCATGCTCGTGTGTGTCTCGTGCCCTCGCCCGGTGCCGGCCCGCTACGTCGATGCCAGCTTGCTCGCCGCCGCGTAGGAGGCGCGCTTCAGCTCGAGCGCCTGCGCTCGACCGAGTCGCTTCTCGAAGGCCTCCTGGGCTGCGGCCCACTTCGGCCTGAGCTTGCGCAGCTGCGCCACGCCCTCGGCCGTCAAGGTCCAGCGGCGCTGGCGGCGGTCCTCTCCGAGAGAGTCGATCGCAAGGCCGCTCTTCCTGACCAAGGCGAGCGTGCGGGTGGCCGTGGTCTGGTCCATCCCGATCGCATCCGCGAGCTCGGTCGTGGTCAGACCGGGAGCGCTCTCCAGTACTTGCAGCGCCGTGAATTGCGTTGCGTGCAGGCCGCTGTCCGCGAGCACGCCCTCGTACAGGGCGGTCACGGCGCGCGCCGCCTGGCGCAGTGTCGCGCAGTAGCAAGGAAGCGATTGCAGTTTCATGGCGTCCACCTCGAAACCTATATTAGATGTATATGCATGGATTGTCAAGCCGCTTGGGCGGTCGCGAGCGATCAGGCGGCCGGCGCGAGGGACCCGCACAATTGGCGAGCGCGCGCCGCCGCAGCAAGCGCCCGAGCGCGGCGAGCGCGCGCCACCGCGGCGCGCCATGCGGATGAGCGGCAGCCGCTCAGGGCCGGGGCCGCGCCGCGCCGCCCTGGCCGCCCGCAAAGTCGCTGAGCAACTGCTCCATGCGCTCGAGGTCCACGGGCTTGGTCAGGTGGTGATCGAACCCGGCCGCGCTCGCGCGCTCCTTGTCCTCGGGCTGTCCCCAACCGGTGACTGCCACCATCAGCACGCCCGCACCCCATGGCTCGCGCCGGATCTCGCGCGCCACCTGATCGCCGCTGATGCCGGGCATCCCGATGTCGAGAATCATGGCCTCGGGCAGTGACTTGCGCGCCAGAGTCAAGGCTTGCTCGCCGTCGTGCGCCAACAGGACCTCGTGGTTGCTCATCTCGAGGATCATTCCCAGGCTCATCGCCGCATCCTGATTGTCGTCAGCGACCAGTACCTTCATTGCCGTGCCCCGTCGTCATGAGTGGAATCGCGCGCCCCGCTGGCTCATCCCGCTGGGAGATCACGCGCGGCCGATGCGGGAAAGTCTGTGCGCGCGCGCACCGAGGGTCAAGCGCCAAGGCTGGCGGCGCAAAGCCCACGCGCCGCGAGGCGCCGGCGGCGAGGTGCAGGCGCCGCGGTTGCAACGTAGGGATGGTTCGTTTAACGTCGAACGATGCAGGACGGCCCGGACATCGCTCGCATCGCATCGCTCCTCGGCGATCAGGCGCGGGCCGAGGTGCTCACCGCGCTCCTGGCCGACCGCGCGCTCACGGCAACCGAGCTCTCGGCCATCGCAGGGGTCACCAAGCAGACGATGAGCGCGCACCTCTCGAAGCTCCTCGAGGCGCGGCTGGTGGCGGTGGATGCTCGCGGCCGGCATCGCTACTTCAGACTGGCGGACGCCGACGTGGCCGCCGTGCTGCGATCGATCGAGGGAGTCGCGCTCAGAACGGGCGCGCTCTGTCCCAGAGCGCCACCGCGCCAGTCCGCGCTGCGCAAGGCGCGGATCTGCTATGACCACCTCGCCGGCGATATCGCGGTCATGGCGTTCGAGCAGCTGCTGCAGGCGCGAGTTCTGGCGCGGGTCGGCGCGGAGCTGCGGCTGACCGCAGGCGGAGCACGATGGTTCGCGAATGCAGGGATCGATGCCGCCGCTCTCGGCGCACGGCGGCGCCGGCTCTTGAGACCCTGCAGGGACTGGTGCGAGCAGCGTCAGCACCTGGCCGGGGCGCTGGGAAGGGCGCTGCTGCTTCGAGTCTGCGATCTCGGCTGGGCGAGCCGCGAGCGCGCCTCGCGCGTGGTGCGCTTCACGGCGCGCGGCGAGCAGTGCTTCAGGGAGCTGCTGACGAGCGCGCGCTCCGCGAGCGCTGCGCCATGAGCACGGCGCAGGCTGCGCAGGCGACCCGTGCGGCGGCGCTCATCCCGTGGCGCGTCGTGCCGCCGCTCCTCAGCACCGCGCTGATCATGCTCGGCGCCGGCATACTCGCCTCGCTGTTGCCGCTGCGATTCTCGGCGATGGGATTGTCGCCCGGCGTGATCGGATTGATCGCGACGGCGGAGGCGCTCGGTTTCCTCACGGGATGCCTGTACAACCACCGGATCATCGCGCCGGTCGGGCTCGATCGCGCCTACGCCGCATTTGCCGCCATGAAGGCGGTGGCCATCTCGAGCCTGTACTTCGCCGAGAGCGTTCCGGTGCTGGCCCTGTTTCGGTTCCTGATCGGCTTGAACGCGGCGGGACTCGCGATCATCGTGGAGAGCTGGCTCAATGCCCTCGTGCCGAACGAGCAGCGAGGGCGCATCCTGACCTTGTACGTGCTGGTATACGGCCTGTTCTACGGTGCCGGCCAGCTCCTGGGCCAGAACCTCGACGTGCGCGGTCCGCAGTTCCTCATCATCGCCAGCATCTCGACGACGCTCGCGCTGGTGCCGATGGTCGGCATCAACGTACGCGCCCCGATGCTGCCGCAGCGGGTCAAGCTCGAGATCATGAAGGCGTTGCGCACCTCGCCCGCGAGCGTGATGGCCTGCCTGCTGAACGGCCTGATCCTCACCGGCTTCTTCACGGTCGGTCCGCTGTTCGGCGTGCGCATCGGATTCGACCAGCAGCACGTCGTCGTGCTGATGGCCTGCGTGTCGCTCGGCGGATTGTTCCTGCAATGGCCGATCGGTCATCTTTCGGACAAGGTCGACCGGCTGCATGCACTGATCGGTCTGGGCGTGGGCGTTGTCGGAGTCGCCACGGCGATGTTGACCGTGAATCGGCACATGCCCTTCGTGCTGATCGGTCTTATGTTCGCGGTGTTCGGCGGCTTTGCCGAGAGTCTGTATGCGGTGGGGGTGGCGCACGCGAACGACCGGGCCGACAAGACCGACTACGTCGCGCTCTCCTCGACCCTGCTGTTCGTCTGGGCGCTCGGGGCTGCAATCGGACCCACGACGGGTACGTACGCCATCCAGCTCATCTCGCCGAGCGCCTTCTTCGGCTACGTGATCATCCTGACGGTCGCCTTCACGATGTTTGCCGCATGGCGCCTGCGCCGCCGCAAAACCGATCGAATGGCCGAGGACCGGGAGGGGTTCCTCAACTACCCGCAAACCTCGCCGGAAATCTACGCGTGGATTCCCTATCATAAGGAAGTGCCGGGCGAACAACGGGAAGCCCCGGGTGAAGCGACCGGGCCGGGCGCGGCGTCCGTGGGCGCGGCGTCCGAGCCGGCGGCGGCCGCGCGGGCCGCAGCGCTCGAGCCGGCCGGCGATACCGCGGCGAGCCTGGCGGCCCGAACCGCGCCGTCGGCAGACCCGCTGCCGGCGCACTCTCGAGGGGACACATGAATCTAGGCGACATCATGACCACGCGCATCGTCAGCGTCGAGCTCGACGATCCGCTCGAGACGGTCAGGCTAATTTTCGACTCCGCGAAGTTTCATCACCTGCTGGTGACCGGCTCGGACAAGAAGCTCTGCGGCGTGATCTCGGACCGCGACCTGCTGCGCGCACTGAGCCCCCACATCGGCACCGTATCGGAAACCACCCGCGACCTGGCGACGCTCAAGAAGCGGGTGCATCAGATCATGACGCGCAAGCCCATCACCTTGCCGCCCGAGGCCGCGCTCGCGGACGCGATCCGGATATTCCTGGAACAGCGGGTCTCCTGCATACCCATCGTCGACAAGGGATTCAAGGCCGTCGGTATCGTGAGCTGGCGCGACGTGCTCAAGGCCCTCCCCGCATGATCGCGCGGCGCGGGCCGAGCGGCGCGGCGCGGGCCGAGCGGGGAGTCGGCGCGCGCATTCCCACGGCCTGGCCGGCAGGGGCGCGCAGCTCGATCGAGCCTGATGCCGCTGACCCGGGAGGGCGGGGAGCACTTTCCCTTTCAGCTAACATCCTCCTCCCACGCAGCGCCCGTCAATGCCACAATCGAGCGGCTTTGGCGAGTTATGCGCGCGGAGAAATCATGCAGGCACGCGGAGAAGTCATGCAGAGTCACACGCAATTGCTGGAGCAGCTCGACACCGAGGGCTACGCCATCGTGCGCGGCTTCTTGTCGGCCGCCGAGACGGCCGAGATCGCCGCCGAGACCGACCGGCTTTATGCCGAGGGGCTCAAGCACCACGCGACCTATCGCGACAAGAATCTGCTGTTCGAGATCCTGGAGGATCCCCGGGCGCAGCGCCGCGTCGTGCTGCAGGCGCACTGGACCGCCTGGATCAGCCCCTTGATGGAGCGCATGCGGCGCAGCGAGCAGTTCCGCGCCGTGCTCGAGCCCTTCCTCGGGCCGGACATCAGACAGATGACGCACCAGCTGCACTGGAAGCCGCCGGGCGCGAAATACACGTTCTACCGCTTTCATCAAGATGCGCGCTTCCGCCAGGGGAAAGTGACGGCAAGCGACTACCTGCGCAGCACCCTCACCACCGGCCTTGCGATCGATCGCCAGAGCGAGGCGAACGGAGCGCTGCGCATCGTGCCTCGAAGCCATCGGCTCGGCTATCTCGGTCTTTCCGACGACGGGCCGATCATGGTCGGCGAGACGCCGGAGTCGGAGCTGCGCCGCGCAGGCCTCGATCCGCGCTCGATCGTGACCTGCCTGATGGAGCCGGGCGACCTTTTGCTCTGGACCTTGTTCACCGTGCACGGCTCGGCTGCGAACGTCAGCGAGCACGATCGGCGCTTCATGATCAACAGCTACGTGCGGGCGAGCGACAGCGAGGGGCGCGGGGAGTGGGCATTCCGCGCCGGGGTCTCGACGCCGCTCGGCGCCGAGCCCGAGATCTGCAAGTACGAAGCGCTGCGCGAGCGGCCCGGGCCCTTTTACATCGAGGCGGATTGGACCGAAGAGGCCAAGGCCGCGAGCGGGGGCGGGGGATGAAGGCGGGCGATTCGTCCGAGCGGATGGCGCTCCTCTCGCCTCAGCCGGCCTGCGGCCGGCGCACCGGCGAATCGCCCGATCTTGCGAAGCCGGCCGCCGCCAGGAAATAGTGCAGCGCCGCCCAGGCGAAGAACGCCACGGTGATGAGCAGCCCGCGCCGCGTCGCGAGCGACAGCGTGGACCGACACGCGAGCTGCAGGCCCGCGGCCGCCCCGGGGAGCGCCGATCCGCCGGGACAACTCGCCGCGAAGGAAGCGCCGCGCCCCGCAAAATCACCCTGCGCGACCCGGTCGATGACCGAGCCGGTGAACACCTGCCCCAGCCCGAGCGCGAGCACGCTCAGGCAGATGTACAGAAAGGCCGTGGCGGTTGCGCGGCGGCGAATGCCGACGGCATTTTGAACGACGCCGAACGTGGGACCGAGCGAGGCGTACTGGAAGAAGCCGGCGGCGCCGAGCGCCCAGGCCGAGGTGCGCCAATCGGACGCCAGCACGGCGAGGACGTACAGGGGCAGCGCCAGCACTCCGCCGATGGCAGGGACCAGGGCATACCATCGTGTGCCGTATCGGGCGAGCGCGTCGGCGACGAAGCCGCCCGCGATGATGCCGAGACCCACGGCGACGCCGCCGGTGAGCGCCGTGACGTAGCCGGTGGCCGCATAGCCCAGACCGAACACCCGGTTGTAATAGGGCGGCACGAACGCATAGAAGCCGTAGGCGGCGAAGGCGCCGAGGGTGACACCGAGCACCATGTGCCGGATGGGGGGATCGCAGATCAGGGCGGCGCCGACCGCGCGCAGCTCTCGCAGCTCCTCCGCGAGCGAGAACGGCGCGGGCACGTCCGCCGCGCGAGCGTCCGACTGCCCCCGCGCGGGCTCGCGCACCACGGCCTTGATGAGGATGGCGGTGAGCACGCCGGGAATCCCGACCGCGGCGCAGGCGGCGCGCCAGCCGAAGTGCTGTGCGAGATAGCCGCCCGCCACGGCGGCGAGGATGTAGCCCAAGGAGATTCCGGACGAATAGATCGACAGCGCGGAGGCGCGCTCGGCGGGCGGGAAATAATCGGAGATGAGGGAGTGCGCCGCAGGCGAGCAGCCCGCCTCCGCCACCCCCACCGCGACCCGGATGGCGAGCAGCTCAACGAAGGTGCCCGCCGCCGCGCAGAGCGCGGTGAGCCCGGACCACAGAATCAGGGCGGTGCCGATGATGTTCACCCGGCTGATGCGCTCGGCGAGGCGTGCGATGGGGATGCCGCCGAAGGCATAGAGCAGCGCGAAGGCGGTGCCGCCGAGCAGGCCCAGCTGGGTATCGGTCAGTCGCAGGTCCGCTTTGATGGGCGAGGCAATGATCGAGATGAGGCTGCGATCCATCGAATTGAAGGTGTAGGCTACCATGAGCAGCACGGCAACCGTGCGTCGGTAGGCGGCGCTGTCGGGAACGGGCATTCGAAACCTCGGGTCACCCGCGGATTTGCCGCGGCGCAGCGGCGCATTATGCGCCCGCCGCTGCGTGCCCGGGTTCCTCCGGCCGACGCGCCCGACGCCACCGCCGTCGCGCGGCGTCTGCTATATTCGCTCTGCGGCATGCAACGTGCCGCACGATATCCGCACACCATCGGAGGTGATGGTCATGGGCACGACACTGGTTTCGGGTCAGGATCGAACGCTGCACCTCGAGATTCTCCACGTTCCTGTGTTCACGCCGCTGCGCTGGATCGGCCGCGGCTGGCGCGACCTGCGACGCCACCCGAGCGCGAGCCTGGGCTACGGCGCGCTCATCGTGGCGCTGGGGTGGACCCTGCTGGTGTTCTGCGCGACGCATCCGTATTTCGTCGCGGCGGCGATCACGGGCTTTTTGCTGGTGGGCCCCGCGATGTCGGCGGGCCTGTGCGAGATGTCGCGGCGCTTTTCGCTCGGCCAGCCGGCCACTTTCGATGATTCTCTGGAAGGGTTCGTGCGCAATGCCTCGGCGCTCGCCGAATTCGGCGCCATCCTCGCGCTGTTCGGCGTAGTGTGGTTCGCCCTGTCCGCGGTCCTGCTGGGCACGGTGTTTCACATCGCAGAGCCGAGCATCAGCGAGACCATGTACAAGGGCTTCATCGACTCGGCGAACCGCTCGCAGGTGCTCGCCTACGTGGGCGTGGGCGGCCTGTTCGCCGCCGGCGTGTTCGCGATATCGGTGGTGGCGATCCCGCTCATCATCGACCGGCATGCGACGGCGGCACAGGCGATGCTCGCGAGCATCAAAGCCGTTCTCAGCAACATTCCCGCCATGATCGTGTGGAGCGCGCTGATCTTGATGCTGACCGTGATCGGCTATGCGCCGCTCCTGTTCGGCTTGTTGATCGCGGCGCCGCTCCTCGGCCACGCCACCTGGCACGCCTATCGCGACATGGTGCGCTGAGCCGGCGCAGAGCACGCTGAGACACGGCATCGATTGAATACCGGAGCGACCGGGGCGCGGGCGATCCTCGCGGCCTCGATGGGGAATCTCCTCGAGTGGTACGATTTCGCGGTCTACGCGCTGTTCGCCATCCCGATCGCGGCGAACTTCTTTCCGGGGGAAAGGCCCGGCATCGATCTCATCAATGCCTTCCTGTTCTTCGGCGCCGGATTCGTGATCCGTCCCGCGGGTGCGATCGTGATGGGCATCTACGGCGATCGCGCCGGCCGCAAGGCGGCGCTGATGCTGACCATCCTGCTGATGGCGAGCGGCACGCTCATCATCGCGGCCGCGCCCACTTATGCGGTCATCGGCCTGGGGGCTCCGGTGGTGCTGCTCGCCGGGCGCCTACTGCAAGGGTTCTCGGCCGGCGGGGAGATCGGCAGCGCTGCGGCGTATCTGGTCGAGCATGCGCCGCCGCGGCGGCGCGCCACGTTCGCGGCATGGCTGCAAGGCAGCATGGGCATGTCCAACATTCTGGGGGCGCTGGTGGCCTTCACCATCAGCGCAACGCTCGCGCCGGCGCAGATCGTTCACTGGGGCTGGCGCCTGCCGTTCTTTCTGGGGCTCGCGATCGTGCCGCTGGGCGTGTATCTGCGGCGCACGCTGGAGGAGACGCCGGCGTTTCTCATCGAGCAGGCGCACCCGGTGCGAGCGCCGCTCCGGAGCGTGGTTCGCGACCACGGCCGCGAGCTGCTGGCGGGCTTCGGCATCTCCATTCCGTGGGCGGCCGCTGTCTACGTCCTGCTCATCTACATGCCGACGTATCTGCAGAAATCACAGGGCTTCACGCCGATGCAGGCGTTCGGCGGCTCGCTCGTCGAGAACGTCGTGTTCGTGATCGGCTGCTTCGCATTCGGCGCCCTCGCCGACCGCCTCGGCCATGCCAAGGTGCAGGCCCGCGGCGCGCTCGCCCTGTTCTTCGGGGTGCTGCCGCTGTTCTGGTGGATCAGCCATACGCACTCGGCCGCTGCGCATCTCGCGGCGCTCGCGGCGCTCGGCCTCATCGCCGCGAGCTTCACGAGCGTTGCGCCCTCGGTGCTGTCGCACCTCTTCCCGACGCGGGTGCGGGTCACCGGCGTGTCTCTCGTTTATAATGCGGCGTTCACCATTTTCGGCGGATTCGCCCCGGCAATCCTGCTCAAATGGTTTGCTTCGGGCGCGGCCGGCGCTGCGCTCGCGCCGGCGTGGTACGTGACGCTCGCCGCCATACCCGCATTGCTGGCGATGCGATCGGCTACGCGGTCGCCGCGCTGGGAGGCGCCCATCCAGGAGACCTGATGGACCATGCACTAGCCAATGCCGAGGGGCTGGACCGCGCGACGCTGCGCCGGCTGTCGCTGCGCTCCAATGCGCGTGGATTCGCGCAGCTCGCCTGGCACGGCCTGCTCATCGCCGCCACGGGCGCCCTGGTCTGGGCGAGCCGCGGCCGGCTCTGGATCGCGCCCGCCCTGGTGCTGTACGGCGTGGCGCTCAACTTTCTGTTCTGCGCGCTGCACGAGAGCATCCACCGCACGGCGTTCGCCAGCCGGCGCGTGAACGATGCGCTCGCCTGGATCACCGGCGCCTTGCTGGTCCTGCCGCCCGAGTTCTTCCGTGCATTTCATTTCGCGCATCATCGCTTCACCCAGGACCCCGCGCGCGATCCCGAGCTCGCGCAACCGCCGCCGGCGACCCTGTCCGCCTACTTGTGGCGGGCATCGGGTCTGCCGAACTGGAAGAAGCGCCTGACGGTGACCTTGCGCCACGCCATCACGGGCCGCGTCACGGAGCCCTTCATCGCCGCGGGCAAGCGCGCGGCCATCGTCCGCGAGGCGCGGCAGCTCTGGGTATGCTACGGCGCCGTGCTCGCGCTATCGCTCGCAGAGCACTCGAGCGCCGCACTCCTTTACTGGATCGTTCCGGTCGTTCTCGGCCAACCGTTCTTGCGGCTGTATCTTCTGTCCGAGCATGCCGGCTGCGCGTTCAGCGACGACATGTTCGCGAACACCCGCACCACGTACACCCTCGCCGCCGTGCGCCTGCTCACCTGGCAGATGCCCTACCACGTCGAGCACCACGCCTTCCCCGCCGTGCCGTTTCACCGCCTGGCGCAGGTCAACGCGCTCATTCGCGGGCGCATCCAGGTCGAGGCGGCCGGCTATCTCGCCCTGCACGCCGCGCTCATCCGCGCTCTGCGGCCGGCGCGCCCGCTGCGCCCGTCCGCGCCGGGGCGCGGAAACTAGGCGATGTGCGGCCGCTATGTCTCGCCCGACGAGGCGACGCTCGAGCGCGAGTTCAATCTGGTGCACATGGAGTGGCAGTTTCCGGGGAGCTTCAACGTCGCGCCGACGCAAGAGGTGCCCGTGATTCGCATGCGCAAGGGCGTGCGCCAGGGGGTGCGGCTGCGCTGGGGCCTCATTCCGTACTTCGCGCAGGGCGTCGCGCCCAAGTACTCGACCATCAACGCGCGCATCGAGACCGTGCGCAGCGCCCCGGCCTTCCGGGGTGCGTGGAGCCGCGGGCAGCGTTGCCTGGTGGCGGCGTGCGGATTCTACGAGTGGCAAACCCCGCCGGACGGCGCGGCGCGCGTGCCCTACTACATTCATCTGAACGACCAGCAGGTCTTTGCCTTCGCCGGCCTGTGGGATGCCTCGAGGACGGCGCAGGGCACCTGGATCGAGTCGTGCGTGCACATCACGATGCCTGCGAACCGGCTGGTGAGCGAGATCCACAACACGCAGCGTCGCATGCCGGCCATCCTCGCGCGCGAGGATCGCGAGGCCTGGCTGTCGGGCAGCGCGGACGATGCCTGGGCGGTGCTGAAGCCCTACCCCGATGAGCACATGGTGGCGTGGCCGGTGAGCGCGCGCGTCAACAAGCCTGCCAACGACGATGCGCAGCTGATCGAGCCGCTCGAAGCGGCCTGAAAGGAGGCGGCGATCGAGGGGCCGGCGGCGTGGGGCCTCGATGCGTCGTCCTTCAGGTCTCGGCCCGCAGATGCCGCTTGTAGAGCGCGATGCGCTCGCGGTAATGCCTGGCGATATCGGCGATCATCGCCAGGTCCGCATCCTGCACCGGCCGCACGATCTTGCCCGGCATGCCCATCACCACCGAGCCGTCCGGAATCACCTTGTCGGGCGGCACCAGCGCGCCCGCGGCGATCACGCAGTGCCGGCCGATCCGGGCCCGATCGAGGATCCTCGCGCCATTGCCGATGAGGGTGGAGTCGCCGATGGTGCAGCCGTGCACGACGGCGCCATGGCCGACGCAGACATTCTCACCGAGGATCGCCGGCTCGCCTGCGTCGGCATGAACGACCGTGCCGTCCTGCACATTCGTGCCCTCGCCGAGCTCGATCCAGTCGGCATCGCCGCGCAGCACGCAGTTGAACCACACGCTCGAGCCCCTGCCGAGCCGCACGCTGCCGATGATGCTCGCTCCGGGCGCGACGTAGTAGTCATCGCCGGCCGTCTGGATCCGTCTTTCGCCCAGGGAGAAAATCACACGCACCTCCGCTGCGCCTCGAGAGCGCGGCTTCTGGCACGCGCCGCCAGGATCAGATAGTAGATCCCGCCGATCGCGATCCAGCAGCCGCCCAGAATCTTGGCCGATCGGTCCATCTCGTACAGCACGAACAGGATGATACCGAGCCCGATCGCGGGACACAGCAGATGCCGCAGCCAGTCACCGCTCCGCTCGCGGCGCCAGTAATGATTGATGACCGAGAGGTGCAGCAGCACGAAGCTGGTGAGCGCACCGAAATTGACCACCCGCGTGAGATCGTCCACGCGCGCGGCGAAGAACAAGCCGATCGCGAGCGATAGCGCGGCGACGCCGAGGGTGCTCACGTAAGGAGTCCTGAAGCGCGGGTGCACCTTGGCGAGAACCGCGGGGAGCTTGCCGTCGCGGGCCATGGCGAACAGCACGCGAGCCACCGCCGCCTGCGCGGCCATGGCATTGGCGATCGCCGAGGCGATCACCACCGCGACGATGGTCAGGAGCTTGAGCCACGCCCCGCCGGCACGCTGCGCCACGTCGTAGAACGCAGTCTCGGGCGAGGAGAAGGACATGCCGCGCGCCAGATCCGTGGCGACCCAGGTCTGCAGCATGAACAGCGCCCCCACCAGCAGCAGGGACAGCACGGTCGCGCGGCCGATCGCACCCTGCACCCCGCGGTTCTCCTCCGCGAGCGTGGAGATGCCGTCGAACCCCAGAAAGGACAGCACCGCGACCGAGGTCGCGCTCGCGATGGTGCCCCAGGAGAAGGCGCCCGGCACGTAGATGGGCGCGAGCGTGAGGCGCCCCGCCCCGACGCCGCGATACAACGCGGCGAGACCGAACGTCAGGAACAGCGCCAGCGCCGCGAGCTCCATGGCGAGCATGTAGCGATTGACGCGCGCCGTGAGCTCGATGCCGATCAGGTTCACGGCGGCATTGAAGGCGATGAACGCGACCAGCCACACCCAGGCCGCAACGCCGGGCAACAGCGGGCGCAGCGCCACGGCGCTGAACAGATACAGCAGCGCGGGAACGAGCATGTAGTCGAGCAGGATGAGCCAGCCCGAACAGAAGCCGGCAATCTCGTGCAGGCCGCGATGCGCATAGGTGTAGACGGAGCCGGCGAGCGGAAACGCGCTCGACATGGCGGCATAGCTCAAGGCGGTGAAGATCATCCCGGCGAGCCCGAGCAAGTAGGCGAGCGGCACCAAGCCGTGCGCGGCTTGCCACACGAAGCCATAAACGGAATAAGGCGAGATGGGCACCATGAACACCAGTCCATAGATCAGCAGATCCCTGGTGCTCAGCGCCCGGCGCAGCTCTTCCCGATAACCGTATTGTTCCAGCGACACGCGATCCCCGGCATCCCCATCGACAGCGTAGCTTAGCGCATGCCGGTCGCGCGGCGCGGTGAGCGCTGCGCATGCGCGGTACAATGGCCGCCGGCGGCGAGCCCGAGGCGGGCAAATCTCTCGAGAGGACCGATGAACCACCGACATACCATTCATCAATCCCATCTGGGCTGGGACAACAGCCTCGAGCCCGCGGCGCGCATTGCGCCGGGGGAATCGCTGGAATTCGAGGTGCAGGATTCCTCGGCGGGACAGCTCTCGCCCGCCTCGAGCGTCGCGGATGTGGGGCGGCTCGATTTCGGCCGCATCAATCCGGTATCCGGACCGATCTTCATCGAGGGTGCCCGCCCGGGCGATGTGCTCAAGGTGACGCTGCTGTCATTCACGCCGTCGGGGTGGGGCTGGACGGCGAACATTCCCGGGTTCGGCCTCCTGGCCGACGAGTTCAAGGCGCCGGCGCTGCATCTGTGGAAATACGACCCGGGCACGCTCGCACCTGCGCTGTTCGGCCGCTGGGGCAAGGTGCCCTTGAAGCCTTTCACCGGCACGATCGGAGTGGCGCCGGCGGAGCCGGGCCGGCACAGCATCGTTCCGCCACGCCGCGTCGGCGGCAACATGGATGTGCGCGACCTCGGACAGGGCGCCGAGCTGTTCCTGCCGGTGGAGGTCGCGGGCGCGCTCTTCTCGGTCGGCGACACGCACGCCGCGCAGGGAGACGGGGAGGTCTGCGGCACGGCCGTCGAAAGTCCCATGCGCGTCGCGCTCAAGTTCGAGCTCATCGAGCAGATGCCGCTCGCCTATCCGCGATTTCGCACGCCGGGTCCCGTCACGCGCCACCTCGACGCGAAGGGCTATGAGGTGGCCACGGGCATCGGACCCGACCTCATGCAAGCGGCGCGCGGGGCCGTGCGCTCGATGATCGATCTGCTGACCGAGCGCCACGGCATGCCGGCCGTGGACGCCTACCTGCTGTGCAGCGTGTGCGGGGATCTGCGCATCAGCGAGATCGTCGATCTGCCTAACTGGACGGTGTCGTTTTACTTTCCGCGGGTGGTTTTGGATTGACCTTGGCGCGCGTCGGAGCCGGCTTGGCGTGCGCCGGGTGCGGCTTGGCGTGCGCCGGGGACGCGGCGGCGTGGCCCGCCGGGGCGGCCGAGTCCGCCGCTTCAGCGGCGGCGAGGGATGCGGGCACCGGCACGGATGCGTCCTTCAGGGCCTGCACGAGGGCCTTGCGCGCCTCGGTTTGGGTCGCGCCGGCACTGCAGGCCGCGAGCTTCTTCGCCTCGTCGAACTCGCCGCGGTACAGCGCCCGGTCGAGCGATGGGTTCCATCCGCAGCTCTTCGCGAGGAACTGCTGAAACACCGATGACTTCGCGCCGAGCGCCGCCTCATCGCTCTCCGTGAGCCAGTACGCATCGGTCGGCGCCAGCTTGAACATCTGCTCGATGAGCTCGGCCGGCACGTCGTTCTCGACCAGAAATTCCCGCACCGGCGCCTGCATGGCGTCTTCGAGCAGAGCCGCTTCGGTGGTGGGCCGGCCGACCCACTCGCTTTCGGCGAGGCCCGGCCGCCGCAGGCCGAGCAGGCTCTCCCCATCGGTGCCGCGCTGCGCGGCGGCGGCGTAGATCAAGAAGCACGCACCCGCACAGCGCCCCGTGAGGGGGCCGACCGAGACCTGCGTGTCGAGCGATTTGACCAGCTTCGCGATCTTGATGGCCTCGGCGGCATCGCCCTCATTGGAGGCGAGGATGAGCTTGTCTTGTTGCAGGAAGCGGTCCGGGTCCTCCGCGATCCGGGCAAGGAACAGCGCGTAGTCGCCCGGCACGATCTCACCCGAGAGCACCAGCGGTCCCACCGGCCCGGTGTACTGGTCGGTGAAGGGGTCGCGGTCCAGGTAGTAGAGCTCCGCGCCGCCCGCCGCGGCGCTCGACAGCAGCAGGATCAGGCAGGCGGCAACGAGGCGCAGCATGGAGCGCGATTCTGCCGGAACGGCGCCGCAAGACTGCCGACCACTTCACGGCCGCGAGGCCGCGTGCCCGCGCCCCGGCTTTTGGATTACCATCGCCTGCATGGACGCCGAGCGATCGATCGACAGCGCGCGCCTCCCACCCAGTCTCAGGCACGCCACGCGCGAGTCGCTGCTGCATGCGCTCTACGAGGCCGCGGAAATCGAGCACAATCTCATGTGCACGTATCTGTACGCCGCCTTCAGCTTGAAATCCGGGATCGAGGAAGGCTTGGGCGCGGCCGAGGCGCAGGCGGTGGCGCGCTGGCGGCGCGAGATCATCGCGGTGGCCATCGACGAGATGAGCCATCTCGCCGCGGTGTGGAACATCACCGCGGCGCTCGGCGGCACCCCGCGCTTCGGTCGCACCAATTTTCCGCTCGATCCAGGCTACCTGCCGGCGCGCATCGTGGTGAAGCTCGCGCCCTTCGGCGAAGCCTCGCTGCAGCACTTCATCTATCTGGAGCGCCCCATGGGATCGAACGAGCCCGAGGGGGTGGGTTTCGAGCCGGAGCGTGTGTTCGTGCGCGGGACGCAGGCCGTGCGCCTGACTCCGATGGCGT
This sequence comes from Steroidobacteraceae bacterium, assembly GCA_035504115.1. GTDB lineage: Bacteria > Pseudomonadota > Gammaproteobacteria > Steroidobacterales > Steroidobacteraceae > Bog-1198. The sequence continues at coordinate 39,385 of DATJSL010000014.1, read as the reverse complement.
TCGACTATTCGACCGTGGGAGAGTTCTACGCCGTCCTCGGCGAGGGCATCCGCGGGCTGGTGGCGCGGCTGGGAGAGGCCGCGGTGTTCGCCGGCGATCCCGCCCTGCAGCTGTCCGCGAGCGAGACCCCCCTTGCGGGCGTCAAGCCCGTGCGCTGCTCGAAGACGGCGATGGAGGCCTTCGACGCCATCGTGCGGCAGGGCGAAGGCGCTCCGGGACACTCGGCAGGCTCGCATTTCGAGCGCTTCTGCAACGTGCGCGCGCAATATCAGGCGCTCAAGGCCTCAAATCCCGCATTTGCGCCGGCGCATCCCGCGGCGGTGAACCCCGTGCTGCGGCGGCCGCCGCGACCGGAAGGCCGCGTATGGCTCGAGGCAGAGCCCGCGATCGCGACGGTGGACCTTGCGAACGCGTGCTACGGGCTGATGCTGCGGCTGCTCGCCTACTCCTACGGCGTCGCGAGTCCCAGCCCCGACAAGGCGCTCGCCGTCGATCTGGCCACCGGCCTCATGCGTGCGGTGGCGCTGTTCGGCGAGCACGCGGCGCGGCTGCCGGCAGGGCCCTCGAACCCGAACTGCAATGCCGGGATGTCGTTCACCACCTTACGCGATGCGGCGCCGCTTCCGCCGGGCGCCGCGGCACACCGTTTCTTCGTCGAGCGGCTGGCAGAGCTCGAGCAAGCGGCCGTGGCGCTGCCCGAGCGCGAGCACGCGCGCATCCAGGAAGGCACGCGCACGCTTCAGGATCTTGCGCGGCGCGTCGCGAAGCGCTTCAGCGCAACGGCCGAGCCGGCCGCGGTGCCGCGCGCTCCCGGCGAGGCCGCCGCCGAGCCGGCCGCGGTGCCGGCGGCGCCGGCACCCGTGAGCGCGGCAGCCGCGAGCGCCGGCGGCGAGCCGACGCGCGTGGTCGATGGCATCGAGTACGTCGAAGGGCGTGCGATGACGCTGGTCTACGAAGGGCACCGCTGCATTCATGCGCGCTTCTGCGTGACCGGAGCGCCCAGCGTGTTCCTCGCCAACGTGAAGGGTCCCTGGATCCATCCCGACACGATCGATCCGGAGCGCCTGGCGGCGATCGCCCAGGAGTGTCCGTCGGGCGCGATTCGCTATCGCCGCAAGGACGGGCGGCCGGAGGAGAGCGCGCCGCCGGTGAATCTCGCCGCGATTCGCGAGGCCGGCCCGTATGCCTTTCGCGGCCGGCTCAGGCTCGACGGCGAGGAGGCGGGGTATCGTGCAACGCTGTGCCGCTGCGGCGCCTCGAAGAACAAGCCCTTCTGCGACGGCTCGCATCACGAGATCGGCTTCGCGGCCAGCGGCGAGCCCGCCAGCGGACAGACCGACATGCTGCCGGTGCGCGATGGCGTGCTCGCGGTGGACCCGCAGACCGACGGTCCCCTGCAGGTGCGCGGCAACCTCGAGATCACCAGCGGCACCGGGCGCGTGGTGGCGCGCCTGACCGCCGCGCGCCTGTGCCGTTGCGGCGGCAGCGCCACGAAGCCGTTCTGCGACGGCACGCACGCGCACATCGGCTTTCGCTCGTCGTAGACGGCGGGCGCGCCGGCATGGCGCGGCCTTCACCCGGTGCGCGCGATGCGATGGAGCATGAGATTGCGGGTGCGCTCGAAGCCCAGAGAGGTGTAAAGCTCGATCGCGCGCGCATTCGGTGCGCCGACGTGCAGCCAGGAGCGCAAGCCCTCGCGCCGATGGCGCCCGACCAGATGAGCGATGACGGCGCTCGCGAGCCCCTGGCCGCGATGGGCCGGGTGCGTGCAGATGCCGCTCAGCTCCGGGTGGCCTGCAAGCCGCAGGCGCTCGCCGCCCATGGCGATGAGCGCGCCGTTCGCGCGCACGCCGCAGTAATACCCCATGCGGTGCGTGTTCGGGCGAAAGAAGCCGGGGAATGCGACGTCGGTGAGCGCGACCATCTCGTGCGCATGGGCCTCACCGAGCGGCTCCACCTCGGCCGAGGGCGCGGGCAGCTCGACGCCCGCAGGCAGCATCATCTGCACGCAATCGAGGGCATCGAGGACGCTCAGCCCCGCCACGCTTCGCCCGTAATCGACGATCCAGACCGATTCGGCGGGCGCGAGCAGTGAGCGCAGCGCATCGAAGGCGCCGTCGGCCGGGGCCGCGATGGCGGCGAACGGGCATACATCCGCTCGATAGCGGCACGCCGCGCCCTGGGCGAGCGCCAGGTGGCGGTGCGGACCGTGCAGCGCGTGCCACACGGGGTTCGAGAACAGATCCTCAGACAGCCGGGTCATCATCGCCGCGCGCGCGCGGCGGCACCTTCAGCACGCCGCGCCGCAGCTGGTCGCGCTCCATGCTCACGAACAGCGCGCGGAAATTGCCCTGGCCGAATCCGTCATCGCCGCGCCGTTCGATGATCTCGAAGAAGATCGGGCCGATGAGCGTCTCGGTGAAGATCTGCAGCAGGAAGCGCCCCTCGGCGCCGTCCAGCAAGATGCCGCGCCGGCGAATCTGCTCGACGTCGACGCCGTGTCCGGGGACGCGCTCCTCCAGCATCTCGTAATAGGTGTCGGGCGGCGGCGTCATGAACTTGACGCCGCTCGCGTGCAGGCGGTCCCAGGTGGCGAGGATATCGTCGGTGCGCAGCGCGACGTGCTGGATGCCCTCGCCGCGATACTGCTGGATGAATTCCTGGATCTGATCGACTTGCTCGCTGCCGTCCTCGGACTTCGACTCGTTGATCGGGATGCGGATCTTGCCGCAGGGCGAGGCGAGCGCACGGCTGGTGAGGCCGGTGTACTCGCCCTTGATGTCGAAATACTGGTGCTCGTGAAAGTTGAACACGCGCCGGTAGAAGTCCTGGAAGTACTGCATGCGCCCCTTGCCGACGTTGTGCGTCAGATGGTCGATGTGCTTCAGGCCCGCGCCGCGGGGATGGCGATCGGCACCCGCCTCCATGACGAAATCGATGTCGTAGATCGAAGGGCCCGTCTGGCGATCGACCAGATAGATGAGGCTTGCGCCCACACCCTCGATCGCCGGGATGTTGAGCTCCATCGGGCCGACCGCGCCGCGCACCTCCTTCGCGCCCGCGGCGAGGGCATCGCGCAGCGCCCGGGCGGCGTCCTGGACGCGAAAAGCCATCGCACAGACGCTCGGGCCATGCTGCCGCGCAAAGCGCTGAGCGAGGCTGTTCGGCTCGGCGTTGACGATGAAATTGATCTCGCCTTGCCGATAGAGCACCACGTCCTTCGAGCGATGCCGCGCGATGCGGCTGAATCCCATGCTCTCGAACAGACTCGCCAGGTGCCGGGTGTCGGGTGCCGTGTATTCGACGAACTCGAAGCCGTCGGTGCCCAGGGGATTGGCCCACTCACCCGTCTCGCTTGCTGCGCTCACGCTCACCTCCTCGAGCCGCCGGCCGCCTGAGGCGCGCTCGTCCCTACTCATCTATACACGGCGTGCAGGAGCCTGCCGCCAGGCGCGGCGCGGCGCACCCCGAGGGCCGGGGGCGCCTTCAGGATACGACCTTTTGTACGCCAGTAAATGCCATAATTCGCCGCTGCAGTCTCACGGCTCGGCGGAACGCCTGCGCGAGCTCGGCCGCGACGGGCGGCGAGCTCATACACCGCGAGCGGTGCCGGCAAGGCCGCCGGCACGCTCCGGCCCCGGGGCCAGATGCATGGCGCATCGCCAGTAGTGCCAGGCCGCCCACAATCCGGTGAACGCCAGCGGTATGAGACAGTAGCGCAACGACTGCGCGCCGTAGGCGGGCGCGAGATGATCGCTCGCGAATCCGACCACCTGGGGCGCGATCACCAGATTGGCGACGTTGGCGAGAAACAGCATCACCGCCGTCGCCTGCGCCCGCATCGATGCGGGCACGAGATTTTGCAGCAGCGCGAATGTCGGACCGAAGGGTGCGTAGGACAGAGGGATGAACAGCCATAGCATGGCGAGCGCGAGCGGCTTCGAGGCCAGCGCGTAGGCGAGGATGGAAGGCAGCGTCGCCACGCCGATCGACACGGCGGCGTACAGCGGCACCGCGCGTGCGCTCTTCTTCTCGAGCCGCGCCATCACCGCGAGCGTCGCGAGCAGCACCGCCGTGCCGCCGATGCCATTCATCAGCGCAAGCGCGCCGCCGGCATCGCCGAGGGTCATGCGGTGCGAGCGCACCAGGAAGGAGGGCGTCCACCACATGAGGCCCCAGCCCCACAGGGTGTAGACCGCGGCGCCCATCCAGGCGTGTCCGAGAGCGGGGTGGCGGCGCGCGAACGCCAGGGTCTCGCGCAGGCTCGCCCGCGGAGGCGGCGGCGCCTCATCGAGCCGCCCGCGCCGGGGCTCGCGCAGAGTGATGGCGACGGCGAGCGCCACCGCAACGCCCGGCACGCCGAGCGCGTAAAAGGCCGCGCGCCAGCCCCACGCATCGCTCACATAGCCGGCGCTCGTGCCCAGCATCGAGCCGATGGACAGTGCCAGCGAGTACACGGACATCGCGAACGCCCGGCGGCGCGGGGGAAAGTAGTCGGACAGGAGCGATACCGACGGCGGCGTGCCACCGGCCTCGCCGATCCCGACGCCGATGCGTGCGGCGAGCATCTGCCCGTAGCTCTGGACCAGGCCGCAGCAGGCCGTGATGACCGACCAGGCGCCGAGCGCCACGGCCACCATGGTGCGGCGGTTGGCCCGATCCGCAAGGTAGGCGAGCGGCAATCCGGCGGTGACGTAGAAACAGGCGAGCGCGGTCCCGGTCAAAAACGCGATGGAGGAATCGCTCAGGCCGAGCGCCGCCTTGATGGGCTCGATCAGCGTGGACATCACGAAGCGGTCGGCGATGTTGAGGGTGTACACCAGCATCAACAGGCCGAGCACATACCAGCGGCGCAGCGCGCCGCTTGCATCGACGCCGACCGCTGAGCCGGCGGCGGCCTGGGCGCTCGGGGCCTGGGCGCTCGGGGCCAAGGGGGCCGGGGCCAGGGAGGTCGGGGACTCGGAGGGCAAGATCGTCAGGTGTGTATCTGTCAATGCCCGGCCCGTCAAGTCAGAATTGCGCCGGGAAAGACCTCCTTGAGCCCGGGCGTCCCGCCCGAACGATGAGAGCGAGCCGATCATGTGCAGAAATATCAGAATCCTGTTCAACTTCGAGCCGCCGGTGACCGATGAGGAGATCCGCGCGGCGTCGCTGCAGTTCGTGCGCAAGATCAGCGGCTTCAACAAGCCGTCGAAAGCCAACGAGGCGGCGTTCACGCGCGCCGTCGATACCATCGAGGCTGTGTCCCGCACGCTCCTTCTATCGCTTCAGACCCATGCGCCGGCGCGCAACCGCGAGGAAGAGGCGGCGCGGGCCAGGGCGCGCGCAGCCGGGCGATTCGGCCGCGCGAGTTGACACTCCTCGGCGCGAGTTAACATTCCTCGGCGCCAGAGCGCCGAAGGGGGACCCAGCGCACGCTGCCATACGACATATCGTGATCATGGTCACTGAGGCACCCGGCATGCCGGTCTAGAGTGGGACCGGGGATTCCATCACGGGATTTGCATGAAATACCTCAGGCGCTGCGTTAGGGTCGAACTGCTGTGTACGTTGAGCTTGCTCGCTGCAGGCTGCGGCAACGGTGGCTACGTGGTGCCCTTCACCATCGTCGGCCACATCACGGGACTGGTGCCGGGGGCGAGCGTCGTTCTCGACAACGGCAACAGCAACCCGCTCACGGTCACGGCGAACGGGGCATTTCTGTTCTCGCCGCCCGTGCCTCCGGGCACCAGCTACGACGTCAGCGTCGCCAAGCAACCCGCCGGCGAGACCTGCGTCATCACCAACGGATCGGGCACCGTGGCGACCGGCCGCTTTCCGAACGTGCAGGTGACCTGCACCCCGGATGAGCACAGCGTCGGCGGCACGGTCGCGGGCCTGCTCAGCGGACGCACGCTGGTCCTGCAGGATGACGGCGGCAACTCCACCCCCGTCTCCGCCAATGGCAGCTTCAAATTCCCGGGCACCGTCACCACGGGGACCAACTACGCGGTGACGGTCTTCACGCAGCCGGCCGGCCAGAATTGCGCCGTGACCGACGGCTCGGGCACGATCAGCGGGGCCGACATCAGCAACGTCCTGGTCACCTGCTCGGACGATACCTTCAACATCAGCGTCACCGTATCGGGCGTCTCCGCCAGCGGACTGACGCTGGTGGACAACGGCACGGGCCCGCTGTCGATCTCATCGAACGGCACGTTCAACTTCAACACGCCGATCGCGAGCGGCTCGCACTACGCCGTGACGGTGGCGAGCGATCCGCTGGGTGAGAGCTGCGCGGTGAGCAACGGCACGGGCACGGTGCTGAGCAGCAACGTCACCAACATCGCGGTCACGTGCGTGCCGAATCTCTATCAGATCAGCGGCACGCTCACGGGGCTGCTGACGGGCCGCAGCATCGTGCTGCAGGACAACGGCGGCAACTCGACCACCGTCTCGGCGAACGGCAGCTTCCTGTTCTCGGCGCCGGTGGCGAGCGGCTCGGGCTATGCGGTGACCATCTTCGCGCAGCCGGCGGGGCAGACCTGCTCGGTGGCGATGGGGAGCGGCACCGTGGCCGGAGCGAACGTGAGCAGCGTCGCCGTCAACTGCGCGGACAACACCTACGACATCGGCGTCACCGTCTCGGGCATCTTGCGAAGCGGCCTCACGCTCCAGGACAACGGCGCCGACAATCTCTCGATCCCGGCAAGCGGCAGCTACAACTTCAACACGCCCGTGGCGAGCGGCTCGATGTATGCCGTGACGATCGCCACCCAGCCGCCGGGCGAGAGCTGCTCGGTGAGCAACGGCTCCGGCACGGTGGACGCCGCGAACGTCACGGGCATCCCCGTGACCTGCACGGCGAATTACTACTCGATCGGCGGATCGGTGGCGGGGCTGCTCACCGGCAACAGCGTCGTGCTCCAGGACAACGCCGGCAACTCGACCACCGTCAGCGCGAACGGCAGCTTCACGTTCTCGACGCAGATCGCGAGCGGCTCGGGCTACGCGGTGACCGTGTCGACGCAGCCGCCGGGCCAGAACTGCTCGGTGACCAACGGCTCGGGCACCGTGGTCGGCGCGAACATCACGAACGTGTCGGTCGCATGCTCCGACAACACCTACAACGTCGCGGCGACGGTCACCGGCCTGAACGCGAGCGGCCTCGTGCTGCAGGACAACGGCGGCGACACCCTCCCGGTCGCCACCGACGGCACCTACAACTTCGCGACCGCGGTGGCGAGCGGCTCGCCCTATGACGTCACGGTCTCGAGTCAGCCCACCGGTGAGAGCTGCGTCGTGACCAACGGCTCGGGCACGATCATGAGCAGCAATGTCACCGCCACCGTCACCTGCACGCCGATCGATTACTCGATCGGCGGATCGGTCTCCGGGCTGCTCACGGGCCGCAGCGTCGTGCTCGAGGACAACGGCACGAACGCGACCACGGTGTCCTCGAACACGACCTTCACCTTCTCGACCAAGATCGCCAGCGGCTCGAGCTACTCGGTCAGCGTGTCGACGCTGCCGGTGGGCCAGAGCTGCACGGTCTCGAGCGGTTCCGGCACGGTCGCCGGCGCCAACGTGAGCAACGTGCTCATCGACTGCTCGGACAACGACTACAACATCGGCGTCACGGTGTCCGGTCTCACGGGCAGCGGTCTGGTGCTTCAGGACAACGGCGGCGATAACCTGCCGGTGGCCTCCAGCGGCACCTACACCTTCGCGACACCGGTCGCGGCGGGCTCGGCCTACGCTGTCACGGTGCTCACCCAGCCCAGCGGGCAGATCTGCACCGTGAGCGGCGGCTCGGGCACCGTCCAGGGCAGCAACGTGAGCGCAACGGTCAGCTGCGTGAACACCTACACCGTCGGCGGTACGCTCTCGGGCCTCGGCTCGGGCTCGCTGGTGCTGCAGGACAATCACGCGAACAACCTCACCCTCATGGCCAACGGCAGCTTCACCTTCACGACGCCGATCGCACAGGGATCGGCCTACGACGTGACCGTGCTCACGCAGCCAAGCGGCCAGGACTGCACCGTGACGGGCGCCTCGGGTACCGTCGGGGCCGGCAACGTCACCACGGTATCGGTGGTGTGCGCCGGTGCGTGGACCTGGATGAGCGGCTCGGATACGCAGGGCGCGGCCGGCGTGTACGGAACGCAGGGCGTGACCTCGGCGGGCAGCGTTCCGGGCGCGCGCTACGCGAGCATCACCTGGACGGACTCCACGGGCACGCTGTGGCTGCTCGGCGGCGCCGGCTACGACACGCACGGCAACAACGTGTACTTCAACGACCTGTGGAAGTACTCGGGCGCCAAGTGGACCTGGGTCAGCGGATCGGATACCACCAATGCGAGCGGCACCTACGGGGCGAGCCCGGGCACCAGCGGCGGCACACCGGGCGCGCGCAGCTCGGGGGTCGCCTGGACCGACTCCAGCGGCAATCTGTGGCTGTTCGGCGGATACGGCTATGACTCGGCCGGCACCATCGGAAATCTCAACGACTTCTGGGAGTTCAGCCGGACCACGAACACCTGGACCTGGATCGGCGGATCGAACACGGCGAATGCTTTCGGTGTGTACGGGCCGCCGGGCAGCGCCTCCAACATACCGGGCGCGCGCAATTCTGCGGTGGCGTGGACCGACTCCAACGGCAACTTCTGGCTGTTCGGCGGCAACGGCGAGGCGCAGAGCGGCACGGGGGGCTACCTGAACGATCTGTGGATGTTCAACTCCACCAACGGCTGGACCTGGGAGTCGGGATCGAGCGGTCTCGATGCCAGCGGCGTCTACAGCACGCCCGGGAGCAATGTGCCGGGCGCGCGCCAGTTCGCGGTCGCCTGGATCGACTCGTCGAACGATCTGTGGCTCTTCGGCGGTCAAGGCTATGACTCGGCCGGCCATGTCGACTACCTCAACGATCTGTGGGAATACAACCCGATGTTGCAAACCTGGAGCTGGGTTTCCGGCTCGGACACCGTGTCGGCGCTGGCGGTTTACGGCACCGAGGGCGAGCCGTCCACGAGCAATGTGCCGGGCGCACGCGGCCACTCGAACGGGTGGATCGACTCGTCCGGCAATCTCTGGCTGTTCGGCGGGTTCTCCTACAACGCCACCGGCACGCAGGGCATCGTGGACGACCTCTGGATGTACAATCCGGTGACCGGCACCTGGACCTGGGTGGGGGGGTCGCAGAACGCGGATGTCAAGGGTACTTACGGGACCGAGGGAACGACGGCGGCGAGCAACGTGCCCGGCGCGCGCTACTCGGCTTTGGCCTGGACCGATCCGACGGGCAACTTCTGGCTGTTCGGCGGACAGGGTTTCGACATCAACGACACCGGCGGCGTGCTCAACGATCTGTGGAAGTACGTGCCTTGAGATGAGCGCGACGACCTGGCGGCCTTCTCGCCGCCGGGTCTCGCCGCGCCGATCGCCCCGCGCCGGCCTCGGCCACCCGTGGGCTTTCCCCTGAGCATTCACATCGTGCGCCTCGGATCACCGCGCTGCGCGAACGAAGGGCTGCGCATCGGCACCGTGCGCCGTCCGCCCCGCGGAGTGCCCAAGCAAGACTGGGCGCGGCGAGACTTCTTCGATGTCTGGCTGCCGCTGCTCGCCCCGAGCGAGGCCTTGCTGGCCGAGGCGAAGGCCGCGCGCACGGACCTGCGCGCCTGGAGATCGTTCAGCCGCAAATTCCGGGCCGAGATGAAGCGGCCCGAGGCCGCGCGCACGCTCGACCTCATCAGCGCGCTGTCCGCATCGACGCAGCTGGCGGTCGGCTGCTACTGCGCCGACGAAGCGCATTGCCACCGCAGCATCCTCAGGGAGCTCTTGACCGAGCGCGGCGCGGCGCTCGCCTGAAGCGGATGCACCGGGGGGCGGCGTAGGGCGGCTCCGACACCCGGTTCGGCGTTCGCACCCTGGCCTGCGCAGGCGATGCGCCCATACTACGGGGGCGAGGCGCGCGGGCGGAAGCTGCGGAGAGAAGTCCAATGAACCGTATGCCCATGAATCACATGCCCTTGAACCGGCTGGCACCGCTGGTCGCGATGACCGGCGCCATTCTGGCGAGTGCTCCGGCGTGCGCCGGCGACTGGAAGGGTCAGTCGCTTGCGACCAAACGCCAGATCGTGAGCGAGGTCATCGCGTGCATGCGCACGCGCATGTCCCACGATCGGCTGATCTCGTACAACCAAGCGGCGCGGGCGTGCAAGAGCGAGGTGCAGGCGCGACTCGAGAAAGTCACGGCGGGGCCGCTGGTCGCCGCCACGACGCCGCCGAAGTGAACACTGGCGGCCGCCGCCGGGCCGGCGCAATGGCAGCGCCGCAATGCGCACGTCCCGCGAGGACGCTACGCTGGTTGCGTATCCGCTAAACTATCGAGGGTGAGGGTCGTCACCTACAACGTCAACGGCATCACGGCGCGCCTCGCGAACTTCCTGCGCTGGCTCGGCGAGCGCACACCGGACGTGGTGTGCCTGCAAGAGCTCAAGGCCCCGCAGGACAAGTTTCCGGAAGGTCCCGTCCGCGACGCCGGGTACGGAGTGATCTGGCACGGCCAGAAGAGCTGGAACGGCGTCGCCATCCTGGCGCGCAACACGGAGCCGGCGGAGATCCGCCGCGTGCTGCCGGGAGACCCCGAGGACGTCCACAGCCGCTACATCGAGGCGATGGTGCACGGCGTGACGATCGGCTGCCTGTACCTGCCGAACGGCAATCCGGCGCCGGGCCCGAAGTTCGACTACAAGCTGCGCTGGCTCGACCGCCTGCTTGCGCATGCGGCTGCGCTCGCCGGGAGCGAGCAGCCGGTGATCCTGGCGGGCGACTACAACGTGATCCCCACCGAGCGAGACGTCTACAAGCCCGAGCGCTGGGTCGACGATGCGCTGTTTCGCACCGAGGTGCGGGCTGCGTTTGCCAGGCTGCTCGAGCAGGGCTGGACCGATGCGATACGCACGCTGCACCCGCACGAGACGATCTACACGTTCTGGGATTTCTTTCGAAACGCCTATGGCCGCGACGCGGGACTGCGCATCGATCACCTGCTGCTGAACGCCGCGCTGGCGTCGCGCTTGACGGCGGCGGGAGTCGATCGGGACGTTCGCGGCTGGGAGAAGCCGAGCGACCACGCGCCGGTCTGGGTGGATTTGCGGGACTAAAGGGCTCTCATGGCATTCGACGCATTGCATCTGGCCCGCGCGCAGTTCGCCTTCACGATGGCGTTTCATTTCGTGTTCCCCGCCTTCTCCATCGGCCTGTCGAGCTACCTGATGGTGCTCGAGGCGCTGTGGCTCAAGACGGGCAATGCGCTGTATCTGCACCTGTTCAAGTACTGGATCAAGATCTTCGCGGTCGCCTTCGGCATGGGCGTGGTCTCGGGCATCGTCATGGCCTATCAGTTCGGCACCAACTGGTCGGCATTCTCGAACCGCGCGGGCCCGATCATCGGACCGCTCATGGCCTACGAGGTGCTCACGGCATTCTTCCTCGAGGCCGGATTCCTCGGGGTCATGCTGTTCGGCATGCCGAAGGTCGGGAAGGCGCTGCACTTCTTCGCAACTTGCATGGTCGCGGTGGGCACGTTGATCTCGGCGACCTGGATCATCAGCACCAACAGCTGGATGCAGACGCCCGCGGGATTCGTGGTGAACGCGAAGGGCCAGTTCGTGCCGGCGGGCTCCTGGCTGCCCATCGTCTTCAACCCGAGCTTTCCCTACCGGCTGGTGCACACCGTGATCGCCTCCTACTTGACCACGGCGCTCGTGGTCGGCGCGGTGGGCGCATGGCATCTGCTCAAGGATCGCACCAATCCGCATGCGCGTTTGATGTTCTCCATGGCGATGTGGATGGCCGCGTGCGTGGCGCCGGTGCAGATCCTGGCGGGCGATCAGCATGGCCTCAACACGCTCGAGCACCAGCCGGTCAAGGTGCTCGCCATGGAGGGCGACTTCGACCCCAGCCCCGGCGGGGCGCCGCTGGTGCTGTTCGGACTGCCGAGCAACGAGGACGCGACGGTGCATGATCGCATCGCGATCCCGCACCTCGGCTCGCTCATCTTGAAGCACGATCTGCACGGCCCGCTTCCCGGCCTGAAGGAGTTTGCGCGCGATCGCTGGCCGCCCGTGCCGGTGGTCTTCTGGTCGTTTCGCATCATGGTCGGACTCGGGTTGCTGATGCTGGCGCTCGGTCTGTGGAGCCTCGCGGCACGCGCCCGCAAGCGCCTGTACGACTCGCGCCTCCTGCATCGCGCCGCGGTGCTCATGGGGCCGGCCGGATTCGTCGCCGTGATCGCCGGCTGGGTGACGACGGAGGTCGGACGCCAGCCCTACACCGTGTACGGTCTGCTGCGCACCGCGGATTCGCTCTCGCCGCTGGCCGCACCGGCGGTCGCCAGCTCGCTGGCGGCGTTCGTGCTGGTGTACTTCACGGTGTTCGGCCTCGGCGCCGCTTACCTGCTGCGGATGATGAGCCGGCTCCCCACGCCGTTCGAAGTCGAGCCGCCGCACATTCCGCAGCGGGCCGCCGGCATCACACCGGCCGCCGGAATCGATGCGCCCGCGCACCGAGCCGAGGCCAAGCCATGAGCTCGAGCGCCGATCTGAGCATCGTCTGGATGCTGATCATCGCATTCGCGATTCTCGCCTACGTGGTCATGGATGGATTCGATCTGGGCATCGGGATGCTGTTTCCCACGCTGCAGGTGGGTGCCGAGCGCGATCAGGCGATGAATGCGGTGGCGCCCGTCTGGGACGGCAACGAAACGTGGCTGGTGCTCGGGGGCGGTGCGCTGCTCGCCGCGTTCCCGCTCGCCTATTCGATCATCCTCCCGGCCACCTATCCGCTGATGATCGCGATGCTGCTCGGCCTGGTGTTCCGCGGCGTGGCCTTCGAGTTTCGCTGGCGCGACCCGGAGCACCGCGCTTACTGGGACGCGGGATTCAGCATCGGCTCGGCGCTGGCGGCGCTCTCGCAGGGCATCACGCTCGGCGCCATCCTGCAGGGGATCAAGGTGACGAACCACGCCTACGGCGGCGCCTGGCTCGACTGGCTCAGTCCGTTCACGGTCCTGACCGGCGTGTCGCTGATGCTCGGCTACGCGCTGCTCGGCTCGACCTGGCTGGTGTGGAAAACGGAAGGCTCGTGCCAGGCGCATGCGCGCCGGCTCGCCCTCAAGCTCGGCCTCGCCACCCTCGCCGCGATGGCCTGTGTGAGCGCCGCAACGCCCTACCTGCACAACGATTACTGGCGCCGCTGGTTCTCGATGCCGAACGTGCTGTACACCGCGCAGGTCCCCCTGCTCGTGATCATCACCGCAGCGGCTCTCCTCTGGAGTCTGCGCCGCGGCGCAGAACGGCTGCCGTTCCTCATGACGCTCGCGCTGTTCGTCCTCAATTTCATCGGCCTGGGGGTGAGCCTGTTTCCCTATCTCGTGCCGCGCGAGGTCACCATCTGGGATGCGGCAGCGCCCGTATCGAGCCAGCGATTCCTGTTGATCGGCATCGCCTTCATCCTGCCCGTGATCATGCTGTACACGGGTTGGGCTTACTGGGTGTTTCGCGGCAAGGTGGGCACCGAGGGGTATCACTGATGCCGCGCGTGCCGATGCCGCGCGTGCCGATGCCGCGCGTGCCCGTGGGGCGCGGGCCCGCGGGGCGCGTCTCGCCGTGGTGGCAGCGCATCGCGTGGATGATCGCCATCTGGGCAGCGAGCGTCGCGGCGCTCGGCGTGCTGAGCCTGGTGCTGCATCTTTTGCTGAAAGCCGCCTGAGCGGCCGGCTGAAGCGCGGGCGCCAGCTGCGCTAGAACGGCGCGCCTTGCAAGTGATAGCTCTCGATGCGGCCGACGCGATCGATGGCCGCCTGCACCGTCTCGCGCGCGAGCACCGACTGCCAGCGTGCGCGCAGCTCGAGATCGCGCGGCGTCGCGGTCTCCGGCAGGTAGGTCTGCACGCTCTCGAGGGCGTCCTGGCGCGCCTCGCGGTCGTCGAGCTCGCGGATGAGCTCACGTGCGGCGGGACCGAGCTGGCCGGCAACGATCAACGCCCTGAGGTAGGCGGCCGTCGCATCGTCGCGATGCGCGCGCAGATAGCGCAGCGAGCGCTGCACCTGTCTGGAGTCCGCGAGCTGAACGGCGGCGTCGAGCCGCACACTCTCGAGCTGCATCACACCGTAGGCGCTCAGATCGGAGGTCAGCTGGCCGAGCACCGAGCGCGCGTCGCGCGGACGTTGCAGATCGCAATCGAGCTGCGCCAGGGCGAGCGCACCGTCGATGTTGTCGTGGCCGCGCTCGAACAGGCGGGCGGCCGCGGACAGCTGATCGAGGGCCTGGCCCCAGCGGCCGAGGTCCATGAGTGCGAACGCCCGCTCGTTCAGCAGCTCGGCGTAGTCCGCGAGATAATCGACGAAGCGCCTCTCGGGGTAATTGGTCGTGCGCACGTCGGCGACGGCCTCGTCGGCAATCGCCAGGGCCGCGGAATAATGCTGCTGGCGCATCAGCGCCCCCATCAACAGCGCCTTGACCCGCAGCGAGTTCGCCCCGCCGCCGTCCTGCGCCTGCAGCTCATCGACCTGCCGATCGGCCGCGGCCTCGACGTCGAAGCGCCGCGGACGAGCGGATACCAGGGCATCGAAGCGCCGATCGGCGCGCATGTCGATGAGGACCTGCGGATCGGTGATGCGCGCCGACACCTCGATCGCCTGGGACACGCGACCCTGCTCGAGCAGCAGCAGCGCGAGGTCGCGCCAGGACGTGCTGGGCTCGATGCCCCACTTCAGCTTCCAGCCCGCATCGTACAGCGCCTGCAGCAGCGGCAGCGCAACGCCGTGCGGCAATCGAGTCGCGCCGAACAGCACCCGCAGCACGTAGTCCTCATCGACCGCAACGAGGCGCTTCGGCCAGCGCCTGGCGAGATCGGTGAGGGCCTGCGCCGAGCGCGTGTCGCTGCGCGAGTGCCAGGCCACGCTGAGCAGCAGCAGCTGGTCCTCGGCGGATGCCTGAGGCATTGCCGCGGCGCGCGACAGATAGATGTATGCCGGTTCCCAGCTGGCGAGGCGCGACTCGAGCCGCCCGGCTGCGGCGAGGGCACGGTAGCGTTCGTCATCCGAGAGTGTGCCGAAGGAGGGACCGTGGATGAGGGCCGCCAGCGCCGCGAGGCCCTGCTCGAGCTGGTGCCGGGAGACCAGCTGCAGGGCCTCATCCAGCTTGCGGCCGGCCGCCGATGGCGACGCTGCCGGCGGCGCGGGGGTTGCCGGCGGCGCGGGGACTGCCCGCGGCGCAAGGGTTGCGGCGCATGCGGCGAGGCCGAGCAGGGTCAACAGGATGAGGTTTCGCAATTCGGACAATGCGGTCAATTCGGGCGCGGTCAATTCGGGCGCGGTCGGTTCGGGCAACGGGGGTCGGGCCGTGGGGACGCATTGAACCTGCCGCGGGCGGCCGATGCAAGAGCGCGCGCATCAGTGCCGTCCGAAGCGATAGCTGACCTCGCCCGAGTACAGCAGTACGCTGCAGCGGCCGTCGATGTCGTAGCAATCGACGCCCGCGCCCAGGTACACCGGTCCCATGGGGTGAAACAGCAACGACACACCGCCGTCGAAGCCCGCGCCGGTGCGATCGTCCGCGAAGGTGCCCACCGGGGAGAACACCTCTTGCTTGGAACGAAAGACCAGCAGCGAGAGGCGCGGCTCGATGGCGAACCAGGAATTGAAGTCCAGCGGCGCGGCGAGGCCGAGCGTAGCGCCCTGTCCCGCCGACCAGAGCTTGCGGGCGATGGTCTGCGAGAGCGAGGCGATGTTCGCGCTGGTCGCGGAGATGCCGACCGGATAGCGTCCCATGTCGACATAGCCTGCCTCGAGCGACAGCGGCCCGAGGACGGAGATGCCGGCGAACACAGCGGCCCCCGCTCGATGCGGGGACGGGGAGGTGCTCGTGCCGCCGAATCCAGCCGCGGCGATATCGCCGTCGAGGCGGCTCGCGCCGTCGCGATAGTCCGCGCTGCCGACGCGCACGCCGACGTATACCTGATCCCAGCTCGGCGTCGCCGAGGCGGTTGGCGCGGCGGCCGTTTGCGCCGAGGCGGTTGGCGCGGCGGCGAGGCTCGACAGGCCGAGCGCTGCGAGCGCACTCCAGGGGAGGGCTCTGCGCGCCCGCCGCGCCCGAGCCACACGCAGTGCGAGCAGGAGCACGAGGCCCCAGAGACTCGAGCCGCCGAGGCTTCCGCCGCCTGCACGGCCGGAGAAGGCCGTGATGGTCGAGGCAGGAGGCGCGGCCGCGACCTCGAGCGAGGCGGAGGCCGCCGCGCTGGCGCCGCCCGAGCCCGTGCAAGTGAGCGTGTAGGTGAGCGTGCCCGCGGCGGCGGGGGTTTGCGGGAGCTTGCCGCTCGTGGGCTCGCTGCCGCTCCAGGCGCCGCTCGCCGTGCAAGCGGTCGCGTTCATCGACGACCAGGTGAGCGTCGCGCTCTGTCCGACGCTGATCGAGCTCGGGCTCGCCGCGATCGACACGGTCGGCGCCGCGGCCGCAGCCGTCGCCGTCAAGGCCGCCGACGCCTGGGCGCTGCCGCCCGCACCCGTGCATGTCAGGGTGTAGGTGGAAGTGCCGGCGGCCGTGGGCGTGACCGTGAGAGTTCCGCTGATGGCCTCGGTGCCGCTCCACGCGCCGGCGGCGGTGCAAGAGGTGGCGTGGGTCGAGGACCAGGTGAGCACCGCCGATTGGCCGACCGCGATGCTGGTCGGCTTGAACGACAGCGTGACGGTCGGCGCGGGCGCCGCGGGCGCGCTCACGGCGACCGACGCCGTGGCGGTAGCGCCGCCGCCGCCGCCGCTGCAGGTGAGGGTGTAAGTCGCAGTGCCTGTCGCTGCGGGCGTCACGCTGAGTGTGCCGCTGGTCGCCTCGTTACCGCTCCAGGCGCCGCCCGCGGTGCAGGAAGTCGCGCCGGTCGATGACCAGCTGAGCGCCACGCTTTGCCCGAGCGTGATGGCCGTCGGGGAGGCCGACAGCGCGACGGTGGGTGCGGCGGTGAGAACGCCGCTCAGCTCGAACACGGCGCCGCCGGGGCTCACTCCGACGGCCGCCGATCCTCCCTCGTACAGGGTGCCATACAGATTGTGGTCCGGCCCTTCGACCACGCCGCTTGTCCCGGACAGTGCGGGGTAAGCCGGGAATGTGGCGACCACGGCGTAGGCGCCGGACGTCGATATCTGAAACACATTGCCGCCGGAGCCGTCCCCACCGGCCGAGGTGCCATAGAGATTGCCGTCGGAGCCGACGATCAGGGGGCCGGTGGGGAGGCCCGGTTGCTGCGCCGTCCCCTGGAAGGAGTAGAGGACGGTCACATCGCCCGCAGGCGTCATGCGAAATATCGTGCCCTGGTTGCTCGTGCCGCCGGCCGCCGTCGTGCCATAGAAATTGCCGTCGGGCGCCTGCACCAGGCCTGAGGTGGGCGTCTGGCCGGACGGCGGGGCGTAAGTCGCAGGAAACGTGTAGAGCGTCGTGAACGTGCCCGAGGGCGTGATCTTGAACAGCGTGCCGCTGCCTGCCGCACTGGACGGCGGCGTACAGTCTGCGCTGGTCGTGCCGTAGAAGTTGCCGTCGGAGCCTTGCATCAAACCCGCGGGGCTGCAGCCGTCGGCGCCGCCGGCGAAGGAATACAGCGTGGTGAGCACGCCGGCCGGCGTCAATTCGAACACCGTGCCGCAGCCGGGGAGATCTCCTTTTCCGAAGGTACAGGTTCCGGCGCCGCCGTCCGCCGTGGTGCCGTAGAAGTTCCCGTCCGTGCCCTGGATCAGCGCGCTGGGATAGGACCCGGCAGCATCGTCGGGAAACTGGTAGAGCGCGGTGAGCGTTCCGGAGGGGGTGACCTCGACGATGGTGCCACAGGTGTTGCCGGCACTGTTCACGAGACTGCTGAGGCAGCTCATGCCGCCCACCGCCGCCGTGCCAAAGATGTTGCCGTCGCTGCCGACGATGATGCTCTGAAAACCGATGCCGGTGCTGAGCGCGAGCGGCGCGAGCAGGGTGAGCGCGCCGCCGGGGGCGATGCTGAATACGGCGCCCTGGCCGCTGGCGGCGCCTTCGGTCGTCGTACCGTACAGCGTGCCGTCGGCGCCGAGCGCGAGTCCAACGTACGGATCGTAGCCGGCGGCGCTCGAGCTGTTGAACTGATAGAGATAGGTGATCGTGCCCCCGGCCTGCGCAGGTGCGGCGCAGAGGAGCAGGACGATCAGCATCGCCGGTATCGCCGCTGCAATCGCTATTGCGCAGCGCGCCGCGCCGGCCACTCCTGCGCCCTGCGCCCCATCACCCGACCCTGCCGCTGCATGTGACATATGACCCCCGCTGCCTCGAGAAGCCGCCGCACTTTGCGAGGGCTTCTCCGGGACAAACGGGAACGTCCGGCAAAACCGGACATCTGGTCATCATCGGCTCGCGGCGCGCGCCTCGGACGCAGGGGCCTGAAGAGAGGCGAGCAGGGTCCTGGCCTCGAGGATGCTCGAACTCGACGGCGCGTCATAGCGCTCATCGGCCTCGAGCGCGCGCCGCGCCCAGCCTCTCGCGCCCTCGGCATCGCCCGATCGAGCGAGCACCCGTGCCTGGATCAGCCACAAGTACGGTCCCCAGCGCACATCGTGCGCGGCGCGCAGCGACTCGAGCCCGGCCTCGGCGGTGCGGATCGAGGCGAGCGCGGCCGGGGCATCGCCGCGCTCGAGCGCGAGCAGGGCGAGATCGCCGTTCGCGAGCGCCACGTAGCCCTGGCCCGCATCGTGAGCTTGCGTCCAGCGCGCCACTTCGCGCAGCTGTGCCTCGGCGCCCGCGAGATCGTGCTGCTCGAGCAGGAACCGCCCGAAGCGCTCGCGGGCCCACAGCACTTGAAAGTTGCCCGGTGCGTGCCCGGACACGAAATCATCGAGCGCGCTCTGAAGCGCGCGACGCGCGTCGGCGCTGCGGCCAACGCGGTCGTAGGCGTCGCCCAGACGCAGGCGCAGGCGGCGCAGATCGGCCGCATCCTCGGGCTTCTCGAGGTAATGGCGCTCGGCCGCCTCGAGCGTCGGAATCGCTTCGGCGGCACGCCCCTCCTGGGCGAGGCAGCCGGCATACATCTCGTTCACCACCACGGCCTCGTGCGTGGAGAGATCTTTCGGCGCCATGGCGGCACGCAGCCGCTCGAACATCTGCAGGCTGCGCAGCCGATCGCCGCGCCAGTGCACGAGCTGCGCATAGTTCGCCGCCGGGACCCAGTAGTTGGGGTGCCCCTCGCCGTAGGTGCGGCGCAGGAGATCGAGCGCCTGCCGGAACGCCGCCTCGGACCCGTCCAGATCGCCGAGAAAGGAGAGCATGGCGGCGAGATCGGCGTAGAACTCACCCTGATCGGATTCGTCGGGATTGTCGGAGCGCTCGCTCGCGGCAATGGCCGCGCGGAAATAGCGCGCCGCCTGGGGCAGATTGCCCTCCGCGTTGTAATAGTAGAACGCGAGCTCGCCCAGCGCGCCGGCATGATTGCCATCGCGCGGCGCATGCTGCGCGTACAGTGCGATCGAGCGCTCGAGCGCTTGGCGGCGCTCCGGACCCGCCTTGGGGTCCGCGCGCAGCGCGAGCGCCCGGTAGAACCACCACTCGGCGCGCTGCACCGGGTTGCCCGCACGATCGATGGCGGAGTCCGCCCGGGCGAGGAGCGACAGCGCCCGCGCATCGTCGCCCTCGATCGAGGCGATGTTGGCCTCGAGCAGGAGTCCCTCGGTCGCCACCGGGTTGTCGGGACCGTAGTGAGCGGCCGCCAGCTCGAGCTGGCGGCGGTGCAACGCCTCGAAGCGGTCCTTGTCGCCGAGCTCGTAATAGATCTCGCCCAGCGTGCCGAGCAGCTCGATCTGCGTGTCGGTCTCGCCGAAGAATCCCTCGCTCGCGCGCCGTGCGCCGATGTCGAGCAGATCGCGCGCCGTGATCTGGTCGCGCGGCCGGTCCGCCGCGACCCGCGGATCGCTCGCCTTGAACACGCCGATCAAGAAATTCTTGACCGCTGCCTCGCGCCGCGCTTCGCGGGCCGCGCGCTGCGCCTGCCAGGCGATGCCCCCCACGCCTGCGCCGGCCGTGACGAGCAACACCGCGGCGACGGCCGCGCCGAGGCGGTGGCGCCTGAGGAACTTGGCCGCGAGCCGCAGACGCCCGATGCGGCGCGCCGCGAGCGGCTGGTGCGCGCGATAGCGCGCGAGATCGGCGGCGAAATCCGGCACGGACTGGTAGCGGCGCGCCGGATCCGGATGCAGCGCCATGGCGAGGATGGCATCGAGGTCGCCGCGCAGCGCACGCCGCAGGCCGCGCGCATCGAGTCCGCAGAGGGGCAGGTGCGCATCCGCGACGCTCGCCGAGGCTCGCGGCGCTTCCGAGCCATGCGCTGCTTCGGCGGCAGCCGGGCCGCGCGCACCCGGCGCGGGCACCCGGCCGGTCAACAGCACGAACAGCACGACGCCCAGGGTGTAGATGTCCGACACCGTGGTCACCGGGGCGCCCGCGAGCTGCTCGGGCGCGGCGTAGTCCGGCGTGAGCGGCCGATCTCCGAGGCGGGTGAGCTCGGCGGCCGCCGAGCCCTCCTCGCAGAGCAGCTTGGCGATGCCGAAGTCGAGGAGCTTGACCTGCGCCTCGGGCGTGACCAGGATGTTGGAAGGCTTCAGATCGCGATGCGCGATGAAGCGCATGTGCGCGTAATGCACCGCCTCGAGGATCTGCCGGAAGAGATCGAGGCGCTCCTCGATCCCACAGCGCGCATCGTCCGAATAGCGGGTGACGGGCTTGCCCTCGATGAGCTCCATGGCGAGGTAGGGGTGTCCGCCCTCGCTCACGCCGGCGTCATAGAGCCGCGCGATGCCGGGATGCGTGAGTGCGGACAGGATGTCGCGCTCACGCTCGAAGCGCCGGCGGGCGGCGCCTGCCAGCAGGTGCGCGTGCGGGAGCTTCAGGGCGATCGGGCGCTTGAGCATTCCATCGCCACGCACGGCGAGCCACACCTCGCCCATGCCCCCCTGCCCGAGAGGCCGCACCAGCGCATAGGGTCCAATCCGATCGCCGGCGGCGAACTGGGTCTCGCCGAGCGCTGCGCCCGTTCCCCGCTCGAACGCCTCGCCGGTGAGGCTCGCAGCGTCCTTCAGGACCCGATCGAGGCTCGGCTTGACGGCTGCGTACTCGGGACCGAGCGCGTCGAGCCATGCGCCGCGTGCCTCGGGCGGCAGCTCGAGCAGCGCGTCGAGCAGCGCGGAGAATGTGGGCCACAGCTCGGGAGGACAGGGAAGTCGCGGCATGCGGCGATCTTCAGCGCGAAGCGAGTGCACCCGGCATGGTCAGGCGCTCAGCATGGAGTGCAGCAGCACGCGCGCCTTGCCCCAGTCGCGCCGCACGGTGCGCTCGGTCACCCCGAGCATCTGCGCGATCTCGATCTCGGTGAAGCCGGCGAAATAGCGCATTTCCACCACCTGCGCGAGTCGCGGCTCGAGGGCGGAGAGCTCCTCGAGCGCCGCATGCACCTCGAGCGGCTCGGCCTCCGGCTGCTCCTCCATGAGCGTGGTACTGAGGGTGATCTTCTCGCGCTCCCCGCCGCGGCGCAGCGCCTGGCGCTCGCGCACCAGATCGACGACCACCGAGCGCATCACGTGCGCGCAATAAGCAAAGAATTGACCGCGCTCGGGCAGCGACAGCTCGGGCATGCGGGCCATGCGCAGGTACGCTTCGTTGACCAGACCCGTCGTATCGATGAGGGTCAGCGGACCGCTCGCGCGCATGCGCGCGCGCGCCAGCTTCTTCAGCTCGCCGAAAGCGAGCGTCCAGAGCTCCGGGAACCTCGCGCCGGAGGGAAGATCGGATTCCTGCATGCTCGAGCACTCTTCGGGGTGCCGACGATCCGCGTCGCGTCGGCATTCATGTTATATCAGCCGTGCGGGGCAGGGTTAGCCGTGCCTAATCCGCGGCCTGGTCGGTCCAGACGCGAAACACTTGCAGATGATTGGGTCCGAAGGCGGTGCTGATGGCGACGTCGGCGGCATCGCGTCCGCGCGCGATCAGGATCCTGCCGATACGGCGCTGGTTGTTGCGCGGATCGAAGGTGTGCCAGGCGCCGCCGATGTAGGCCTCGAGCCAGCCGGCGAAATCCATCGGAGCATCCGCCGCCGGTACGCCGATGTCGCCGAGGTACCCGGTGCAGTAGCGTGCGGGAATGTTCAGGCAACGCAGCAGCGTGATGGCGAGGTGGGCGTAGTCGCGGCACACGCCGCGGCGCTCGGCGTAGGCCTCGGCGGCGGTCTTCGTGGCGCGGGCGAACTCGTAGCCGAACAGGATGTGCCGGTGTGCGAAATCGCACACCGCCTGAACGCGCCCCCAGCCGGGCGCCATCCCGCCGAACAGCCGCCACGCCTCGTCCATGAGCCGCTCGGTCTCGCAGTAGCGGCTGCCGAGCAGGTAGACGAGGGCATCGTGCGGCAAAGCCTCCACCGGGTGCTCCCGGGCGTGCTCGAAGGCGGCCTCCGGCACGCCGCTGTCCTCGATCAGCCCATCCGCCGTCAAGCGGATGCCGCCGGCGGGCGCGAGAATGCGCGTGCAGCGGTTGCCGAATC
Source organism: Steroidobacteraceae bacterium (assembly GCA_035504115.1). Taxonomy (GTDB): domain Bacteria; phylum Pseudomonadota; class Gammaproteobacteria; order Steroidobacterales; family Steroidobacteraceae; genus Bog-1198. Next base: position 16,815 of record DATJSL010000014.1, on the reverse strand, counting down.
CGTCGAAATACTCATCGAGCGGCACCATGGGATCGGTCGTCAGGCGGTCCGGACGCAGCAGATCCGCGGCGCGGCTCGAATGAGCATGCAGCATCAGGATCATGGGCACCGGCTGCTGACAGGTGTACACGAGTTCGTAGCCGAAGCGGATCTTCATGCACGGATCTTCATTCATTTCCGAGGGTTGATGCGTCGCAATGCCGCATTTATGACACCGGCCGGTCCGCCGGCGCGTAGGAATCGCCTGCGAACCGAAGTAAGCGCTCAACGCATCCGCGCAGCTCGAGAAGGCCGCGCAGCGCCGCGCCAGCGGCCTCGCGGCGCGCATCATCGAGCAAATCTCGCGCACCAGCCTACAATGGCGGTTTCGCCCGCGAAAGCGCGGGGCGCCCGGCATCACGGGGTGCCTCTGGGTCGAGCTTCTACCATGGTGGCGGCCACAATCCCAGCCTGCGCGCCCGCGAGCGACCGATCGACCAGCGACATGAAGACCTTTCACTGCACCCATTGCCAGAATCTGATCTTCTTCGAGAACATCCGCTGCCTGAATTGCGGCCGCTCGCTCGCGTTCCTGCCCGACAGCGGGCGGATGGCCGCGCTCACGCAGGGCGGCGATGGTCTGTGGCGGACCGAGGGTGCCGCGGGAGAATGGCACGCCTATCGGCTGTGCGCCAACTACGACCAGGTGAGCGTGTGCAACTGGGCCATTGCGGCCGAGGACCGGAGCGATTACTGCCGCTCCTGCCGGCTGAACCGCGTGATCCCGGACCTCTCCTCGCAGCGCAACCGCATCGCCTGGTTCAGGCTCGAGGTCGCCAAGCGACGCATGCTGTACACGCTGTTCGGCCTCGATCTGCCGGTCGCGCCGAAGAACGGCGACGAGGCGGGGCTGGCCTTCGAGTTCCTGGAGGATTCGGCCAGCGGAGATGCCACGCGCGTGCTCACCGGCCACGACAATGGGCTCATCACCATCAACATCGCCGAGGCGGACGATGTGCACCGGGAGAAGCAGCGCACGCTGCAGAAGGAGCCATATCGCACGCTGCTGGGGCATTTCCGTCACGAGATCGGCCACTACTTCTGGGATCGGCTGATCGCGAACGGTGCGCGCCTCAACGACTTTCGCGCACTGTTCGGCGATGAGCGCGCCGATTATCAGCAGGCGCTCGATCGGCATTACGGGGAAGGTCCGCCGGCGCGCTGGGAGGACAGCTTCATCAGCGCCTATTCGACCATGCACCCGTGGGAGGACTGGGCGGAGTCGTGGGCGCATTACCTGCACATGGTCGATGCGCTCGAGACGGCCGGCGCCGCGGGCCTTGCGCTGCGCCCCAAGCGCCGCGACGAGCCGCAGATGCAGCCGCCGCCCGACCCCCTGAATCCGAGCTACCGCGACTTCGATGCGATGATCGACGCCTGGCTGCCGCTCACCTATGTGCTCAACAACTTGAGCCGCGGCCTCGGGCTGCCCGACAGCTACCCCTTCGTGCTGTCGGCGCCGGCAATCCGCAAGCTGCGGTTCATCCACGAGACCATCAACGCGCGGGCCGCAGCGCAGTCCTCGTGCGCGACAACGGTCTGATTCCGCGAATAATTTCAACGTGCTATACAACGGTATCGCCCCCGCCGGAGCAGCCTAGTGTCGATTCACGTCGCGCTCAATCACTCGATGCACTACCGCTACGACCGGCCGGTGATGCTCGGCCCGCAGATCGTGCGCCTGCGCCCCGCGCCGCACTGCCGCTCGCGCATCCTGTCCTACTCGCTGAAAATCGAGCCGGCGGAGCATTTCATCAACTGGCAGCAGGATCCGCAGTCGAACCATCTGGCGCGGCTCATGTTCCCGAAAGCGGCCCGGGAGCTGCGCATCGAGGTGGATCTGGTCGCCGAAATGGCGGTGCTGAACCCATTCGACTTCTTCCTCGAGCCCTACGCGCAGCAGTTCCCGTTCAGGTATGAGGCCGCCGAGGAGCGCGATCTCGCGCCGTTCCTCGCCACCGCACCCGCGACGCCGCGCCTCACCCAGTATCTGGCGGGCATCTCGCGTGCGCCGCGCGCCACCGTGGACTTTCTGGTCGAATTGAACCGGCGCCTGGCCGCGGATGTGCAGTACCTCATTCGCCTGGAGCCGGGCGTGCAGCCGCCCGAAGTGACGCTCGAGAAGCGCTCGGGCTCGTGCCGCGATTCGGCCGAGCTCCTGGTGCAGCTGCTGCGCCATCTCGGGCTCGGGGCGCGCTTCGTCTCGGGCTATCTCATCCAGCTCGCCGCCGATTCCAAGCCCCTCGACGGGCCGGCGGGCCCGAGCCGCGATTTCACCGACCTGCATGCCTGGTGCGAGGTGTATCTGCCGGGCGCGGGATGGATCGGGCTCGACCCGACCTCGGGCCTGCTCACCGGCGAGGGCCACATCCCGCTCGCCTGCACGTCCGATCCGCAAACCGCGGCGCCGCTGTCGGGTGCCGTGGAGCGCTGCGAGACACGCTTCGAGTATGCGATGAGCGTCGCGCGCGTGTGGGAGGCGCCGCGCGTCACCAAGCCCTATTCGGACGCTCAATGGGCCGCGATCGATGCCCTTGGCAAGCGGGTCGACGAGCGCCTCGAGGCCGCCGACGTGCGGCTCACGCTGGGCGGGGAGCCCACGTTCGTGTCGAGCGAGGACGCGCTCGCGCCGGAGTGGAACACCGAGGCGCTCGGCGAGAACAAGCGCCGCGTGGCCACGGAGCTTTACTGGAAGCTGAAGGCGCGCTACGCGCCCCTGGGGCTCGCGCACTTCGGGCAAGGCAAATGGTATCCGGGCGAGCAGCTGCCGCGCTGGTCGCTCAATTGCTTCTGGCGCAAGGACGGGGAGCCGATCTGGAGCGATGCCGCGCTCATCGCGGACGGCAAGCGGCGCCATGCCGAGGCTGGCGCGAATGCGCCGCGGCTGCTGGCCGCGATCGCGGCGCGCCTCGGCGTGTCAGCCGAGCACGTGTTCCCCGCCTACGAGGACGTTTTGTACTACGCGTGGCGCGAGCGCAGGCTCCCCGCCAACGTCGATGCGCTGCGCTCGAGGGTCGCGGACCCGCTGGAGCGCGCGCGCCTGACGCGCCTCTTCGAGGGCGATCTGGGCGAGCCCGTGGGCTACGTGCTGCCGATCGCGCGTCCGGTCGAGGGCGCGGCGTGGCGCAGCGGCTCGTGGTTCCTGCGCAGCGAGCGCTGTTATCTGATTCCCGGCGATTCGCCCGTGGGCTATCGCCTGCCGCTCGACTCGCTCCCCTGGGTGAGGGAGAGCGACTTTCCGCACGTGCATCCCACCGACCCGATGCAGGAGTTCGCGCCGCTCGCGCCCTACCGCGAGTATCGCGACCCGGCGCCGAGCGGTGCGGGGGCGGATGCCGCGGGGGCGGATGCCGCGGGGGCGGATGCCGCGCGCGCCGGCAGTGGACCGCGCCGCGCCGCTACGGCGCCCTCCTCCGCCGCGCCGCGCCAGTCCGCGCTCGGCGATGGCGAAGCCGCCGCCGTGGTGCGCACTTCGCTGTGCGCCGAGGCGCGCGACGGGGTGCTGTACGTGTTCATGCCGCCGACCCGGAGCCTGGAGGACTATCTCGAGATCATCGCGGCGGTGCAAGCCGGCGCCGCGTCCCTCGAGCAGCCGGTGATCGTCGAGGGCTACGAGCCGCCCGCCGATCCGCGCCTGTGCAATTTCAAAGTGACCCCGGATCCGGGCGTCATCGAAGTCAACGTGCAGCCGAGCGCGAGCTGGGAGGAGCTGGTCGAGCGCACCTCGCATCTGTACGAGATGGCGGGAGAATGCCGGCTGCGCTCGGAGAAGTTCATGATCGACGGCCGGCACGTGGGCACGGGCGGCGGCAATCACATCGTGCTCGGCGGCGCAACGCCCGAGGACTCGCCGTTCCTGCGGCGCCCCGATCTGCTGCGCAGCCTGCTCTGCTACTGGCACAACCACCCCTCGCTGTCGTATCTGTTCTCGGGGCTGTTCATCGGTCCCACCTCGCAGGCACCGCGCGTGGACGAGGCACGCAACGATTCGCTCTACGAGCTCGAGCTCGCGTTCAAGCAGTTCCCCGAGCCGGGCGCCACGGTGCCGCCGTGGCTCACGGACCGCCTGCTGCGCAATCTGCTGATCGACGTCACCGGCAACACCCATCGCGCCGAGTTCTGCATCGACAAGCTGTACGCGCCCGGCGCGGCCAGCGGACGGCTGGGACTGCTCGAGCTGCGCGCGTTCGAGATGCCGCCGCATGCGCGCATGAGCCTGGTCCAGCAGGTGCTGCTGCGCTCGCTCATCGCGCGCTTCTGGCGCGAGCCCTACGCGCCGCAGCGCCTGGCACGCTGGGGGACGCAGCTGCACGACCGCTTCATGCTGCCGCATTTCATCCTGCAGGATTTCTCCGGCGTGATGGAGGAGCAGAATCGCGCGGGCCATGCCATGCGGCTCGAATGGTTCGCGCCGCATTTCGAGTTCCGCTTCCCCAAGCTCGGCGAGGTGCAGCTGCGCGTCGGACAGATCGAGCTGCGCCAGGCGCTCGAGCCCTGGCACGTGATGGGCGAGGAAGGCACGCCGGGCGGAACGGTGCGTTATGTCGACTCATCGCTCGAGCGCCTCGAGGTCAAGGTGAGCGGGCTCGCGCCGGACCGCTATGCCGTGACTTGCAACGGACGGGCTTTGCCGCTGCGCTCGACCGGGCGCGAAGGCGAGTACGTCGCGGGCGTGCGCTACCGCGCCTGGCAGCCGTGGTCGGCGCTGCATCCGAAGATCGGCGTTCACTCGCCGCTGACATTCGATATAGTGGATACCTGGATGCATCGATCGGAAGGCGGTTGTCGATATCATGTGGTCCATCCGGGCGGCCGCAGCCACGAGACTCTTCCCGTCAACGCGTTCGAGGCTGAAAGCAGGCGTCTCGCGCGCTTCTTCCGCATCGGCCACACCCCCGGACCGATGAACGTCGAGCCGGCCGTGCCGAACGAGGAATTTCCCTTCACGCTGGACCTGCGCGATCCACGGTGAGCGATCCCCGACTACAGAGCTACCGCAGCGATCCGCGCCGCTACGACGAGCTGCTGGACGGGACGGGCCGCGTGCGCAGCCACTGGCGATCGCTGATCGACGGCGTGCTCGAGGACGATGCGCGCGCCGCGCGCCGCGCCACCGAGTTCACGCGCCGCATGATCGTCGAGAACAGCATCACCTACAACGTGTATGCGGACGCCCAGGGGCGCGATCGGCCATGGATCCTCGATCCCCTGCCCTATCTCATGACCGCGCAGGAGTGGCAGAGCATCGAGAGGGGCGTTGCGCAGCGCGCCACCCTCCTCAACGCGGTGCTCGCGGATCTGTACGGCCCGCAGGCGCTGCTCGCCCAGGGCGCGCTGCCGGCGGAGATCCCGTTCGGCCATCCCAATTTTCTCTGGCCCTGCGTGGGCGTGCGTCCGCCGCAGGATCGATGGCTGTCGCTGTACGCGGCGGATCTCGCGCGCTCGGCCGACGGGCGCTGGTGGGTGCTCGCGGACCGCACCCAGGCGCCGTCGGGTCCGGGCTATGCGCTCGAGAACCGGCAGATCGTACGGCGCGCGTTTCCGCATCTGGCGCAATCGATGGACGTGCGCCCGCTGGGCGCGTTCTTCGCGACGCTGCGCGAGGAGCTGCTGCGCGGCGCGGGCGATGAGCCGGTGGCCGTCGTGCTCAGCGCCGGCTCCTTCAACGAGACCTACTTCGAGCACGCATACCTCGCCCGCCAGCTGGGATTTCCCCTGGTCGAGGGCCACGATCTGACGGTGCGCGGGGAGTGCGTGTACTTGAAGACGCTCGCGGGCCTGAAGCGCGTGCACACGATCCTGCGGCGCCTGGACGACGATTTCTGCGACCCGGTGGAGCTGCGCGCCGACTCCGCGCTCGGCGTGCCGGGACTGCTCGCCGCCATCCGCAAGGGAAACGTCGTGACCTCGAACGCGCTCGGGAGCGGCGTGCTCGAATCGGCGGCCTGGCTCGGCTTCCTGCCGGCCATCGCGCAGCAGCTCATCGGCGAGCGCCTGAGCCTGCCCTCGGTGGCGAGCTGGTGGTGCGGGGAGCCGCCGGCCTTCGATGCGGTGATCGCGAATCTTCAGAATCTGGTCATCAAGCCCACGTTCCCGAACCAGAACCTCGATGCGGCGTTCGGCAGCGATCTGGACGCCGCGCAGCGAGCCGCGCTGATCGAGCGCATGCGGGCGCGCCCCTACGCCTTCGTGGCGCAGGAGCATCTCGCCTTCTCGCAAGCGCCGGTGTGGTACACCAGGAGCTCGGACCGCTTCGCGGCGCGCGCCCTCGGCATCCGCGTCTATGCCATCGCGACACAGGAGGGCTACAGGGTCATGCCCGGCGGACTGGCGCGCTTCGCCTCCGATGCGCACGCCGAGATCGTGTCCATGCAGCGCGGCGGCGGCAGCAAGGATATCTGGGTGCTGTGCGACTCGCACGAGGCGGTCGAGGAGTCCACCGCGCCGATCGCGCGCATCGACCGCGCGACGCCGCGCCACCACGACCTGCCCTCGACGCTCGCCGAGAACCTGTTCTGGATGGGCCGCTACGCGGAGCGCTGCGAGTTCAAGACGCGCATGCTGCGCGGCTCGCTCGGGCTGCGGCGCAATCTGCCGTTCTGGTCGCAGGCGATGGAGCTATGCCGGCACTTCGGCGCATCGAGCCTGTTCGACCCCGAGAAGCGCTTCACCCTGAGCGGGGACATCGGCCGCCTGGGAGAGTGTGCCGCGCAGGTGCGCAGCAGCCTGTCGGCCGAGAACTGGCGCGCGCTCACGGTGCTGTCGCGCGACTACCGGCGCGCGGAGAGCGCGCGCAGCGATGCGCGCGAGACGCTCGACCGGCTGCTCATCTCGCTCGCCGCCCTGGCGGGCTTCGCGCACGACGACATGACGCAGGACGACGGCTGGCGGCTCATGGTGATCGGCCGGCGGCTCGAGCGGCTGCTGTTTCTCTCCGAGGTGCTGGCGCGGCGCCTGGAGGCGCCGACGACGCCGCTGCGCCAGGAGCTCGAGTGGCTGCTCGAGATCGGCGACAGCGCCATCACCTATCGCACGCGCTACCGCGCGCCGCCCGTATGGGGGCTGACCATCGACCTGCTGGTGTACGATGAGCGCAATCCGCGCGCCCTCGCCTTTCAGTGGCGCGTCATCAATACGCTGCTGATCGAGCTCGCCGAGTCCCTCGGCAGCCGCGCCCAGGACGCGCTCTACGAGCCGATCTCGGCGCTCATCGCGCTCAAGTACGAGCACGTCGGCGGCGAGCTCGAGATGCCGGCGCAGGCGCGCCAGCGCGCCGCCGCGGTGCTGAGGGCTTTGAACGCGGCGGCGAGCCTGCTGTCCGACCAGCTCACCCTGCAGCACTTCTCGCACGTCGACTTCGAGCTGCGCGCGGTATCCGCCTGATGCGCTACGCCGTGCGCCACGCGACGGTGTACGAGTACGGCGGCGACGTGCTGCACTCGCATCATCTGCTGCACCTGAAGCCGCGCGAGTTCGCCTACCAGCGCTGTCTCGACCACGCGCTCGAGCTCGATCCGCAGCCGAGCTCGGAGGGCGAGGAGCTGGACGCGTTCGGCAACAGCATCGCGCGGCTGGAATACGACCGCCCGCACGAGCGGCTGTCGGTGGTCGCGCACATGCGCGTCGAGATCTTCGCGCGCCCCCCCGAGGGACTCGATGACAGCGAGCCCTGGGAGTCGCTGCGCGAGCGGCTGAGCTATCACGCCGCGGCGCGCTCGCAAGCCGAGCTCGACGCATGCCGCCATCGCATGCGCTCGAGCCATGTGCCCATCAAGCAGGAGTTCCTGGACTATGCGCGCGATTGCTTCGCGCCCGGCCGCCCGGCGGCGCGTGCCGCCGAGGCCCTGATGCGCAAGATCAGCCGCGAATTCAAGTACGCGCCCGGATCGACCAGCACGCGCACCTCGATCGTCGAGGTGCTGGGCGCGCGCCGCGGCGTTTGCCAGGACTTCGCCCATCTCATGATCGGCTGTCTGCGCGCCGCGGGGCTCGCGGCCCGCTACGTGAGCGGCTACATCCGCACGGCGCGGCCGGGCGGCGGGACGGCGATCGGCGGCGATGCCTCGCACGCCTGGGTGTCGGTGTATTGCCCGCCCCTGGGGTGGGTGGATTTCGATCCCACCAACGATTGCCTGGCCGGCGAAGGCCACGTGACGCTCGCCTGGGGGCGCGATTTCGGCGACGTGTCGCCGCTGCGCGGGATCCTGGTGGGCGGCCGCGGCCACAAGCTGCGCGTGGACGTGAGCGTGCGGCCGCTCGACGGGGACGGCTGAGCGGCGCGCGAGGCCGCGGCGGATGTGGCATGCTGCGCATCGACAGGGGGTAAGGCATGAGTACCTCGAACGTGCGCGGACTCGGTCAGATGCTGGTCGGCAACGTGCTCGCCACCGCAGCGGCGCGCTATCCCGAGCGGGAGGCAATCCATTGCAGCGGGACCGGACGCCGCCTCAGTTTTCGCCTGATCAACGAGCGCACCAATCGCCTGGCGCACGCACTCACCGGCCTGGGCCTGCGCAAGGGCGAGGTGGTGGGTTTCATGTGCTCGAATCGCGCCGAGGCCGTCGAGATCTACTTTGCGCTCGCCAAGACCGGCCTGGTCGGGTTGCCGGTGAACTACCGGCTGGCGCCGCGCGAGGTGGTGACGCTGCTCGAGGCCGTGCGCGCCCGGACGCTCATCGGCGAGGCGCGCTTCGCCGAGACGCTGCGATGGGTGCGGCGCGAGGTGCGGGGCATCGAGCACTTCATCCACATCGGCGCTTCCGCGCACGGCATCGAGGGGCACGCCGGGGCGAGCCCCGAGCGGGAGGCGCCCGCCGGGTATCTCGAGTACGAGGCGCTGCTGCGGGAGATGCCGGCGCACGAGCCCGAGTCCGAGCTGTGCGAGACGGACCCGTACTATTTCAACCTCACGTCCGGAACGACGGGCGTCCCGAAGACTTACCTGCTCAATCACTACAATTCTTGCAGCGTATGGGCGGCGACGCCGTTCGGCGTGCGCAGCGAGGACGTGATTCTGACGGTGTTTCCCGTGTTCGGGCGGGTGGGCTTCAGCTGGGTCGGCAAGGCCTTCATGTGCGGCGCACGCACCGTGCTCGCGGACTTCGCCGCCGGACAGGTGCTGCGGCTGATCGGCGCCGAGCGCGTGAGCTTCACCATGCTCGTGCCCACCATGGCCGCGATGCTGCTCGGCGCGGCGGAGCTCGGCGCGTGCGATCTGTCCTCCCTGCGCGGGGTCGCGTTCGCCGGCGCCATGCTGCCGCCCAGAATTCGCGATGAAACGATGGCGCGGCTGTGTCCGAATCTGTACGAGGGCTACGGGCTGCAGGAGGTCGGCTGGCTCGCCATCAGCACTCCCGCCGAGCGGCGCCGCAGGCCCGACTCGGTCGGGCTGCCGGTGCTGTTCTCGGAGGTGCGGCTCATCGATGCGGCGGGCCATCGGGTCGCGGCCGGGGAGATCGGGGAGATCATCGCGCGCGCGCCCTGCGCCACCACCGAGTACTTCGAGAGCCCGGCGCGCAGCGCCGAGGCATTTCGCGACGGCTGGTTCCACACCGGCGATCTCGGGCGCCTCGATGCGGACGGCTACCTCTTCATTTGCGGGCGGGTGAAGGACATGATCATCAGCGGCGGCCAGAACGTGCACTCGGCCGAAGTCGAGGCGGTGCTGCTCGAGCTGCCGGGCGTGGTCGAATGCGCGGTGGTCGGCCTGCCGCACGCCATCTGGGGCGAGAGCGTCGCGGCCGTGGTGGTGCGCGATGAGTCGCCGGCGGTGGGGCTCGAGGCGGTGCAGGCGTTCTGCCGCGAGCATCTGGCGGGGTTCAAGGTGCCGCGCCAGCTCATCGAGCGGCGCGAGCCCCTGCCGCGCACGCCGACCGGCAAGGTGCAGAAATTTCTGCTGATCGAGCAATACGCGCGCGAGGAGCGCGCCGACACGAGGGCGCAGGCACGATGAATCTCGCAAAGCTGGGGGTGTGGGCCGCAGTCGATCGGCTGCCGGCGATCGAGGCGGCGGCATTCGCCCGGCGCATCGAAGCCTGGGGCTTCAGCGCGCTATGGATACCGGAGGGGCTCGGGCGCGAGGTGTTCTCCTCGGCCGCCTGGCTGCTCGCGGGCACCACCCGCCTGGTGGTGGCGAGCGGCATCGCCAACATCTACGCGCGCGACGCATTCTGCACGGCGGCGGCCCAGCAGGGCTTGAACGAGCAATCCGGCGGGCGCTTCCTGCTCGGCCTCGGGGTATCGCACGTGCCGCTGGTGCAGGTGCGCCAGCATCAGTACGGCAAGCCGCTCGCGACCATGCGTGCCTATCTCGAGACCATGGCGATGGCGCACTATCAATCGATCCCGCCGGCCGCGCCGCCGCGCACGCTGCTCGCGGCGCTCGGGCCGAAGATGCTCGAGCTGTCGGCGCAGCGGGCCGACGGCGCACATCCCTACAACGTCACGCCGGAGCACACCGAACGGGCGCGCTCCATCCTCGGCGCGGGCAAGCTGCTGTGCGTCGAGCAGGCGGCGCTGCTCGAGCGCGACCCGGCTCGAGCGCGCGCCATCGGGCGGGAGTTTCTCGGCATCTATCTCAACCTGCCCAACTACGTCGAGAACTGGAAGCGTCTGGGGTTCGGCGCCGCCGACTTCGCGGGCGGCGGATCGGAGCGGCTCATCGATGCCACGGTGGCGTGGGGCGATGAGGGCACGATTCGAGCGCGCCTCGAGGCGCATCTTCAGGCGGGCGCCGATCACGTGTGCGTGCAGGCGCTGTCCGCGGTGCCGGGCGTCGCGGACGAGCGGCTGCTCGCGCTGCTCGCGCCCGGCGCCTGAATCAGAAGGCCGCGACCGCCGGTATGATGTCGCGCCCGAACACCTCGAGCGGCGTGATCTCGTGCACGTTCGGCATGTTGAATATCGCCTGATCGACGCCGACGGAGGCGAGCGCCTGGCACTGGGCGATGAGCTGCGCCGCCGAGAGCTTGCCCGGGCCGAGCTCCACGGTCCCGAGCGTGGTCTTCTCGATCGAGGCGTAGTCGCGCCCGAGCGCCTTGCAGTGCTGCTCGAGAATGGCGAGCTTGGCGCTCACCACCTCGGGAGGCCCATAGAGGTTGCAGGCGTCCGCGTACTGCGCCACCAGACGCAGCGTCTTCTTCTCGCCGTTGCCGGCGACCAGGATCGGCGGATGCGGCCGCGACAGCGGCTGCGGCTGGCACAGCGCCCTTTCGAGATGATTGTGCTTGCCGCGGAAGGGACCCGAATCGCCGGACCACATCTGCTGGGCGATGCGCAGCGCCTCCTCGAGCAGCTCGAAGCGCACGGCGATCGGCGGAAAGGGGACGCCGAGGCCCTTCGCCTCCAGCTCGTTCCAGGCGGCGCCGATGCCGAAATAGGTGCGCCCGCCCGACAGGACGTCGACGGTGGTGGCGCATTTGACCAGAATCCCGGGGTATCGATAGACCACGCCGGTGACCATGGAGCCGAGCTTGAGTCTGCGCGTGACGGCCGCGAGATAGCCCAGCGTGCTGTAGCACTCGAGCATGTCGTGCTCCGGCGGACCCACCATGCCGATCTGAAAGAAATGATCCATCACCCAGAGGCTGTGGAAACCCGCCTCATCCGCGGCGCGTGCGATCTCGGCCAGGCGCGCAGCCATGCGGGAGGGACCCCCGGGCCAGGTGAAGTTGGGAACTTGAAGACCGATTCTCATGCTGCCTCCACCGCCGCCTGCCCCCGCTGCGCGGCAAATGGTAGCGCAAAGCGGGGGGCACGGGCGCTCTGTTATAGGATGCGCAAAAACCAGACGGAGGTCACTCGTGCGCTCACCCCCTAAGCTCTCGACGGCGGCATGCGCCGCGCTGGCATTCACGCTGTGGAGCGGCTTAGCGGCGCACGCCGCCACCTCGATCGCGCTGCCCTCGCTCGCGCCCATGATCAAGGTGGTCTCGCCCGCCGTGGTCAATATCGCCACCCGCGGCACGCTCACCGAGCGAGTGCCGCGCAACAACCCGCTGCTGGATGATCCGTTCTTCCGGCGCTTCTTCAACCTGCCGCGGGCGCCGGCGGTACGGCACCGGGAATTCGAGAGCGCGGGCTCGGGCGTCATCGTCGATGCGCGGCGCGGCTACATCCTCACCAACCGCCACGTCATTGAGAACGCGAGCGAGATCACCGTCACCTTGCTCGACAACCGCCGCTTCCCGGCCACGGTCGTGGGGAGCGATGCGGGCACGGACATCGCCGTGCTCAAGGCGCAGGAGCCGCATCTCACCGACATGCCGCTCGGGGACTCCTCGCATCTGGAGGTCGGCGACTGGGTGATCGCCATCGGCAACCCCTTCGGCCTGCAGCACACGGTCACGGTGGGCATCGTGAGCGCGCTCGGGCGCACCGGCATCGACCCGCACGGCTATGAGGATTTCATCCAGACCGATGCCTCGATCAATCCCGGCAATTCGGGCGGTGCGCTGGTGAACATGCAGGGCGAGCTGGTCGGCATCAATTCCGCGATCCTCTCGGCGGGCGACGGCGGCAACATCGGGATCGGCTTCGCCATCCCGGTGAACATGGTCAAGGCGGTGATGCAGCAGCTCATCACCTACGGCGCGGTGAAGCGCGGAGCGCTCGGCATCAGGCTGGCCGATCTGACGCCCGAGCAGGCCTCGCGCCTGGCCAATTCCCACGGCGTGCTGGTGGCGGAGGTGGCGCGCGGCTCTCCGGCCGAGCGTGCGGGCATCAAGCGCGGCGACATCGTGCTGTCCATCAATGGCATGGCGCTCGAGAGCGCGGCGCAGCTGCGCAACGCCATCGCGCTCCTGCGCGCCGGCCAGACGGTCGAGCTAAAGGTGCTGCGCCAGGGAACGATCCGCTCCGTGGCGGTGACGATCCGCGCACGGGAAGCCGCCTGAGGGCGCGGTTGTCCCCGGGCGCCGCACCGGCTAGTGTGCGCTCGAGCATCGAGGACGCCATGAGGGATCGTTCGTTGATCGAATTCAAGCTCGAGGGACGGCGCGCGCTCGTCACCGGCAGCGCATCGGGCATCGGCCTCGCCACCGCGCAGCGGCTCGCGCGCAGCGGCGCCCGGGTGGCGATGAATGACCTGCCCGGCGAAGCGCTCGATCGGGCGGTGGGGGCTCTGAAGAGCGCCGGCCATTGCGTGGTGGCCGTGCCGGGCGATCTGGGCGCCTCGGCGACCGCGCGCGCGGTGGCGCTCGAGGGGCTGGACCTGCTCGGCGGCCTCGATTATCTGGTGAACAATGCGGGCGCGCCCGGCACGCGCACGCCCATCCCGCCCGCCGACCTCGAGGCGCTGACGGACGATTTCTGGGACCGGATCCTGCGTATCAATCTGCTGAGCGCATTCTGGATGACCAAGGCGCTCGCGCCCGCGCTCATCGATGCGCGCGGCGCCGTGGTCAACACCGTGTCGGTGGCCGCGTTCGGCGGCGGCGGCAGCAGCAGCGCCTACGCGACCGCCAAGGCGGGGCTGGCCGGATTGACGAGAGAGCTGGCGCGCGGACTCGCTCCCGCGGTGCGGGTGAACGGGATCGCTCCGGGATATGTCAACTCGAACTGGGAATGCTCGTTCGGGGACCTGGAGGCCGCGGCCCGGGCCACCGTTCCACTGGCGCGCGTCGGCCAGCCGCAGGATTACGCCGAGGTCATCATCTATCTGTGTGCGGGCGCCTCGTATGTGACGGGCGAGGTGATTCCCGTGACCGGCGGGACGCGCATCTAGCCGCGGCGTCGGCGACCGCGGCGTCGACGACATCGGCGTCGGCCGCATTGGCGGCGCGCAGACTCTTCATGACCCGCGCGAGGTTCTTGCGGATCTCATTGAGGTAGCCGATGGTGGCCATGGTCTTGAGCGCCTCGCGCAAGGGCTGCAGCGGAAAGCCGCCGTACTGGCCGGGCTCGGTGATGTCGCTGGTGACGGTGGAGCGGCCCGCCAGGGTCACGTTGTCGGTGAGGGTGAGGTGGGCGGATACCACGGAATTGCCGCCGGTGCTGAAGCTGCGGCCGATCTTGGTGGATCCCGCCATCATGAAGCCGGCGGTGTAGAAGCCATTCTCGCCCAGATCGCAGTTGTGAGCGATGTGGCAGATGTTGTCGAGCTTCGCGCCGGAGCGGATGTAAGTGGAGGTGAGCTTGGCGCGGTCGATGGCGCAGTTGCTGCCGATCTCCACCTCATCGCCGATCTGGACGTTGCCGAGGTGGGGAATCTTCCGCGGCCTGCCATCGGGCCCGAGCGCGTATCCGAAGCCGTCGCTGCCGATGCTGGTGTGGGGGTGAATCTCGCAGTCCTCGCCGACCGTGCAGGCGGCGCCGACGAAGACGTGCGGGTGCAGGATGGTGCGCGCGCCGATGTGCGCGCCGTTCTCGACCACCGCATGGGATCCGATCAGACAGCCATCACCGATGGAGGCCTCGGCGCCGATCACGCAGTACGGCCCGAGAAAGACGTCGCTCCCGATGCGCGCGCGCGCATGCACGACGGCGGTCGGATGATGCTGGCCCCACTGCGTGAAACGCTCGGACTTGTGGTCGAAATACTTGAGCAGCGCCGCCATGGCGAGCGGAATTCCGGCCACCGAGAACACGCAGGTATCGGGGTGTCCCGAGGCGCGCACGCGATCGGCGAGACTGCGATGCACGATGACGATCGCGGTCTCGTTGAGCAGGGCATTCTCGAGCTGCTCGGGCTTGCCGACATAGATCAGCGTCCCCGCCGCCGCATCCTCGGGGCTGCGACACTCGCTGGCCGAGCTCTGCAGATCTCCCTGCAGGTAGGTGAACAGATCCGAATGATGCTGCTTGATGACGTGCGCGTTGAGCATGACAACGTCCCTCGTTGTGGCGGGCCTGCGCGACAGGATCACACATCCGCGGCGTGCCGGCTGAACTATCGTTCAACGGCAGAGCCCGCCGCCGATGCGCGAGCGGCCGGCCGGCCGCACCGCACCCGGCACGCTGGCGCCTGCGCGCCGGGCTTTGGGCGGCAGAGCCAAGGCTTGGGGGCACAATGCGCCGCGAAGCGAGGGGGCGTTCGCGCAAGTGCCGATCGGGCGAAACCGCCTCATTTAAGGAGGCGTTCGGGCGCATTTTGAAGGAAGTGCGGTTTTTCGCCCGGACGGTGTGTCGGCGCGCCGTCCGGGCGCGCTGCGGGGCCGCTCCTTTGGCTTAGGCTTGCGGTGCGCAAGTCCAGCGAGCAGGTCTTCAGGGAGCATGCCATGAACCCACCGCCGCCCCGCTCCGCCGCCATGCCACGGGTCATCGTCATCGGCGCGGGAATCCTCGGCTGCAGCGCCGCCTTTCATTTGTTGAAGTGCGGCGTGCGCGAGCTGACGCTCATCGACGCCGTGCGCGCCGGCGGCAGCACGAGCGGCGCAGGCGCCGGTTTCGTCTCGCACTGGTCCGCGGGGTTTCTGGAGCAATTCGGCGCGGAGGGGATCGCGCTTCAGGAGTACGGCCTGGAGTTCTACCGCACGCTCGCCGCCGGCGGGGAAATCGGCTACCGGCCGCACGGCACGCTGCAGCTCGCGCTCACGGCGCAGGGCTACGAGCGCTTCGCGAGGCCGGTGCTCGACTCCCCGCTTGCCCCGCCGGGGACGCGGCGTCTCACCGCCCGGGAGAGCGGCGCGCTGATGGCGGGCCTCATCGATCCGGCCGCGGTGCATGCCGCCGTCCTCAATCCGCACGGCATTCAAGTGGAAACGGGTCTCGCCAACAGCGCGCTCGCCGAGCAGGTGCGCGCGCTCGGCGGACGCCTCAACCTCGGTGCGCGGGTCGTGGGCATCGAGGAGCACGCGTCCAGCGTGCAGGTCGACCTGCCGCGCGAGCGGCTCGAGGCGGATCTGGTGGTGCTCGCCGCCGGCGCGTGGAACAACGAAATGCTCGCGCTGATCGGCTGGCACCTGCCGCTGTTTCGCATGCTGGCGACGCGCATCGTCACCGACGATCGCGGCCTGCCGTCGCACTTCCCGACGGTGCAGTGCCGCGAGCTCAGGCTGTGGCTGCGCGAGAGCTTCGGCGCGCTCACCTGGGGCACGGTGGCGGGCTATGCGCCGCTCCATCGCTGGCTCGCGCCGGGTGCCGTCCTCGAGCCCGGACAGCCGCATCATCCCGAGCTGCTCGACGCGCTGCTGCAGCAGCAAGAGGCGCTGGCAGCGATCTTTCCGCCGCTGCGCGGCGCCCGCATCGCCACCTGGACGCAGGGCATTCCCTGCTACACGCCCGACCAGAATCTGATCTGCGGGCGTGTCCCCGGCCATCCGCGGCTGATCGTGATGGGAGGCGACAACGAGACCGGGGTCACCCATGGTCCGGGCCTGGGGCGGCTCGCGGCCGAGCTCGCCCTCGAGCGCGCGCCCTTCGTGGATCCCGCGCGCATGCGTCCCGAGCGCTTCAAGGCGGACGATTACCCGACGGAGGCCTCGGTCGAGTCGGCGCTCGCGGCCTCCTTCCTGCTGTCATCGACGCGGGCCGGCGAGCCGCAGCGCGGGCCGGCCGCACCGGGCGGCTGACCGTTCGGCGCGTGGCCGGCCGCCGGGGGCGCCGCTGACCGTTCGGCGCGTGGCCGGCCGCGCCGGGGACGCCGCTCGTCTCTTCAACGCGGGGCCGCGAGCTCCTCGCGGTAGATGACGCCGCCCTGCATGACGAAGCCGACGCGCTCGGTCGCCGAGATGTCGGCGAGGGGGTTGCCCGGCACGGCGATGAGGTCGGCGAGCTTTCCCGGCTGCACGGTGCCGATCCTGTCCTCGAGATGAATGATCTGCGCATTGATGCGTGTCG
>DATJSL010000013.1:0-11788 GCA_035504115.1 Steroidobacteraceae bacterium | reverse complement strand
GCGCTCAAGGATGAGTTCGCCGGCAGGCCGCCCGACACCGCCGAGGAGAACATCCAGTCGCGCTGCCGCGGGGTGCTCCTCATGGGCATATCCAACAAAACCGGGCGAATGCTCCTCACCACGGGCAACAAGAGCGAGATGGCTGTGGGCTATGCGACATTGTACGGTGACATGGCGGGTGGCTTCGCACCCATCAAGGATTGCAGCAAGCTCCTGGTTTATCGGCTTGCCGCCTGGCGCAACGCGCAGTCGCGGGTCATTCCGGCGCGGGTGATCGAGCGGCCACCATCGGCAGAATTGCGGCCGGACCAGAAGGACACCGACAGCCTGCCCCCCTACGAGGTTCTCGATCCGATTCTGGAGGCATTCATCGAAGAGGATCTATCGGTCGATCAGATCGTCGCCCGCGGGTTCGATCGCGCCACGGTCGGTCGCATACTCGATCTGGTCAAGCGCAACGAGTACAAGCGCCGCCAGGCGCCGCCCGGCGTGCGCGTGAGCGGCCGGGCGTTCGGGCGCGACTGGCGCTACCCCATCACGAGCGGCTACAAGGCCCGGTGATGCTCGGCGCCGTCGCCCGAGTCCTGCGCCACGCCTACAGAATCCGCCGCCACCAAGACTTCTTGGCCGCCACGTCCTTGGCGCTGCCCGGGTAGTTGTCGTCGTAGACTTTCTCGGCATTCGCCGCGAGATCGGTCATGCCGAGGTCGCGGTAGGCCGCGACCATCACCTTCATCGAGCCCTGCACGGCGGGGGCGCCGTCGTAGTTCTCGATGCAGAACTTGGCCCGATTGAGCGCGCCGACATAGGCGCCGCGGCGCATGTAGTAGGACGCGACGTAGAGCTCGAAGTCGGCCAGCCGGTTGCGCAGGAAGATCATGCGCTGGCGGGCATCGGCGGCATACATGCTGTGCGGGTATCGCTTCACCAGATCGTCGAAGGCGTCGAAGGATTTGCGCGTGTTGATGGGCGGCCTGCGCGAGAGATCGACGTTGAACCAGCGCTCGATGAAATTCGCCTGGCGCTCGAAATAGATCAAGCCCTTCATGTAATAGGCGTAGTCGACGTGGGGGTTGGTCGGGTTCTCGCGGATGAAGGTATCCGCGGCGTCGATCGCCGGATCGACCTCGCGGTTCTTGTAATAGGCGTAGATCAAGTCGATCTGCGCCTGGTGGGCGGGCTCGCTGAACGGGAAGCGCGATTGCAATGCCTCGAGCTCCTTGATTGCCTGGCCGTAACTCGAGCTCTTCATGGCCTTCTGCGCCCGCGCGTACAGGGTGTCGGGTCCGGAGCGGGCATCACTGATGCGGTGGCTGCGGCACCCCGCGCCGAGCACGGCGATGCCGAGGACGAGCGCCGCGGCGCCGCTCGCACGAACTAGATCACGCAGTCTCACAAGCGATTCCTTACAATGGTCCGAGATCCCAAGAGCGCGGCAGTATACCCGATGACCCGCAGCTAGCTTCGAGTCGCTCCATGAATGCAGAGTTCCAGGTCCTCGAGCTCGAAATACCCCAGGAATTGGCGGGCATGCGCCTCGACAGCGCACTTGCGCGCCTCCTGCCCGAGCATTCGCGCAGCCGCATCAAGAACTGGATCGATGCGGGTCAAGTTCAGGTCGGGCGCCTGCCATCGCGGCCGCGCGACAAGGTGGCGAGCGGCTCGCGGGTGCGGGTGCGGATGAGCGCCGCGGCGCCGGCGCATGAGGTCTTGCCGGAGGCGATGGCGCTCGCGATCGTCTACCGGGATGCGGAGCTGCTGGTGATCGACAAGCCGGCCGGCCTGGTGGTGCACCCCGGCGCGGGCAACCCGCGCCATACGCTGCAGAACGCGCTGCTCGCTGCGGACCCGGGCCTCGCCGCCTTGCCGCGCGCCGGCATCGTGCACCGCCTCGATAAGGACACGAGCGGGCTCCTGGTCATCGCGCGCACGCCCCGGGCGCACACAGCGCTCAGCCGCCAGCTTCTGGCACGCTCGGTATCCCGCGAGTACCTCGCCGTGTGCGTGGGCGTGATGACGGGCGGGGGGAGGGTCGATGAGCCGATCGGGCGCCATCGACACGATCGGCTGCGCATGGCGATACGCCCCGACGGGCGCCCGGCGCGGACGCACTACCGCGTGCTCGAGCGTTACCGCGGGCACACGTATCTGCGCATCAAGCTCGATACCGGCAGAACTCACCAGATCCGCGTGCACCTGGCGCACCTCAAATATCCTCTGGTCGGGGACCCCGTCTACGGGGCCCGCTTGATGCGCCCGCGCGGCGCGGGCGATGCGCTCCTCGCTGCGCTGCGCGGCTTCAAGCGCCAGGCCCTGCACGCCGCCGCCCTGGCCCTCGATCACCCGGCGAGCGGTGAGCGCTTGAGCTTCGAGGCCCCGTTGCCGCCCGATCTGGCGGGCCTCCTGACGGTCTTGCGCGAAGATGCGCGGGCGGCGCCCCGGGCGGTGGCGCGCCGTTCCGGAGGGCGCTGAGTGCGCCCCGAATGGCTCACTCCCTCGTGGCCGGCTCCAGCCGGCATCCGGGCGCTCTCCACGCTGCGCGCGGGCGGGGTGAGCACGGGTCCCTTCGAGTCGCTCAATCTGGGCGCGCACGTCGGCGATCTGCCGGAGGCGGTCGCGGAGAACCGGCGTCGCCTGCGTGCCGTGGCGCGGCTGCCAGGCGAGCCTGCGTGGCTATCGCAGGTGCACCGGGCACGGGTGTGGGACCTCGATGCCGCCGAGGATGACCCCCGCACCCCCGCCGACGGCTCCTGCACACGGCGCCCGGGGCACATCTGCGCCATCCTGAGCGCGGATTGCCTGCCGATCCTGCTCGCGGCGGAATCGGGCGACGCCGTTGCCGCGGCCCACGCAGGCTGGCGGGGCCTCGCAGCCGGCGTGATCGAAGCGGCGGTGCGGGCGCTCGGGCGGCCGCCTCACCGCTTGCTCGCCTGGCTCGGCCCGGCGATCGGACCCGAGCACTTCGAGGTCGGGGCCGAGGTTCGCGAGGCGCTGCTCGGCCCCGACCCGCAGGCCGAGAGCGCCTTTCGACCGAACGCGCGCGGCCGCTTCATGGCCGATCTCGCGGCGCTCGCCCGCCGCCGGCTCGCGCGCCTGGGCGTCGAGCGAATCTATGGGGGCGGGGAGTGCACCTACGCCGCCCGGGATAGGTACTTCTCCCACCGCCGCGACGGAAATACCGGGCGACACGCGACCCTCATCTGGATCGAAAATGAGCTTCCGGGGCGGGTCGCCGGTTGAATTGCCGCACCCTACCCCCAGGTAGCGAACGTTCCGATCGATTTCGAAGGTGCCCTCATGCGTATGGACAAGTTGACGACCAAATTTCAGGCCGCCCTGGCGGATGCCCAGTCGCTGGCCGTGGGTCGCGATAATCAGTACATCGAGCCCGTGCATCTGATGGCGGCGCTGCTCGACCAGCAGGGGGGTACCGCGCGGCCGCTGCTCGAGAAGGCGGGCGTGAACGTGGCGAAGCTGCGCTCCGAGCTCTCGGCGGGCCTCGATCGGCTGCCCACGGTGGAAGGGTCCGGGGGCGAGGTGCTGCTCGGCAACGATCTCAATAAGCTGCTCAACGTCACCGACAAGCTCGCACAGAAGCGCGGTGATCAGTTCATCTCCAGCGAGCTGTTCGTGCTCGCGGCGTGCGAGGATCGCGGCGAGCTCGGCCGCATCCTGAAGTCGGCGGGCGCATCGAGCGCCGCTCTCGAGAAGTCCATCGAGGAGGTGCGCGGCGGCGCCAAGGTGGAGGATGCGGGCGCGGAGGAGAATCGCCAGGCGCTCGAGAAATACAGCATCGATCTTACCGAGCGCGCGGCGCAAGGCAAGCTCGATCCAGTCATCGGCCGCGACGACGAGATCCGGCGCACCGTACAGGTGCTGCAGCGGCGCACCAAGAACAACCCGGTGCTCATCGGCGAGCCCGGCGTCGGCAAGACGGCGATCGTCGAGGGGCTCGCCCAGCGGATCGTCAACGGCGAGGTTCCCGAAGGGTTGCGCGACAAGCGCATCCTGGCCCTTGACATGGGAGCGCTCATCGCGGGCGCGAAGTTTCGCGGCGAGTTCGAGGAGCGCCTGAAGGCGGTGCTCACGGACCTCGCCAAGCAGGAAGGGCAGATCATCCTGTTCATCGACGAGCTGCACACCATGGTCGGCGCGGGCAAGGCCGAGGGCGCCATGGACGCGGGCAACATGCTGAAGCCCGCGCTCGCGCGCGGCGAGCTGCATTGCGTCGGTGCGACCACGCTGGATGAATACCGCAAATACATCGAGAAGGACGCGGCGCTCGAGCGGCGCTTCCAGAAGGTGCTGGTGAACGAGCCTTCCGTCGAGGACACCATCGCCATCCTGCGCGGACTCAAAGAGCGCTACGAGGTGCACCACGGCGTCGAGATCACCGATCCGGCGATCGTCGCCGCGGCGACGCTCTCTCATCGCTACATCACCGACCGGCAATTGCCGGACAAGGCCATCGATTTGATCGACGAGGCGGGCGCTCTCATCCGCATGGAGATCGATTCGAAGCCCGAGGCGCTCGACAAGCTCGACCGGCGCATCATCCAGCTCAAGATCGAGCGCGAGGCCCTCAAGAAGGAGACCGATGAGGCGTCGCGCAAGCGGCTGAGCACGCTGGAGGAGGCGCTCAAGGGGCTCGAGAAGGAGTATTCCGACCTCGAGGAAGTGTGGAAGGCCGAGAAGGCCTCGGTGCAGGGAGCGGCGCACATCAAGGAGGAGCTCGAGCGCGCGCGCACGGACCTCGACACGGCACGGCGCGCCCAGGATCTTGCACGCATGTCGGAGCTGCAGTACGGGCGCATCCCCGAGCTCGAGCAGCGCCTCGCCAAGGCGCTCGAGGCGGAACAAAAGCCCAATCAGCTGCTGCGCAATTCGGTCACCGAGGTGGAGGTTGCGGAGATCGTGTCGAAATGGACCGGCATTCCGGTATCGCGCATGCTCGAGGGTGAGCGCGAAAAGCTGCTGCGCATGGAGGAGGTGCTGGAGAAGCGCGTCGTCGGGCAGAACGAGGCAGTGAGGGCGGTGGCCGATGCCATTCGCCGCTCGCGCGCCGGCCTGGCCGATCCGAACCGCCCTCTGGGCTCCTTCATGTTCCTCGGCCCGACGGGTGTCGGCAAGACCGAGCTCAGCAAGGCCCTCGCCGAGTTCATGTTCGACACCGAAGAGGCCATGGTGCGCATCGACATGTCGGAGTACATGGAGAAGCATTCGGTTGCACGCCTGATCGGCGCGCCGCCGGGGTACGTCGGCTACGAGGAGGGCGGTCAGCTGACCGAGGCGGTGCGCCGCCGCCCGTACAGCGTCATCCTGCTCGATGAGATCGAGAAGGCCCATCCGGACGTGTTCAACGTGCTGCTGCAGGTCCTGGACGACGGGCGCTTGACCGATGGTCAGGGCCGCACCGTCGACTTTCGCAACGCCGTCATCATCATGACATCGAACCTCGGCAGCCATGCCATCCAGGAGCTCGGGCCTGCAGCGGATTACGACAAGATGAAGGCGGCCGTGATGCAAGTGGTCTCGCAGCATTTTCGTCCCGAATTCATCAATCGCGTGGACGAGATCGTCGTCTTCCATCCGCTCGGCCGGGAGCAGATTCGCGCCATCGTCGACATCCAGCTCGGCCGCCTGCGCCATCGCCTGGCCGAGCGCGACATTCAGCTCAGGCTCGACGATGCGGCACGGGACCGGATCGGAGAGGCCGGGTTCGATACCGTGTATGGCGCGCGCCCCTTGAAGCGTGCCATCCAGGCGCAGATCGAGAATCCGCTGGCACAGCAGATTCTGCGCGGCGATTTCATCGCGGGCGATCGGGTGGTCGCGAAGCTCAAGCGCGACGGCCTGGTCTTCGAGAAGGAGCGCCTGCACTAGCCAGCGGCTTCGCGGGCGGCGGCGATGTTCGCCGCCCCGTATACTGTGGCGCCGACAATCAGATCTGCCGGGATGAAGGAAAGACATGCCGTTCTACGAGTATCAATGCGCTAACTGCGGCCATTACCTCGAGGCCATGCAGAAGGTCAGCGACGCACCGCTCCGCAAGTGTCCACACTGCGGCAAGGCGCAGCTGCAAAAGCTCATGTCCGCGCCGGTGTTCCGGCTGAAGGGCGGAGGTTGGTACGAGACCGATTTCAAGTCCGATCAGGACAGCAAGCGCAACCTCGCCGACCGGCCGGAGGATGCGCCCAAGGAGGAGAAGAAGGAGCCCGCGGAGGCCACCGCATCCAAGGAAGCGCCTGCGGCCGAGGCCGCGAAAGCGGACAAATCGGCTGACAAGCCTGCCGAGAAAGCAACCCCCGCAGCGACTGCGCAGAAAAGCCCGGAACGCCCGGCCGCGGCACGCTCGGGGCCGAATAAGTCGGCCCGCAAGCGCTCATCGAGGCCTCAGGTCAAGCGCGCCGCTTCAAAGCCGGCGCGGCGGCGCTAAGCCAAGGTCCAGCGCCCCTCCCGCAGAGCGATTGCTGCACCCGCGCGATGGCCGGTGCGTCCGCGGGCTTGCCGAGGGGCCCTGCCAGGCCTTAGCATCGCGCGTTTTCCCTGCCTATTCTGAAACCTATGCGCACTCACTACTGCGGTCAGGTCGGCGAATCGTCGATCGGCGAGCTCGTCACCGTGGCCGGCTGGGCCCACCGCCGCCGCGATCACGGCGGGGTGATATTCGTCGATCTGCGCGACCGCGAGGGACTGCTGCAGATCGTGTTCAATCCGGACGTACCCGAGGTGTTCGCCAGGGCCGAGCGGGTGCGCAACGAATTCGTGCTCGAGGTGACGGGCAGCGTGCGCCGGCGCCCGCCGGGCACGGCGAACCCGAACTTGAAATCCGGTCAAGTCGAGCTGGTATGCCAGTCGCTCGAGATCCTGAACCGATCGGAGCCCCTGCCGTTTCAGCTCGACGAGCAGGTGAGCGAGGAGGTGCGGCTGCGCTTTCGTTACATCGATCTGCGCCGCGAGGAGATGCGCGAGCGGCTGTTGCTGCGCCATCGCATCACCCGGGCGATGCGCCGCTATCTCGACGATGCGGGGTTCGTGGACATCGAGACGCCGATGCTGTCGAAGGCGACGCCGGAGGGCGCGCGGGATTATCTGGTCCCGAGCCGCACCCATCCCGGCAAGTTCTTCGCTCTGCCGCAGTCGCCGCAGATCTACAAGCAGCTCCTGATGATGGCGGGCTTCGATCGCTATTATCAGATCGTGCGCTGCTTCCGCGACGAGGATCTGCGCGCCGATCGGCAACCCGAGTTCACCCAGCTCGACATCGAGACTTCGTTTCTCGACCAAGCGCAGATTCAGCAGATCATGGAAGGCCTGATCCGGTACCTGTTCAAGGACGTGCTCGGGGTCGAGCTGCCGAATCCGCTGCCGCGCATGACCTACGCCGAGGCGATGCGCCGCTTCGGCTCCGACAAGCCGGATCTGCGCGTGCCGCTCGAGCTCATCGATGTCGCTGACCTCGTGCGCGGTTGCGATTTCAAGGTGTTCGCGGCTCCGGCCGCCGATCCGCTCGGCCGGGTGAGCGCCCTGCGGGTGCCCGGAGCGGGCAAGCTATCGCGCAAGGAGATCGACGACTACACCGCCTATGTCGCACGCTTCGGCGCCAAGGGTCTCGCCTACGTCAAGGTGAACGAGGCGGCCAAGGGCCGGGACGGCCTGCAATCGCCGATTCTCAAATTCTTGAGCGACCCGGCGGTTTCAGGAATTCTGTCGCGCGCGACGGCGGCCGACGGCGATCTGATCTTCTTCGGCGCCGATTCGGCCAAGGTGGTCAGCGATTCACTGGGCGCCCTGCGGCTCAAGGTCGGCCAGGATCTGGGCCTCGCGGTCCCCGGATGGCGCCCTCTCTGGGTGGTCGATTTCCCGATGTTCGAATGGGATGGGGAGGCAAAGCGCTGGGCGGCCATGCACCATCCGTTCACCAGTCCGGCGAACCTCGATCCGGCGGCGCTCGCCGCGCGGCCCGGTGAAGCACTCGCCAAGGCCTACGATCTGGTGCTGAACGGCTCCGAGATCGGCGGCGGGTCGGTTCGCATCCATTCCCAGGCCCTGCAATCCGAGGTGTTCGACCTGCTCGGCATTTCCGCCGAGGAAGCGCGGCTCAAGTTCGGATTCTTGCTCGATGCGCTCAAGTTCGGTGCGCCGCCCCACGGAGGCATCGCGTTCGGACTCGATCGCCTCGCGATGCTCATGGCCGGCGCCGAAAGCATCCGCGACGTGATCGCATTCCCGAAGACCCAGACGGCCGCGGATCCCATGATGGATGCGCCCACCGAGGTGAGCGAGGCGCAGCTCAAGGAGCTGCACATCCGCGTGCGCGTTGCGCCCAAGGTCGAGTAGACGTTGCAGTCGTATCGGCGCCCGGAATCCGTGTTGATCGTGATCTACACCGCTGGCGGGGAGTTTCTCTTGCTCGAGCGGCGCAGGCCGGCCGGCTTCTGGCAGTCGGTCACGGGCAGCCTCGAATGGGGCGAGACCGCCGATGCCGCGGCGCGCCGCGAGCTCATCGAGGAAACCGGCATCACGCAGGGGCTGCTGCGCAATCTGCAGTGGACACAGGTGTACGACATCCTGCCTTCCTTCGGCAAGAAATACGCGCCCGGCGTCACGCGCAATCTCGAGCACGCGTTTGCTCTGAAGCTCATGCAGCGCGTCCCGGTGAGGCTGAGCGAGCACGAGCACGCGCAGTATCGCTGGATGCCCGCCGCCGAGGCGATCGCGAAAGCATCCTCGAGCACCAACCGCGCCGTCATTCGGCAGCTGCGGCACTAGGAGTTGCAGTGAGCGTCGGCACGGTCGTCGTTTATGTGCACGGACTGTGGCTCAATGGCTGGGAGTCGCTGCTCCTGCGGCGCCGGTTGTCGCGCCAGCTCGAGTGCGAAGCGCTGTCATACCGCTATTCCTCGGCGGGGGTGGGGGTGCGCGAGAATGCGCGGGCCCTGGCACGGTTCCTCGCGCGTGTCCCGGCCGCTACTCTGCACCTGGTCGGCCACAGCATGGGGGGTCTTGTGATCCTGGAACTGTTCGGGAGCGGCCAGCCGGCGGGCGAGCATGCCGCCCCTGCCGCGGCCCTGCCGCCCGGGCGCATCGTGCTGCTCGGCGCTCCGGTCCGCGGCAGCCGCGCGGCGCGCAATCTCGCACGGCTGCCGTTCGGACGGCGCATCCTTGGCCGCACTGCCCAGGAGCTCCTCCTGCCGGAGCGCGACAGACGCTGGCACGGCGTGCGCGAGCTGGGCGTGATTGCCGGCAACGTTCCCCTGGGCTTCGGGCGCTTCATGGGACCCTTTGCCTCGCCGAGCGACGGCACGGTGCTGGTCGAGGAGACGGCTCTCGCAGGCGCGAAGCAGCAACTGACCGTGCGCACGACCCACAGCGGCATGGTGTACTCCGGCCTGGTCGCGCGCCAAGTGGCCTCTTTCTTGCGCGACGGGCGCTTCTCGACTGCGGCAGATCGGCCCGGTATCCGCTGATCAAAGGCGCACATGGTCGGGCGGCAAACCCGCCAGATAGCGATCGTAGATGGCGGCGTAAGCCGCTTCCAGGTTGCGCGCGAAGCGGGGGGTATCGAACAACGGGCTGGTGAGCCGATTGTCCTTGAGCTTGGTCCTGATTTGCGCCAGTCGCTCGGGATTCAAGGCGAGCTCGATCGCGAGCTCCTCGTAGCGCGGCTGCGTCGTGGCGATGAGCTCGGGCAAGCCAAGGGCAGTGAGCAGGCTGGCGGCAACCCGGCTGGCGAACGACTCTCCGGCGAGGGTCAGGACGGGCAGACCCGCCCACAGGGCATCGCTCACCGTGGTGCCGCCGTTGTAGGGGAGCGTGTCCAGGAATAGATCCGCTGCCCGATAGCGGGCCAGATACTCCGGCGGCGGCAATCGCTCGCCGAAGATCAGCCGCTGCGGGTCGATCCCCCCTCGCGCGGCCTGCGTGCGCAGGTTGATCTTCACCGCGTCATAGCCGGCATAGAGCAGCAGAACGCTGCCCGGCACGTTCTTCAGGATGCGCATCCAGCCGGCGAATGTGGCGGGCACGATCTTGTAGTTGGTGTTGAAGCAGCAGAACACGAAGCCGCTCGAGGGCAGGCCGAGCTGCGCCCGGGTGAAGCGATCTTCCGCGATGCGCCGCTTGCGGTCATTCACCTGGAAGCAGTCGGGGAGATAGATGATCTTCTCGCTGAAATGCGGCTCGCTTTGCGCCGTCACCACGGTTCGGTCGGCGACGATGTAGTCGATGTAGCTTGCGCCCATCGTTCCCAGATAGCCGAGATAGCTCACCTGGAGCGGTGCCGCTCGGAGGGCGAAGATGCCCGACCGGTTGTTGTAGGCGTGACCGCCGAGATCGACGGCGATATCGACGTCGAGGCTTCGGGCGAGCGCAGCGATCTCGAGACTCGATCTTTCCCTCACCTCGATGAACCTGTCGAAGGACTGCGCGAGCCGCTGCCGCACCTCATCGTGCGTCTGCGGGCCAAACGCAAATGCAATGACCTCGAACCGCGATCGATCATGGATCTCGATCAGCTCGGCCAGCAGACGGGGCAGCGGATGCTCGTGAAAATCGGCGGAGAAGTAGCCAATCCTGAGCTTTTCGGGCCGTGCGCGGGGTGCGATCGGACCCAGCGAATCACGCCCCGGGCAGGCATGACTCACCCAGGCGCGCGCCGCCTGCAGCTGCAGGCGCGGCGAATCGATCAGCGCCATCAAGATCAGCGGATGCGAGACGCGCAGGCCGCTTTCAATACCGGCCGTGATCTGGGCGACCAAGGCATCGAATTCAGTCCAGTCACAGATCTGCTGGCTCGCCTCCAGCCGGGCGCCCGCAAGAAACTCGAAATCCGGAGCCAGTGTCGCGACGACCTGGTAATCGGCGCACGCTTCCTCGATGCGATTCATGATGCGCAGGGCGTAGCCGCGATTGAAATACGCCTCGGCATAGTCGGATTTGACGGCGATTGCCCGGCCGAAACTGGCGATGGCCGCCTCGACCCGGTCGAGCGCCAGCAACACAGAGCCGCGGTTGCAGATGGCCTGCGCGAACCCTGGGTCGATCGCGATGGCTTGATCGTAGCCGGCCAGGGCCTCTGCGTGTCTGCCGAGCGAGTGCAGCGACAAGGCCTTGTTGGCAAGAGCCCCGAAATGGCGGGGCTCGAGCCGGATGACTCGATCGTAGCTGGCGATCGCCGCATCCAGCCGGGCGCTCTGGTGCAACAGCATGCCGCGCGAGTACCAGGCCTCCGCAAACCCCGGATTGATCGCGACCGCCGCCTCGTAGCTCATGAGGGCCTCGTCGGTGCGTGCCATATCCTTGCAGGTCTGCGCTCGACAGTAATGAGCGACTGCGCTGGCGCTATCGAGCGCGATCGCTCGATCGAAACACTCAAGTGCCGCATCCAGCTGTCCGAGTTGCTTGAGCGCGAGGCCGAGATTGCAATGCGCTGCGGCGTTGGCGGGCTCGACTGCGACCGCCCGGCGGAAGTAGTCGACGGCCTGTCGAAGGTCCCCGGATTGGCCCGATAAGGCCCCGGTGGCGCTGAGTGCGGCAAAATGATCCGGCTGAGCGTCGAGTATTTGCAGGTAGATCTGGCGCGCCGCTGCAAGCCGTCCCTGCCGGTGCAGCACCTGTGCTGCTGCGAACCGCTCCGCGATGTCAGTCTCGGCGCGTTCCGTCGTCATTCACGATCCAGGCGCCGGTAAAAGAACGTCGTATCGCAAAAGCCGCCGCCCGGCAGCAGGGCGTAATCGGGGACGACCCCACCCGCACCCATCCGAGCCGCGCATAGAGGCGCTCGGCG
>DATJSL010000012.1:0-21618 GCA_035504115.1 Steroidobacteraceae bacterium | reverse complement strand
AGCTCCGCCAGCACCTCATCGGTGTGCTCCCCGAGGAGCGGCGAGCGCTTGACCTCCGTCGGGCTGTCGCTCAGCTTGATCGGATTGCCGACGCTCAAATATTTGCCGCGCTTCGGATGGTCCACTTCCACCACGGTTCCGGTGGCCCGGAGCGAGGGCTCGCTCGCGAGCTCCTCCATGGACAGGATCGGGCCGCAGGGAATGTCGTGCTCGTTGAGCAGCTGCATCGCCTCGAACTTGGTCTTGGTGACCGTCCAGGCCTCGACCGTGGCGAACACCTCCTTGAGCCGCGGCAGCCGCGCCTCGGGCGTCGCGAACTCCGGATCGGTGATCCACTGTTCCTTGCCGATCACGCGGCAGATCTCCTTCCACACCGGAGCCTGGGCGATGAAATACAGATAGGCGTTCGGATCCGTCTCCCACCCCTTGCACTTGACGATGGTGCCCGGCTGGCCGCCCCCGGAGGCATTCGCCGCGCGCGGCACCGCGCTGCCGAACTTGCCGTTCGGGTATTGCGGGTACTCCTTCATCACCCCGGTACGCGCAAGCCGCTGCTGGTCGCGCAGCTTCACGCGGCACAGGTTGAGCACGCCGTCCTGCATGGCCGCGAGCACCTTCTGGCCGCGCCCCGTGCTGTTGCGCTGATACAGCGCCGCGACGATGCCGAGCGCCAGGTGCAGCCCCGTGCCGCTGTCGCCGATCTGCGCGCCGGTCACGAGCGGCGGCCCGTCGTCGAAGCCGGTGGTCGAGGCCGAGCCGCCGGCGCACTGCGCGACGTTCTCATAGACCTTGCAGTCCTCGTACGGCCCGGGCCCGAAGCCCTTCACCGAGGCGACGATCATGCGCGGATTCAATTCCTGGACGCGCTCCCAGGTGAACCCCATGCGATCGAGCGCGCCCGGCGCGAAGTTCTCGACCAGCACGTCGCAGTGCTTGATCAGCCGCTCGAGCACCTTCTTGCCCGGCTCGCTCTTGGTGTCGAGGGTCACCGAGCGCTTGTTGTGGTTCAACATGGTGAAGTACAGGCTGTCCACGCCGGGTATGTCGCGCAGCTGCTCGCGGGTGACGTCGCCCGCGCCCGCCTTCTCCACCTTGATCACGTCGGCGCCGAACCAGGCGAGGAGCTGCGTGCACGTCGGCCCGGACTGCACGTGCGTGAAATCGAGAATTCGTACACCGTCTAATGCTTTACCCATGATTCTCCGTCCGAGCGGTACCTTTCCTCACCGTCACTTGTACATCGTTTGATTCTTGGTCCCGGGCGCGTACTCGCGCGGATCGACCCAGATGTTGACCACCGCCGAGCGGCGCAGCTTGTGCACCGACTCGCGCGCGCGCCTGAGCGCCGGGGCGATCTGCGCCGGGTCCCTGACCTCCTCGCCGTAGCCGCCCAGCATCTCGGCGAACTTGCCGAACGGTACGTCGCCGAGGAGATTGCCGACGTTGCCGCGCTGCTCGCCGTACTTGGCGAGCTGTCCGTAGCGAATCTGATTCATGGCGGAGTTGTTGCCGATCACGGCAAGGTAGGGAACGCCGAAGCGGTTCGCCGTCTCCATGTCGAAGGCGGTCATGCCGAAGGAGCCGTCGCCGTAGTAGCAGAGGATTTCCTTGGTGGGATTCGCAAGACCCGCCGCGATCGCAAAACCCGTGCCGACGCCGAGAGAGCCGAGCGCGCCCGGGTCCATCCACTGTCCGGGGCGCCGCGGGCGCACCGCCTGCGCGGAGATGGTCACCACGTCGCCGCCGTCGCCGATGTACACCGTATCATCGCCGAGGAACTCGTTGAGCTCGAAGGCGACGCGATACGGATGAATGGGCGTGTTGTTCGACTTGAACAGCGGCATGAGCTTCTCGGTGGCGGCCTTCTCCGCCTCGCCGAGCTCCTTGAGCCAGCGCTGGCGCGCCTGGCGCTTGTCGTTCTTGATGCGGCCCGAGGCCGCCTGCAGCACCGCACCCAGAATTGCACCGGGGTCGCCCACCAGACCCAGATCGATGTCGCGATTCTTGCCGACGGTGCGGTAGTCCATGTCGATCTGCACCAGCTTCAGCTCCTTGCTGATGCGCTTGCCGTAGCCCATGCGAAAATCGAACGGCGTCCCGACGATCACCAGCACGTCCGCCTTGGCGAACGCCTGCGTGCGCGTGCGATCGAAATGATGCGGATCGCCGGGCGGCAGCAGGCCGCGGCTCGCGCCGTTGAAGTAGCCCGGGATATCGAGGCCGCGCAGCAGCTCGATCGCCTCCTTGTGGCCGCGCGCCGTCCACACTTGCTGGCCGTAGAGGATGGCCGGACGCTCCGCATTCACCAGCAGATCGGCGAGTTTCTCGATGTCGCGCGGATCGCCGATGGAGCGCGTCGAGGCCCGGTACTTGCCCGGCTGAGGAATCACCGCCTTGGCGAGGTCCACCTCCCGGTCGAGCACGTCGCGCGGTATTTCCAGATACACCGGCCCCGGAGCGCCGTTGAACGCCTCGCGCGCGGCCATCGAGACCATGTCGGCGACGCGCTCGGTGCTCGGCACGGTCGCCGCGAACTTGGTGATCGGGGTCATCATGTCGACGTGCGGCAGATCCTGGAGCGAGCCCATCTTGTGCTGGGTCAGCGCACCTTGACCGCCGATGTGCAGCACCGGGCTCTCGGAGCGAAATGCGGTGGCGATGCCGGTGACCGCGTTGGTGCAGCCCGGTCCCGCCGTGGTCACCACGCAGCCGAGCTTGCCGGTCTGGCGCGCGTAGCCGTCGGCCGCGTGCGCGGCCACCTGCTCGTGGCGCACATCGATGATGCGGATACCCTCATCGACGCAGCCATCGTAGATATCGATGATGTGTCCGCCGCACAGCGTGAAGATCGTGTCGACGCCCTCGCTCTTGAGGGCCTTTGCCACCAGATGACCTCCCGAGACGACGCCCGCGTCGCGGCTCTTGCGCTGCAAGGTATCCTCGGCCGTGGTCGTGGTCTTGGGCTGAATCGATGCTGGGTTTACGGTTGCCATCTTGCCTCCAACTTGGAAATTGAACGCCTCGCGCTCATGCGGCCGCGAGCCGGCGATGAGGCCGTTCCTCGCCGCCCGCCCATCACGTCGTCCGCGGCCCGACCAGCGCGTCGGCCGTCCGAATCGGATGTGCCTCACGGGTTCTCGCGAAGTGCTTGACGCGCATCGGCCTCAGGACGAACAGCGCGATCAAGGCGGCGACGATGCTGAACGTCACGAATATCGAGAACACCGAGCCCCAGCCATGCCCCTTGGCGAAGGCCGTGAAGATCGGCACGAGCAGCGCGCCGGTGCCCTTGGCCGTGTACAGCATGCCGGCATTCGCCGCGGCGTACTTCGAGCCGAAGGTGTCTCCCTGCGTGGCCGGGAAGAGACTGAAGATCTCGCCGTACACGCCGAAGTAGAACGCGGTCACGAGCACATACAGCACCGGGTTCGTGCCCGACTGGCTGAGAATGAACAGGGCGAGCGCACCGCCGAAGAAAGCAATCGCCATGGTGTACTCGCGGCCGATGTGATCCGACACCCAGCCGAAGAAGGGCCGCCCCACGCCGTCGAAGATGCGGTTCAGGAACAGCGCGAAGGGCAGCGCCGCCATGCTCATGCCAAACAGATCGACGGGCGTCTTGGCGATGGCGAAGTCCTTGGCGATGGGAGCCATCGAGGCGGCCATGGTGAGTCCGCCGGCGGCGATCAGCACGAACATCACATAGAGCACGTAGAACACGGGGCTGCGCAGCACCTCGGCCGGCGTGTAGCCGTAGGTCGTGGTGCTCGGCTTGGGAGCCTTGGCCAGCAGGGCAGGCGGCGGGGCGAGCAGCGTCCAGGAGAGAACGAACACGATGCCGCCCTGGATCAGGCCGAACACGAAGAAGGCGTGCTCGTAGCCTGCGGAGCTGATCATGTGTGCGATCGGCACGATCGTCGCGGCGGCGCCGGCGCCGAATCCCGAGGCGGTGAGGCCCGCGGCGATGCCGCGCCGGCCCGGGAACCACTTGAGCGCGTTTCCGACGCAGGTGCCATAGACGCAGCCCGTGCCGACGCCGCCGATGGCGGCCGCCAGGTACAGCACCGGCAGCGAATCGGCGCTGGAATTGATCAGCCAGGCGACCCCGACCAGGATGCCGCCCACCATGACGACCCAGCGCGGTCCGAGCTTGTCGACCAGATATCCCTCGATCGGCACCAGCCAGGTCTCGATGAGCACAAAAACGGTGAACGCCACCTGGATGGCGGCGCGGCCCCAGTGGTACTTGGCGTCGATGGGATTGACGAACAGCGTCCAGCCGTATTGGAGGTTCGCCACGCACGCCATGCACAGGATGCCGATGACGAGCTGCAGCCAGGGATTGCCGAGCGGCGAGGTGCTCGAGTCCGATTCGATGGGCCGATTCGAAGTCGCGTTCATGTATTAGTTCTCCTTAGCAAGCGCGTTTTCGGAAAGCGGCGGAGGGGCGTGCGTCATTGTCCCCGCTGCGGACACCATGGATATCCCCTGCGGCGCATCGCTCGCGCGCCACGTGAAATCTCCCCGAGTCGCCAAAGCCCTGGCCGTGTCCGGCGTGACCCACTTTGACCCCCAACAAAAGACGCATCGGGCGACAGGCCCCATGTGCCAGCCACTTATTTTTCGTGGTATACCATATATGAAGCCATTTTGGACCGCAAGCAATGCCCCGTCCCGGCGTCTGCCCGGCAAGGGGGTGGCGGCCGGGGTCACCTTGCCCGCGCGCCGGTCGATTTTGCTGCGGCAGGCAGCCACCCAGGCGGCCATCAGGATTCCTCCTCGGAGCCCAAGATTTGAATGTAATATATCTATGGCGTCGCGATTCGCGGATGGCGCCCCATGCTCGGACATTCCAGTGGCGGCGCGGCGAAAGCTCGCTGGCCGGTTCTCGGCGGCTGCTGGACGAGCGATGATTGAAATCCTGGATTGGCAACTCATACCGGTAAGTGAGCGTTCATGGTGAGCACCATCGCAAAACTCGTACAGCAGCGCGCGGTCCCCGCCGCCCCGTTGCCGCTCGGCCCGCTGAATGCCACCAGCCTTCGGGATCAGGCCTACACGCTTTTGAAGAACGCCATCGCGGAGACGGATATCTACGATCCGCAGCAGGAGCTGCGTCTCGACGAGCGCCAGCTGACGGCCGCGCTCGGCGTGAGCAGAACGCCGGTGCGCGAGGCGCTCTCCCTGCTGGAGCAGGAAGGCTTCATCCGCACGGTGCCACGCCGCGGCATCTACATCGTGCGCAAGTCCAAGCGCGAGATGATCGAGATGATCC
Source organism: Steroidobacteraceae bacterium (assembly GCA_035504115.1). GTDB lineage: Bacteria > Pseudomonadota > Gammaproteobacteria > Steroidobacterales > Steroidobacteraceae > Bog-1198. Next base: position 16,343 of record DATJSL010000012.1, on the reverse strand, counting down.
AGATGTGGGCCGCGCTCGAGTCCATGGCGGCGCGGCTCGCGACGCAACGCGCCAGCGATGCGGACATCGCCGCGCTCCGGCATCTGTTCGACGAGTTCCTGGGCTCCCCGCCCGCCGAGCATCTGTGCGAGTATTCCGACGCGAACATCGCGTTTCACACCGCCGTCATCGCCCTGGGAGGCTCTCAGACCATCATCGACGCCACCCGCAACCTGCTCATGCATGTTCGCGCGATCCGTCGCGCGACCATCACGCAGAACGATCGGGCCGCCCGCTCGATCATCGATCACTTGAACATCATCGAAGCCCTCGAGAAGCGCGACACGGAGCTGGCCGAGCGCCTGACGCGCCAGCACACGCTCGATCTGGCGGCGCACGTGCAACAGCATTGCAACTTCCTGGAGTGAGGTCGGCTGCAATGCGCCCGCCGTGCACAGCGCCCCGCGCTCAGGCCTCGGCCGGCGCTTTCTCTCCCCAGCGGCCGAGCGTCACGACGGGCTCGGTGGTCAGGTCGCGCTCGGCGCCCTCCGGTACCCTTTCCGCGAGCCTCGCGCGCACATCCTGAGGGCTGTCGGCACCCTGGTGGCGCCGCAGATAGGTGGGCCGGCCGGCCGCCGGCACGCGGCCCTCGAGCGCTGCCGCAGCCACCGCCTGCAGACCCGCGCGGGTATCCGGGTCGCGCAGCGCCTCCTGCAAACCCTCGGCATCGCACAGCACGGGCGCCGCACGCTGCATGCGCAAGTACACGCGCCCGCTTGCTTGCGCCACGAAGTTGACGCGGCGAAACTCCCTCACGCAGCGCTCGAGAAAATCCAGGTTGTGCTCCGGGGCGAGCAGGCTGCGGTCCCGGTACAGCTCCGCGGGGCCGGTGGCGTCGACGAAAACCCGGCCGTAGCGGTTCACGTCGAGCATGCGCCCGACGTCCAGTACGTTGACCGTCTCGTTGTCGCCGAACGCGACGGTGCGCGGGCGCTCGCCGAACGCGACGGTGTTGTCCAGGAACTCGAACTGGATGCGCTTGTCGCCTCGCCGGATCCAGGTGAAGAACACGTTCGGTATCCCGGCATATGCCTCCACCGAGTGCGCCAGCGTGTCATCGACCGCCTTGTAGCGCCCGAACTCGAGCCCGCGCTTCCAGGCGCGCTCCACCAGCAGCTCCGGCGGCGTGATGACGAAGAACAGATATGCGCGCTGGGCGAAGCGCGTCAGCAGATTGCTCCCCTCCTCATCGGAGTCCGGGGCGAAGCTGTCGAATCGAAAGCGGTCGATGAGCAGGTGCGACATCCGTCCTTGCGCATGCTTGCGCGCCATGTACCGGTCGAGCTTTCGGTCGACGATCGCAAGCTCCTCCGCCGCGAGCGCTCCGGCGTACTTGTAGGCGGGCCCGAGCCCGGCATAATCGAGCAGCTGCTTGCGCCAGATGTCCGGGCTGATCAGCGCAAACTCGCTCCAGGTCGCGCCGATGTCGCCCGCCAGCCTCTTTTGCAGCGGCCGCAAGGTGCTCTTGCCCGAAGCCGAGGGACCCTTGGTGTTGATGACGATCGGCAACTGCTGGGGCGGGAGCAGTCCGTAGCCCCGCTCCCCTGCCGCCTGCCGCAGCCACGGCTCGATGAGCTCGCCGATCGCATCGCTCGCCACCTCGTTGCATGCCATGTTCCGCGCGAGCGATGCGATGAGCTGCGCAGTTCCCCAGCCGCGCCCATGCGTGGTGAACAGGCCCGCCATGACGCGGGCGAGGGATCGCAGCGCGCAGCGCGTGAGCGCATCGGCCGCCGATGCGGCGCGGCGCTCACACTCGGCGATCTGCTCCGCGCCCCAGGCCGCGCCCGAGATTGGCGCGCCCGCGCCCGCCGCGAGGGAAGGAGCCGCGGGCGGCCGGCGTCCCATCAGCCCCTCGAGCCATCTGCGCGGCGCACGCGGCGCACGGTCCTGCGGCCCCAGGCGAGTGAGCTCCGAGAACACCTCGGTCACGACATCGCCCGAGCGATGACGCGCCGCCTCGAAGGTCTGCTCGATCGCGCTCATCTGCGGCGCGACGCAGCCCGTCCAGATATCGCTCGCGATGCGGCGGAAGTTGATCCCGAGGTCTCCGATGCGCGAGCCGTCGGGCACGACGAAGTCCGCGGTGATGCGGATCAGCAGCTCGTGCAGCGCCAGGCGCTGCGGCCGAAACGCGACCAGCTCGCTCGCCGCGAGCCCCGTGAGGGCCGCCAGCTCCTCGACTGCAGCGAGATCCGCGAAGGCGTTCTCGGGCCGAAAGAGGGTGGCAAGCGTGCACCACTCCCGGGGCACCTGGGACTGCACGCCCGGGTTCCAGGGACCGAACTCCTCGGAGCCGCCGCCCGCGCAAGCCTGCGGGTTTGAGACGGCATTCGCCTTCACCGGCTCGATCATGTGATGCAATCGCCATCCTCGAGGCCATGTCCTTGTTCCACAATATCTGGTCGGCCCTGAAGGCGGCTGGTCGATTCCTTTTGCAGATCGGAAGACCCGAGACTTTATCCTATGGACCTGCATTCCGTCGCCGCCGACACCGAGGGCTGCATCCGCGCAGCCGCGGCGGCGCACGCGGGCCTGCCCGCTGAGTTCGACGGCCTGGCGCGCCTGGCGCGCGGCATCGCCCATACCGGCTTTGCCTCCATCGTGCTCAGCGGCTCGGGTGCCTCTCACAGTCCGCGGGGGGCCGCCGCAGGAGCTGCGCCGGCTTCGCTCCCTGCCGATCTCCTCGCGCAAACTCTGGCGTCCGATGGGGCCTGCGAGCTGGCCGATGTCGGCGCTGCCGCCGGCGCGATCCGCGGCTTTGCGGGCTGGCCGCTGCGCAACCCGCAAGGCGAGGTGCTGGGAGCGCTGGCGGTGTATGACGCCGCGCCGCTGCGCCTGTCGGCCACCCAGCGCGCGCTCCTGAGCGAGCTGGCGGACCAGTGCGTCGCGGCGGCCGAGCGGTGCGCCCGCATTGCCGAGCTCGAGCTCTTCGAGCAGGGGCGGCCGGCAGAGCAGCGGCCGGCCGAGGCACGGCCGGCTCGGGTGCCGCCGGCCGAGGCGCAGCAGTCGCCGGCGGTGGAGCTTGCCTATCAGCTGCTCGACAACGCACCGGTGGCCATCTACTACGTCGATGACAGCCGCGACATCAACTACTGCAATCCCGAATACCGGCGCATGTTCACCCTGCGCTCGGATCAGTCCCCGACCGAATGGGCTCAGGGGGTCCATCCCGAGGATCGAGCGCGCATCGAGGAGACATGGAACGATTTCTGCGCCCGGCCGCGCGCCCTGACCTTCGAGTACCGCGCGCTGCAGCCGGACGGCATGGTGCGAAATCTCGCCGAGCACGTCGCGCCCATCGCCGGCGGCCCGGGCTATGTCGGCACCATCGCCGATCTCACCGAGCTCGTCGGTGCCCGCGGCGAGCTGCACAAGGCGGAGGCCCTGTTTCGCAATACCTTCGATCAGGCGCCGATCGGCGTCGCCTTTGCGGATCGGCAGGGCCGGGTGCAGCGATTCAACCAGGCGTTCTGCGCGCTCCTCGGCTTCAGCCCGCAGGAGCTCGCCGGCGCGGCCATGGATGATCTCACCCATCCCGAGGAGCGCGAGGAGTGCGCCGCGCGGCTCGAGCGTCTGTGGAAGGGCGAGGTGCCTTTTCTCGACTTCGAGAAGCGCTATCGGCGCCGCGACGGAGAGTTCCTCTGGGTGCGAACCACCATGGCCCTGGTGCGCGACGGGGAGCGGGCGGAATGCTCGGTCGAGTACCTGCGCGACATCACCCAGCGCAAGGAGCTCGCCGCGCAGATGGTGCGGCAGCGCACCTTGCTGGAGGCGGTGATCGGGGATCTGCCCGTGGCGCTGCTCGCCTGCGATGTCTTCGGCAGGATCACCCACTTCAATCGCGCCGCGGTGGAGCTGCATTGCATCCAGGTGGATGAGCCGGGCACGCCGGGCGCGCAGCCCCAGGCGGCGGATTTTTTCCTCATGGACGGCACGCTCGTTGCCGAAGAGCAGCGCCCGCTCGCGCGGGCCTTGCGCGGGCAGACCATCAGCAACCTGGAGCTCACCGTGGTCGCGCACGATGCAACGCCGCGCACCACGCTCTCCAGCGCACGGCGCCTCGTGGGGCCGGAGGGCCAGACCCTGGGCGCGGTCGCCGTGATCCAGGACACCACCGAGCGCACGTTCCGCGAAATGGAGCTCGAGCGGGTCAACAAGGAGCTCATCACCGCCTCGCGTGAGGCCGGCATGGCGGAGGTCGCGACCAACGTACTGCACAACGTCGGCAACATCCTGAACAGCGTGAACATCTCGGCGAGCCTCGTGGCCGAGCGGCTGCGCCAGTCGAAGGCGGCGAGCATCTCGCGGCTCGCATCGCTCCTGCTCGAGCAGGGAGAGCGTGCAGGCCAGTTCCTCACCGACGATCCGCGCGGCAAGCGCGTTCCCGAATACCTGGCGGCCCTCGGCGAGCAGCTCATGAGCGACCAGCGCGCCGCCCTCGAGGAGCTCACGCTCCTGCGCGACAATCTCGAGCACATCAAGGACACGGTCAGCATGCAGCAAAGCTATGCCAAGCTGTGCGGCGTGACCGAGACGGTGCAGGCCGTGGATCTGGTCGAGGACAGCTTGCGCCTCAACGCCGGAGCCTTCGCGCGCCACGGGGTGACGCTGCGCCGCGAGTTCGGCGACGTCCCTGCCTTGAACGTCGACAAGCACAAGGTCCTGCAGATCCTGGTGAACCTGGTGCGCAACGCCAAGTACGCTTGCGATGACTCCGGACGCCCCGACAAGCTCATCACCTTGCGCATCGAGGCCGCGCCGCGGGGCGTGCGCATATCCGTGATCGACAACGGCATCGGCATTCCGCCCGAGAACATGGGCAAGCTCTTCCAGCACGGCTTCACCACCCGCGCGTCCGGACACGGCTTCGGCCTGCACAGCGGCGCGCTGGCCGCCCAGGAGCTCGGCGGAACACTGCGCGCCGAGAGCGGCGGTGCCGGACTCGGTGCGGCATTCATTCTCGAGCTGCCGCTCGAGCCCCCCAAGACCGCGCGCGGCTAGCTCGAGGTTGCTCGGGCCAGCCCGTCCGCCGGCCCGGCGGGGGGCTGCGAATTACCCGAGCTTGCAGCTGTCCGGAAACATCTGCAGCTCGGGCACATCTCCGCTGAGCAATCGGCGCTGGATGTGCTCCCAGTATTCGACTCCCAGCAGCTCGAGATTCTCCTCGCGGAAGCACCTGCGGGCATGGCGGTTCATGAGCTGCATGCCGTGCTGCAGCTCCTCCGGCAGGAACACCACGCCCTCCTCGAAGAACCACTCCGGCACGGACTCCTCTCCCGGCTCGCGGTCGAGATTGGTGCGGATCTTGACGTCGGTGAGCTTCTCCACGGCGTCGTAGTCGAACAGCAGCACGCCGCCGTAGCGGCCGACGCCGTAGTTTCGAGAATCCAGGTCCTTGTTGAAGATGTTGGTCGCGGCGTTGTTGCGAATGCACTGCCCGAGCCTGACGATCACCTCGCGCGTCTCGACCTCTCCTGCACTCGCCAGGAACACGGGCAGCGGAATGATCTTCAGCTGCACGATCAGCGAGCGCAGCAGCACGCCGTCCGCGTCCACCTGCACGCTCTGGCTCGACTGCGCGCACAGCTCCTCGAGCAGCGCGGGTTCGAACATGTCGCGATCCAGCCGCAGGTTGAAGTACATGACATTGTCGAGCATGCTGCCGGCGCGGTTGATCTCGTGGACCAGCCGGTACTTCTCGATCACGGCGCCGACGCCGGGGTACTCCCCCCACTTGTACGAATCGGTGGGGCGGTCGCGAATCACCTTCAAGTGGTAGTCGCAGGCGTCGAACGTGAAGCCGACCGCAACGGTCCCCTCCGCGCCGGGCGATCGCTTGAATCGCTGGCCGCTGGCGCGCATCTGCTCGGTGATCTCGTTCAAGATGGCGATCTTGCCGACGTGGTTGTAGCCGATGGTCGAGTAATGATGTCCCAGGGGTCGGCGCGGCATCAGGCTGAAGAGAAAGACGCAGGTCTGGTAATAGAGCCGCGTGGTCACGTGCAGGTTGGCGAGCGCCGAGCTGAACAGGCCGTGGATATCGGCGACCCGATGCAGCACGGCATCGGCGTAGATGCCCAGATGGCCATTGCGCAGTGCGACCACGAACGGCACGATGCTCTCGTCGGCGCGTACCCATCGGCCGACCACGAACGCCTGCCGATCGCGGAAGAATCCGGCCTCGACGACGTCGAGCGCCACCGGCGGCGGCTCTCCGGCCGCATACAGCAGCGGCCCCAGGCGATCGAGTATGCGTTGCGCATCGCTCGACAAGCTGCGAAACGGCACGGAGAACTCCGGCACGCTCAGGAACGAGGAGATGAGCTCGATGTCGATGCGATCGCGAATGCGCATGCGCCGATGCACCGACGCCATCGAGAAGGCGCGCAGCTTGCTCGGCGGCGGAAACGAATAGGCGACCGGACGCCAGATCTCGTGACAGATATTACGCCGCAGCGAATGCGCGAAGCTGAATGCCGTGTCCGCCTCGTAGCGGTCGACGATCATCGCGACGAACAGCCGGTCGAGCGCATCCCAGATGGCCGGCTCGCGGGCGAGCGCGGGAAACGCGCCGTGGATCCTCGGCCCGTGCTCCTCGATGTACTGGCTGTACAGTCCCAGCCGCTCCTTGCTGATGCGCACCGAGGCGTGCCAATCCATGAGCTCGAAGGCGCGCTTGGCGCGATAGGGGTACTCGCACAGCAGACTGTAGAAGTCATCGAAGATGCACAGGATAAGATGCGCGGCCGCATGGATGCCGGCGCTCTCGTCCGTACACGCCGACAGCCGGGCATAGCCGCGCTCGATCGCGGTCGGGCCGTCGCGCCCCTTCACGCCCGAAGGCTCGGCGATGGCCGGTCACATTCGCGCCGGCCATCGGATTTTGTCCTACAATGGCGGCTGGCTCGTGCCGACTCAGGCTTTCCCGTACGCGGCGCTATCATGAGCGCAGTTATACACATAAATCCGAGCTGCGCGCCGCGGCGTGCGCGCATGCCCTTCGCCAAGCTGGAGATGCAGCCATGTTCAAGACTCCCCGCTCGGTCCTCCCGGCGCTGATTTTGCTGATCCTGCCCCTCATCGGGCGCGCCCAGATCGGTGTGAGCCTCTCGGTGAACCTTGCACCCCCTGCGCTGCCGGTGTACGTGCAACCGCCGATTCCGGCTGCCGGCTATCTGTGGGTTCCGGGCTACTGGTACTGGGACGATCAGGTTCAGGATTATTACTGGGTGCCGGGCACCTGGGTGCTGGCGCCGCAACCCGGCCTTCTCTGGACGCCCGGATACTGGGGGTACGAAGGGGCTGCCTTCCTCTGGCACCCCGGGTACTGGGGTCCGCACGTCGGCTTTTACGGCGGCGTGAACTATGGTTTTGGGTATGTCGGCACGGGATTCGAGGGCGGCTACTGGCAGGGTGGACAGTTCTTCTACAACCGCGCCGTGATGAACGTCAGCTCGGTGCATATCACCAATGTCTACACCAGGAACGTCGTCGTCAATAACGTCACCGTCAACCGGGTGAGCTACAACGGCGGCCCGGGCGGGATCGAGGCAAGACCCACCGCCCAGCAGCTGAGCTACGAGCATGAGCGGCACATCCCCGCGGTCCAGGCGCAGCTGCAGCACGTTCAAATGGCGCGCGCCGATCCGGCGCTGCGCTCCAAGGAGAATCATGGCCATCCCGCCGTGGCGGCCACGCAGAGGCCCGGCGTATTTACGGGCAACGGTGTGGTTGCCGCGCGCGAGGCGCAGCATCCGGCAACGCACACTGCGCCCGCCGCCCACCACGCCGCGCATGCACCTGCGACGGAGCACGCCCGTCCCGCAGAGCATGCCGCGCCGCGCACGGAGCCCGCGCCGCGCACGGAGCCCGCGCGTCCCGCAGAGCATGCCGCGCCGCGCACGGAGCCCGCGCCCCGCGCGGAGCACGCGGCGCCGCACCCCGCCGCTGCACCGCATCCGGCGCCGCGCCCGGCCGCTCCGGCGCACCCGGCGCAACCGCCCCACCCCGCACCCAAGCCGGAGCGTCGTCCCCCTGAGCATCCGGGATAAGCGCCGATGAGCGGATGAGCGCCGACCGCACGCGATCAGGGCAGCGTCGATCGCGGCGTAGCGTTTCCTCTGCGAGCGATGGAGTATGATTGGTCCATGCAAGTCGATCACGACAGTGCGGCTCATCGCTTCACGGCCCTCGTCGATGGCGAGCGCGCCGTCCTCGATTACACCATTGCCGCCGGCGTCATGACCATAACCCACACCGGCGTGCCGCATGCCATCGAAGGCCGCGGAGTGGCGGCGGAGCTCACGCGCAAGGCGCTCGAGACGGCCCGCGATCATGGCTGGCGAGTGGTCCCGGCGTGCAGCTACGCGGCCGCCTATCTCGCCAAGCATCCCGAGGAAGGGAGCGAGAGCGCCAGGCAGCACCAGAGCGATCTGCTGGACGAGGCGCTCGAAGAGACCTTTCCGGCGAGCGATCCGCCGGCGGTGAGCGGCAGCTCCTAGCGCTGCAGCATCGGCTTTCCCTGGTGCGCGACCAGCAGGTCGTGCATGTCGTTGGCATGCCCCTCCTCGACCGCCAGGATGCGCTCCATCATGAGCCTCGAGCTCGGGTCTTTGGCGCCGAAATATCGGGCCAGCTCGCGATAGTGCTCGACGGCGATGCGCTCGGCGATCAGGTTCTCCTTGATCATGTCGACGAGGCTCTGCGCGCTGCCGTACTCCGAGGCCGATCGCGTCGCGAGCCCCGCGGGGTTGAAGTTGGGAGTACCGCCAAGCTGGTTGATGCGCTCGGCGACCTGCATCGCGTGCTCCTGCTCGTCCTTCGCATGCTGCGCAAACTCCGCCTTGACACCCTCGCTGCTGATGCCGGTCGCCGCGATCGCATGCATGGTGTACCGCAGGACGCAGACGATCTCCGTCGCGAGCACCGCCTGCAGGATCTCGATCGTCCCGCGGATGTCGCCTTCGTAGCTGGGCGTGACGCTCCCCTCGGATATGTGCTGGCGCGCGCGCTCGCGCAGGGTCTGCACGTCGGTGAGAAAGGGCTTGCTGTTGCCGTTCTGCTTTTCAGCCGCGGGCCGAGTGTCCATGGTTTGCTCCTCGCTGGGGATGGCGAAGAGGTGAGCCTATACCGGCGCGCCCGCCGTTCCGATCGAGCCGGGCCGAGCGCCGCCGGTAGGATTCGTCGCCGACGCGCTGTCGGACGAGGCCGGACAAACCTGCCGGCGCTGCAATACAATGGCGGCATGCAGCCGATGACCCGCTCGATCCAGGCCATGTCTCTCGCCGCGTGCCTGATGGCGACCGCGGGCGTGGCATTCGCGGGGCTCGATGTGATCGATCCGCACGCCGTCTATCCCGAGGGCCCGCTGTGGCGGGATGGCAAGCTCTTCTACGTCGAGTATGCCGGTCCGGGCGTGAAGGTGTGGGACGGCCGGCGCATCGGCATCTTCTGGCGCGGCGAGCATTGCGGTCCGTCGGGCCTCATCGAATATCGGCGCGATCATCTGCTCGTTGCCTGCTACGACGCCAACAGCGTGGTCGAGCTGGATGCCCAGGGCCGCCTGGTGCGCACCATCGACAGGGACCAGTCCGGGAAGTCCTTCGTCGGCCCGAACGATTTTGCCGCCGACGGCTCGGGCGGCGTGTACTTCTCGGCCTCCGGGGTGTACGACATCAACGCGCCGATCAGCGGTGCGGTGCTGCACTTGAGCGCGGATGGGACTCGCCTCGTCCAGGTGGCCGACACCATCCATTATTCGAACGGGCTCACGCTGTCGAAGGACGGCAAGCATCTGCTGGTGGCGGAGGATCTCGCCGCGCGCATCCTGTCATTTCCCGTGCTGCCGGACGGCGGGCTCGGCCCGCGCACCGTGTGGGCACGGCTCGCGGATCTCGCCGAGCCCACGCCCCACGAGGATGCCTACAACGGCCCCGACGGGCTGAAGCTCGGCCCGGACGGCAACTACTACATCGCGCAGAACGGCTCGGGGCGGGTGCTGGTCGTCGACGCGGGCAAGAAGCTCGTGCGCATCGTCAAGGTGCCGACACCCTATGTCACCAACGTGAACTTCGGACCCGACGGAGCGCGCACGCTGTTCATCACCGGGGTCTTCGAGCAATTCAAGGCGCCCTACCGCGGCGTCGTCTACCGTTGGACTCCCTAGCCTAGCCCGCGAGCGCGCGCTTGAGCCCGGCGACCAGCGGACCGAGCTTCGGCGGGTCGGCCTCGAACGTCGGCGCGATGCCGCGCTCTCTGAGCGCGCGCGAGCACACCGGACCGATCGAGGCGACGATGCCGCGGTTCAGGAGCCGCGGCAGGTCGGCGGCGCGCCCCATGCCGGCGGCGACGGCGAACAGGTTCTGCACCTGCACCGCGCTGGTGAACACCACGGCATCCAGGCTCGACGCCGCCAGTGCCTCGATCATCCGCTCGAGCGGCGCGATGTCCCGCGGCAACGCCCAGCGATAGGTGGCGATCTCCCGCACCGCGGCGCCGCGCGCCTCGAGCGACTCGCGCAGCCGCCGATTCGTCTCCCCGTAGCGCTGCACCAGCACGCGGCGCCCCGCCAGCCCGATGGACGCGATCGCCGCGAGCACGGCCTCGGTGGTGAAGGGCGAGGCGGCGCGGATGTCGATGCGCACACCGCGCGCGCCGAGCTCTCCCGTGGGCTTCGGGCCGCGCACGACGATGATCGCCGCCTCGAGCAGTCGCTCGAGCTTGGGGGTCGATCCGAGTGCGTCGGTGGCTTGAAACAGCGCGCGCGTGCCCACCCCGGTCTGAAAGATCGCCAGGTGAAAGGGCTGCACGCTCCATTCCTCGAGCAGCGCGCCGAGCGCTCCCGGATCGACGTCGGGGATCTCCTCGAGCGCGGGGGCGTGCATGGGCAGCGCACCGCAACGCGCGATCAACTCGGCCAGATGGGCGCCGGTCCGGGTCTCGAGAATCGCAACGGTCTTCGATGCCATGCACGGCCCCTTGTCCAAGCCAAGCCGCCGATCAGAGGCGCGAGGCATCCCAGCCGCCGCCGAGCGCCTCGATCAGCGAGACGACCGCCACCAGCTGATTTTGCTGGATGGTGAGGAGCGCCTGCTGGTCCGCGATCAGCGATTGAATGTCGGTGATGACGGTAGTGTAGCTCACCGTGCCGGCATTGAACTGATTGAGCGCGACGTTCACGGCCGTCTGCGCATCGCCGACCGCCTTCTGCTCGACCGCGGCCTCCCGCTCGAGCACGCGCAGCGCGAGCAGCTGGTCCTCCACCGACTGGAACGTGGAGAGCACGGTCTGGCGGTAGCTCGCCACGTACTGATCGTAGGTGGCGCGCGCTTGCGCCACCGCCGCCACTTGCTCCCCGCCCTGCAGCAGCGTATCGCTCGCCGTCCCGCCGACGGACCAGATGCGATTGCCCGCGTGGATCAGCGTCGACAGCGGATTGCCCGCGTAGCCGCCGAGCGCGCTCAAGCTGATGGTCGGAAAGTACGCGCCGATCGCCACGCCGATGAGGGCATTCTCCTGCTTCATCTGGCGCTCCGCGGCGGCGATGGCCGGGTTGCGCTCGAGCAGCTGCGAGGGCAGCGTGAGCGGCACCTGCGGCACGGTCGCCTTGAGTGGCGCCGCGGCGATGCTCACCTCGGAGGGAAGGTGCCCGCTGAGCATGGCGATGGCGTGCTCGTAGGTCCCGCGCTGCTGCTCGACGCCGATGAGCTGTGCCTGCGTTGCCTCGAGCGCGGACCGCGCCGCTGCGACGTCGCCGCTGGTGGCCGTGCCGGAGCGGAGCTGGTTCTGCGCGATCTCGAGGGCGCGCTGATCGAGCCCGGCGGCCCGGGTGAGGAGCGTGCGCAGCGAATCGGTGGCGCGCAGATCGAAGTAGTCCGTCGCGAGCGTGGCCTGCGCGGACAGCCGCGCGCTCGCCAGGTTCGCCTCGCTCACCTGCACGCCGGCCTTGCGGCTCTCGACCTGGCGGCGGATGGTGCCCCAGATGTCGGGCTGCCAGGTGAGCACGCCTTCCAGCGTGAACTCGGTGTGCGTGGAGCCGCCGGTGCCGCTTCCCACCGCGCTCGAGACCGCGGCGGTGCCGCCGCCGCCCCCGCCGCGCTGGCCGCCGAAGCTCGCGCTCATCACCGGAAACAGCTGTGCCTCGGCCTCCCTCAGCAGCGCCGCCGCCTCGCGGTATTGCGCCTCGTACTGCTTCACGTTCTGGTTGGAGATGTCGACCTGGCCCTCGAGGCCATCCAGCTCCGGGTCGGCGAAGATGTGCCACCACTCTCCCCGATCGAGGGCATCCTGCGGGCTGCCGAGCTTCCATCCCGGCGGCGTCTCCTTGTAGGCCTCGGGTACCGGCGCGGGGGGACGGTGATAGTTCGGTCCGACCGCGCAGCCCGCCAGGAGCGCTGCGGCGAGGGCCGCCGTGCGCCGCACGCCGGCGGCGCGCGGGCAGGCGAGGCGCCTCATGGGCTCACCTGCGCCGCCTCGGCATCCGACCAGCGCCGCGGCCAGCGTGCCTTGAGCCAGGTTTGAAACCGGTCGAGATAGACGTACAGCACCGGCGTCGTGTACAGGGTCAGCATCTGGCTCATGATCAGCCCGCCGACGATGGAGATGCCGAGGGGCCGGCGCAGCTCGGCGCCGTTGCCGTAGCTCGCCGCGAGCGGCACGGCTCCGAGCAGCGCCGCGAGGGTGGTCATCATGATGGGACGAAATCGCAGCAGGCATGCCTGGTATATGGCCTCGCGCGGTGCGAGCCCCAGGGTGCGCTCGGCGTGGATGGCGAAGTCGATCATCATGATGGCGTTCTTCTTGACGATGCCGATCAGCAGGATGACGCCGATCATGGCGATGATGCTGAACTCGGTATGCGAAACCATCAGCGCGAGCACGGCGCCCACTCCCGCCGAGGGCAAGGTGGAGATGATGGTGATCGGGTGCACGTAGCTCTCGTAGAGCACACCGAGCACGATGTAGACCGCGAGCAGCGCCGCCGCAATGAGCACCAGCTCGCTGACGAGCGACTGCTGGAAGGTGGCCGCGGTACCGGCGAATATGCCGTGCACGGACGTCGGCATGTGAATCTCCTCCATGGCGCGGGTCACCGCTTGCGTGGCATCGCTCAGCGACATGCCGGGCTCGAGATTGAATGAGATGGTGGTCGATGCGAACAGCCCGTGGTGATTGACCGAAAGCCGCGTCGTTCCCGCGGCGTGACTCGAGACGGCGGCAAGCGGCACCATGGTCTCGACCTTGGCGCTCACTGCGGCGCCGCTCGACACCGCGCCGCGGCCGGTGTTGGCGATGGCATTGGTCAATGCATTCTGGACCGAGTTGCTCGCCGCGGCGGCGCTGCCGCCGACCCCGCTGCCGATGCCGCCGACCGCAGTGCCGCTCGCGCCGCTGCCTGCGGCCGGCACCGCGCCGCCGCTGCCGCTGCCGCCGACCGCGGTCGAGGACGTGGTCCCGCCCCCCACGGTCGAGAGGTTCGTGTTCTGTGTCCCGGTGGCCGCGCCTCCCGAGGTGCTCACGTAGATGTCGCTCAAGGATTGCGGGCTCTGCCAGTAGCGCGGCGCAACCTCCATGATCACGTGATACTGATTCAAGGCGTTGAAGATGGTGGAGACCTGCCGCTGGCCGAAGGCATCGTACAGGGTGGCGTCGAGCTCGCTCACCGTCACGCCGAGGCGCGCGGCGGTCGCGCGGTCGTAGCTCACGTCGGTCTGCAGTCCCTTCTGCTGCTGGTCGGAGTTCACGTCCGCGACCACCGGGCTCTGCTCGAGCGCGGCGACCAGCTTCGGGCCCCACTCGTACAGATCGGAGATCTTGTCCGCCTGCAGCGTGAACTGATATTCGGCGTTCGCCTGCCGTCCGCCGACGCGGATATCCTGCACCGTCTGCAGGAACAGCCGCGCGCCGGGCACCTGCGCGAGCTTGTCGCGCAGCCGGGCGACGACCTCGTCGGAGGAAATCTTGCGCACGGAGAGCGGCTTGAGCAGCACGTAGACATAGCCGAAATTGGCCTGCGAGGCGCCGCCCCCGCTGCCCGCCCCGGTGAACCCGGCGATGCTTTGCACCGCCGGATCGGCCTGCACGATGCCCATCAATTGCACCAGCTTGTCCTTCATCAGCTGGAATGAGATGCTCTGATCCGCGACGATGCCGCCGGTGATGAGGCCCGTGTCCTCCTGCGGAAAGAAGCCCTTCGGAATGACGGTGAACAAGAGCACGTTGAGCGCGACCGTCACGGCCAGCGCGAACATCACCAGCCGGCCGTGCTCGAGCGACCAGGCGAGCGTGCGCTCGTACCAGACGAGCGAGCGGCTCATGAAGCTGCGCCGCGGCGCACGGCCCGCCGCCCGCGCCGGCGGGCGCAGCATCAGGGCGCACATCATGGGTGTCGTGGTCAGGGATATCACCATCGAGATCGCGATGGCGAGCGACAAGGTCGCGGTGAACTCCCGGAACAGCCGCCCGATGATTCCGCCCATGAGCAGGATGGGAATGAATACCGCGACCAGCGAGACGCTGATCGAGACCACCGTGAAGCCGACCTCCCGGGCCCCGCGCAGGGCGGCCTCGCGCCGCGGCATCCCGTTCTCCACGTGCCGCGAGATGTTCTCGAGCACCACGATCGCGTCGTCGACCACGAAGCCGGTGGCGATGGTGAGCGCCATGAGCGAGAGGTTGTCCAGGCTGAAGCCCAGCAGGTACATGCCGCTGAACGTGCCGATCAGGGAGATGGGCACGACCACCGCGGGAACCAGCGCCGCGCGCACATCGCCGAGCGTCAGGAACACCACGAAGGTCACCAGGGCGACCGCCAGCAACAGCGTCCACTTGGTATCGCGCAGCGATGCGCGGATGGTCGCGCTGCGATCCGAGACGATGCTGAGGTTCACGTCGCTCGGCAGCGAGGCCTCGAGCTGCGGAAGCTCCGCCTTCACCTGATCGACGGTGTCGATGATGTTGGCGCCGGGCTGGCGCGACAGGATGACGAGCACCGCGGGTTCCCCGTTGGCGCGTCCCTCGTTGCGCAGATCCTGCACCGAGTCCTCGACGTCGGCCACGTCCGACAGGCGCACGGCGGAGCCGTTGCGGTAGGCGATGACCAGCGGCCGGTACTCGCTCGCATGGCTCGCCTGGTCGTTGGTATAGAGCTGGAAGCGCCGACCGCCCTCCTCGATGGCGCCCTTCGGACTGTTGGCATTCGCCGACGCGAGCGCCGCACGCACGTCCTCGAGCCCGATGCCGTAGCGGAACATGGCGGTGGGGTTGAGCTCCACGCGCACCGCCGGCAGCGTCGCGCCGCCGATCGATACCTGACCGATGCCGTCGAGCTGCGAGAGCCGCTGCTGCAGCACGTTGCTCGCGGCATCGTACAGCTGGCCCCGCGTCAAGGTCCTGGAGGTGAGCGCGAGGATCATGAGCGGCGCATCCGCGGGATTCACCTTGCGGTAGGTCGGATTGCTCGACAGGCTGGTCGAGACGTCGGCGGCAGCGGCGTTGATCGCCGCTTGCACATCGCGCGCCGCACCGTTGATGTCGCGGTCCAGATCGAACTGCAGCGTGATCCGCGTCCCGCCGGTCGAGCTCTGTGAAGTGATCTCCGTGACGTCGGCGATCTCCCCGAGATAGCGCTCCAGGGGCTCGGCGACGCTGGTCGAGACCGTCTCCGGATCCGCGCCCGGCAGCGAGGCCGACACGGAAATGGTCGGATAGTCGACCTGCGGCAGCGGCGAGACGGGCAAGTGCAGGTAGGCGAGCGCACCGGCGAGCGCGATGCCCGCCGTCAGGAGCGTGGTGGCCACCGGCCGCTCGATGAAGGGGCGCGACAGGTTCATATCGGGGCCGGACCCGCTTCCCCGCCGCCTGCGGGCGGCCCCGCCCCGAGATCGGCCTTGCGCAGGCGGCGCCGCAAGCGCACCGACACCCGGTCGAAGGCGAGATAGATCACCGGTGTCGTGAACAGCGTGAGCAGCTGGCTCATGATCAGACCGCCGACGATCGCGATGCCGAGCGGCCGGCGCAGCTCCGATCCCGCCCCGTAGCTCAGCATCAGGGGCAACGCGCCGAGCAGCGCCGCCATCGTCGTCATCAGGATGGGCCGAAATCGCAGCAGCGATGCCTGCGTGATCGCCGCGCGCGGCTCCAGCCCCCCCTTGCGCTGCGCATCGAGCGCGAAGTCGATCATCATGATGGCGTTCTTCTTAACGATACCGATCAGAAGAATGATGCCTATAAGCGCGATGACCGAGAGCGGGTTTCCAGTGATGAGCAGCGCGAGGATGGCGCCGACGCCGGCAGACGGCAGC